>JAKQDH010000055.1 GCA_029558835.1 Planctomycetota bacterium | reverse complement strand
GAAGACGGGAACGCCGTTCCCGGTGGGGACTGGTGTCCCCGCAAGGGAAGGATGTGCAGACACACGACGGAACGTGGCCGGCACGGTGGCTCAGATGATCATCCGAGGCAGGTAACGACTGCGACGCCGCTGCCGCCGGTTCGGTCGGCATCGGAAACACTCCTGTCGGGAGTGGGTGTGAGCCCGGCAAGTCTGCGCCATCGGCGCCGTGGATTCAACCAGGGTGGTGCCAGCGACAGAGCCTTTGCCGCGCTTGCCCGCGCAAAGGGCGCCAGGGTCCGTGCCTTGGTCGGGCATCGGTGCGCGGGGAGGTGGCACGGTTCGCATGACCGCACTGCGCGTGTCCGCGCCGTTGTGGCTGGGCCACGGCCTGCCCGGATGTCTTGGCGGGCAGACCGCAAAAGTGACACCGCAGAAGCACTCAGCTGTCACTGCAGAAATTTCTTCGCCGCGGGCAGCAGAGGATGTGCACAGACCTGCGCAGGCACGCGAAGATGCGCGGCTTCCCGACAAGGCCGACCCGACATGCTGCGATCCGGAAACCAGCTTCGACTGACCCGACCCGAACGGACGCGGCTGGCCCGCATCACCGCCATCGAGCCGGGGTCCATCCGCAGCGTCGCGGACCTGCAGGCCTACGTCCGCCGCTGCAAGGCCCACTACTGGGGCCACTCCGATGACACCCGCTTCCTGCACTGGCTGATCGAGCGTGAGGTGCAGTCCCTGACCGGACGCTGAGCGCCCGTCGCCCTGTTCGCAGTCTCGGAAGCAGGTACGCCCCCGGTGCTGGACCGGGGGCGTGCGGGGTGACGGCCTGGAGTGGATCTGGATCGCGCCGTCTGAAGGGTCTCGAACGTTCGACCGGATGGCTCAGCGGAACACGCGTGGCTCGACGCTCGCCCCCCGCATGAACGCGAGGTACGCACCGGCCTTGCCGATGTCGTCGAAGGTCGCCACGGGCTGCTCGTGGAGCACCACGGCCCAGGGACGGACATCGTCATCACTGGCGCGGATGCGCAGTTCCGGCGGCTGCCAGCGCGGGTGGCGGTACAGGGGCAGGCCGGTGTCCCAGTCCATCAGTGCCAGCACATGCGCACAGAGGATGGCCGTGCCGGCCGCCTCGCCCGGCTCGACGAGCAGCGGCACCTTCAGCAGGCCGGTCGAGCGGCCGACCGTGCCGACCACGTCGAACTCGTCGAGCCAGCTCGCGCCAGTGCCGGTGTCGCCCAGCACCAGCCGCACCTTGCGGCCGTCCCGGCGGCAGGTCTCCAGCACCCTCGC
>JAKQDH010000048.1 GCA_029558835.1 Planctomycetota bacterium | reverse complement strand
GCTCACAGCGCTGGAGACCGACGGTCCTCTTTCCCCAAGCGGGTCCCCGATGGGGTTAGGCCTGCAAGCAACGCCTACCACGTGCATTGCAGTCTACCCCATCGGGTGATCCGCATCAAGTATCGCTAATAGGAGACCGGCCCGGAACCTGGAGAATGGTGTTCCGGCGTGGTCTCCGGACCACGCCGGCGGGCCGGTCGGAGACCGGCCCGGAACGTGGAGAATGGTGTTCCGGCGTGGTCTCCGGACCACGCCGGCGGGCCGGTCAGGAGACCGGCCCGCAACTTGGGGCCGCAAAAAAGACCTGGCAGGTCTCGCGGGCCTGTCAGGTCTCGTCCAGTTGCGAAAAAGATCCGCCGGGCCTCCCAGACCCGTCCGGTCTACCCCCCCGTCTCCACCAGTCGCGCCCACTCCCGGTTCTCGCGGTACCACGCAACCAGCGCCGCCATCCCGTCCCGGAAGCTCGTCTTCGGCCGCCACCCCAGCAGCCGCTCTGCCTTGCCGATATCGGCCCACGTCGCCTCCATATCGGCGGGGTGGAACGGCTCAAACCGCAGCCGCGCCTCCTTCCCAGTCAGCTCCTCGATCAGCCGCAGCGCGTCCATCAGCATCACCGGCGCGTCCGAGCCCAGGTTGATCACCTCGTAGCCCAGCGGCCTCAGCCCGGCAATCGTGCCCCGCGCAATGTCGTCCACATACGTGAAATCGCGCGACTGCCGCCCATCGCCGTACACCAGCACCGGCAGCCCTTCCGAGACCCACTGCACAAAGCGGAACGGGCTCATGTCCGGCCGCCCGGCCGGCCCGAATACCGTAAAGTAGCGGAACACCGTCACATCCAGCCCATACAGGTGGTGGTAGCTGTAGCACATCGCCTCCGCCGCCTTCTTCGACGCAGCGTAGGGCGACAGCGGCCCGTCCGTGTTCGCATCCTCCCGGAACGGCAGCGGGTTCCGCGCCCCATACAGGCTCGACGAAGAGGCAAGCACGATCTTGCCCACCCCCAGCTCGCGGCACAGCTCCAGGAGGTTCAGCGTCCCGGTCACGTTCGCATCCACGTACGCCCACGGGTCCCGCAGCGACTGCCGCACCCCGGCCCGCGCTGCCAAGTTGATCACGCCCTCCACAGCGGGCTTCCCCCGGGCTGCCAGCTGCCCCCGCAGCTCCGCCATCGCCTCCCGCGAGCAGATGTCCAGGCGCAGGAACGTGAAGCCGGCCTGTCCCTCCAGCCGCAGCAGCCGCCACTCCTTCAGCCGGACATCGTAGGCGTCGTTCAGATTGTCCACCCCGACCACCTCGTGCCCGTGCGCCAGCAGCAGCTCCGCCACCTTGCTGCCGATAAACCCCGCCGCCCCCGTCACCAAATACCGGCTCACCAGCCCGCGCTCTGTCCTCCCTCCATCATGATCGCCGAAGGTCTCCGACCGAGGCGACTTGCCCCTTGTCACCTGTCACTTGAGCCTTGTGCATTCGAGGATGTGGGGCCCGCGTCTCCCTCTCGACGCCGGCAGGCGTGCCTGCAGGCTAGAGCGTGTAACGGCGGACTGTGGGCACCTGGTCAAAGTCAGGATCGTGGCTGACGAGATCCTGGCACTCGCTCTTCCGCATCGCCGCCATGTGGAGGCCGTCCCGCGGCCGGAGGTGGAAGGTCAGCATTGCCTCGTCCATCGCGTCGAGGTCGGAGGGCGCAACGTCCACGAGAACGAGGTTGGGAAAAGTCCGGAGTTGGTGCAGGCGGGGAGCTACCAGTGGGTAGAACGCCTCAATCATCTGCCGCTCTTGGTCCCGAAGCCGGTCAAGGGGCGAGGGCCCATACTGGTCGCGTATCAGCGCCAGGAGCATCCGGTACGCCAACTCGTCGAAGGTCAAGACTGAGGTGTAGGCCCTCAGTTCCCCGTTCTCGATTCGTGCGAACAAGGTCTGCGCCGCGGGCTCGATGCCGCGCAGCAGGGCATAAAAGACCGTGGTATCGAGGTACAGGGAGTCACCCGAAAAGGTCGACAGCGGCGCGCTCATGAGTCGAGCCGCTGCCAATCCAGGTCGAGGTTGTATTCCTCCCAGGAGCCGCGGCCCAATGCCCCAAAGAGCTCCGCTGCCTGGTTCCCACGAGCCGCCCGGCCTTGCGCTGCGACGGTCTGCCGCAGCTCCAGCAGCTCACGTAGGATGGCGTCGATGCGCTCAAGAACCGCTCCAGAAGGCACCTCGGTGGTTTGCAGCATATCCATCTTGATCCCCCTGGTCTCTATTCTACTCGGAGCGCCAAGTGCTGTCAAGTCCCATGCGCGCGGCCTGGCTTGTCACCTGCAACTTGCCCTGGTCACTTCTCACCTGTCACTTGTCACTTCATGCTTCCAACGACGTCCCCCAGTATCTCCTCCAGCCCCTTCTCCGGCACCCAGCCCGTCGCGCGCCGGATCTTGCTCGTGTCGGGCACCCGCCGCTGCATATCCTCGAACCCCGCCTCGTACGCCTCCTCGTACGGGATGAGCCGGATCCGCGCCCCGCTCGCCGGCTGCCCCGGAGCGCCGCCCAGGCCCTGCTCCGCGCGCCACCGGTCGACCCGGTCCAGCACCCGCCGCGCCAGCTCGAGGATCGACACTTCCTCCGTCGAGCCGACGTTGTACACCTGCCCCACCGCCTCCGGGCACGCCGCCAGCGCCGCGATGGCCCGCACCGCATCCGCCACGTGCAGGAAGCAGCGCGTCTGGCTGCCGTCCCCGTACACCGCCAGCGGCTCCCCCTCCATCGCCCACCGCACAAAGCGCGGCACCACCATCCCGTAGCGGCCCGACTGCCGCGGCCCCACCGTGTTGAACAGCCGGAAGATCACCACCGGCAACCCATACTGCCGGTGGTACGCCAGCCCCAGGAACTCGTCCACCGCCTTCGACGCCGCGTAGCACCAGCGCGACTTGGTCGTCGGCCCCTCCACCCGGTCGTCCTCCTCCGAGAAGGGCACGCGCACCCCCCGCCCATACACCTCCGACGTGGATGCCAGCAGCACCTTGCAGCCGTACCGCTTCGCCGCCTGCAGCACCGCCCGCGTGCCCAGGATGTTCGTCTCGATCGTGCGCACCGGGTCGTGCACCACCAGCTCGACCCCGACCGCGGCTGCCAGGTGCACGATCGTGTCGCACTCCCCGGCCAGCCGGTCCATCACCACCTCGTTCTCGATCGTGTCGATGACAAATCGAAAGCCCGGCTGCCCTGCCAGCGGCGCTATGTTCTCCATCCGCCCCGTCGACAGGTCGTCGACCACCGTCACCGCGTGCCCCTGCGCCAGCAGGGCCTCCGCCAGGTGCGACCCGACAAAGCCCGCCCCGCCCGTGATCAAGAAGCGGCTGCTCTCATGACCCATTCGGCCTACCCCTCACTCCCCGGCGCACAGCCGCCCTCATTTCGTCAGCCACCGGCGCAGCCCCTTCTTCTTGCGCCGCTTCGACCCATCCTGCGAATAGTAGTAATAGTAGTAGTAATAGCCGCTCCGCCCCGGCTTCAGCCGGTTCAGCGCGGCGCCCAGCACGTTGGCGCCCACCTGGCGCAGCCGCTCCGCCGTCTCCTTGGCCGCGCTGCGCCTCGTCCGGCCCGTATCCAGGACCAGCAGCACGCCATCCGCCAGCATCGCCAGGACCGACGCATCCGTCACCGCCAGCGCCGGCGGGCTGTCGAAGAGGATCACGTCCGCCTCCTCCTTCAGCCGTTCGACCAGCTGGCCCATCCTATGCGAGCCCAGCAGCTCCGACGGGTTCGGCGGCAGTGCCCCCGTGTTCAGCAGGCGCAGGTTCTCCACCCCCGTCACCTTGAGCTGCCCGTCGGTGAGCAGCTCCGGCTGCAGCAGCGCCTCCGTCAGCCCCTCCCGGTTCTCGACGCCAAAGATGCGGTGCTGCACCGGCCGGCGCAGGTCGCTGTCGACGATGATCACCCGCTTGCCCGCTTGCGCCATCACCGCCCCCAGGTTGGCCACCGTCGTGCTCTTTCCCTCCGTCGGATTCGGGCTCGTCACCACCAGCGTCCGTATCGGGCGGTCGAGGCTCGAGAACTGCAGGTTGGTGCGCAGCACGCGGTACGCCTCCGAGATAGGCGACTTGGGGTGTTTGACGGTGATCAGCCGCTCCTCCGGCTTCGCCCCTGGGATCCGGCTGATGCCCGCCAGCGTCGTGAGCCGCGCCGTCTTCTCAATGTCCTCCGGCGTCTTGATCGTGTCGTCCAGGTACTCCAGCAGGAACGCCGTAGCCACCCCCAGCACCAGCCCCACCGCCCCCGCCATCAGCAGCGTGCGCATCTTGCCCGGCCCGCTCGGCGCCGACGGCACCACCGCCGCCTCGACGATCGACAGCGAGTTCACCGAGCCCTCGCCCAGGAAGGCCAGCAGCTGCCCATAGTTCGTCTGGTCGTTCGACAGCTTTTGCTGCAGCGCCGCGATCTGGCTCTGCGTGTCGGCAATCTCCCGTGCGCTGAACATGCCGGCCAGCGCCGCCTGCTGGCGCGCAATCTCCGCCTTGGTCGCCTCGATCGACGCCTCCAGGTCGTCCAGCTGCGCCCGGACAAAGCCCTGCCGCTGCGCCTCCTCCGCGCTGCGGCTGCCCGGGCTCTGCAGGATCAGCTGGTTCGCCAGCTCGTTCGCCACCGCCGCCGCACGCTCCGGGTCGGTGTCCACCACCCGCAGTTCCAGGAGCTGCGTGTTCGCGACCGGCGTCGCCGAGTACTCCGGCAGCCACGTCAGCCCGAGGGCCTTCATCGTCGCCTCGCGCACCGTGCGCCGGGCAGCGATCGTGGCATACGTCTGCGCCAGGTCCTGCGCGGTATAGATATCTGTGTAGGTCGGCTGCTGCTGCTGCAGGATCTGCCCCACCACGAGCGTAGTCGACGCCTGGTAGGTGGGCGGCTGCTCGCGCACGGCCAGGAACGTCGACCCGAGCGCCACCGCCACGCCCAGGGCGATCAGCCAGGCCCACCGCCACAACGTCTTCACATAACTACTCAGCTCCATGCCACTATCCTGCTTTCAACGGCAGTCGCCGTCCTCTTGGTGCGCTGCGCCTCGTCTCTCCGTCTTGTAGGCCGGGTTTCCATACCCGGCTGCCGCCGGCGGGAATGGAATCCCGCCCTACAATCCGCGGGAATGGAATCCCGCCCTACGATCGGCGGGAATGGAATCCCGCCCTATAATCGGCGGGAATGGAATCCCGCCCTACAATCGGCAGGAATGGAATCCCGCCCACAATCGGCGGGAATGGAATCCCGCCCTACTTCGCCCACACCGGCGCCCACTCATCATACTCATTCCGGCTCAGGTCCTGCTTCCCCGTCCCGTCCAGCGCCAGCGACCAGATCTGCCGCCGGCCCGCCGCATCGGCCAGCGCGTACGCGATCCGCGTGCCGTCCGGCGAAAAGCTTGGGTGGCTCGCGCTCCCTTCGCCCGTCGAGGTCACCTGGCGGCGGTCGCTGCCGTCGGAGCGCACCACCCACAGCACCCCGCGCCCATTCGCCGTCGCGATGAAGGCTACCCAGTTGCCGGTGGGCGACCAGACCGGCTCCGAGGCGCTGCCCTCGTCCAGTACCGTCAGCGCCGTGCCCTCCAGGGAGCCCACCGGCCGCACCATCACCGCCGGGCGGTTCTCCGAGCGCCCGGCATACACCACTTGCGTGCCGTCCGGCGACACCGCCTCCCGGGCGCCGGCGGCCTCGTACGGCCACCGCGCCGTCAGCCAGGCGACCCTGGACCCCTGCCCGTCCATCGCCCATGGGCCCAGGCTCCCCGCCCGGTTCGACTCGAACAGGATCATCCCCCGCAGCGCCGGCGGAAAGGCGGGCGACGGCGTCGGCTCCGGGCTCGGGACGATCGTCAGCTCCCCATACGGGATCGCCGCCGGCGTCCCCGTCGCCGTCACCTGGAAGGCCGGCGTCGGCGTAAAGGTGCCCGTCGTGAAGGCGATCGCCGTCGCCACCCTCGCCGCCATCGTCGCCGTCGCCGCGTTGCGCGGCACCGGCGTGCTCGTCACCACCAGCGGCGGCGTCGCCGTCCACTCATAGATCGACGTCGGCGTCGGCTGCCCGAGCCTGGTCGCGACTGCCGTCGCCGTCCGCCCGCGCGCCTCGGCCGTCAGCACGTTCGCCGGCGTCGGCGTGCTCGTCACCACCACGTATGGCGGCGTCCCCGTCGGCAGCGGCGTCTTGGGCGGCGGCCCGACGCTCAGCACCAGCCGCGGCGCATGCCCCTGCGTGGCGGCCGCGTACCCCGTGTCCCACGCAAACACATTGTTCGCTCCACCGATCGGCCCGTCGATCCGGAACGACAGCGTATAGTGCTGGTCGATCAGCCTCTGCTCAATCTCCCCGATCTCGCTCCGCGCCAGCTCAAAGCGGTTCACCTGGCCCGGCGCCAGCTCGCCCTCCACCATCGCCGGCAGCAGCGTCCAGAGCACCTCCGCGTTGTGCACATCCTGGAACGTCTTGCGGCTCCACTCCTCGTCCGCCGCGCGGACCAGTGCGCGCACCTGCCACGCGCCGCCCGTGCCCAGCCGCTGCCCGTTCAGCCCGGTCAGCTCCAGCGCTGCCGTGTGGATCGTCGCGCCCCGCGGTACCGCCGAGAGGTCGAGCTGGAAGACACCGTGGTACACCACGCCGTCGAACACGCCCGTGTAGAGGTACGAGTCCCCCAGGTGGTTGCCGCGCCCCTCGTCGCTCGCCACCCAGCCCGCCGCCCCTGCCTCCGGCGTGACCACATAGATCGCGCCGCCCGGGTAGGGCGTTGCGGTGGACGTCGGAAGCTGGATCGCCAGCGTCGCGGTAGCCGCCCCCTCGGTCGGCGACAGCTCGGCCGTCGCCTCCTGCGTCCAGGTGGGGCTGGCCGTCGGCGTGCTCGTCGGCACCGGTCTCAACAGCTGCCGCCCAAAGACCACCGCCGTCACCAGCGCCAGAACCGCCACCAGCCCCCAAAGCCCCGTGTCAATTTGCGCCCGATCATGGGCCAGTGATGTGCGGCCATAGTGGTCCACTTGGACAGACGGCACAGGCGAAACTCCTCGTGAAAAATGGATGACGACAGGCATCGGTCAGGACGGATCGGAAAGGTCAATAGGCTCC
>JAKQDH010000025.1 GCA_029558835.1 Planctomycetota bacterium | reverse complement strand
CGCGTACACCACCGGCAACAACATGGGCATCGCCCAGAACGACTGGGTGGAAACGGTGCAGTGGCTGGAGGAGGAGCTGCAGGCCGAAACCGGCGACCCGACCGCCCGGATGCCCCTCGACCTCCACGGCGCGCGGATGCTCTACACCGTCAACCCGCGCGAGCCGAAATTCTTTCCCCTGTCGTTGCTGGCCGCCGGCAAGGTATTCTACGCCGCCGGCGAGAGCTGGACGCTGGCCACCGACTACTACGACGTGACCAATTACGGATTGTACAGCGGCGAGGCGCCGGTGGCCGGCGAGCTGTCGGACCGGCTGGTGCGGACCGTGGAGCGCCTCGGCTGCCAGGAGCTGATCCTGGGCGAGTGCGGCCACGGCTTCAACGCCAACCGCTGGGCGGCGCCCGAGTGGCTGTCGAAGCGCTACCCCTTCCGGGTGCGGAGCGTGCTGGAGTTGCTGGCGGAGTACATCCGCGACGGCCGGATCACGCTGGATCCGTCGAAGCACACTGAGCCGGTGACGCTCCACGATCCGTGCAACCTGGTGCGCCTCGGCGGCGTGGTGGAGGCGCAGCGTTTCGTTCTCCGACACGCCGTTCAGCATTTTGTCGAGATGACGCCCAACCGGGAGAAGAATTTCTGCTGCGGCGGCGGGGGCGGCCAGCTGGCCATGACCCGTTACGCCCAGCGTCGTCTGCAAGCCGGCCGGATCAAGGCGGACCAGATCGGCGCCACCGCCGCAAAGGTCGTGGCCACGCCGTGCCACAACTGCATGGACCAACTCTCCGAGTTGAACAAGGAGTACAAACTGGGCGTCGCCATCAAGACCGTCTGCGAACTTGTCGCCGAAGCCCTGGTCCTCCCCGCGCAGTAGGCCGCGCCCGGCGGGCGCGGCCAATCGCCAGACAGGGCTGTATTCCCCCGCCCCGTCCGGCGGACGCGGCGGGCGCGGCCGCGGCTCGACGGCCGGTCACATAAAGTACCGGCTGGAGCGGCCGCGGATGAGGAGCCAGAGGAAGAAGGGGCCGCCGAGAAGGGCCGTGATGATCCCCACCGGCACCTCCGCCGGGAAGATGAGCCCGCGGGCCACCCAGTCGCAGCACGCCAGAAAAATCCCGCCGCCGAGCAGGCTCCCCCAGAAGAGCCACCGGTGCTCCGCTCCGATCAGC
>JAKQDH010000012.1 GCA_029558835.1 Planctomycetota bacterium | reverse complement strand
TCGTGGACGTGGCCCGCGCGGCGGGGGTGTTGTGGGACCGGCTGCTGGCGCGGCTTGAGCGGTGGTGGCAACCGCACCGTCTGCCGACCGGGCGGCGTGGTGCCGAGTGCGTCTGGGGACGGCCGCCGCGACCGCGGCGTTGGATGTCGCCGCCACGGCATGCGCATTTGAGCCTCGTCCTGCGTGAGTGATTCCCTCGACAACCCGGCCCCCGGCACTCTCCCCGGCCCCGTGCGGGCTGTGGGGGTAGGGGGCGGTCTGCCCGCAGCGCCGTCCCGCAGGCCTGCTTCCGGCCGTCAACCCCCGATCTCGCCCTTGAATGCCCCCGCCGCGACGCGTTATGCTATCAGCACCGGGATGGTGAATAATCCCGGATCACTCGAATCCATACTCACGCCAGCGTTCCTGCACGCGCGCGCGGATGGACTCGCTGATTTCCAGCGGCGCGGGCCAGTCGCGGACGGTGCCCTCGCCGGGGATTTTGCGGGTGGCGTCGATGCCGATCTTGGCGCCGGAACCGTACTGCGGCGTGGCGTGGTCGAGAATGTCGCAGGGGCCGTCCACGACCATGATGTCCCGCCGCCAGTCCACGTTGGCTGCCAGGTGAAAGAGCACGTCCTGTTCGTCGTGGACGTTTACATAGTCGTCCACAACGACGATCATCTTCGAAAACATCATCTGGCCGGCGCCCCAGATGCTGTTCATCACCTTGCGGGCCTGCAACGGGTATTCCTTGCGAATCTGCACGAATACACAGTTGTGAAACGCCCCGAACATCGGCAGGTCGTAGTCAATCAGGTCGGGAATGAGCATCTGCAGCAGCGGCAGGAAGAGGCGTTCCGTGGCCTTGCCGAGGTAGTAATCCTCCATCGGCGGTCGGCCGACAATGGTCGCCGGATACACGGGCTGCGCGCGGTGCGTGATGGCGGTGACAGTGAGCGCCGGGTAGTGATCCGCCAGCGAGTAGAAACCCGTATGGTCGCCGAACGGTCCTTCCAGCAGCGTCCGCTGCGGGTCCACCCAGCCCTCGACGACGATTTCCGCCCGAGCCGGTACTTCGAGCGGTACTGTGCGGGCGGGCACCATCTCGATGCCGCTACCTTGTAGAAACCCGGCGAACAGCAGTTCACTGACGTCGGGCGGCAGCGGGCACGTCGAGGCGAAGGGCAGCACGGGCTCACCGCCCAGGACGAGCGCGATTGGCATACGTTCGTTCTGCGCGCGGTAAGCCCGGAAGTTGCGGGCGCCGTCGTGATGCAGGTGCCAGTGCACGGCCGCCAGCTTGCGGTCGAAGACCTGCACGCGGTACATGCCCAGGTTGACCGGCCCGCCGCCCGGCGGCTGCGTCACCACGGCCGCCAGCGTGAAGTACCGCCCGGTGCCGTCGCGACTCTCGGCCGGCTTCAGCCCGTAGCCCGGTTCGCCGTCATGCGGCCAGCATTGAATCACGGGCAGGTCGAGCAGGTTGGCATCGTCGGTGTGGACGACTTCCTGGCATTGGCCGCGGCGGACCGATCGCGGCGCGAAGCCGGCCAGCTTCGCCAGCTCGGGCAGCTTCTTCATCTTTTCGATGAACGTGGTCGGCATCTGCGGTTTGATGAGTTCGCGGGCGCGTTGCGCTAGCTCGTCGAAGCTGTCTACGCCCAGCGCGAGCCGCATGCGGGCGTAGCTGCCGAAGAGGTTGATGGCCACGGGGATGGCCGAGCCCTGCACGCGCTCGAACAGCAGCGCGTGCCCGCCGCACCGGCCATGCACCGGATCAGTCACCGGCGGCGGCAGGCCATCGGCGGCTGGCAGCTTGCTCTGCCGCTCCGCGATGGCCGCAGTCTCCAGGATCGGGTCAACCTCGACGCCCACCCGCGCCAGCCAGCCGCGAGCGTCCAGGTCCGCGACGAATTCCTGCATGTCGGCGTAAGGCACGGTCAATCCCCATCAAGAACCATAGCGGGACAGCGAGTTATACAGCGGGAGCGCTGACGCGGGGAGCCCCGGGCGATGTCATTTGTCGCGGCGCCATGCCTCCGCCAGCATCGACAGCCCCTGTGCGCGGGCGTATCCTGCCTCCCGCCCTTGCTGCGGCACCTACTGGCGTCCAGGTGATGGAACGTCGATGAGTGTGACCACTGCCCAGCCCGATGCAGGCGTCGCCCCAGCCACTGCCGGGCCGGTGTCCTGCAACATCGCGCGGCGGTTGACCGACATAGCCGAGCGTCTGAGCGATCGCCCGGCCGTCGTCGTGGCTCGACGGCGCGGGCGGTGGGGTGGGGGAGGGTACACGTCCTGGAGTTTCGCGGAGCTTGAGGAGCGCTCCAACGCGTGTGCCGCGGGATTGGCCGAGGCGGGCATCGAACGCGGCATGCGGGTGTTGATGATGGTGCGCCCGGGTCTGGATTTCGTCGCCCTGACGTTCGCGGTGTTCAAGATCGGGGCGCTGCCGGTGCTGATCGATGCAGGGCTCGGCGTGCGGCGGATGGTCGAGTGCGTGGCCGGCGTGGCTCCGCAGGCACTGATCGGCATCCCGGCCGGCCACGTGCTGAGCCTGCTTCGCCCGGCTGCCTTCCGCACCATCGGACCGCGGGTGACGGTTGGACGCCGGTTCGGCTGGCGAGGACCGACCTTAGCGGAACTTGTTCACGGCCAGAACTCGCGCTGCACGCCGGCGGAAACGCGACCTGACGAGCCGGCGGCCATCCTGTTCACCAGCGGTGCCACCGGGGCCCCGAAGGGGGTCGTCTTTACGCACGGCATCTTCGACGCCCAGGTTCGGCAGATTCAGGCGCTCTATGGCCTGCAAGCGGGCGAGGTGCATTTGGCGACGTTTCCGCTGTTCGCGTTGTTCGGGCCGGGAATGGGTATGACGTGCGTCATTCCCGACATGGACGCTTCGCATCCGGGTCGCGCGGATCCGCTCAAGATCATCTCGGCCATCCAGGACCACGGAGCCGCGTCGAGCTTCGGCTCGCCGGCACTGTGGGACCGCGTGAGCACCTACTGTGCGGCCGCTGGGCGGACGTTGTCACCGTTGAAACGCATCCTGATCGCCGGGGCGCCCGTGTCGTGGCGACTGCTGGAGCGGTTGCGGCAGGTGCTGCCGCCGGACGCCGAAGTGCACACGCCGTACGGGGCTACCGAGGCTTTGCCGGTGGCGACGATCACCGGCCGCGAAGTGCTGCGCGGATGCGTTGAGCGCAGCGCCCGGGGAGCGGGGACGTGCGTCGGTCGACCAGTTCCGGACATTCGCGTGCGGTTCATCCGCGTCAGCGACGAGCCGATCGAGGCGTGGTCGGACGGGCTGGAGGTACCGCGGGGTCAGATCGGCGAGATCGTGGTGGCCGGTGAGGTCGTGACCCGCACCTACTACGGCCGGCCAGAGGCGACCCGGGCCGCCAAGATTCACGACGGACCGGAAGTCTGGCACCGGATGGGGGATGTCGGATACCTTGACGACGACGGGCGTATCTGGTTCTGCGGCCGGAAAGCCCACCGGGTGGAGACGCGGCAGGGCCCGCTGTACTCGGTGGCGAGCGAAGGCGTATTCAACGCCCACCCGGCCGTGCGGCGCTGTGCCCTGGTACGCGTGGGCAGGCAGGGCGAGGCCCGGCCGGCGGTCGTGGTGGAACCGTTGCCCGGGCAGTACCCCAGCCGGCGGGCCGCGGAGGTGCTGCGGCGGCAGTTGTCCGCGTTGGCGAGCGTCCAAGAGGTGACGCGGCCGGTGCGTGACTTTCTGTTCCGGCGTGCGCTGCCGGTGGACGTGCGGCATAACGCGAAGATTGACCGAGAGGCACTGGCGGCGTGGGCGGTCAAACGCCTGCCGAAGAAGTAGCGTCAGCCCCCGGCGGCCGGCGTACGCGGCAGCTCGCGCATCGCACCGGCGGGCATCGACTGCCGCCTGACCGATCTTCGACGGGCTGCCGAGCGACCAGGGTGCCCGAGCTGACGAGCGCGCATGAAAGCACTGGTGACGGGAGGTGGTGGTTTCATCGGTAGTCGGATCGCGCGGATGCTGCGCGCCCGGGGCGATGACGTAACCGTGTTGGGCCGGCGGGACTACCCGGCCCTCGCCCGGGAAGGCATCCGAACGATCCAGGCGGACATTCGCGCCGCGGCGGACGTGCTGGACGCCTGCCGGAACATGGACACCGTGTTCCACACGGCGGCGCTGGCCGACATCTGGGGCCCGCGGCAGCTTTACTGGGCCATCAACGTCGAGGGCACGCGGAACGTCATCGCCGCCTGCCGGGCGGCCGGCGTGCGGAAGCTGGTCTTCACGAGTTCGCCCAGCGTCGTTTTCGGCGAGGCGAGCTTCGAGGGGGTGGACGAATCCCAGCCGTATCCGCGGCGGTACCTTGCGGCCTACCCTGAGACGAAGGCGGCCGCGGAGCGTCTGGTGCTTGCCGCAAACGGTCCGGCGTTGGCGACGATGGCGTTGCGGCCACACCTGGTCTGGGGACCGGGTGACCCCCACCTGATTCCAGCTCTGCTGGCACTGGCCCGGTCAGGCCGACTGGTGCAGGTCGGAGACGGTCGGAACCGCGTGGACATTACGTATGTGGACAACGCGGCCGGGGCGCACGTCCTCGCGGCTGACGCGCTGGCGCCAGGAGCCCCATGCGCGGGGCGGGCATACTTCGTCAGTCAGGGTGAACCGGTCGTGCTGTGGGAGTGGCTCGGGCAGATTCTGGCGGCGGCCAGCGTCCCACCTGTGGGGCGGGTTGTCTCCTATCGAACCGCGCGGCGCGTGGGAGTCTGGCTCGAGATGCTTCACTGGGTCACTCGGCGCCGAGAGAGGCCGTGGATGACTCGCTTCCTGGCCACCCAGCTTTCCCATACTTACTATTTTAACATCAATGCGGCGCGCCGGGATTTCGGATATACGCCGCAGGTGTCGACCCAGGAGGGTTTCGCGCGGCTGGCAGCATGGCTCCGGGGCGAGGGGGTGCCTGAGCCGGCCGGCCGTCCCCCGTTGCCGACGGGGTGCCCTGCCCGCGCAAGCCACTAAGGCTCTGGGGGGGTGCGTCGCCAACTCAACGGAGCGGCGGCGTTCCCTTCGCGGTTGAATCTGTTACCATACGCTGCTCGGGCTGCCGGCCCAGCGGGGGCCGACGTAGGCGGCAGGGGTTCGAGCCGGGTTCTGGCAAGCAGGCATGGCGTATACGGACCGGGTGGTGATTACGGGGGTGGGTTTGGCGGCCCCGAACGGGAACACGCCGGAGGAGTTCCGGCGCGCGTTGCTGACGGGGGTTTCCGGGATCACCAGGATCGAGGTTAGGTTCATGGGCCCCGTGCTGGCGGGCGTCTGCCGGTTCGACGAACGCAAGTATCAGGGGGCGAAGGAGCGCCGGCGAGGCACCCGGGCGGGGGCGACCGCCATCTACTGCTGCCACGAGGCCTTGCAGCGGGCGGGGCTGCCGCGGGAACGGCTTCATGCGGACCGGGTGGGGGTGTTCCTGGGGATCACGGAACACGGGACGGTGGAGACGGAGAACGAAATTGACGTGATTCGGCAGCACGATTATGACACTCGTTGCTGGTCCCACCACCACAACCCGCGGACGGTGGCGAATAACCCGGCGGGGGAAGTGACGCTGAACCTGAAGCTGCACGGGCCCCATTACACGATCGGGGCGGCGTGTGCAGCCGGGAACGCGGGGCTCATCCAGGGCGTGCAGATGCTGCGGCTGGGTGAGGTGGACGTAGCTTTGGGCGGAGGCGTGTCGGAGGCGACAGGGTCGTTCGGGATTTTTGCGAGCTTCGCCAGCGAGGGAGCCTTGGCGGAGCACGAGGACCCCACGAAGGCGTCCCGGCCGTTTGATCTGAAACGTAACGGGATCGTGGTGTCGGAAGGCGGGTGCGTGTTTGTGCTGGAGCGGCTGGAGGACGCGCTACGCCGCGGCGCTTCCATTGTGGCCGAGGTGGCCGGGTACGCGATGAACTCCGACGCGGCCGACCCGGTGGTGCCCGAGCCCGGCACGGTGGCGGCCTGCATGCGGCTGGCCCTGGAGCGGGCGGGGATGGAACCGAAGGACATCGACATCATCAACACGCACGCGACGGCCACCCCGGTGGGGGATGAGCAGGAGGTCATTGCGATCAACGAGGTGTTCGGCGACTGCGAGACGGTGTACGTCAATAACACCAAGAGTTTCATCGGGCACGCGATGGGGGCGGCCGGGGCGTTGGAGCTGGCCGGCAACCTGGGGGCCTATGAGGACGGGCTGGTGCACCCGACGATCAACCTCACCGAGCTGGATCCGAAGTGCGCGATGCGCAACCTGGTGATCGACCGGCCGCAGCGTCTGGCGGAAGTGGATTACATTCTGAACAACTCCTTTGGGATGCTGGGAACGAACTCGGCGGTGATTACCAGGCGTTACAGGGGCTGATGGGAGCGGGCACTCGCGGTAGGCGAGTGCGTGGGCAACGGAAGGTTCGAGAACTGGCCATGGGAGAACAGCGGATCAGACAGATCGTCCTCGATATCATCTCGTTGGTGGCGCCGGACGCGGACCTTTCCAACGTGCGGGATGAAGTGCCTCTGCGGGAGCAGTTGGAGCTGGACTCGATGGACTTCCTGGACATCGTGATGGAGCTGCGCAAGCGTTACCGCATCGAGGTGCCGAAGGAGGACTATCCCAAGCTGGCCTCACTGGCGAGCTGCGTGGCGTACCTGGGGCCGCAGTTGCAGGGGCACGCCTGAGGGAGGGCGAGACGCCCGGGCAGTCGGCGCTCGCGGCGAAACGGTTGGGTGGCATGCCCTCACCCGCCCGCAGGCGGGGGTGGGCATGGGGTCCCGGTGCCACGGCATGCTTCCCTGCGACTGCTGTCGCGCGAAAGCACGGCACCCAAGCCGGGGGGGAAGCACGACCGAAGAAGCGGATGGTGGATGAACAGGTCGTCATCATCGGCGCGGGGATGTCCGGACTGGCAGCGGGCATCCGGTTGGCGCACTTCGGCAAGCACGTTCTGATCGTCGAGAAGCACCGCATTCCCGGGGGGCTTAACTCGTACTATTGGCGAAACGGGCGGCGGATGGACGTCGGCCTGCACGCCGTGACGAACTACGTCCCGGTCGGGCGCAAGCAAGCGCCGCTGCCCAAGCTGCTGAGCCAGTTGCGGTTGGCACGCGAAGAGCTGGACCTTTGCCCGCAGCGCTGGTCGGAAATCCGCTTTCCCGGCTGCACGCTGCGGTTCAGCAATGACATCGAGTTGCTCTTCAGTGACGTGCGCGACCGCTTCCCGGGGCAGGTGGACCGCCTGCGCCGGCTGACGCAGCACGTCGAGGCGTTTGACGACAAGCGGCTCGACGTGGAGCCCGGCTCGGCGCGGCAGGTGCTGCGCGAGTACCTCAGCGAGCCGCTGCTGGCGGAGATGATTCTCTGCCCGGTCATGTACTACGGCTGCGCGCGCGAGCACGACATGGAGTTCGTGCACTTCGCCACGACGTACAAGAGCATCTTCTGCGAAGGGCTCGCCCGGCCGCGGGACGGCGTGCAGCGGTTCATCGGCGCGCTGGTGAAACGGTACAAGGCCGCGGGCGGGCAACTGCGGCTGGGAGACGGCGTCGCCCGGCTGGATGTCCACGGCGGGCGCGTGCGCGGCGTGCGGCTGGAATCGGGCGAGGAGTTGCCCTGTGACCTGGTGTTCTCGTGCGCGGGGTACTACGAGACGATGCGGCTCTGCTCGGACGTGAAGGAGCCGCCGGCCGCCGCGGACCTGGGGCGCCTCTCGGTCATCGAAGCGATTTCCATTCTGGACCGTCCGCCCGCCGACTTCGGGCTTGACGCCGCCGTCGTCTTTTTCAATGATGCGGAGCAGTTTCCGTACGCCTGCCCGTCCGGGCCGGTGGAGACGGGTAGCGGCGTGATCTGCTGCCCCAACAACTTCGAGCGGCACGAAGACCTGCCCGAAGGCGTGATCCGCAGCACGGCCCTGGCGCGTTACGAGGATTGGGCGGGTCTGGGCGACGAGGAGTACGCGCGGGCGAAGCGCGAGTGGTGTGAGCGGCTCAGCACTCGTGTGGAGAGTTTCGCGCCGGGCTTTCGGGAGCACGTGCTGGATAGCGATCTGTTCACGCCGCGGACGATCCACCGCTTCACCGGGCGCCTCAATGGAGCGCTGTACGGCGCACCGCAGAAGCTGCGGGACGGGCGAACGCGGCTGGACAACCTGTTCATCTGCGGCACGGACCAGGGTCTGGTGGGCATCGTGGGAGCACTATTGAGCGGGATCTGGATGGCGAACCTGCACGTGCTGGCCAGATCGTGAGAAGCGGGGACGCAGCTAGTTTCTCTCGCCGACTACGCCGTCCCCCCTCAGCGGGAACCAGCGAAACGAAAACGAGCTGCGTCCCCGTTTCCTGTTCCCTGAGGGGGAGAGGAACTGGAGTCTTCCGTGGCGCCGGGGAGTATCCTGATGCGCCAGGGGGTGTGATCCCCGCCGCCGCCCTCACCCCTGCCCCTCTCCCGGGGGGAGAGGGGTTCACACGCCGCACGGTCGGGCGTGCATGGACGCGGCCCGCGTCGAGCTGGTTGGTCATCGTGCTGGCAACACTGAGGAACGCTTATGAGTAGTTCTCCGGCAGAACTGGCCGGGCACTATGACGTGATCGTGATCGGCGCGGGGCTCGCCGGTCTGACCGCGGCCAACCAGCTTGCGCGCACCGGGCGCCGGGTATTGGTGTTGGAGCAGCACAGCAAGTGCGGCGGACTGGCCACCTGGTTCCGCCGGCGTGGCGACCACATCTTTGACGTTTCCCTGCACGGCTTCCCGGCCGGCATGATCAAGAGCTGTCGCAAGTACTGGACGCGCGAGATCGCCGATTCCATCATCCAACTGAAGCGCATCCGGTTCGACAACCCGCAGTTTCAGCTTGAAACCACCTTCGACCGCCTCGACTTCACCCGGCTGCTGACGCAGCGGTTCGGCATCGCGCCGGACGTCGTGCAGCGCTTTTTCGACGCCGCCCGCGGCATGAACTTCTACGATGACCAGACGTTGAGCACGCGGGCCCTCTTTGCACGCTACTTTCCCGGCCGCAGCGACGTGGTCCGGCTGCTGATGGAACCGATCACCTATGCCAACGGGTCCGACCTGGAGGACCCGGCACTCACGTACGGGATCGTGTTTTCCAACTTCATGGACAAGGGCGTGTACATTTTCCAGGGCGGGACCGACAAGCTCGTCCGCCTGATGCGGGCGGAGCTCGAGCGCCGCGGCGTGGACGTGCGGACCGGCATGGCGGCGGAACGGATCCTCATCGAGGGGGGGCGGGGGGCGGGCGTGGTGGTCCGCGGCCGGCGCATCGAAAGCAACGCCGTGCTCTCCAACGCCAACCTCAAGGCCACGATCCTGACGCTCATCGGGCGCGAGCACCTCCGCCCTGAGTTCGCCGAGGCGGTGGAGACGGTGCGCCTTAACAACAGCAGTTGTCAGGTGTACTTCGGCCTGCGGCCGGGGGTGACGATCGAGCCGATCGGGGACCTGATCTTCAGTTCGGAGGCACCCACGTTCGACGCGGACGCCCTGTGCAGCCGGCAGGTGACGAGTCGGACGTTCTCGGTGTATCCGCCGGAGCTGCGGCCCGGCTCCAACCGCTTCGTCGTCGTGGCGTCGATGAACGCCCGTTACGAGGACTGGCGCCACCTTGACGACGGGCAGTACGAAGCGGCCAAGCAGGCGCTGATCGCCGACAGCACGCGGGCGCTGGAGAAGTACGTGCCCGACGTGCGGGCGAGGATCGAGCACGCCGAGGCGGCCACGCCGCTGACCTTCGAGCACTACACCCGGCACCTGGCGGGGGCCACCTTCGGTACGAAGTTCGAGGGCTTGCAGGTCAGTACGGACCTGCCGCGGGAGGTGCCGGGGGTGTTCCACACCGGCTCGGTCGGCATTATCATGTCCGGCTGGCTGGGCGCGATCAACTACGGGGTGATCGTGGCCAACGAGGTGGAGAGTTACCTGCACGCCCACGTTTCCGCGAGGGTCACCTGATGACGGGCACCATGACGGACGACACGATCTACACCCTGATTCCGCATCGGCCACCGTTTCTGTTCATTGACCGCGTGGTGGAGCTGACGACGGACCGGGCGGTGACGACGAAGCGGATTGACCCGGACGCGGAGTTCTTCCGCGGTCACTACCCCGGTCAGCCGATCATGCCCGGGGTGCTGCTGTGCGAGGCGGCCTTCCAGACGGGGGCGCTGCTGCTGGCGCACCGCGTCGGGATTTCACCGGCGGACCGGCGGGTGCCCGTGCTGACGCGCATCACGGAGGCGCGCTTCAAGCAGGTGGTGCTGCCGGGCCAGACGCTCAGCATCGAGGTGCAGTTCGACGAGCAGCTTGACGAGGCATACTTTCTCACCGGGCGCGTCAGCGTCGAGGGCAAGCTGGCGGTGCGTGTCAGCTTCGCCTGCATGATGACGGTGGGCAAGGGGCCCGCGACGTGAGCTTCCTGAACCTCGCAAACAAGGTCGTCGTTGTTTTCGGCGTCGCCAACAAGCGCAGCGTCGCCTACCACGTCGCGCGGGTGCTGGAGGCCGAAAGTGCGAAGGTCATTTACAGTGTGCAGACGCCCGCCCTGCGGGAGTCCGTCGGCGCGCTGCTGCCCGACCGCGAGGTGCACGTGTGCGACGTGCAGGATGCGCGACAGATCGCGGCGCTGGCCGCGGTTGTAAGGAAGCAGCATGCGCGGATTGACGGGCTGGTACATTCCGTCGCCTATGCCGACTATGAGAACTACACGGGCGTCTTTCACGAGGTCACGCCGGAGCAGTTTCTACAGAGTATGCGCATCTCGTGTTGCTCGCTGATTGAGATTGCCAGGGCGTTTAAGGAGCTGCTGCACGAGCGGGCGGCCGTGGTGACCATCTCGATCTCGACAACGCGCATGGCGGTGGAGAGCTACGGCTACATGGCGCCGGTGAAGGCGGCGCTGGATTCCACCGTGGTGCACCTGGCCAAGTCGTTCAGCAAGTTCTCGCAGGTGCGGTTCAACGCGGTCTGTGCCGGGCTGCTGAAGACGAGCGCCTCGGCCGGCATCCCTGGGTACGTGGACAACTACTTGTTCGCCGAACGGGCGACGCTGCGCAAGCGCAACCTCGACACGGAGGAGGTCGCCCACGTGGCCGCCTTCCTGCTCAGCGAACGGGCCAGCGGCATCAACGCCCAGGGAATCGTCGTCGACGCAGGAATGGGGTGCAATTACTTTGACGAGGGGATTGTGAAGGCGGTGGTGGAGCATCCTGCAGAGGGCGCATAGTGGCCGAACGCAGGGCGTGGCGCTGGGACACGACCGGCGCGCGGGCAGCGGCGGTTCGGGGGCGATGGCGATGAAGAAGCAAACGGTGGGCATTCTGATCGTGTGTCCCATCTTCATCTTCGCCGCTTTCATGTTCTACGTGGATATGGTGAGGCCGACGGCCGGCAGGAAGGCACGTGACCGCGTCGCAAGAGTGTGCCGCGCCTGCGGACTATCGTCGTACACGGTATCCGAGTTGCTGTACACGGCCGGCGAGAACCTCGGCACGCTGGATCGCGACGGGATCGAGCGCGCATACCGGGAACTGGAACCGCAGGCACAGGCGCCCCTGTGCGACGAGTGCGCCGAGGCGCTGTTGGCGTTTAATCGGAATCCGGAATCGCCATAGGTGCCCGCAAAGCGCACAGGTCTTCGGCGTTGTCACTCCCCGACGGCGGCGGGAGGGGGGCGCCGGGGGTTGAGGGTGTCGTCGCACGTGGAGAGTGTCACTGCTGGTGAGCTGCGCGCGGAGAGCAAACGGCGGATAAGGCGCCGCGGTTGTGCAAGCGCTCGCTCGCCCACCGGGCGACAGAGGGGTGAGGGGGGCGGGCGGACCCAGGGACTGGAAGTCCCTGGCAACGATCGCGCGCCCTCCGGGCGAGGAGCGGATGCCCTCCAAGCAAAGCGCAAGCGCGCTGCCGGCGAAGAGCAAGCGCTGGGGGCGAAGAGCGATCGCTGGGGGCGAAGAGGGAGCACCGTACGGGCGGGGAATGCGCACCACTTCGAGCGAGGAGCCCACCTACGCCGAGCGAACTGAGGTGCAGCGGGCGAACACGCAACGTCGTCCTCCCGCCCGGAGGGCGGTCGGTGGTTGCCAGGGACTTCCAGTCCCTGGTGCCGGGCCGCATTTCTCTTCTGGTTTGTTCTGCGCCCGGCGGGCGCACGAGGCCCGGTGGGCATTCCGCTTGTGCGCGCCGAAGGCGACATATGCCTGCTCGCGCAGGCACTGCGCCCTCCACCCCAAACATACATGCGACCAATCTGTCGAGACCCGCGCTCCGCGCGCAAATGCACCGGCGGATAGAGAGGGACGGCACTCGCGTCAGTCAGCGCAACATCTCCAACTGATCGAGCGGAGGCGGGCGCAGGGGACTCTGCCAGGCGGCAAGCAGAGCCATGCACTCCCGGTCACCCAGGGTGTGGGCGTGCACGCGGCCGTGGGAACACAGGTGCACGGACCAATCGGTTGTTTCCGGGCAGATGAACAGCGTGGAATCCGCGGGTGTGCAGATCCGTAGTACACTGCGCGCGGCGAACCACAGGAACCGCCGGCACACCACAACTCCACCGGGGACGACAAACCACTGACGCGAATAGAGGCAGTACACAGCAAAGCACGCGGCAATGAAGACCGGGAAGCCCACCAGAGTGATGAGGTAGCCGGCCGGATTTTGCCAGCCGTTCGCGCCGATCATCATGAATGTCATTGCCGCAGGGAGGAGCAACCACAGGAGACGCTTGCGCTCTCGCCGGCGGTGCCAGTGCTCGCAGTGGCTCCCCAGCAGGTTCTGTCCTTCGAGCAAATCGGGCAGGCGATCATCCAGGCCGCTGAGGCCCACGGCCTCAAAGGGAACCTCCAACGCCGACGGTATCGGTGGTACCTGTGAGCCGGGTGTGCGTCAGACTACGAGCCCGGGCAGGGAGTACTGCTCGGCGAGCGCGTGGATTGCTCTGGCGTGTCGAAGGGGTTTGTCACGCTGGCTGAGAATCCGTTCGATGTCTTCCAGAATGCCACGTGCGGGTTCGTCTTCCGCGGAGGCATCCTCGGCGCGTCGCACGAGCGCGGCCTCCGCCTTCTTACCCGACACCCAGACGAAGCGGACAATGGGCCGCCGCTGGAGAGGCACTGAGGACGGTGTTGGATCCGCCGGTGGGGGCGGCGCCGAATGTGCCAAGTCATCTGATGGCGCCGCGGGTTCCAGCATTGCCGCCTGCATTCGCTGAGACGCGACGCCGGATGTTCACCCACCGGCGCAGCGTCCGTACCGCATTATACACTGACGCGGCGACGAGGATTGCTGCGCTTCCCGATGGTTATCAGAGCACCGGGCGCAAGCCCGGTGACACGGGAGGCGAGTGCGCTTCGGGCGGCGAACGAGGGTCCGTGTCCGTGGGCTTGCGCCCGCGGCTCCGAAGACGCCCGCGGCTTGGATCGCGCGCCGCTTGGGGCACGCCTTACTCGTGCCGCAGGGCGTCGA
Organism: Planctomycetota bacterium; assembly: GCA_029558835.1. Taxonomy (GTDB): domain Bacteria; phylum Planctomycetota; class Phycisphaerae; order UBA1845; family UBA1845; genus JAKQDH01. The sequence continues at coordinate 68,293 of JAKQDH010000012.1, read as the reverse complement.
TGGGGTGGATGATGGCGGCCTTGAAGGCGGGGATGATGCCGAAGAAGATGCCGACGGCCGCCGAGAAACCCAGGGCCAGCAGCACGCTCCAGAGCGGCACGGTGACCTCCACCATGTCCGGGTGCAGCGAGGCGAGGTGGGTGAAGCCGTAGCCGAGGGCGATGCCGATCGCCCCGCCCACCGTGCTGAGCACGACCGCCTCGGTGAGGAACTGGGTGAGGATGTCGCGCCGGCGGGCCCCGACGCTCTTGCGGAGGCCGATCTCGCGCGTGCGCTCGGTCACCGAAACCAGCATCACGTTCATGATCCCGATGCCGCCGACCAGCAGGGAGATGCTGACGATGCCGGCGAGCACGCTGGTGGCGATGACGCGGACCTGGTTGAACTGCTGGAGGATCTGGTCCTGCTTGAAGGCGCCGAAGTCGTTGGCCTCGCCGGGCTTGATGCCGTGGCGCTGGCGGAGAATGCGGACGAGCTGCCCCTCGGCGTCGGGAATCTGCGGCTCGCTCATGGCTTCGACGTAGAAGGCCAGGTGGGTGCGGGCATAGGGGTTGAGCTTCACGGCCATCGTCCAGGGGATGATGATGGTCTCATCCTGGTTCTCACCCATGAAGCTGCCCTTGGATTCGAGCAGGCCGATGACCTGAAAGCGCTGGCCGTCGAGGTGGACGTAGTCGCCGACGATGGACTCATCGCATTCGAGCTTGCGCAGGATTTCCCGGCCCAGCACGCACACCGCGGAGCCGTTCTCCACGTCCACGGCGCCGAAGAAGCGCCCGGCATCGACGTAGAAGTTGCGGATGGGCTGAAAGGCCTCGTTGGTGCCGCGAAGCTGGACGTTGGTGACCTGCTGCCGACCGTATTCGATGGTGGCGGAACTCCACACCAGCGGTGAAGTGCGGCGAATGGCCGGCGCCCCGGCGTCGACGGCGTGGATGTCGTCGATGTCCATTTCCGCCCGGCGCAAGAACTCCCCGCGCGGTCCGCGCACCCACTCCGGGTAGACGATCATCATGTTGGTGCCCAGCCCGCGCAGGAAGTTCGTCACGTAGTTGCCGAACCCCTCCACCAGCGACACCACTGTAATGATCGAAGTCACCGCGATGATGATGCCCAGCACGGTCAGCAGCGCGCGGATCTTGTTCGCCCAAATCTGCACGAGCGCGGTGGGCACGCTGCGGACCACGCTGCCGATGAGGTGCGGCAGAAAAAGCACGCCGGCCCACAACCAGCGTCCCAGTTTCCTCATGGCGTGCCCTCCGTGGACGACGGGACGGGCGCGCCGGCCGGGGCGGCGGTCAGCGTCGGCGTGGTCGGCGACCACACGTCACCGCGGGCGGTATCCAGCACGATGCGGCCGTCGATGAGCCGGATGATGCGCCGGCAGCGGCGGGCGATGTGGTCCTCGTGGGTGACGATGATCAGGGTCTGGCCCTCGGCATGGAGGCTGTCGAAGACGGCCATGATCTCCTCGCCGGTGGCGCTGTCGAGGTTCCCGGTGGGCTCGTCGGCAAGGATGATATCCGGCTGTTGGGCAAGGGCGCGGGCGAGCGCGACGCGCTGCTTCTGTCCGCCGGACAGTTGGTTCGGATGGTGGTGAGCGCGGTCCAGCAGGTTGACGCGCTTGAGAGCCTCGAGGGCGCGGCGCCGGCGGTGCCGGACGCCGCTGTAGGTCATGGGCAGCTCGACGTTCTTCAGCGCGGTCGTGCGCGGCAGCAACTCGAAGGACTGGAAGACGAAACCGATCTGCCGCCCGCGGATGAGCGCCAACTTCGATTGCGACAGGCGTGAGACGTCCTGACCGCGCAGGCGGTAGTCGCCGCCGGTCGGCACGTCGAGACAACCGAGGATGTTCATCAGCGTGCTCTTGCCGGAGCCGGAAGGTCCCATGATGGCGACGTATTCGTTCTCCTGGATGGTCAGGGTGATGCCTTGCAGGGCGTGCACGAGCTCGACGCCGACGCGGTAGACCTTGTGCAGATCGACGAGTTCGATCACCGGCGGCGAGGGCACGGCGCGGATGGGGGGCGTGGCGATCATTCGGTGCGCTCCGTGCCGGCAGGCGGGGTTGACGAGTCGGCCGCGGCGTTTTCCGACTCACCGTCGGCCGGTGCACTCTCCTTTGCCGGGGGGGCGTCCTCGGCCGGCGGGGCATTGTCGGCCGGCGCGTTCTCCCTCGAAGCGGCATCGCCTTTCGCGGCATCCTCCGCGGCTGCCTCGGTGGCAGGTTGCGGCGTACCCGGCGGCGGCTCGGCCGGCTTGACCGGCGCTCCGTCTTTCAGTTGGTCCAGGCTGCGGTAGGGGCCGACCACGATCTTCGACGTGGGAGTGAGCCCCGAGGTGACCTGCACACGCGTGGCGTCGCTGATGCCGGTCTCCACGAGGTGCGGGTAGGCCTTGCCCTCCTCGACGCAGAAGACGAGTTTGACGTACTCGGCCAGGTTCTGGCTGACCCCCTGTCCGCGCTGGGCGACCTGGCGATCGTATTCCTCAATCAGCGGCTTGGGCAGGTCGTTGCGCTTGCGGTTGACGACGGCCTGGAGCGGGATGGTCAGGGCGTTCTCCTGGCGGGCGACCTCGATCTCGACGTTCGCCGTCATGCCGGGCCTGACGCGGGGGTCGTTGCCGGTGATGAGGACGAGGGTCTCGAAGGTGACGACGTCGCGTCCGAGCGGCTTGGTGCCCTTGGTGGCCACGCGGAGGACGTTGCCGGGTACGCTCTTGCGCGTGTCGGATTGCAGGTAGATCCAGGCGGGCTGGTCGGTCTTGACCAGTGGAGCATCGGTCTCGTCCACCCGGCAGCGGACCTGCATCTTCGACAAGTCGCTGACGACCATGATGCGGGTACCGGGATTGTTCATCGTCCCCGTGATGACGACCTCGCCCTGCTTGGCAAAAAGCTGCGAGATCACGCCGGTGAGCGGGGCGGTAATGACCGTCTTGGCGAGGTCCTCGCGGGCGGATTGCAGGGCGGCCTCGGCCTCGATGAGCTCCTGCTTGCGCATTTCCAGGGCAGCCCGGGCGCGGATGAGCACGAGGTAATAGTCGGCCATCTCCAGGTTCGACGTGGCGTTCGACTCACTGAGGCGTTTCTGGCGGTCGCAGTCGCGTTGGGCTTTCTCCTGGTCCGCCTCCGCTTGCGCGACGGCCGCCCGCAGCTTGGCAACGTTCGCCTCGCGCGAGAGGACGCGGGCACGGTAATCGGCATCATCCAGGCGGCACAGCAGTTGTCCCTGCGTTACGGAGTCGCCCTCTTCCACCGGCATCTCAAGGATCTTGGCGACGACTTCGGCGCTGATGTCCACTTCGGCGAAGGGCTCCACCTCGCCGGGGGCCTGCACGACGCGGACGATGTCGCGCTGCTGGGGCTCGGCCATATCGACCGGGACTTCGATCGGCTTGGCGACGTGCAGCAGACTCTGCCCGTCCTTGTCGCGGGCGACGCTGTTGAGCACGTACAGCCCGCCGACGGCCAAGCCGAGTACCACAATTCCGATGAGGGTCTTCATGGCAACATTCCCTCCGACGTAGGGCGGGTTCTACCCGCCGCCCCCGTGCGGACCCGGCGCTCCGGCAGGCAGAGCCCGCCCTAGCCGGCCGCCGCCCGGGCTGCCTGGGTGGCCGCAGCCACCGCGAGCGCGGCCCGGCTCCCCGTGGCCGCCAGCCAACACAGGCCGCAGACGATCCAGGCCCGTCGGCGACTCAACTGGGCGGTGGTAAGCAAGCCAATGGCCACTACCGCCCAGAACCAGATTCGGAACGGATCCAGCCCCGACAGCGCTCCCGACACGGCCGCCAGCACCGACGGCTGGAGATCGCCCGCCCCTTTGAGCAGCCAGCGTGCCCCGATGGCCGGCGAGGTGTACACCTCCAGCGTGCCGAAGCTGAGCATCAGCACCAGTTCAAACAGCAGGCGCGCCAGGTCAATGAAGCCGGCGTAGACGCAGATGGTCAGCAGCGTATGCCACTCGGCCTTGCGTCCCGTCAGGGCCACCACGCCGTACAGCGCGGCCGCCACCAGCAGCACGGCCGTCAATGCCTTCACCGGCTCGGCCACGATGACCTGGAGCCGCGCCAGGAACTTCCTGAACTCCCCCTGCTTTCGCTCATGCTCGTACAGGCGGCGCAGCTCGGAGCGTTCGACGACGTCGCGCTGCTGGCGGTCGATCTGGGCGATCTGGTCGAGGACTTGGCGGTCCACCTCGCGGTCGATCAGGCCGGTGAGGACCGTCGCCTGGCCGACGAGGGTGACGGCCGTCAGCAGCAGCACCAGCGGCCAGCCGTAGGCGGCCACATCCTCCACGCGGGCAAAGAGCCGGCGCGGGGCGAGGAATACCCAGGGGACATCCCGCACCCCTACCGTTCTGCGCCGGGTAGTATCCACCAGCTCGGACAACCCTTCACCCTCTGGACATGCAGCCGGTACCCGCGAGAGCGTCGACCGGAAACCTGCACCCTTGAGACGTACCAGAGTGGCAGCAAGTTAGCCATTATAAAGCCGAAAGCGGATTGCACGGGCCGTCGTCCGCAGGCAGGAGCAGCATCGCACAAGGCCTGACAACATCCGACAGGCGTAAGACGAAAGACGGGCTCGCCCGGAAGACCCCGGTCTCGGTCAGGCCCCCGTGTGCCGGACCCGTTAACGCGTGGAGTAAGCGGCGGGCGCCGCTTGCCAGGGACTTCGGTCCCCGGCTGCTGGACTTGGGTCATCCCCTGCCCGATTTGGGAGTCCCCATCCCACTCCCCGCCCGGAGGGCGCACGAGCGTTGCCAGGGACTTCGAGTCCCTGGGAATCGGACCGGCCTTTTCCTTCTCTCTCTCTCCCCGCCTGGAGGGCGGACGGGCTTCACACTAACACCTGGCTTTCATCAAACTCGATCCCATGCCTGCGCAGCAACTCCAGAAACTCCGTCCTGAAGTCCTGCCGTCGATGGTGCTTCTTCGGCAGGTGCACACTGTCGCGCATGCCATTGATCGCCAGCAGCGTCCAGCGCAGGTCACACACGGTGCCACCGATGAACGGGTAGAGGCGCATCTCTCACTCGGGCGTGACGAGCCCAGTGCGCTCCTTGGTGCCCAAGAGTGCGTGATAGAAGTCCTGGGTCCAGGCGCTGGGCACGCGGCCGACTCCGTCCGCCCTCCGGGCAGGAGCAGCAAGCGAAACTCACAGGCCATTCTCCAGGGACCTCAGTCTCCGGATTCACCTGCTATGCGAGGATCACCAATCTCCGCCCTGTGCCCGCTTGGCGACGGATGCGCCCCCAAGGCGACGGTACCAACGATCCGGTAACGAAGCTTTCGTCGAAGTTCTTCCGCGTTCGTCCACAATGCGTGGTTGAGCTGTCCGGCGTCGAAATGCGCGTCGTGGAAGTCCTCTTTTTCGCATGTGCGGATCACTGGGATCTCAACTCTGCAGGCGAAGCCCGCCTCGAAGTAGACGCCGGTCCGGGGGCGCTCACCGGGAGCTTGCCCAGCAACTGAGCTTCGCGGGAAGGGATTCCCCCGGACGCGGTCGGAGAAAGGACTGTCGCACCAGCAGGACCTCACAGGCGCAGACGAAGTGGCTTCCGGCGAGGTCTGCTGCGTTTGTTGGCCTCTTCGTCCCACCGCTTGCCCAGAGCTTTGTACTTTGCTCCCGGCCCGTTCTGGCCCGCGAAGCCGCCCACGTCCCGGACGTCTGCCATACCCTCGGTATCGTCGATCAGACGTTGCAGGGCTCGCGTAGTGGGCCGGAGTTCGGAGTAGTTCCACAGCGCGGTTGCAAGGCGGCGCGCATCTTGAAGCTTCGCGTTGTGGCGCTGCAAGTACGCTTCTGCGGCGCGATCCGCGGCTGCACGTTGCCTTTCGAGGCCTTGTCGCGTCACACGCTGCGGTAGCGTCTCAGGCGAGGGGTCGCCAAGGTTGGGGTAGCAGTCCCAAAGGTCGGGCCCGAAGCACTTGTCCGGCGGTGCATCCTCCGCCAGGGCTTCGAACGCGGTGGCCAGCTGGTACATGTCAGCGACCCACTGCTCGACTTCGTGTGGCGGTTTCGGCACGATGCACCTCCAAGGTCGCAAGAAATCCGGGGCGCAACTCATAACCGCGAGATCGCGCAGCGCCGGGGTTCACGCCAGTTTCTTCGCCAACTCCTCGTCTAGAATCTCCCGTACGGTCAGCGGCACAATCACCTTGCCGGTCTTGCGGAAGTAGCGGTCGATCTCGGTCAGGGCATCGGCGGAGTAGTCAAAGGCCACGAAGAAGCCCTTGGTGCGGTTGGCCCGTTCCATCGCCGTCTCGAAGGCGTCGATGTCCGGGCGGCCGACCTTGTCTTTCTGTTTAACCTGGATGGGGTACCACGCATCCATGAATTCGTCAAAGACGTGGGTTTCACCTTTCTTCTTCACGCCCGTGGTCGGCATCGCGGACGCGGGGAAGATGCGGCCGTCGATGCCCAGGTCGCCGACTTGCGCCTTGTTGGGGATGCCGCCCAGGGCGATAACCGCCCAGTTCTCGAACTCGAACGGCGGAATCTGGCGCAGCTTCTCTTCCGTCCAGGGCAGGTCGCGCGTGACAAAGCCGCGTCCACTGCGCCAGAGCGTCTCGTCCTCACGCAGCTTGCACACGTCGCGAAGCCGCTTGGCCATGACGCGGCAGGCCGTGGGGCTGATGTCGATGCCAATCCACTGGCGGTCGAGAGTCTGTGCCGCGACCAACGCCGTTCCGCAGCCGCAGAACGCGTCGAGGACGATGTCGTTGGGGTTACTGCTGATCTTGATGATGCGTTCGAGGAGTACCAGCGGCTTCTGCGTCGGGTAGCCGAGACGCTCGGCCGCCAGCGCGCTAATGGGTGGGATATCGCTCCACAGGTCCTGCAACGGGGTTCCCGGCATGTCGTCGGCGAACTGCATGAGCCGGGGCATTCCGGTGGATCGGTGCGTGAGCTTACCGGCGTTCCAGAACTCGATGAGATTCTGCTTGGAGTACGCCCAGTATCGACGGTCGTAGGGACGAACCGCCTTGTACTCCATGCCCTGTTGAGGATGCTTCCACTCATCGTCAAGATCGGGTACCCATTCGGCGCCGGCGCGTTTCAGACGCTTCACGCGCCATTCGTAGCGGGTGTCACCGCCGGGCTTCGCGGCAGTCACGTCAGTTTCCTTATAGCGTCGTTCGTCCTCGGCCACATGGCGGTACTCTGATTCGAGGTACTCCAGATCATACGGCTTGTAGAGCGTGTTCCAAGTCCAGCGTTTGCCGCCCGTATAGAAGAACAGGTAGTCGCATATGCGTCCGTACTGCGACATGCCTTGTTTCGTGTCGCTGTGAGCGTGGCTGCGCTTCCAGACGATCATATTCTGGAAGTTGTTCTCGCCGAGAAGCTGATCCAACATCACCTTGACGTAATGCCCAGCATGCCAGTCACAGTGGTAGTACAAGCTGCCGGTCTTCTTGAGCACGCGAGCCAGCTCGAAGCACCGTGGCCGCATGTAGTCGATGTACGCCTGCGTCGAGGCATGCCGGTCCTCGAAGGCCCGCTTCTCCTTCGTCTCGCCCCAGAAGACCTCGTAGTTGCGGTTGCTGTTGAACGGGGGGTCGATGTAGATCAGGTCCACGCACCCGTCGGGCAGTTTGCGGAGCTGGTCGAGACAGTCGCCGCAGTAGATGACGCGGGTGTCGATCAGCGCCGACGGGCGGGCGGAGGGGCGATCGTGCGCCAGCGACTCGACCCTCCCCTTGCCCCTCCCTGCCAGGGAGGGGGGTACAGCAGAGGCTGGGCCGGCGGGGGTACGTGCGGCGGCTCCCGGTCCTTTCGGTTTGGCGGGTCTTCGGACCATGCGGGCAGAATGACGTGCCTGCACCGCGGCGTCAACGTGCGCCGGTCAACGTGGTGGATCCGTTCCTACCCGACTGCCAGCCAACCTTGCCGAGCGGAGGGCCTCGCTGCCCTGAGGGCTGTGGCGGCCGGGCGAAAGGCCGCCCCCGGGGCTCTTGCCCTCCGTGCTGGCGGTAAACTTCGACATCCACGGGGCCCGCGTGGGGGTGTCCAGAGGTGGGGGTGCCCACCACGGGGACCCCCGCAGCAGAGGTGAGGCGTCGGGGGGCAATAAGCCGCTCGCGCAGGCGTTGACCCAACTGAGGAGAAGCGACACAACGGGGTGTCTTCATAGGCGCGACGAACAGGAGGTCACGAGTGATGAACAGACGGAAATTGCTTGTATTCACGGCAGTTGTGGTAGGGATGGGTCTGGTGGCGTGGGTGGCCGGACCGACGTGGGGAGCGTCGCACGTGGTGCGCGGGTTAGCCTCGACCGGCGTGGCGGGGTCTGGGACGCTGGCGGGATCCGCGACGCCGACCGGCGCGGCCGAGGGAGTCTCCGGCGTCGAGTTGGTCTCCACCGTGGAGTCGGGCACGGAGATCAGCCCGGTCGTACCGGAACCGGGCGTGGTTTCGGGCATGGTGCTGCACCCTGCATCCGGCGATCCGGCGCCGCTGCCCGGTGCCGCGGTGTGGGCGTTCCGCGCGGGCAGGCACCATCAGCCCGAGCTGATGGGGATGACGGCCAGCGGTGACGACGGGAGCTTCGCGTTCGCGTCGCTCCCGCCGGGGGGTTACCTGCTGGTCGTATCGGCGGCGGATTACGCGCCGCAGGCGCGGCATCTGCCGGTACGCCCCGGCGAGACGACCGATTGCACGTTCGTTCTGCTGCCCGTCGGCGCGCCGGAGGAATTCGGCACGCTCGAGGGCTGCGTTACCGGTGTGACCGAGGACGGCGACGAGATTCCGTTGCCCGGGGCCCACCTGGTCCTGCTCGCCGCGGATGTCCCCATCCGCGAGGCCGTTGCTGGAGACGACGGTTGCTACGCGATGGAAGGGGTTCCGCCGGGTGAGTTCCTGCTGCGCGCCGGGGCACCGGGTTTCGCGCCGGCCGAGGCCACCGTTGTTGTGGTGGCCCATGAGACGACCGAGCAGAACTTCGTGCTTCAGCCGCCCGAGGATGGCGCGATCACCGGCTGTGTCTCCGGCTTGCAGGATGACGGGACGCAAGTGCCCCTTCCGGGTGCCCACGTCGTGCTGATCCGGCACACCCACGTAGTTCGGCAGGTGACCGCGGGTGATGACGGCTGCTTCGCAATGACCGACGTTCCGCCCGGTGTGTACGGGTTGGGGGCCGGCGCCGAGGGCTATCGCCCGGTCGTCGAGCCGATCGAGGTCGCCTCGGGCGAGTCCGTCGAGCACAGCTTCGTGCTGGAGCCGCTGCCGCCGCCGCCCCCGCCGCGGGAGGGCGCCTGCTGCCTGGGTGAGGAGTGCGTGGTCCTCCCGCCGCGGGCCTGCCACCGGCAGGGCGGCGAATATCAGGGCGACGGGACTGGGTGCGATCCGAATCCCTGCACGGAGTAGGGCGCGGTCACATTCGAGCCTTCGGGCCGGGCTCGTGTGCCACTGCTCAAGAGCGGTGGCACCCCGGACAGCGAGCGCGTGACGGTCTGTGGCCCAGGGGCGGCGCCTCTCCGCGGCACCTGTGACGGCCGCGACGGTCCTGCCCGGATCCGACATGACCGGCCAGCGCGTGCAACGCGACGACGGCGCTTCGAGGCTCTTGAGGCCTCGGGGCGCCGTCGTCGCGTTGCACACAGGCCCCTCCTCAAGCCCGAATTTGCATCGCCCCCGTCGCTGGCAGGCAGCCCCGCGGCGCGTATCATCCTAAGTAGCTCCACGCAATGGGGAGGCCGAGGGTCGGAAGGGGGTGGCATGGCCAAGCGCAGCGCCGCCATGCTTGCCCGCGAGCGAAGGCCTGCCTCCCACGACCGCATGCCGGCGCCTTCGGCTTGGGCATGCCACCCGACTGGTCTCCCTGCTGCGTGGTCCTAGGTATGTAGTGAAGCGTCACGCGCTCGTTTTCGGGTGTGCCACTGGTCTCGATCAGTGCCGGGGGATGTCAGGCCGCGAGGTCAGCACTGCTCAAGAGCAGCGGCACCAGGCGCCGTGCCCGGCTTGACGCGCGGAGGACACCCCGCATGCCCGGCTCGATACAGCTTAAGCAACTCCTGGCCGACAACACGATGCCGGCCGCGCCGGAGTTGGTGCGCGCTCAGGAAGAAGGGGCGCTTGAATGCCTCGCTTGTGGGCATCGTTGCGTCGTCAAACCGGGGCGGACGGGCGTCTGTCGGGTGCGGTTCAATGAAGGCGGTCAGTTGCGGGTGCCGGCCGGGTACGTGGCCGGGTTGCAGGTCGATCCGATCGAGAAGAAGCCGTTCTATCATGCCTATCCGGGGCGCGAGGCGTTCTCGTTCGGCATGCTCGGGTGTGACTACCATTGCAGCTTCTGCCAGAACTGGATCAGCAGCCAGGTCTTGCGTGATGAGGCGGCGGTCGCCTTTCCCACGTTCTGCTCGGCCGAGCGGCTGGTCGAGCTGGCCGTCGAGCACCGGGTCCCCGTCATGGTGAGCACGTACAACGAGCCGCTGATCACGGCCGACTGGGCGGTGGATATCTTCAAGCTGGCAACTGCTGCGGGAATCGCGTGCGGGTTCGTCAGCAACGGGAACGCCACGCCGGCGGTGTTGGAGTTCATCCGGCCGTACGTGAGCCTCTACAAGGTCGATTTGAAGGGGTTCGACGACAAGAAGTACCGGCTGCTCGGCGGCGTGCTTCAGGTCGTGTTGGACACAATCCGGCGGTTGAAGGAGATGGACTTCTGGGTCGAGGTGGTCACGCTGGTGGTGCCGGGGCTTAACGACGGCAATGACGAGCTGCGCCGGCTGGCGGAGTTCCTGGCCGGGGTGTCGGTGGACATTCCGTGGCACGTGACGGCCTTTCATCCGGACTATAAGATGGGAGACACTCGCCGGACCCCGAGCGAGACGCTGGCGCGGGCGGCCGAGACGGGGACCCGGGCCGGACTGCGTTATGTGTACGCGGGCAACCTGCCCGGCGGCGTGGGCGACCGCGAGCATACTTACTGCCACTCCTGCGGGGCGCGGTTGATTTCGCGGGTGGGGTTCAGCGTCCGGGAGAATCGGATGCAGGGTTCGGCCTGCTACGCCTGTGGCACGCGGATCCCGGGAGTATGGGAGGTGGCGGGACCTGACGACCCCGTCAGCGCGGGCCGGCCACGCCCCGTCAGGCCCTAAGCTGGCCCAGGGACGCCCCCCGGTAGCTCCGGCCCCCTGCGGCCGACGTGAGACACCACTGAGGTTCGTCGTTCCACGTGGCGGCGTCGGCGCTTCCTATGTCGCCCGCAGGGGGGCGGGGCCAAAGCACCCGGAGTTCTACCGGCATACCCGGCCGCTGGGGGGCACCGGCTTGACGGGCCTGGAAGCCGTGCGTAACGTACTTGTGTCCTATCCCCTGTTTTTCCGGACCTGGGGCGCACGGTCCGGGAATGGTGGTGTGGTTTGGGTCGGGCGGTCTCAAGGGTGTGCTATGGGACCGGCGATATCTCTACCAGGACTTCGGGCAGCAGGCCTGGGGCCTACATGTTCCTGATCGGTGGGCGTGTCGCTCACGTGAGGGGCAAGCAGTTCGGGAGTAATCGGCAATGGCATTACGAGTAGGTGTGAACGGTTTCGGTCGGATCGGACGGCTGGTGACGCGCGTGATGGCCGCCCGTGGCAACGAGTTTGAAGTCGTGGCGGTGAACGATCTGTCCGATGTCCCGACCCTGCGGCAGTTGCTCATGTATGACTCCGTCCACGGACGCTTCAAGGGAACCGTCGAGGCGGCGGAGGACGGTCTGATCGTCAATGGCAAGAAGATCAAGGTATTGGGCGAGAAGGCCCCCGCCAACCTGCCCTGGCGCGACATGAAGGTCGACGTGGTCATCGAATCCACGGGCGTCTTCACCAAGCGTGAAAGCGACAAGGGCGGCTATGCGGACCACCTCAAGGCGGGCGCGCGGAAAGTGATCCTCAGCGCCCCGGCCAAGGATGAACCGGACCTGACCGTGGTCATGGGCGTCAACCATGACCAGATCCGCCCGGAGCACAAGTGCCTGTCCAACGCGAGTTGCACGACGAACTGCCTCGCGCCGGTGGCCAAGGTGTTGCACGAGAAGTTCGGCATCGTCGAGGGGCTGATGACGACGGTGCACGCCTACACGAATGACCAGCGCGTGACGGACATGATCCACAAGGATGCGCGCCGGGCGCGGGCGGCCGCCCTGAACATCATCCCCACCACGACCGGGGCGGCTCGGGCGGTCGGCAAGGTGCTGCCGGACCTGAAGGGCAAGCTCAACGGTTTCGCCCTGCGGGTTCCGGTGGCTGACGGCTCCGCGGTGGACCTGGTGATCACGCTGAAGAAGGCGGTGACGGCGGCCGAGATCAACGCGGCCCTGAAGGCGGCGGCCAACGGCGCGCTCAAGGGCATCCTCGAATACAGCGAGGACCCGCTGGTCAGCTCGGACATCATCGGCACGCACGCCAGCTCGGTGGTGGACGGGCTGAGCACCATGACCATGCCGGCCGAGGGCGGCAACCTGGTGAAGGTCATCGCCTGGTACGACAATGAGTGGGGTTACGCGGAACGTACGGCGGACTTGGCGGCCCTGGTGGGCAAGATGAAGTAGCCCGCGCGGGCAGTGGGCGCGGAAGGTACGGGACCGGACACGAAACGGACCCGATGGTAGGAGTTTCTGGGCGCGCCGGATCGGGACAGTCCCACCGGCGCGCCGCTCAGTTTGTTGCGGGTGATTGCCATGAAGAAAACCGTTGCTGACGTAAACGTCCGGTCGAAGCGCGTCCTGGTCCGCCTGGACCTGAACGTTCCTTTGGATAAGCAGCAGAAGATCACCGACGACCGGCGCATCACCAGCGCCCTGCCGACGATCCGGCGGCTGATGGAGGGCGGCGGGCGCTTGATCCTGCTGAGCCACTTGGGTCGCCCGGAAGGCGGACCGGATGACCACAAGAAGTTCTCGCTGGCGCCGGTGGCCAAGCGCCTGACCGAGCTGCTGGGCAAGCCGGTGAAGCTGGTTCCCAACTGCGTCGGACCGGAGGTGGCCAAGGCCGTGCAGGCACTGCGCGACGGCGACGTGTGCGTCCTGGAGAACCTCCGCTTCCATGACGAGGAGACCATCAAGGACAAGAACGCCGCCAAGGACCCCGCCGTGCGCGAGCAGAAGGAGTCTTTTGCCCGCCAGCTTGCCGAGTTGGCCGACGTCTACGTCAACGACGCCTTCGCCACCTGTCACCGTGACAACGCCAGCATGCTGACGGTACCGCGGCTGATGGAGGGCAAGCCGCGCGTCGTGGGGTACCTGGTGCAGCGCGAACTGAAGTTCCTGGGCGAGGCGGTCAGCAACCCCAAGACGCCGTTCGTCTGCGTGCTGGGGGGGGCGAAGGTCTCCGACAAGATCGCGGTCATTGAGTCACTGCTGGGCAAGTGCGACACGATCCTGATCGGCGGGGCAATGGCCTACACGTTCCTGGCGGCCGCCGGCGTCGAGGTCGGCAAGAGCCTCGTCGAGCGCGACCGCTTTGAGTTCGCCACGTCGCTGCGCAAGGTGGCGCACGACCGGCTGAAACTGCCCGTGGACTCCGTCGCGGCGCGCGAGATCGCTCCGGGAGTGGCATCCCAGGTGTACGAGGGGCCCATCCCGCCGGACATGATGGGGCTCGACATCGGGCCCAAGACCATCGCCAAGTTCGTGGAGATCATCAAGCACGCCAAGACCATCATCTGGAACGGTCCGATGGGCGTGTTCGAGACCCCGCCGTTCGACAAGGGCACGCTGGCGGTTGCCCAGGCCCTGGCGGATGCCACGGCCGCCGGGGCGGTGACCGTGGTGGGGGGCGGTGACAGCGCGGCCGCCATCGCCAAGGCCGACCTGAACGACCGCGTCAGCCATGTATCCACCGGCGGAGGCGCGTCGCTCGAGTTCCTCGAGGGCAAGAAGTTCACGGCCATCGACATCCTGGACGAGGCGTAGGCGGGCAGGACCGTGGCCGCCCGGGTTCCCAATACCATGACGTCAGAGTCTCCCTTTGCCTTGGCTGAGCCACGGGTACGCGTGGCGCCGTCGCTGCTGGCGGCTGATTTCGCCCGGCTGGGCGAGCACGTGGGCGCGGTCGAGGGGGCCGGGGCGGAGGTGTTGCACCTGGACGTGATGGACGGCCACTTCGTCCCGAACCTGAGCTTCGGGCCCGGGGTCATCAGTGATGTCCGCCGGGTGTCGCGGATGTTCTTCGATGCCCACCTGATGATCGCCGAGCCGCGCCGATATGCGGAGGCGTTCGTAGGGGCCGGCTGTGACCTCATTACGTTCCACATCGAGACCACGGACGACCCCGTCGGGCTGGTGAACTTCCTCCGGTCCCTGGGGGTGTGTGTCGGGGTCAGCCTGAACCCGACTACGCCGGCCTCGGCCCTTGAGTCGGTGCTTACCCTGGTGGATCTGGTGCTGGTGATGAGCGTCTGGCCGGGGTTCGGGGGGCAGAAGTTCATCACCGACGTGCTGCCCAAAGTGCGGGAGTTGCACGGTTTGCTCAAGCCGCATCAGCGTCTGGAGATCGACGGGGGGATCGACGACAAGACGATCGAGGCGGCGGTGAGCGCCGGTGCCGACACACTGGTGGCAGGCACGGCCGTCTTCCGGGAGCCCGACCCCGCGGCCGCCTGGGCCCGGCTGCAGGAGCTTGCCCAGCGGGCCGCCGGCGCCTCGGCCGAAGTGCCCCGGTGACAGCGCCGGCTCCCGTCCTGATTGTCGATGCCAAGCCTTACTCAAGCCCCGGCAGGTCCGCGGGCAGGTGCCCACCGGTTGACGGGGCAGGGGCCCTGGTGTACCCCGGTATTCCGGCGGCGGTGCCCCGAGACGCTCGCTGCCGGGTATAATCAGGCCGTAGACGCGGATTGATGCCGGCGGGGGGCGAGAGGGCCGCTTACCGCAGTCGAGGTGGTTTTCCAGGTGTGATCGGCGATGGCTGAACAAGTGCGTGGTGTCCCGGCCGGCCTGTGGACGCGCTGTGAGAAGTGCGGGCACATGGTCTACGAGAAGGAAGTGGTGGAGGCCCTCCAGGTCTGCACGGAGTGCGGCTACCACCGCCGGATCGACGCCCGCACGCGGATCGAGCAGCTTGTGGACCCAGGCTCCTTCGAGGAGTTCGCCGTGGACCTGCACTCGGTGGACCCGCTCGGCTTCAAGGACCGCATGCCCTACACCGAGCGGCTCAAGCGTGAGCAGGAGCGGACGGGGGAAGTCGAGGCCGTGGTCATCGGGCGGGCCTTCATCCGGGGACGCCGGGTCATCCTGGGCGTGATGAATCCGAACTTCATCATGGCCTCCATGGGGGCGGTCGTGGGGGAGAAGGTCACGCGGGCGATTGAACGGGCGGCCGAGGAGAACCTCCCCCTGGTGATGGTGACCGCCTCGGGGGGGGCCCGCATGCAGGAGGGGATGGTTTCGCTGGTGCAGATGGCCAAGACATCGGCGGCCGTGGCTCGCCTGGACGAGGCGGGCGGGCTGTACATCGTGGTGGCGACGGATCCCACGACGGCCGGCGTGGCCGCCAGCTTCGCCTCCCTCGGCGACGTGATCCTGGCCGAGCCTGGGGCGATGATCGGCTTTGCCGGCCCGCGGGTCATCGCCAACACGATCAACGCCGAGCTGCCGGAGGGGTTTCAGACCGCGGAGTTCATGCTCGAACACGGCTTCGTCGACCGGATCGTCCCGCGGGCACACCTGAGGCGCGAGATCGCGCGCATCATCGACTACGCCGGGAAGTAACGCCCCTAGCCGCCTGTCGGAGAAACAGCGTCGGCCCCGCGCGCCCGGCGCAGGATGCCGCTGACGCACGGCCCGTCGAAGACCCCCCTCGCTGACCGGATGTTCTTTGACAGGCCGCGAAGTGTGGGCTTACGCGCAGGGAGTGGGGCAATACCCCGCAGGTGGGTATTACGGACCGGGCGACCACGGTATATAGTGGCTTGGGGTGGTGTGTGCGGACCGAACCGATTCGATGGCGGAGTCGGGTGGGCGCGCCGGAGGCCACGGTGGAATGGCTCCACCCAGCGGCGAGACTGGCGACCGAGCTGGGTGGCTTGGTCGAGCGCAGCGCCGCCCTGCCTTCGTCCGCGGGGGTGGTTCTCGCCACCGCATGCCGGCGCCTTCGGCTTGGGCATGCCACCCTGGCCTCGCGCAGGTTAGCGAGCGGTGGGCGACATCACTCCGCTGGAAGTTCATGCCCGCGAGACTGTCCGTGGGCAGCAGATATGGGTGAACAAAGGGTCGGAATGAAGCCGAGACCCGCCGTCGAGTAAGATGTCGCGACGGCGAGGAAGGGCTCTGTGTCGCGCGAATGGCAGCGGCGCAGGTGACGCGCTTCGTCATTCCGTGCGCACGAGGATTTCCACAAGTATTGGTATGAGAGTTGCCGATGCGTAGGGTGGAACCGGTTCGGCGCGATTCGGGTTCCGCGGTTGACCCCGCGCCACGGTTTGCACGGCACTACCCACCCGATACGGCAGCACGCACGATGGACCCTCGAGCCCGGATGTTCGGCACCCTGATTTGTCTGGCCGTTTCCATGACGGGGGCGGCTTGGCTGCTCGCCTGGATCGACCCCATGCCGCCGGTAGCCGACGCGAGCGTCGCGGCCCAAGAGGCCGTCGCCCAGGCGCGGGCCCTGGTGGAAGAAGGTTGGCCATCGAAGTCAACGACCTGGGCCGAGATCGAGATCGTGGCGGCCGCCCCTCTCGCCGGTACGGGCGCGCTCCTGCGGGCGACCGGCACGGCCGACGAGGCGGAGTTCATCGTGGACGTATCCGGGCACCTGGTGCCCGGCTCCCGCTGGGCCAGGGAGCGCGACTCGGCGGTCATCCGCATTGCCGTGGCCAAGCGCGGCGCCAACGAACCCATGACCACTGCCCAGTGGCTGACCACCCGGGCACTCGTCACGGCCGTGAATGAGCGGACCTGCCCATCCGGCAAGTCACTCCCCATCCGTCTCGCCCCCACCTGGCGGGAGGCCTACGGGCTGCCCGAGGGCACGGTCTTCCAGCTTGCCGAGCCCGGCTTCTGAGCGCCTCCGCGCCACTCGGATTCCCTGGTCGTACGTGTTTGGCGGCCGGCCGTACCCGCGGTCGCGCCTCAGCGACACTGATGCCCCCATGCCCGCGAACCCCGGTGCGAACCGGAACACCCAGGCCCTTTTGCCGGACACTGCCCGCGTGCACAATAGGGCAAGCAAGGAGGTGTCCCGTGACGGTGAGAGTCCCTGACCTCGGTAGAGTCGGTAGGTACGGTGGTTTGTTTCGTGGTCGGCTGCAGTTCGCTCCGACGGTTGTCCTCGTGCTTGTCTTGGTGTCCCAGCTCGCTGCCTCGGCGGGGGCGGAGCCCGGTTCCGGGGCCGACTCGGCGTCGCCCGGCACCCCGGTGGCCGCGGCGCGTGTCGGGCAGGAACCCAGGCCCCAGTCCGAACCTCCAACGGAGCCGAGCAAGCCGCCGGCCGACCCCGCCCCAGCCCCGGCGGGCGGTTCCGCGGAACCGGCCTCTCCCGCCACGGGTGAAGGCGAGCCCCCAACCGCGGCGCCGTCCCTGGAGTCGATGCCCGAAGAGAAGTTGATTCGCCTCATCCGAGGTCTCGCCGAGCCCGGCACGACGAAGCTTGCCCCCGACGAGGAGCGGCGGTTCCAGGCGGCCCGACGACTGGAACTCCTGACGGCCGTCGACGAGTTGCTCGAACGCTTCCCGAAGAGCGAGTTCCGCGATCAGGCGTGCATCATCAAGCTCGGAGTGTTGGGCAGGCTTTCCCGACTGCATCCGCAATTCCTGGCCACCCTGGACGAGTTCGCGCGGCAGGTGGCGGCCGGGCACCCGCAGGGCGAACTGGCCGCCCACATGGATTTCGCGGCCATTCAAGTTTTCGTGGCCGGTGCCCGGCTGGAGAACATGCCGGAGGAGCGCCGGCTGAAGGGAACACTGGAGCGGTATGAGGCGTTTCTGGTCGATCACCCCGAGTCCGAGTTGATACCGATGATCTGGGGCAGCCTGATCCGCAACGTCCTGGCGTTGGGGCAGACGGACCGCGCCTGGGCCGAACTGGCCAAGTTCGAGAAGCGTTTCCCCCAGCACGAGGACTACAAGCGATTACGCGGCGAAGTGAGTCTGGCGGGGCGAATCGGCCTGCCGTTCGAGTACCAGTTCGTGACGTACACGGGGGCCGGCATCGACAGCAAGACGCTTACGGGGACCGTCCAGGTCCTGCACTTCTGGGTGAGCACGAGCCCGGAGTCGGTGGAGATGCTCGACCGGCTGCGTCGGCTGCACCAGACCTACCGCGACCAGGGGTTGCGGCCGATCGGCGTGTGCCTCGACACGAGCATCGAGCAGATGGACAAGACCCTGGCCGAGCACCCCGTCGACTGGGTGCAGTACAACGACACCAAGGGCTTCAAGAACGACCTCGTGGTCGGTACCGGCGTGACCCGCGTGCCCACCGTGCTCGTCATCGATCGCCGGCAGACCCTGCGCTACGTCAACCCCGAGGAAGACCTGGAAGCGGTGGTCAAGAGACTCCTGGCCGAACCAGCACCGCCTTGAGTGTCCGCAGCCGCTGAGCGGGACTGCTGTGCTCCGTGTGAACGCGCAGAAGCACTCGAGTGTCCCGACACGGTCCACGCGCAGGGTGCCAACGTCCCCGTGCAGAGTGGCAAGGTCCGGGTGCAGGGTGGCAAGGCCAAGCGCAGCGCCGGCATGCTGGTCCGGAGGCAAGCACGTGGCCCAGGCAAGTCCCGGTGCGCCCCCGGAGCAACGCCCACGTCCACAGCTTGCCGTGCGTCCATCGGCAACGCCTGCCGGCGCCCACTTGAGGCGGGCTTGGGCATGCCACCCGCCGGCAGCGGGTCAGCCTTCGCCGTGCGGGGAGAGCGGCCCTGCATCGCGCAGCACGGTCCGCCCGCGGGAGGTCTGCGGGAGAGCTTCGCAGAGCATGTGCCAGGTGGCGGCCGCCCGGTCGATGAGCCCCATGTTCTGCAGCGCCAGGGCCAGGTGTGCCAGGAGGTCCACGTTGCGGGGCGAGCGCGACAGGGCCTCCTCGAAGCACTGGACGGCCCGGCGGAACCTGCCCCGCTCGGAGAAGAGCAATCCCAACTCGTAGTGGACGTCGATGCTTTCGGCATCCACGTGGAGCGCGCGCTGGAGGCAGTCGATGGCCGCCTGCTGCTGACCGCTATCGCGCAGGGCGAGCCCCAGCTTGATGATGGCCTTGGCGTAGTTGGGGTTAATGGCCAGGGCGGTGCGGAACGACTCGATCGCCCCGGTCAGGTCGCCGCGATGGCGCAGGAGCAGACCGAGGCGGTAATGCTGATCGGCGTGGTCCGGGTGGGCGCGCAGGGCGGTGCGCAGGTTGTCGATCTGCTGATCGACCAGGTCGGCGACGGCCCGGGCTGGCGGCCCCTGGGGATGCCGGGCGACGGCCCGCGGGTCCAGGTAGCGTTCGGTCTGTCGCGCTACCGCCAGCTTCAGGTGCAGGCGCGCGGTTTCGCTGAACAGCAGCGTGCTGTTGGGCTCGATGTGCGAAGCGGTCTCGAAGCTGGCCTGGGCCTCCTGTGCCTGTCCGGAAGCAAGCTGGGCCACACCGAGACCGACGTACGCACTGAGGATGCGGTCGTTGATCTCCAGGGCCTTGCTGAAGGCGTGGGCGGCCTCGAGGTAGGCGCCCCGCCGCAACTGCGTGGTGCCGACCTTCACCACGGCCTCCAGATACTCCGGGTTCAGGTCCACCGCCTGGGTATAGGCGGCCAGGGCGTTGGAGGGTTTGCCCATCTGGGCGTAGAGGTCGCCAAGCTGAAGGTGGTGCTGCGGGCACTCGGGACGCTGCTCGATCATCTCCTGGACGATGTGCACCGCCTCATCGTAGCGACCGGCCTGGGCGCACGTGGTGAGCAACTCGCTGCGCGCTTCCAGGTTGTCGGGTTCGAGCGTCAGGGCAAGCTGATACCGCTCGATGGCCTCGCCGTAGCGTCCGGCTTCCATGAGCAGATTGGCCAGCGTGAGGGTGGCGACGACGTCCTCCGGCTCGCAGGCGCAGAGGTGCTCATAGTGCCCGATGGCCGGGTCGAAGTCCTTACGCTTCAGGTAAATGGCGGCCAGGCGTTCGTGCGGGTTGCGCAGCTCGGGGGAGGTTTCGATGGTCTTCTCGTAGGCTTCGATGGCCTCGTCGAGCCGCTCGAGACGCTCGTAACACAACCCTAGGGCGAACCATGCGGGTGCCTGCTGCGGCTCCTGCTCGACCACCGTCAGCAGGTGCGGCAGGGCGGCCTCGGTCTGGCCCAGCTCATCGCAGGCACAGGCGGCGCCGATGCGGGCCGTGAGGTCGGTGGAATCAAGCGCCACAGCCGCCAGGAACTCCTCCCGCGCGCGACTGAACTGCCGGTCGCCCAGCAGACGGATGCCCAGTTGGCGATGATGCGTGGGACGGTCCGGCTCGCGCTCGACGAAGCCCTGCAACTCGTGCGTGGCGTAGTGCCCGTCGTCGTGCAGGACGTCGCGGAAGGCGGCCGCCAGGTCCGCCAGCAACCCACGCCCGAGAATCTCCAGTAGGTACGACATGCCCCCTCGGTTGGGTTAAGCCGGCAGCGCCGCGAGCGCGTCACGCGCTGCGTCGTACCGGGCGTTGATCTTGAGGGCCCGCTGGTACGCCCGGCGGGCGCGCTGCCACTGCCCCTGGTCGCGGTAGAGGTTGCCCAGCAGGAAGAACACGTCCGCGTAACGGGCACCGGCGCGGACGGCCTGTTCCAGACGCGTGGTGGCGTCGGCCGTCCGGTCCGTGGCCTGGTAGAGCTTCGCCAGTTCGATGAGCGCCCGGATGTAGCGAGGTTTGAGCCCTACGGCGCGTTCGTTGGCGTCGATGGCTTCCGGCCGGCGCCCCAGCCGGGAGAGCACCTGCCCGCAATGGAAGTGCAGTTCCGCGTGCTCGGGCTGATGCGCGAGCGCCCGTTCGAGCGTTCCCAGGAGGACGGCGAAGACGTCGGGGTCAACCTGGTCCTCCGGCAGGGACAGAAACGCATCAACGAAGTCCGGGTCGGTCTCAATCACGCGCAGCAGGCCGTTGAGCCCCTGCGGATCGGTAAGCGCGCCGTCGTCCGGCAGCACGACCCGCAGGGACACAGGGCCCTGTTCCTGCTGCGCGACCGCCAAGGCTGCCTGGGCCAGCAGCAATCCTATGCGGGGGTCGTGCGGGCGACGGGCCTGGGCCTTCTGCAAGCAGGCGACAGCCTCCGCCGGCGCTTGCCGCAGTCCACGACACAGCGCCAGACTGACGAGCGCCTCGGTGTGCCCGCGATCGAGGTTGGCCGCCTGGGTGAAACGCAGCTCCGCCTCGTCGTACTCCTCCGCGTCGGCGAGCAGCGTCCCAAGCTGGAAGTGCAACTCGGCACACTCGGGATCGCGCGCGATGGCCTGGCGGAGGGCGTCGATAGCGGCCGGGTGCTGCCCGTCGGCCCACAGCGACAGAGCGTGGCGGATCTGGGCGGCCGGCTGGTCCGCTTCGCGGCGGGCGGCACGCTCAAGATGGTGCGTCGCCTCGGACGTCTTTCCTTGGCCCAGGTACGACGCCGCCAGCAGCGTGGCCAGGGATTCACCCCGGTAGCCGTACACGGAGGCGCGGGAGAACGCGATCCCCGCCTCCGTAAACCGGCCGGCATTCAGCAGGCAGATGCCGCGGCGCACCTCGTTAAGCCCCTGGAAGTACTGTTTCAGGCGCTCCCGGAGTACGGCGTCCTGTCGGCTTGCTGCGGCGACGGCGCCGGAGCCAGACGGCATGCCGCGCGGTGGGGACTTCCGGTTCGATTCGGGCGGATGCGATGACATAGTGCAACTGCTCGCTTTCGGAGTGTCGTTACCCCTGGCAGCCGGTTGCAGACGTGGCGCCGGTGCCCTGCGACCGACGTGGAAACCGCCGGACGCCCGGGTACGGCAGGCTGCCGCCGCCCCGTCCACCTTGGGCTGCTACAGGCTGTATCGGAAGCCGTTTCAGCAGGGGTTACTACCGGCTAGTCGGCACAGTTATCAGAACCGTGGGGGCTCAAGCCAGGTCTGTGTTTGGCGTGGTTTCCACGTCCTCATCCGCCACCGGCAAGCTTTGGCGGGCGACATCTGGACCCCTCTCCCCCTGGGAGAGGGGCAGGGGTGAGGGCGGCGGAGCCGAAGACGCCCCCAGGTGCACACACACGCTCGCCCGCCACGCACGCTTGTGCACAGCATCGGGGATGGCATCTGGGGCGTCCCACGTTATCGGCCCCAAAGCCTGCGCGCAACGGCGACAAGCTCCGCCCGCTCGGTAGGCGTGAACAACCACCCGCACAGGCCCAGCATGACCACGGCCAGGAGGGCCACGCACGCCGGCACCCAACCCCAGCCCACGGCAAGCGTGGCCGCGACCAACCCGAGCGTGCGCACGGGTAACGCCAGCCGCAGACACAGCAGCAGAACAACGAGGCCACCGGCCGCGGCAGCCACTCCCGCCACCGACGCCCACGCGGCCCGACCCAGCGCATCGGCGGCGTCAACAACGCGACCACCGTCGGCGGGTGCCGCGCCGCCTCCCGGGGGCCCGAGCAGCACGTGCGCCGCCCCCACGCTGACTACCATACCGATCAGCCAGGCGGCACACGTCCAGTGCGGCTTCTGTACAAGATTGAACCGAATGGCGAGAAGTCCCAGCACGCCCACGATCACGAAGAACAGCAGCAAGGGGTCATAGGCGGCTGCACCCAGCGCGAACGAACGCGGCAGGACGTGCATCAACACCGGCCGGGCGACGCTCAGCGCGGCCGCCCCGGCCAGCAAGGCTACGAGGCTGACGCCCGTCAGCAGGTCCAGCCGTTCGAGTGAAGCGGGTCGCCCGCGTTGTTCCCACGTGGCCGTGACGTGGGCGGCCGCGACGGTCGACAGCACCACGGCCCCAATCTGAATCAACTGCGTCATCGTGCGAATGGCGTGGAAGGTACCCACAACGGCGGCATCCGTGGCGCGCAGCAGGTGCCACACCGGGTAATAGGAGAGCGCGTTCCACAGCAGGGCCGTTGCCGCCAGCCACAGGCTGTAGGTCATGAGCCGACCGCCCAGCTGCCCCGGCCGCGCAAGACCCTGATCCCCCGGTGCACCCTCCGCCCGGTTTCCCCTCAGGGGAGACGGTGGAGTGAGGCGTGAAGCCGCGTCCTTTGCCCCCTCTCCCCTCAGGGGAGAGGGCAGGGTGAGGGGTGAAGCTCCCGCGACTCCACCCTCCCCCAACCCCTCTCTGGAAGGGAGGGGGGCGGCGGCGCGGACCCTCAGCAACGGCAGTCGCCGCAGCAACCCAGGGACAAACACCACAACGGCCACAACATTGCTCGCCGTGTAGCTCCACACCAGAGTCTGCGCATCCCGCCAACCCAGCAGCGGCAAACCCAGGGCCAGCGCTGTGAACAGGATCGTCGCGAGCAACTCGACGACACTCACCGCGCGGAACATGCGGAGACCCTTCAGCATACCCAGCAACGTCTGGTACGGAGCGAGGGTAATGACGCAGATGAGCACCGCGCGCAAGAGGCCTACCGTCTCGGGCGAAACCCCTCTCCCCCTGGGGGGAGAGGGTAGGCTGAGGGGGGATGCCGTCCCGCTTGCCTGCCCGGCCGCGGAGAAGAGGACCGGCCCGAGCGCGCCGGCCGCCAGCCATAACAACAACCCGATCCCGACGGTCAGCAGCGTCAGCCGCACGCCCACCCGGACCGTGAAAGACTTGAGCGTTCCCCGCGCCTCGTGCAGCGGAGCAAAACGCGCTACGCCTTCATACAGCCCGCCGGTACACACCGGCAGCAGCACGTTGACGACCAGCAGTGCCAGCCCGAAAAGCCCGTACTGCTCCTTGCTGATCAGCCAGGCGAGCACCACGCCCCGCGCCAACCCCAGCCCGCGCTGCGCCAGCGTTGCGGCCGAGTGCACTCCCATCGAGAGCACCACGGCGTCGGCGCGGAAGAGGTTGTCAAAGCGATGCCGCATGTGAACTCCATGTCCGCGCGCCGAGCGATCGTCCCGGTAGCGTCGGCCCCCGTGGGCGACATAGGACTCCCGTGCCTCGGTCAACTTCTACGTCGCCCACGGGAGGGCGACGCTACATCGCGCCGTCCCTCACGCCGCACCCGCTCCGACCCACTGGTGGTAGACAGGTGACACCACCTGACGTAACCTCCCGCGACGCCGCCAAGTGCCTCAGGAGGCGACCATGCTAGTCCGTGAGCTGCTCGCTGCCAATCGGGAGTGTCCGGATAAGCCGGCCGTCGACGATGGTCGGCTGGTGCTCTCGTACCGGCGGCTTACCCGCCTGTCGCTCGCGCTGCGCGGTCTGGTGCGGCGGCACGCGCGCAGCGAACGGGTCGGCATCATGTTGCCGGCCAGCGGCGTGTTCCCCGCGGCCCTGTTCGGCACGCTCTGGGCGGGCAAGGTGGCCGTCCCGCTCAACTTCCTGCTGCAGCCGGCGGAGCTCGAGTTCATCGTTCGCGACGCCGGGTTGGACCTCATCCTGAGCATCAAGCCGTTTGCGGATCGCCTCAGCACGCTGCCGGCGCGAGTGCTGTACCTCGAGGACCAGCACCTGAAGCTGCGGACGTTGGCCGCCTCCCTGCGGTCGCTGCCGCCGGCCGACGCGGACCCGGCAGCGACGGCAGTGCTCCTCTACACTTCCGGTACGACGGCCGACCCCAAGGGGGTCGAGCTGACCCAGCGGAATCTACACAGCAACGCCGCCGACTCCATCGCCTCGCTCAACTTGATCTCGCAGCACCGCTTCCTGAACATGCTGCCGCCGTTTCATGTTTTCGGGCTGACGGGCAACGTCCTGGTTCCGGTGCTGCTGCGTGGCAGCGTGGTAGCCGTGCCGCGCTTCAGCCCGGTGGCCGTACTCCACGCGATCGCGGACAAAGAGACGTCCATCATCCTGGCCGTCCCCAGCATGCTGGCGGCCCTGCTGCGCATGAAGTCCGCGACGGCCGAGACGTTCCGTTCGGTGCTGCTGGTCATCAGCGGGGGTGAGCCGCTGCCCGCGGCCGTGCGCAAGGGGTTCGAGGAGCGCTTCAGCGTCGTCATCCGGGAGGGGTACGGCATGACGGAGACGTCGCCGATCATCTCCGCCTGCTCCGTGCTTGAGAACCGCGTCGGCAGCGTGGGCAAGCCGGTCCGCAACATGGAGGTGCGCATCCTGGATGGCGCGGGTCAGTCGCTGCCGCCCGGCGCGGACGGCGAGATCACCGTCCGCGGGCCGAGTGTAATGAAGGGTTACTACCATCGCCCGGAGGAAACGGCAGCCGTGCTCAGTGCTGACGGCTGGCTGCGCACGGGCGATATCGGGCATCTCGATGACGATGGGTTTCTGTATATCACCGGGCGCAGTAAGGAACTCATTATTATTGCCGGCGAGAACGTGTTTCCGGGTGAGATTGAGTCGGCCCTGGTGGCGCACCCCGGCGTGTTGGAGGCGGCCGTCATCGGCGTCCCCGACGAAAGCCGCGGCGAGGCCCCGGTCGCCTTTGTTACTCCGGAACCCGGGCAGCAGCTCGCCGAGGAGCAATTAAAGCAGTTTGTCCGCCAAAGCCTGGCCGGTTACAAGGTCCCCAAGCGCATCTACATTCGGGAAGACCTGCCCCACGGCCCGACGGGGAAGATCCTCAAACGGAGCCTCCGTGAGCTGCTGTGACACGAGAGCGCGCAATTGAGCGTGGTCCAGTCCGACTTTACCGATCCTAGCGCATTGACAGACCCAGACGATTAGCATATTGTGTGCTGCAGCGCCGACGGTCACATCGTGGCAAGAAGCCACTGCATGCCGGCAGGAGAATGCGTCATGTCCGATCAACCTTTTCAGGAGCAGGTGGATACTCTGCGAGCAGAGGTTGCCTGGCTCTCTCAACGCTTGCAGGCCCTCGAATCCAGACCCCCTCAACGCAAACCATACACGATGCTCTTGAGCCACAGCTTCTTCGAACGGGCGTTTGCCGTCTACGGACACGTCTTCGTAGCGGGGTTGATTATCGCCGTGCCCGTGTACGTGCTCATACTGTTGCTGGCCGTCGCTTTCCGGCCCTGAGTAGCCGTGTGTGGTAGTGGCCGCGAGCGTCGCAAGTGCCGGCGCGGCCCTGCTCCTTGGCCAAGGGTGCGACGGACGTGCACAACCAAGGTGCAGCGGCTCTCAACGCGCGAGGAACTCCGCTTAGCACTCCCCGAGGCGAGCTGCAGGGTGAGCGTCACTTGCCGTTGCTCTCCGTCGCAGGGATTGCTTCCAGAAGCTGCCGGACGCCCGGATGATCCGCGCCCAGGCGCGTTGCCCGGAAGACACCACCGCCGGGGTCACCGCCCGGCCCTTCTGGAGGTCCCCAGGGTCCACCGCCCGGTGGACCAGGGGGTCGACGACCGCGCGGTCCCGGTGGTCGGTCGGGTCCTCCCGGTGCAGCAGGGTCGTCAACGCGTCCCCCGCCGGCGCCGTCACGGGACTGCGGAGGGGTCGCACCGGCGTCGTCACCGGGCTGCGGCCGGTCCGGACCCGCGTCGCCGGGCCGGCGATCCCGGAAGCGCGGACCCCGGGGCGGGCCGCGAAACGGACCGAACCCCTCGCGCGGGCCTTCGCGCTCGAAGTATGGGTTGACGTAGTCCCAGACGGTCTTGCCCTCCGCGGTGACCTCGAAGATGCGGGCCGCCTCGCCGGAGCAGATCAACGTGTTCCCGTTCGGCAGCCGCTGAGCCCCGGAGATATGGCTCGCGAAGAAGTCGGTCTTGTTGCCGGCCGCGTATTCCCAACTCGGCTTCGCCGGCTCATACGCCTTTCCCGGCTCAAGCCGATAGCGTCCGGCCGCATCGATCGGCGGCGCGAACTCGACAATCGACGAGTACGGCTCGCCCGGCCGGCCGGTGCCGTTGTTGAAGACCAGCAGGTGCCCGCTACCGGAGTATCCTTCGGGAATCCAACGCGCGTCATGTTGGGCGAACAGCGTCTGGTCCTTCGCCCCGCCGGCGCCGTACGCCCGCGGATTGCCCCAACGGTACAGCAGGTCGCCGCCCTTGCCATACCGTCCGCCGGCATGACCGGCCGCCTCCTGCGTGGTTGTGCTGTGGTCAATGATCCAGATTTCGTTGAACGTGTGCACGCTGAGGGCGATCTGATCGAGCTTCGCGTTGTAGTCGATCGAGTTCGTGTGGCACCAGTCCGCCATCATCCTCGGTCCGCCCGGTCCGCCCGGCCCCGGACCAAAGGGCGGTGGTCCCTCGTCCGCGTCGCCGGCATCCTCCGGCTCGTCGCCGCCGACGTATCCCAGCGAGCGCAACCGCTCGATCTCGGCCGGCGTCTCCCGCGGGGCCCGGCGCTGATAGTTCAAGTCCACCAGCTCCGGATGCTCCGCGACCACGCCGTAATTGGGCTTGTCCTTGTCGAGACTCTGGACAAGATGGTCCCAGACGTGCCACTCCCAGACGATATTGCCACCCGACGTACCCTCCGGCTCCACTTCGATGACGCAATCCGGCCACATCTCGTCGCCGGGCAGGTCCTCGGGATCGCGGCCCGCGGCGATGGCCTGCTCGCGAGTCTTCTTCTCCCAGGCAATGAGCAGGACGTGCCCGTTGGGCAGCGGCTTGATGTCATGGTGCTGGCAGTGGTGCTCGTCGGCGTACACGAAGTCCCAGAGGACCTTGCCATCCGGCGCGAGGCGTTCGATTCGTCCACCGATCCCGCCGCCTTCAGAGTGTCGGTTGCCCGGCTGGCGGGCGGTGCGCAGCAGGCTGCCATCATCGAGCAGGTACACCGCCTGGCCCGGCACATACTTGCTGGGCCAGGAATGAACCAGCTTCCCCTGCATGTCCACGAGGTACGTCGTCGTCGAATTGAGAGGCGCGAAGAGCGTGTAGCCCGCGTAGGTCGCCTCGGTGCTGAGAATCAATCCGCGTTTGGGTAGCTCAGCGACCGGCTCGGACGACGGCTGCTGCTCCGTGGGGGCGCCGGGCGACGCCTGTTCGTGCGCCCATGTCGCAACCGGCGCCGCAGCAGGTGCCGACTCCGCCGGGCGCGAAACCTCCTGACCAGCGGCATGCACCGCGAACACCCACGCCAGCAGCGGCAGACCGACTGCAGTGAACCGCCGGCAGCGAATCCCACAGGTTGCGTGCACCGCATGCCCTTTCGTGGCAAACTCAGAGTCTGTGACCAACGCCTCCATCAGGGGGAAGAGTCGGGGGAGCGGTCGAGGCGACGGAGCATTCCCCCTCACCCTACCCTCTCCGAAAAGGGGAGAGGGGTTCTGTCGAGCCGCGGCGCAGCCGCGTTCACCCCCTCACCCTGCCCTCTCCCCCGAGGGGGGAGAGGGGTTCTGCCAGGCGTTCTTGGGGATTGCCGGTGGGCTGTCCCAGCAGGAATAGTGTCAGAGCAGATGTCAGGCGCGGACACCGGGACATCACCGGCTGAACATCCTCTGAAACAGCGCGAAATCCTCCAGGTCCACGTCCCCGTCCACGTCCAGATCGGAATCGTCGCAGCCCGGCGGGTAGTCGACTTGGGGCCCCAGCATGCAGCCGACGAAGGTGCTCAAGTCATAGATCTCGATGGCGGCCTTCAGCCCCAGGGCGAAACCGCCGGAATAGACGCCGCCGGCCGCGATGGCTACGAAGCCGGCATTCGGGCTCGGGACGTTGCATTGACCGTGGTTGTTGTATCCCCAGGCGACGATCGAACCGTTGGCCTTCAGGCCCAGGCTGTGCGCGTTCGCTGCCGCGATGGCGACGAAGTCGGTGTTGGGCTCCGGGACGTCGCATTGGCCGCTGCCGTTGTAGCCCCACGCTACGATCGAGCCGTCCGCCTTCAGACCCAGACTGTGGATACCGCCGCCCGCAACGGCGATGAAGTCGCAATTGGGCTCCGGGACGTCGCACTGGCCGTACGGGTTCCAGCCCCACGCCACAACCGAGTGGTCGGCTTTGAGGCCGAGGCTGTGAAACGCACCCGCCGCGACGCCAATGAAGTCGGCATTGGGCTCCGGCACGTCGCACTGGGTGTCGTCGTTGTAGCCCCACGCTACGACGGTACCGTCGTCCTTCAGCCCCAGGCTATGCTCGGCACCGCCCGCCATACCGATGAAGTGGGCATTAGGCTCCGGGACGTTGCATTGCCCGTCGCCGTTACTTCCCCAGGCGACAATCGAGCCGCTCGCCTTCAGCCCCAGACCATGCCACCCGCCCGCGGCGACGGCCACGAAGTCGGCATTGGGTTCCGGAACATGGGGCTGCCCGGAGGCGTCGTCTCCCCAGCCCGCGATCGAACCCGTCGCCCGCAGCCCCAGGCCGTGATACCCGCCGGCCGCGATGCCGATGAAACCGGCATTTGGTGCCGGGACGTTGCCGCCGCTGATGCAGTTGGACCCCCACGGCACAAACGAGCCGTCAGCCTTCAGCGCCAGCCCGTGATACCAGCCACCCGCGATGGCCACAAAACCGTCCCCCTGCGGAGCGGTGCATTGGCCGTGGTTGTTTCGTCCCCACGCCACGATCGAACCGTCGGCCTTCATGGCCACGCTGTGCCAGAAGCCTCCTGCTAGCCGGGTGAAGTCGGCGTTCGGCGCGGGAGGGGTGCATTGACCGTAGTTGTTCCACCCCCAGGCCACGATCGAGCCATCGCTCTTCAAGCCCAGGCTGTGGTATTGGCCGGCCGCGATGGCGATGAAGTCGGCGTTGGGAGTTGGAACCGTGCACTGCCCGTAGTTGTTCCTGCCCCAGGCTACGATCGAGTGGTCCTCCTTCAGGCCCAGGCTGTGGCTCCCGCCCGCCGCGACGGCGATGAAATCAGCATTGGGCTCCGGGACGGTGCACTGGCCGTTGTTGTTCCTGCCCCAGGCCACGACCGAGCCGTCGTCCTTCAGGCCCAGGCTGTGACCGTCCTCATAGCCTCCGCCGCCCGCCACCGCCATGAACCCGCTGTTGGGCAACGGGACGTCGCATTGGCCGTAGTCGTTCCGACCCCACGCCACAATCGAATGGCCGGCCATCAGGCCGAGACTGTGGTACGCACCGGATGCGATGCTGAGGAAGCCGCCCTTGTAATCCGGGACGATGCATTGGCCGTAGCCGTTATCCCCCCAGGCCACGACCTCGCCGTCGGCGTTCAGACCAAGGCTGTGATACGCACCCGCCGCAACCGCGGTGAGGTCCTCCAGCGCCGACTGGGGCACGACGACCTGGTCGCCCCATCCCACTACCGGGCCCGTGCCCTGAGCGGGCAGCGACCCGCCGGCCAGCACCGCAGCGCAGACGCAGACCGCCGTAGCTCCCAACGATCTCCACCCCATGACCACCCCTTCTGCGCCAATCGGGCGCCGGGGAAGACCGGTGCCGAGCACCCCACCCGGCGGTCTTCCCCACGCCGATGACCAAGCTCAGTATACCGTCTTTGCCGCGCGAAAGCTCGGTCCCGGTTGTGGCTCGCAGAGGATGTACGCCGGGAAAGAGAACGGCTGGGCGGGCAGAAGTTTAAGCTGAGTCGCCGTGCGCGATTCGGATCGTCGGCGTCGCATGGCGCACGGTGATGTAGCCTGCGTCGTGCGGGCTCGCTCTTATACAAACGGCACAGTGGGCACCGGGCCGAGCCGGATGAGCGCGAGGGTCATCCGTCCCCCACCTCCAAAGTACATGCTTAGCGTCTTCGGCGTTGTGGGTGCCATGCTTTCCCGCGACCGCAGTCGCGGGTAAGCATGCCTCTGCGGCCGCGCCCCATGCCCACCCCCGCCTGCGGCGGGTGAGGGCATGGCACCCACGCTAAACAGGTACCCTCCAAAGGAGGTGGGCCACCCGGCGTACCTTCACCGGCGGTGGGCCACCCGGCACCGACACGCCGTGCCGTCGGTTGGCTTGCCTGCCGAGGGGAAGTGCCTAGCCTTCTTGCGGCGGGAGTTCGATGCGGGCGACCAGGTCCTTCAGTTCGGCCAGCAGGTTGGCGCAGTCCTCAACCGCCCCTTGCCGGGCGAATTGCTCGAGCTTGGCCGCCCTTTCGGTCAGGATCGGGAACCCATAGCCGCCGCCGGCACCCTTGAGCTGGTGGGCGGCCACCTTGAGCGTCTCGAAGTCCGTGCCCCGGATGGACTGCTCCATCACCCGCAGCCTCTCGCTGAGCCCCTCCACGAACGGGATCACGATATCCGCGAAGGTGGGATTCTCGCGCAGCAACTCGGATTGAATCGGTCCCCGGTCGGGTGATGCGTTATCGGTCATGGGAATCTCCCTCACCTTTGGGCGTGCGGTCTGTTCTGGTGCTCCGAGAGTTCATCGTCAGCTTCCGACCGGGGCTTCCGTTAGCCCCTGGGGTGAGCCTCGCGTGCCGCAAGGGAGGTGCGACCATCGAAGCCGGCGTGTGGGTCCGGGCGGTGCGTCGGGCTGGTTACAGGACCCTGTGCGGAGTACACTGCCGCCCGTGCTTCCTCTTGGTACGAACTGGTTTCCGAGCACCGGGCCGGCGACCGCGCCGCTGACGTGGCTGCTGCACGGAGTGTGGCGGGCGGCCAACCGCGACGCGGGTCTGTCACCCCCTGCCCTTGACGTTGACGACCTCAACGCGGCCCTCGGACGACCGTTTCTGCTCTGCGCCGTACCTGGCGAATCGGACGTGGAGCGCTGGGCGGCTTACGGGCAGGATGCCTTCCTGGTGGAGGTGGGTCGGCTGTTCGGGCTGGCTGTTCGCGAGATTCATCCGCCGGAGGCCGCTCGTGGGCTCGAACGCGCCGCCGAGTTTGCCCAGCACTTCGAGGCCAGCTATCTCCCGCTGGTACTGCGGGCGCTCGAGCACGATCAACCCGTGCTCGCCTGGACCGGACCCCTCGACGACCCAGCCCAGCGTGCGCGACTCCGCACCGCCATCGAGCCGCGGGCTTCAGCCCGCGCGGTGCCCCCAGACGGGGACGGCGCTACGGTTGCGCCCTCGACCTGGGTGTTGATCGACCGCACGGCGACGACGGGACTGGGCTTGGCCGGCGTGCGGCTGGAGCCGACCGGGGCGACCGATCGGCAAGGGGTCGTCGGCCTCACAACGGTCCCCGTCGCGCTCTCCCGCCCACCCATTCAGCTTTACGTCATTGAGGAGTGCCGTCCCGTCGCCCCCGAACCCGCCGTGCTCCTTGCGGCCGCGCTGGAACATGCCCGGCGGCTGCTCGCGCGGGAGTTCGACACCCGCTTCGGCGTGCTCACCGGCCCGGCGGCCCTGGACGAGTGGAGTCAGCGGCTACGCGCCAAGACGCCTTCGGAACCCGCAGCCCAGATACACGCCGGCCTCGCTGCCACGGTCGTCGCCGGTGCGCGATCGGGTGAGCGCTTCCTGCAACGCCAGGTCACGCTCGCACCTGCACCTGAGCGTCCGTTGCTGACGACGCTGGCAGGCGCATGCGCGCAACTAGCCGAAGCGCTGGCTGATTTCGCGGGCCCGGCCGGAGCTGCTGCCCTGACCCACGCTTCCCCGGCCTGGACGCGCTTCGCGGAAGCCCTAGCCACCGCCCGGGCGGCCTGCCTCCAGATGCTGACGGCTCTACAGAGTTGGCACGCGCGCGGACCCACACAACGACCATGAACATCGCGCCGTATCCAAAGCGGGTAACCGCCATCCTCAACAAGTGGCACACCGGCGCGGTAACCGCACAGGACTGCATGGCCTGCTCATCGTCATGCTGCAGCCACGGCGGCTTCGCCATCCTGGAGAACGTGTTGGCGATCTTTGAGTTGTATGAGCGCGGCGAACTGAAACGCGAAGACTATCGCTTTCCAGAAGGTTTGTGTTTCCGGGACTTCGTGCGCACATACTTCGATGTCTTCTGGTGTCCCACCGGACGCTGGCCGTGGAGGAAGCAGATCGCCGTGTTTCACATGAAGTCCCTGTCCAGCGACGGGCAGCTCATCTCCATCCCCCCCGTGGGAGAGTCGTATTACGAGACCCGCAATGCGCTGTTCGGCGAGAACCCGTGGTTGAATAAGGGCTGCGTCTTCCTGAGCAAACGGGTAGAGGAATGGCCTTCCGACGACAAGGACGCGACACGACGGTGCATTCTGCACCACCCGGCCTCGGCGACCCACCTGACGCAGAAGCCCATCGACTGCGTGTTCTTCGTATGCACGGAACCGCGCGAGCCGAAGGTGCCGACCGGAGACGTCTCCGCGGATTGGCACCGAGCCCTGGCGGTCTCGTATCCAAACAGTGTGGAACGATTCCTGGCGTTGGTGGAGGAGACACCAGCGCGGCAGGAGGACGGTGCGGCCACCGCGCCCACCAACCCCTGATGAACGTCCGCGCTGCGGCAAAGCGCTCCGAAGCGCAACCGTGGGGAAGCGGTCGAGCGGCAACGCGGCCGCGCGCGCGGGGGGGGGCACGCGAAGGGCGACGTGGGACCGCAGCACGGCCCGACAACGCGGCCGCACGCGCGGGGGGCACGCTCAGGTGGCAGCAGCCGCGGACCCCTACCCGCGGGCGTACGCCGCCGGCTGAAACCCCTGGCGGTTCCAGCGTCCGTGAACCGGTTCTCCCGGTGCGCAGCAGCGCACGACGCCGCCGCGGGGCGGCCGATTTCGACTCCGGTGCCCAGCGGGTTATACTGCCCCACTGGTCGCCTATGACCTTGGCAGCCGGTCGCGGAGCCCCCCGGGCTGGACGGGGAGCCTCGAAGACCGGGGCGTCTGGCGGTTCCCACGTCGGCCGCGGGGGGCCGACGTTCCTTCTCCAACGAGCTGCCAGAGCGACGGCTGAGGGAGGATCCAGCCGCTTGGAGGAAGTGTCGCCGATGACCACTGCGCCCGCGTGTCGCATTCAGGTGCTGCCCGACCTGCTGGTCCGCAAGATCGCGGCCGGCGAGGTCATCGAGCGCCCCGCCAGCGTGGTCAAGGAGCTGGTCGAAAACGCGATCGACGCCGGCGCACGCCGCGTGGCCGTCACCATCGAGGACGGCGGCAAGCAGCTCATTCGTGTGGTGGACGACGGCGGCGGGATGACGGCCGAGGAGCTGCGCCTGGCCGTCCTGCCCCACGCCACCAGCAAGATACTCATCGAGCCGGACCTGTATCACATCGAGACGATGGGCTTCCGCGGCGAGGCGCTGGCGAGCATCTCGGCCGTCGCCCGCCTGCGGATGGTCTCACGTGTGCCGGACGCCGTCGAGGGTCACGAAATCCGCGTGGCCGCGGACCAAGTGGAGCTGAGCCGGGCGGCCGGGTGCCCGCCGGGGACGACCATCGAGGTGCGCGACCTGTTCTTCAACGTACCCGCGCGGCGCAAGTTCCTGCGCACGTCCACAACGGAATCGGGGCACGTGCACGACCAGTTCGCCCGCGTGGCGCTCGCCCACCCAGCCGTCGCGTTCGAGCTGGCCAGCGGCGCCCGCCCCGTCCACCAGCTCCCCGGCGGCGTCACTCGGCTCGAACGCCTGGCCCAGTTTTTCGGGGCGGAGCTTGCCCAGGCCCTGCTTCACATTGAGCGTCACGAGCAGGGCCTGAGTCTGGACGCCTATGCCGCCCCGCCCGCCCAGTCCCGCGCGACCGCCCAGTGGCAGTACGTGTTCGTCAACGGTCGCTACATCCGCGACCGGTTCGTGCAGCACGCGATCAAGGAGGCATACCGCGGCCTGATGGAACCGAGCCGCCAGGCGGTGATCTTCCTGTTTCTGGAGGTGGACCCGGGCTTGGTCGACGTGAACGTGCATCCGACTAAGATCGAGGTCCGCTGGGCCGACTCGAACCTTGTCCATTCGCAGGTGCTCAGCGCCCTGCGGGAGGCCTTCCAGCGGGCGGACTTGACGCCCGCCCTGCGTACCCCCTGGGCACCCGGCTCGGAAGCGGCCGCGGACGAGGACCGCGTTCGCCACGAGCTGGCGGCCGCGTTGAAGGCCGCCGTTCCGATCGTGCCGCCCGGCTTCGGTCCGACCGGCCGACCCGCGGGCGAAGCACCCGCCGGGCATCCCGCCTGGACCCGATGCGCGCCGTCGCAGGGGCAGTCCGGCCACGCCCCCCAGGGAATCGGCGGTTTGCCCGGCGGGTCACCCGCGGGACCGCTGGGTGACGCAGCTTGGCGGGCGCTGTATGCCGGTCCGTCGAGCCCGGCCGCTGGTGGTCTGGACGGGGCGCCACCACCCGAGGGTGGATTGCCAGCCGGATTCGGCCAGGCCCGCACCGGCCTCGAAGGGGCAGCGGCACGCGCCGAGGGACCAGGCGCCACCGGAGGTAACGCCGCCCCGCGGGCCATTCAGATGCACAATCTCTACCTCGTGGTCGAGACCGACGACGGCATCATGATCATCGACCAGCACGCCCTGCACGAACGCGTGCTCTACGAGGAGTTGCGCCGCCGGCTGACGCAGGGGACACTGGAAGCCCAGCGACTCCTGCTCCCCGAGACCATCAAGGTCACTCCCGCGCAGCTTGGCATCATCGAGACGCACGCCGCGCTCCTGCAGCGACTGGGCATCGAGTTGGCCCCCTTCGGCCCGGACGCCGTGGCCGTCCATACGTTCCCGATGCTGCTCAAGGACGTGAACGTGCCGGCCTTTCTGCGCGACCTGCTTGACCAGCTTGGGCAGCAGGCGACCCAACACGTCGAGACCGAGGTTGTCATTCACAAGCTGCTGGACATGATGGCCTGCAAGGCCGCCGTAAAGGCTGGCGACGCCCTGACGGATGAGGAGATCGCCACGCTGGTTCGGCACCGGCACCTGGTGGACCGGGCGAGCAGTTGCCCGCACGGCCGGCCGACCATGCTGCGCCTGACCCGCGGCGAACTGGAGAAGCAGTTCAAACGGAAGTAGGAGACCGTCTCAAGACCCCCCTCGCATCGGGGGAGTCCTGACCCCTCTCCCCGCGGGAGAGGGGCAGGGGTGAGGGCGGCGCAAACGAAGACGCCCCGGATACAACGGCGCGCTTGCCCGCAGCGCAGCAGACCCTGAACGCGCGCGCCGGGGAGGCGAGTGCCGAAGTAGCTTCCTCGTTGCGGCTCGCTTCAGCGAGCGTGGTGTTCGCTATGTCGAGACCTTCGGAGTCCAAGCCTGATCCCGTACGACAGCCGTCGGCAGCACGGTGCGGCCTCCCTGCGACACCCGGCATGCGCGGGCTGCTGCGCCTGGCGGTCCTCATCTCCGGCGGCGGTCGGACCCTGCTCAACCTGCACGAGCGCATCCGCGACGGATCGCTGCCGGCACGCATCGACGTAGTGGTCTGCTCGCGCCGTGGGGTGGCGGGCATCGAGCGCGCTCGGTCAGCCGGTCTGCCGCTTACCGTTGTCGAGCGGCGGTGCCTGTCCGAGGAGGAGTTCCAGCAGGCTCTGACTGCAGCCATCGGCGATGTCGACCTGGTATGCCTGGCCGGCTTCTTGTCCCTATGGCGCATCCCACCGCAGTTCGCGGGGCGTGTGATGAACATCCACCCGGCCCTGCTGCCGGACTTTGGCGGGCACGGCATGTACGGCCAACGCGTGCACGAGGCGGTGCTGGCCGCCGGCAGGACGGAGAGCGGCTGCACGGTGCATTTCTGCGACAACGAATACGACCACGGCCCCATCATCCTGCAGCGCCGTGTGCCGGTCCTGCCCACCGACACCCCTGACACCCTGGCCGAACGTGTCTTCGCCGAGGAATGCATCGCCTACCCGGAGGCAATCCGCCTCTTCGCCACCGCCCGCCTGCGGATCGAACGCCGTCGAGTGGTCATCCTGCCGCACGAGGCGCGTTGAGCGTGAACCAGCCGGGGAGTTGCCCAGACCGCGACAACTGCTGACCCGCCCGCGTGGACCGTCCCCATGCTTGGGCATCGAGCGAGTTCGCACGATCAGCGCGGGCCTTGAACGCTGGCGCGGAGGAGAGTGCGGTAGTAGCGCCGGATTTCGTCCAGCTTCCGGTCGAGGATTTCATCCCGGCCGCGGTAGCGATGCGGCGAGCCGGCCAGGGCGATGAACCACTTGACGGCCGATGCGTAGTCGTCGAGGTCGATGTACTCCGGCGCGATCCTCTTGCGCCGGGCATCCACGTTGTGGTAGTTGCCCAGCGCCAGGCAGATGCCGGTGGCTTCGTATCCCAGCGCGCAGTACGCGCTCGATTCGCACGTGCCGCCGTCCATGAGCTTGCGCTGAAACTTGAAGGCGCGGTCCCGAGCGGCCAGTTCCGTCGCCACGCGCTGGCAATGGGCGGTGACGGCCGCGGTGAACGTGCTCGCCTTGTCGCCGGCGCGGAGGATCACGCCATCGCCCATCCGGGCGAACGGGCGTTCGGAGCTCGTCTCCATCGCCACGACGAAACACCGTTTCGGGATGGTGCCCGCATGGGCGGCCGCCAATGCCCCTACGAAGCCCACCTCTTCCGCCCGCGTGAACAGGAAGTACGCCTCACAGGACTGCCGCCGCCCCGCAAGGCGGTCGAGCGCATCCAGCATGGCCGCGGCACCCGCCAGATCGTCGCACCCCCGGGCGTAGATGCGTCGCCCGCGGATCACCGGATCGGGCAGGTCCCACATGCCGATGCTGCGCGGCGGAACCGGCTGCTTGACCGCGATCCGCACCTGCCCGACGCGCAGCGTGCCGAACTGCCGCACCGTGGTGGTGGATTCGATGCGCCCGCGGACCCAGGCCCCCTCCACCCAGAAGCGCACGGCCGCACCAGGGAAGTACTCCGGCGGCACCCCGCCGCGCCAGGTTGCCCGCAAGCGTCCCCGGCCGAGCATTCGCTCCGCCACGAAGCCCGGATGATCGAGATGGGCCGTCAGGCACACCGGCCGAGGTATGCCCCGCGTACCGCGGCGCAGGTGCGCAAGCAAGTTGCCGCTCGCATCGGCCTTCACAGTGACGCCCGGGCGCGCGGCACAGAACCGCCGCACGTAGTCGATCACCAGGTGCTCGGCAAAGGGTGCCGTCGGCAACGCCAGCATCTCACACAGGGTTCGCTGACTCATGGTAGGCGCCAAGTGGCCGGCGTGACGAAAGAGCCTGGCTCGAGCGGGGCAAAGCGCCGCAGCGAGCGCCGCCGGCTCGGTGCCCGCTGCCGACCCGACGGGATCCTAAGCCGACGAGGGAACCTGCAGCCGCAGCAGCACGAACGCAGCCAGCAGGATGAAGTCAAGGGTGATCACCGAGCCGCCCACGAAGAAACCGAGCCACGACCAAGCTTGCCGCGGGTTGCGGCGCTGCCCAGCGCTGCTCCAGCCCAAAAGACACCCGACGACGCCGAGCAGGCCGGAGACCGCCACCGTACCCAGGTACACCGGCAAGAACTTGCTTCCCTCGGTGTAGAGGACCTGCCCCACGTCGAAGTGGAAGTTCCGCACGAACAAGGCGGCGGCCCCGAGAAGCGGCACCACGGCCGCCACGGACAGAATGAGGGCATACACGGCTTGCACGTCATAGCGACGCAAACTGACTCGAGCCACGGCCATCTCCTGCAAGTCAACAGCCTCTTCGCTCGCCCAACCGGCCCCATTGTACGGTCGCACCCCACGCCGTCCACTCCAGACCGCCATCCTACAGCGCCCCGCGTCACCGGGGAACCGACCGTTGGGGTGAGGTGGCATGGCCAAGCGTAGCGCCGCCATGCCTTCTCACGTGTCCGAGGCTGCCATCTGCAACAGCATGCCGGCGCCTTCGGCTTGGGCAGGGCACCCCCCGGGGGGTTCCGAGCCGTGTCGTCGTATGTAGACGCCCCCGCCGGAGGGCGGCAAGCACCCTCCTCAGCGCAGGGCCTGCTGGGGGTCAAACGGTAGTTGCAGTACGAATCGCAGCCACTCCCGGTTCAGGACGTCATCGACCGGGCCGAAGGCGGCCTCGAAGTCCGCCAGCTCGCCGGCAGCGGACGGCGGCGGCCCCGGGGCGCGCCGCCCCATCTGCTCCAGGTACCGCGCCAGGGCCTCCGGCCGCTTGCGGCTGAGGTACAACACCAGAGCGTTCGCCTCGGCGTAGCGACGGGCCACGTCCTCCGCCTTTTCGAGAAACACCGCCGGGTCACTCACGAGGCGTTGCACCCCGACGACTCGCCCGTCCGCGAACGCGGCCGCCAGCTCAGCCTCCGGCAGGCGACTCACCTTCCGCTCCACGCCGATCGCCTCACGCAAGTCGGCCAAGCGGACGTGATTGACGGCCAACTTCCCGCCCGCGGCACTTCCCTGGAGCACCTCGAACTGCGTCGCCAGACCCTCCGCCAACCAGGGGGGATTCCACTGTCCACGCGCGTGCACTCCGATGTTGAACAGCACGTGATGGGCGGCCTCGTGTTGCACCACAAGCTGGTTGATCTTCCTGACCAGCAGGTCACGGCGACCGCGCAGCGCGGTCGAGTCGCTTTGCAGCCCGCGCACCTGCGCGCTGTCCGCCGATCCGGGCTGGGTAGTCGCCGCCTTGATCCGCGCCTGCAGTTGTTCGAGATGCTCCGTCAGCCTTTGCATATCGGGGCGGTTGAGCGCGTTGGCGAAGACCGCCCGGTTGGTGCCCTGGTCGTAGAAACCCTCTGCCGATGACGTCCGCAGACCCGTCCGCTCCGCGTAGCGCTGCAAGTCCTCGACCCGATCGAAGAAGATGACTGCGAGCCGTTGGCGCGGCGGATGAACCGGTAGACCGCCGGCCTCACAGAATCTCCACACCGCGTTAAAGGTTCCCTCCAGCCGGTCCACCAGACCGCGCAGGACCTCGTGGGGCACGTCGTAGGCAATCGTGAAGTGGTCCGTCTCGCGGATGCGGAAGCTCTCGCCGGCCACCTCCCTCAGTGCGGCCGCCAGTTGGGCATCAGGCTCCAGCGCGGGGGGGATCGCCCCCGCGCACGCTGCCGCCGACACCCAGAGGCCCGCCACGGCAAACCGTCCCCCGCGCCGGAACTCCACCGGGCAGCAGGACCGGACCTGGCTGTCTTGGCCGCAACGCATGCCCTCTGCTCCGCCGTTACGCCGTCCGCTGGGCAGCCGCACACTCCGCCGTCTTCCTGTTCAAGTGTACACGCGGACCGGCGGGCGGGCTGCCCCCCTGGTGGCACAACACACGCTCTTCGGGCGTCCGCCCGGTCAGAGCCGTGGGCGCCAGCCCCCGGACCCCTCCTGCCGCTCGCGCGGCGGGCTCTGACGTCACGCGCCAGCTTAGGGTTACGCCGCATGCCGACCCGAAGACTCAGGATTGACGGAATACCGGCCGCGGGGCCCGCCCTCACACTGGCCACGCGCAACCATCCGTGCCATGATGGGCCCCGTCCGCCGGTGAGAACTGCGCCGGTGCTCCCGGGAGCAGTATGTGTTTAGCGTCTTTGGTGTTGTGGGTGCCATGCTTTCCCGCGAGCGCAGTCGCGGGTAAGCATGCCTCTGCGTGCCGACGCACATGCCCACCCCCGCCTGCGGCGGGTGAGGGCATGGCACCCACGCTAAACACGTACCGGGAGCACCGGTACGGGCCCGCGGAGGAGCCTGCCCATGACCCGAAACTGGACGGCCGAGGCGTTGCTGGAAGCGGCCCGCAGCTTCCAGGTCGCCTGCGTACTGGCAGCCGCTGCCGATCTGGAGTTGTTCACCGGCTGGGCTCAGGAGCCGCTTACGGCCGAGCAATTGGCCCGCCGGCGGCAATGCAACCTGCGCAGCATGGGCATGCTGCTCGACGCCCTTGCCGCGCTGGGCCTGCTGCACAAGCAAGACGATCGCTACCTGCCCGCCCCGACGGTAGCGGAACTGCTGCAACCGGACGCGCCCGGCACCGTGTTGCCCATGCTCCAGCATCAGGCGAACTGCCTGCGGCGCTGGGCCCAACTGGCCTGCGTCGTGCAATCGGGAGAGCCCGCCCCGCCCGCGCCGAGCATCCGCGGCGCGGCCGCGGACCAGGCGGCCTTCATCGGCGCCATGCACACCATCTGTGGGCCGGTCGCCGCCGGCCTGCTCGCCGAACTGCCCGTCCCACCCTTTCGCCACCTGCTCGACGTGGGCGGGGCGTCCGGGACGTGGACGATCGCGTTCCTGCGGGCGTTCCCGGAGGCGACGGCCACTCTCTTCGATCTGCCGGAGGTGATCCCGCTGGCGGAGCGTCGCCTGTCGGCCGCCGGACTGACGGCCCGCGTGACGCTCGTGGGCGGTGACTTCACGCTGCATCCGCTCCCCACCGGTGCCGACCTCGCCTGGCTCAGTGCCATCGTGCACCAGCAGTCGCGGGCGGAGAACCAGGTTCTGTTCCGCCAGATTCACACGGCCCTGCGCCCCGGAGGACACCTCCTGCTGCGCGACGTGGTAATGGACGACGCCCGCACGGCCCCCCTGGTCGGCGCGCTGTTCGCGCTGAATATGCTCGCGGGGACACCACGCGGGGGCACGTTCACGTTCGCCGAATTGCGCACCGATCTGGAGGCGGCCGGCTTCGTCGAAGCGACCCTCTTGCACCGCGATGAAGGCATGAACTCGGTGGTCCAGGCCCGCCGGACGTAGCAGTCTGATGAAAAAGCAGCGCCGACCCCGCGCCATTGGGAAACCGACCCTCGCAAGTGGGTGGCATGGCCAAGCGCTGCGCCGCCATGCCGTCCGTCGGCCAGGTCGCCAATTTCCACCGCGGCATGCCGGCGCCGCCGGCTTGGGTATGCCGCCGCGGTGGCTTCCCGATTGGGCGTTCCGGCTGAAAAACCCGTGCGCGGCTCAGATGAACGTCGCCCAATCCACCGGGTCGGCTTAGAATCTCCGCGTGTCCGACTTCACCCGAGCCCATCACACCGATGTCGCCATCGTCGGCGCCGGGGCCGCCGGTCTCGCCACGGCCATCTTCGTCGCACGCCGGCTGCCGGCCGGGGGCGTGATCGCCCTCGACGGCGCGCGCAAACCGGGCGCGAAGATCCGCGTCTCCGGCGGTGGACGCTGCAACGTCACCAACCACGTGGTCACCCCCGCGGACTTCGCCGGCGGCAACCGGCGCGTCATCGAGCGCGTCCTGCGCGCCTTCCCCGCCGAAGACACGGTGGCCTTCTTCCGCGAGGTGGGCGTCGAACTGTACGAGGAGGAGCAGGGCAAGCTCTTCCCGCGGTCCGACGACGCCGGCACGGTCGTAGCCGCCCTGGTGCGCGAGGTCGGCGAGCGCGGCGTACGGCTGCTGACGAACACGCGCGTCACTGCCCTCGAACGCGACGGCGCCGCCTTCCGCCTGCACGCGAACAACGACGCGCTGGGTGCCCGCAGCGTTGTGCTGGCCACGGGTGGGCAGTCATTGCCCAGGACCGGCAGCGACGGCAGCGGCTACCGCCTGGCGCAACAACTCGGCCACACGCTCGTCCCCACGACCCCCGCCCTGGTGCCGCTGCTGCTCGACGGCGACCTGCATATGCCCCTCAGTGGCATCGCGCAGGACGTCGAGGTGGCGGTGCACGCCGCCGGCGACAAGCCGGTGCGCACGCGCGGCGCACTGCTCTGGA
The DNA here is from genome assembly GCA_029558835.1 of Planctomycetota bacterium. GTDB lineage: Bacteria > Planctomycetota > Phycisphaerae > UBA1845 > UBA1845 > JAKQDH01. The sequence continues at coordinate 25,953 of JAKQDH010000012.1, read as the reverse complement.
CGCATTTCGGCGTCAGCGGCCCGGCCGTTCTCGACGCGTCCCGCTTCTGGCACCGCGCCCGCCTGGAGCAAAGACCGGTGCAAGTCCTCGTCAACTTCCTGCCGGGGATGGACTTTCCGGCCGCCGAATGCCGCCTGCTCGAGCTGGTCGCCGCCCATCCGAAAGCACGCCTGCACACCGTACTCGGGGAACTGCTGCCCGCGCGGGTGGCGGAGGCCGTCCTGCGGCACCTCGGTATCGACGGACAAGTTGCCATGAGCTATCTGCCGCGCGACGCGCGCCGGCACCTCGTGCACGCGCTACTGGCCTGGCCGCTGCCGGTGCGCGACAGCCGCGGCTACCAGTACGCCGAAGTGACGGCCGGCGGCATCCCCCTGGCCGAGGTGGACCCGCGCACGCTGGCGTCCCGGTGCTGCCCAGGGCTGTATTTCGCCGGTGAAATCCTCGACGTGGACGGGCGCATCGGCGGCTTCAACTTCCAATGGGCCTGGTCGAGCGCCTTCGTCGCGGCCGCCGGCGTAGCACAACGGCTGGCAGGCACGGCGACTTGAACCACGCCCGGGGCCTGCGGCCACAGCGGCGGAACGCGCCGCGCTCACCCTCCGCCACAGCATGCCGGCGCTGCGCTTGGGCATGCCACCCGAGCGACGCGACCGTATGCCACCCGAGCGGCGAGTCCGCACACGACGCGTCTGCGCGCGGCGCTCAGTAGGCCGGGATTGCGAAGAGGCCGATTTGGTTACGCGCTTCGGTAGACGTCCGTGCTCACGTATTTCAGGCCGGAATCCACCATCAGCGTGACGACCTGGGCATTCGGCCCCAGTCTCCGGCCCACCTGGATCGCCGCCAGGACGTTCGCTCCCGACGACGTTCCGGCGAACAGACCTTCCTCCTGCGCCAAACGGCGGGTCATCTCCTTCGCGTCGGCCGTGGCGATGGGGACAATCTCGTCCACCAGGCTCGGTTCCCACAGCGGCGGTGGGTAGCCGATGCCCACGCCCTCGATCTTATGCGGCCCCGGCCGGCCACCGGAGAGCACCGCGGACTCGGCCGGCTCCACGGCGACGATCTCGACCCCAGCGCGATAGCGCTTCAGCACCGTGGCCACCCCTCGCAGGGAGGCCGCGGTGCCCACGCACTGCACGAAGGCATCCACCCCGCCTCCCGCTTGCTGCCAGATCTCGTCGCCCAAGGCGTAGTAGCCGGTGACGCTGTCACAGTTGTTGAGTTGGTCGGTCCAGTAGGTCCGGGGGTTCCGACTCAGGACCCGGGCCGCCTCGATCATGTTCAGGATCAGGCTCCTGGTGGTCAGCCCGCCCTCGCTGGGCACCAGCGTAAGTTCCGCGCCCAGCGCCGACATGTGGTCCCGCTTCTCCCGGCTGAAGGCGTCCGACGTCACGATGTGGAGGGGGTATGCCTTGGCCGCGCAGACCAGCGCCAGGGACGTGCCCGTACTGCCGCCCGTATACTCAACGATGGTATCGCCCGGACGCAGACGGCCGTCCCCTTCCGCACGCGCAATCATCGCCAGCGCCGCGCGGTCCTTCATGCTGCCGGTGGGGTTCTCCCACTCCAGCTTGGCGAACACCTTCGCACAGCCCGGCGGAACCACGCGACGAAGCTGCACCAACGACGTGTTGCCGATCGCCCCGAGAATGCCACCTTCCACGTTCATTGTCCTACAGTCCTAAGGTCAGTTCCTCGGACAACAAACGCTCAGTCTCTTTGCGGCCGGCGATGTTCGTAGCACCAGCGTCTTTCCGATGGAGCCGCGGGCGGGACGCCCGTACCACAATCCGGGTTGCGGGCGGGTCGCAGAGTCCTAGGGAGGGACTCGCGCCCGCATGCACCAATCGACAATCGACACTCGCCAATCGCCTAGGGGCCCGTGAACAGCCGCTGAAACGCCGCCAGGTCGTCAAGGTCCACGTCGGCGTCGCCGGTCAGCTCGAAGATCGCGCAACCGGGCAGCACGCCGCCGTCCGGTCCGGTCAGACAGTCGGAGAAAGCGGCGTAATCCGGTAGGTCCACATTGCCGTCACCGTTGTAGTCGGCCGGCAGACCCTCGCACTCGGCTGAGGTCAGGCGGATGTCGTCGATGTTCCAGCCGCAGTACGTCCAGCCGCCGTCCGTGGTACCCATGGTCCAGCGCAGGTACACCGTCGGCTGGTTGTCCGCCACTGCGGAGATGTCGAGGTCAATGTGCTGCCATGACGTGTCCGTGGTATCCGCGTTCGGATTCTGCCAGACGGTGGTCCACGTGGTGCCGTTGGTGCTCACCCGCACGTAGGCGTGGTCATACTGCGACCTCTCCACACCCAGCCAGCGCCGGAAAACCAGGTGCACGCCGTTGCGCCCGCTGCAGTTGATGGCGGTGCTGGTCAAGTGGTACTCGGGCATGCTGTTGGTGTAGTCACCGCTCAAGTTGTAGCCGTACACATTGGCGCCGGTGTAGCCGTTGGTCGGATCGGGTCCACCGTACTGCCCGCCGCCGCCCGTGGGGTGCCCCCATGCCCACAGCCCCTGCGTCGTCCAGCCCGGGTTGCTGCTGAGGTCCTGAACATAGAACCCGTTTGCTCCCGTGGACATCGTGGCGTCGTACACCTCCGCCGGGGCGTTGCGGGGACTGCTCACCGTCACGCCGGTGTCCGCCTCGGCGCTGAAGTAGAACTCCGGCGTCGAGAGACAGTTGGTGGCCGGCAGCACCGCCTGGTACGCGTTTCCTCCCAGCGACGTCAGCGGCACGGCCACGAACGCTCCGGCCGGGTCGTAGCGGTAGTGCATCTGGGGCGTGCCGGGAACCACGGCCGCGTACTGGGCCACGATGTTCACGGCCACCACCGTGTCGCTGCCCGCCTGCAACACCTCCGGCAGCCCGTTGGGGAACTCGAACCGGATCGGCAGCCGCACCCAGTCCGTGTTCGCCAGATACAGGATGGCCGGCAGGACCTCCTGGTTGTTCGGGATGATCTGGTTGGCCGGCAGTTCGAAGCCGTAAGCCCCCGTGTCCCGTAACTCAATCGTGTACGAGAGCACGCCGCGCTGCACGTACGTCCAGTCAACCGATACCCCGGACGCGGCGTACAACGTGCTGTACACCGGCCCGATCGTGTAGGTCACTCCGTGCACCGCCTGCACCATCTGTTGCATATCCTGCCCGTGGGCAAGGTACGTCGCCTGGTGGGCGGGCAGCGCGGACTGGTAGCCGTAGGGCCACATGATGTACAGCCCGTAGCTGTGCAGGTCGATCATGGCGCGGACGTTGTAGGTGTCGAAGAGGTTGCGAATCGCCACGGTCTCCGGCTCACTGAAGGCCGACGGGCCGCGATAGGTATCGCTGCTGGGGCTGCTGCTGGAGCCCTCACCGCCCCACCCCTCGCCCCAGTTGCGATTCAGGTCCACCCCGTACACCCCGCCGCCGTTGTTGCGCCGGTTCTTCCGCCACAGACGATACGTGGTCCAGCAATGCTCGTAGCCGTCCGGGTTCATGACCGGCACCATGACCCACCGGACGTTGTCCACCAGGTCGGTCACCACCGGATTCGTGCCGTACTGGTCCATCAGGTAGGTCGCCACGTACGTGGGCACCGTCGCGGCAATCCACTCCCGCGCGTGTTCCGCCCCGAAGTACAAGACCGTCGGGCTCTCGGGCGTAACGTTCGCACCGGCGATGACCAGCCCCCAGATGGTGCGGTTCTCCACGCTGTTACCGACGTTGAGCATCGTCGCCAGCTCATGATTCGGGTGGGTAGTGGCCAGAGCCTCAAGGTAATCCACGATGTCATCGGTGATGCTCGGGGAGCTGTAGCGATGATACGCATCAAACCAGCCGCGGGCGCCGGGCGTGTCCCGGTTGTCAATCAGGACCTGGTAGTCCTCGATCTTGACCACGTAGGAAAGCCCCAGGCGGTCCAGTTCGCCGAGTCGGCCGGGCGCGAACATCACGTCCAGCTTCCCCGGGCCGGGGTAGTCGTTCATGATGGTCTCGCAGACCTTCTCGACCTCGGCGAGCGTCTCCCAACTCGGGATGGCCACCGTGACCACCTGGTACCCGTCAAAGCGCTGAGGAACTTGGTCCGCACCGTCGGCGGCCCTCGCGGCGCAGACTGCCGCCGCCATGAACACCATCGCTATCACCCTGCGGAACATGGTTTCCTCTTCCTTTCTCCCCAGTTGCGGAGGGACCCGGTGGAGTGCCGACGTCAGGCCCGCACAGACGCCCCCCGTCTGCGGTGCCGGCCGCCCGCCGCGGTCTTGTGCCTATCGGACCACGAGCCCCACCCCCATCCGGGCTGGTACGCATGCAGTACGCGCAGTGTACCACGGTCAGGGGCCGCAGAGCAAGGGCAACTCGCGGCGCCGCGTGGCGCCGACCCCCGCGGCCGACGTGGGAGACCGCAACGTCCGTACCTTGCACATCCCCCGCGGGGGGCGACGCGGCATTCTCGTTCGACCCAGGGGCACGCCCGCCGGCCGACGTGCAGAACCCGTTCCGAGACCCTTGGACCGCGCGTCCCGAGGTGGTACAATGGCCAAGCGGTGCGGGCGGCCCACCTGCCGGATCGGCCAGACTGCAGAGACGCTGACCCACAGTTGGCGTCCGCCCCGGGGGTTGGGGGTTCAGCAATCGGGGTGAGAACCTGCTGTTCGTTCAAGCGCGCAAGGCCGTCCTGACCTTCCATCGTCGCCGGGCAGTGCGTGGCGCGGTTCGCCCGGTAGGTCGAGGGGGGTTCTTGTGCCTGGAAGGGAGATCAACATGCGGCGTCTAGTATGGTGCGCGGTCATAGGAGTGTGCCTGCCGGCAGCCGCCGGCGTGGCCCAGGAGCCTCGGGTCAGCTTTGCCGGCCACCAGCTCGTGCGGGTGAACGTGCAAAGCGAAGCCGACCTCGCGTTGCTGCAAACCATCAGCCCGGACCTCTGGACCGACTACCCCGGGATCGGACAGATCGACGCCCGCATCCCCCCGGAGCGGGTGGACGCCCTGAAGGCGTCCGGCCTGTCGTACGTCGTTCTCGATGACGACATCGGGCCGGAGACTTCGCGGCACCTGAACCGCTCGCCGTTCCGCGGCGCCTTCGACGACTACATGACCCTCGACGAGATTGTGCAGTACCTCGACACCTTGATCGCCGCTCGACCGGACCTGTGCGAACGCTTCAGCATCGGCCAGAGCGTCCAGACGCGCCCCCTATGGGTCCTGCACATCACCGGCCCCGGCAGCGGCCCCAAGCCGGCCGTGTTTTATCACGCCGGTATCCACGCCCGGGAGTGGATCACTGAGCCCGTCGTCCTCTACCTGGCGAACTACCTCGTCACCAACTACGACACCGACCCTGCCGTTCAGAATCTCGTGGACACGCTGGACATCTACCTTGCCCCGTGTGTTAACCCGGACGGCTACACCTACTGCTGGAACACCTACCGCTTGTGGCGCAAGAACCGACGTAACAACGGCGATGGCTCCTATGGGGTGGACCTCAACCGCAACTTCGCCTACGGCTGGGGCGGCGGCGGCTCCAGCGGCACGCCCAGCGACGAGACCTACCGCGGCCCGTCCGCCTTCAGCGAGCCGGAGACACAGGCCATCCGCGACTTTATCGTGGGTCATCCCGACATTCTCGCTTACATGGACTACCACAGTTACGCCCAGCTCATCATGTGGCCCTACGGCTACGCCAACGTGCTCCCCCCGGAGCCGGACCGCACCACGTTCAACACCCTAGGTCTGGAGATGAAGGCTCTGATCTACGCTGTCCACGGAGTGCAGTATGACCAGGGCCCCATTTACTCAACGATCTATCAGGCCAGCGGCGGCTCCGTGGACTGGGTGTACGGCGCCGAGGGACGCTTCGGTTTCACCATCGAGTTGCGTGACACCGGCCAGTACGGCTTCGAGCTTCCGCCGGAGCAGATTCTTCCCACCTGCGAGGAGAACCTGCCCGCAATCCTGCACCTGACGCAGTTCGCGGCCGACCAGGTCGGCGTGCACTTCAGTTTCCCGGACGGTTTGCCGGACGTGCGGCCGGGCGGCGAGCCGACCGCCGTGCAGGTCGAGGTAACCACAAGCTACGATACCCTGGTGCCCGGCAGCCCCACGCTCCACTACCGCCATGACGGCGGCGCCTTCCAGGCGGTGCCGTTGGTCCTCGTCTCCGGGAACCTCTACGAGGCCACGCTGCCGCCGGCCGCTTGCACGGACCATCCGGAGTTCTACTTCTCAGCCGAGGGCGCCGGCAGCGGGACTGCCTACATCCCCGCCGGGGCGCCGAGTGAGACGTTCACCGCGCTCGTCGGCGAGTTTGTCATGTTCTTCGCCGACAACTGCGAGACCAATCTGGGCTGGACCGTCGTCAACAGCACGAGCCCCGCCCTCACCGACGGCGCCTGGGACCGCGGGGTTCCCGTCAACTGCAGCCGCGGGGATCCGCCGGCCGACTACGACGGCTCCGGCCAGTGCTACCTGACGGACAACAGCGCCGCCAACGGCTGCAATTCCGACGTGGACGGCGGCTACACGTGGCTGGTTTCACCGACGTTCAATCTCGCCGGCGCCGACGCCACGGTAAGCTACGCCGTCTGGTACACCAACAACTACGGCAGCGCCCCGAATAACGACGTATTCAAGGTGTACGTCTCCGCCGACAACGGTACGAACTGGACCCTCGTGCAGACTCTAGGACCGGCGACCTCCTCCGGCTGGACCGTGTATGAATTCCGGGTGACGGATTTCGTCATCCCCAGCGACCGGGTCAAGGTCCGCTTCGAGGCCTCGGATCTGGGTTCCGGGTCAGTGGTCGAAGCCGGCGTGGACGCCATCTTCGTCCGCCAACTCGAATGTGCATGCAGCAACCCCGGCGACGGCAACGGCGACTGCATCGTGGACCTGGCCGACTACGTGCTCTTTACCGACTGCCTGACCGGTCCGGGCACGTTCAGCGTGCCGCCCGCGTGTGCGGCCCTCAACTTCGACGGCGACTCGGACGTTGACCTGCAGGATTGCGCCGAGTTCCAGTCGGTTCTTGACCGGACGTGAGCGCGGCTCTTGCCGGACGTGCGTCCGGTGCCCCGACACACCTGCCGTCGTGGGTTCGCAGCCCGTCAGAGCTGCAGGCGCTCGCCTCCGCGCGCCCTCCCAAGAGCAGCCTGTTGAAGAATGGTCGGACCGCAGTTGAGGCCCTGAGAGTCGATACACTCGAGGCCCCCTACGCCGGCCGCGCGGGCCGGCGCTACTTCCTCAACAGGCCGATAGGCAGACCCGGGTCCCACCGCTCGCCGAGTGGGCTGTGACGCCTGACCTCGATCCTGGTGTCCCCAACGGTCCCGATCCGCGGATCCGAGGGTGTTGGGACACCAAGCTCATCGAACACCGGAGTGCCACGATTCCGTGGCGCACACCCTCGTTGAGAGCACGGGAAGGCGTCACGCGCCCGATTCTGCTACCCGTCGCAGCGCTAAATTGAAAAAAAGCCGAAAGCTGTTATGGACAAAACGGTCCGGAAGTCGCTACCATGCAGTTCTTCTGCTGGCGCAAGTGGGGCACGTGCGGCCTGTGGGCCGGTTCGAACCGCGACCTTCCGGCGCTGCACCTGAGGGCATTGGGCCTGCGGCCCCGGTGACCGCGCGATTGCCACGGGCTGACCAGCTCGGCGCACGGAGGCCTGGCACGCTGCCGTCCGCCGCGCGTGGGGCTGATTCGGGGCCGCGCCGCCCAAACAGCGTTCGTGGTCCACTGCTGGTCAATTTCGGGCCATCCGGGACGATCTGCTGTCTCGGATAAAGGGAGGATGGTTATGCACGCGAATCGTCTGGTATGTTTGGTCGTGGTGTTGGGGTTGTTGTCAGCGGCGTGGGCAGGACCGGCGCTGCCCGTCACCAAGCCGCCGCTGGCGCCTGTGCCGAGCTGGAGTGGACCACCGATCGATCCGAACGCCATCGCGGGTCAGTGGTTCGTAGACCTGGCCGGCAACGAAACGTACCGTACGCACGAGTTTCACGACAACCTCACGGGTCTCGGCGGCGGTTTCGCGGGTGCCGCGGCCATTCGGGGGACAGTGGTCGGGCTGGTTCCCGACGCGGCCGGCGGCATCGGCGGCTTCTTCGTCGCCGCCACGATCACCAACGACGGCGGTCCCATCGGAACCTGGGAAGAGGGCGTCAACAGTCACGGCGAGCATGTTCTCCCCGGAATCGTGCGTCAGCCCTACCAGGGTACACTGTACGACGTGAAGCTGACGACTTCCTTCGCGGATGACGGCGTCGTCGGCAACTTCCCCGGCCCCGGCGGGGCCTACTTCGGCGATGAACTGAGCCAGAACATCTACGCCATCGACTACGAGCAGCTCGCCTGGTACTGCTGGACGCCTGACAACCCTCACCCCGAATTGCGGCCCTGGGGCTCCTACATGGTGCCCACCTGGGACTTTGGAGACATCCCCCTGGGTGGCTCGGTGACGCGGACCCTGGCTTTCGGGTTGTACACGCCAATTTCCCCGACTGATCCGCTGGGCTCGCTGCTGATGTCGTCCTACGAGAACCAGTTCGACGTGTTCCTCAACCGGACGATGTCGCTGAAGATCAGCCAGTACTTCGACGCCTTGTCGATCGACACCGGCGCGCCTTACCCGCTGCCCCCGATGGGCTCCAGCGACGTGTCGGTGTTCTTCAACGTCCCCGAGCCCGGCACGCTGGCGCTGCTGGCCGTGGGCGGCCTGCTGTTGCGGCGCCGCCGGTAACAACCGCCCCGCGTGCCGTGGCACCGGCTGGCTGAGACGAACCACTTCGAGAGAAGGCGTGACGCCGCAGGTGACACGCACTTGGCAGCCGTGACGGACCGGTGGAGGGCGGCGACGTTGTCGCCAGGACGGCGTCACCCCCTCCGCCGGTCCAGCCGGATTCTCCCCCTCGACGCGCGCTGCGTTCTACGCAGGACCACGCCGAGAGGATGCCCAGGTGGAAACCAGGTTGGCACGCCCACGCTCGCCGCGGGCGAGCGCCGGCATGTGGCGGTGCCGCCCGCGCCCGCAACCTGGAGAGACTGGCCGCGTCGCACACGGCCACGCCCACCCGCAGCGCGGGTCGGTTTCCATAATCGGTGGAGCTGCCCAGTCGAGTCGTTCAGAATGGCTGGCAGCTCGGGCTGGGCCGTGGCGGGCCAGCGCCTTCCCTCTTCATCTCTGCATAAGTCCCGGCGGGCAGACAAGGTGGCGCGCGGTACGACATCGTGCATTACGCGCTGCGCCCCCTCCGGGGCTCAATGGATTCATCGTACATCACGTGTTCGCGGGGCTTTCGCCCTGGGCTGACGGCTTGCGCTCCCTGCGGGGGGCGACGGCGCTGCGCGGTCTACCGTTTCCCCGTGGGCGCGACGCGGTCCGCGTGTTCCTTTATTTGCCACTCGTTCTTCGTCATTCGCTATTCCCGCTTGCCCACTCCCTGATGCTCGGGCTCGGAACCTGCTATTCGTGGAGCGACCAGAGACGCAGCTCGCGGATGGTGGGGCCTTCGGTGGCGGCCGTGATGTGCAGGCGGATGCAGCGGGCCTTGACGGGCGCGAGTTCGGCGCGGAAGCCGCGGCCAATCCGCGTGCCGGTCAGGCAGGTGCGCCACTCATCGCCGGACTTGTACTGTAGTTCAAAGGCCTCAACGCGCTGACCAAAGGCGATCTCCTCGTCGATGGAGACGGAGGCGAAGGCGGTTTCCTTGCCCAAGTCGACTTCGAGCCAGGCGCTGCGCACGCCGTAGTCGGTGGCCCAGCGCGTGCCGGGTTGGTCATCGACGGCCTTGTCCGGGCCGAACTCCGCCTGATTGCCGAAGACGTTGGAGGCTGACGCGGGCTTGCCGGCCGTCAGAGAGCCGGAGGACCACGCAATGGGCTTGATCCGATCGGCGGGGGAGGCAAGTTCGAGGACGATGATGGTGTCGAGGCTCTCGCCCCTCACCCCGCCCTCTCCCCCCGAGGGGAGAGGGGTTGCCGAGCCGCCGCCACGCACTTTGGCATTTGCGGGATGCGACGACGCTTGAGGCGCCGCGGCTTCCCCCCTCACCCCACCCTCTCCCCCTGAGGGGAGAGGGGGAAGAGCGGACAATCTGATGAGGTAACCGTCTTTGGTTCGTTCGAGGGGAATTTCGGGGCCGCTGAGCAGGTGACAACGCGTCACCGGCACCCCCAGGTCCGGCACGCGAAGCGGATCGGCGAACCAGTCAAGGACGTGCAGGTAGACGCGCTGGCCGCGGCGGGTGCTGACGCCCCAGGGACCGGGCATCAGCGGTCCGCCGCGCGTGCCGTAGATGCTCTCTCCTTTCTCGGCCAGCCAGGCGCCGATCTCGCGCAGCCGCTCGACCTGGCGCGGCTCGATCTGCCCCGTCGGCATCGGGCCGACGTTAAGCAGCAGATTGCCGTCGGCCCCGGCGCAGTTCACCAGCGTTTGCACGCAGTCGCGGAGCGACTTGAGCTCATCGTCAGGTTTCCATGCCCATTGCCGACAGATCGTGATGCAGCTCTCCCACGGCCGGTCAATCTGAAAACGCCCGATCGCCTGCTCCGGCGTATCGAAGTCCTCGGGCAGGCCGGTGCGGTTGTTGATGAGCGCCTGCGGCTGCAACTCGCGGATGATGCGCACGAGCCCTTCGCCGTCGTAACTTGTCGCCGGCTTGCCCAGCCCGTCGAACCAGAATACCGCCAACGGGCCGTAGTTCGTGCACAGCTCGCGCACCTGGGTACGCAAGTACTCGAGGTAGCGATCATGCCGATCGGGCGTGAAGGCATCCGAGTGGTGCCAGTTCGGCTGCGAGTAGTACACGCCGAAGGGCAGGCCGGCCGCGCGGCACGCGTCGGCCAGCTCCTTCACGACGTCCCGGCCAAACGGGCTGGCGGGGCTGGTGATGCGGTAATCGTCCGCCCGTGTGTCGAACATGCTGAAGCCGTCATGATGCCGGCTGGTGAAGACCATGTACCGCATGCCGGCGGACTTGGCGATAGCGACCCACTCGCGGGCGTCAAAGGCGGTCGGATTGAACTCCCGGTACAGGTTGTCGTACACGTCGATCGGGATCTCCGTGCCGCTGCTGCCGTAGCCGCGCCGCTCCCCGCCGCGTGACCAGCCGATCTCGGTCCCTTTGAGGCTGACCGGGCCCCAGTGAATGAACATGCCGAAGCGCGCCTCGCGCCACCAGGCAAGCCGGTCGGCCGGGGCGGTCGTTGGGGTGACCGGCGGTGCCGAAGTCGGCGTTGTGCTCAGCGCGGCCATGGGTGTCGTGCTCATGGAGACCGGCGGCGCGGCGTTGCGGAGGGTGGCGTTTCGCCACATCAACAGGGTCGTCATCACGCAGGCCAACAAAGCCACCACCAGCACGAGGTACAGGGTCCACCAGACGTAGCGCCCGCGGGGGGCGATGCGCTGGACGATCGTGGTCGGGTCGGCGACGTACATCTGAGCGCTCTCCACCTCACTGAATACCCGCCCGCACTCCGGGCAGCGTGGCTGCGTCTGCCCGCGCAGATCGTAACTGCAGTTCTGGCACCGGAATCCGCGTCGCGTGCTGACCAGCGCCCGGTCCAGGAGTACGCAAACCGGTAGCCAGACGAGCAGCATAACGGGGATGCAGACGAGCAGGGAGCCGATGGCCGCCGCGGCCGGCCCCCACGCAGCCCGCACCGGCTCGTAGCCGTAGCCCGTTACGATCAGCATGGCAGCCACGGCCGGCAGCCTCGCCAAGTGGCGACGGATGGGACTGGGTGTCAGCAGCGAAGCGCAGCCCGCACACGACCAAGGCGGTCGTTTGAGCAGGAAGCGGACGACGTCGATGGCGTGATGACAGACCGGGCACTCGTTGACCATCGCGATGCCCCTCGCGCCCAGGTGCACAAGACCACGTTGCACGGAAGGCACCGGGATGACGTGTCCGGCCCCTCGGCGCTAGCGCTCGGTCGCGCGAGCCGACCGCGCCACGGCGATGGAGCCTGGCGATGCCCTGGTGGGCCGGGAGTCAGTGGTGCCGTGCTCGTCTGGCTTACCTGTTCCGCGTTGGCTGAATCGACCTAGCGTCTGCCCGGGGCCTGCGGCCGGCGGAGTTTCACTTTCATGTCCCGGCGAGTGGGTTTGGGTTCCTCAAGCACTTTGCAGGCTTTCTTGATGTCCGGCACCTTCAGCACCATGATGGTCTTGCCGCCACGGACGGCACCGGTGCAGTACATGTAGCCGATGTTGACGTGGGCCAAGGCCAGCCGGTCGCACAGATCGGCGGCCGCGCCGGGCCGGTTGGGCAGCGGTACGCACAGCACGTCCGTCTCCGTTACGGGGGCACTGCCGTTCTTCAGCACCTTCCGCGTCGTGTCCGGATCATCCACGATCATCCGGAGCACGCCGTGCTCGGTCGAGTCCATCATGGCCATCGTGACCACGTTGATCTTGGCCTTCGCCAGCTCATGCAGGACCTGCGACAGCACGCCTGGTTTGTTCACCAGGAAGATCGAAAACTGACTGTGCTTCTCCATGTTGTCCATACGGATCTCCGCCTTATCCCAGGGTTGGACATGGTAGCCGACGGGCGTCGGCCTAGTGAGCCCAGTATACGGCCTTCGAACGCCCGCGCGAAGCATGGTGGTTGGAACACCGGCCTGCGGTTGGGCAGGCCTGACTTGGCCCGGCGGGAGTCTGGAGAGGAAGCCGAGTCGCGTCCGTGGGGTGCCGGCGCGGGACCGCCAAACGCACCGGTTGTCGGCGCCCTCGGGCCGGCCCCGGAGCCCGCCGGCGACCTGCTAGCCTGCGTCTGCCGTGCCGCGGGGGCGTCCGGAGCAGCGCGCCGGGGGCGGTCAGCTCAGCCGACCAAACCTCCGTCCCGAGCGCACCGCAGTCAAGACACACAGTGAGAAGAACACGGGGCCGATCATTCCCCGGCCACAGAACCCGCGCCCCCCCGGCTTGTCATCCGAGGTTTCGTCATCGATTCCATCGACGGGCAGGTTGTCGTTGCCGTTCGTAGCTCCACCGTCCGTAGCGCCATCGTCCGTAGCGCCACCGTCGTCGGCTCCGCCATCATCGGCACCGCCATCAGTGGCTCCGCCGTCGTCGGTGCCCCCGTCATCGGCCCCACCATCGTCGGAGCCACCACCATCGGCTCCGCCGTTGTCCGCGCCACCGTCGTCGGCCCCGCCGTCATCCGCGCCGCCACCGTCGGTGCCTCCGTCACCGGCCCCACCATCGTCGGCGCCATCGTCATCGGCCCCGCCGTCGTCCGCGCCGCCGCCGTCGTCTCCGCTTCCGTCGTCACCGGGCTGACTGCCCCCGCCGTCACCGGGGTCAGCGCCGCCGTCTCCTGAGCCACCCCCGCCGCTTCCTCCCTGCCCGTCATCGCCGGGAGATTCACCCGACGCGACCGTCACGGCCAGCGTCCCACCCTTCAGGTTCCCCAGTCCAGGCCAGAAGTCCCGGAACTCATCGAATCCAGCTTGCACGCGGGCTGTGAGGTCGGCGTTATCGGCACCTGCGTTGACTGCGTCCAGCGTACCAGCGCCCGCCACCACCATACGGAACGCGGCCACCGGGGTCGGCGTGTCCGACAGGTGCATAATAAGCCCCGGCTCGGAGACCAGGCCGGTGTACGCGGTACCCGCACTGGGAAGCGTAATAACGCTGAACCAACTCCCTCGGCCGAGACCGGGATCGAAGATCCATTCGAACGACTTGGTTGTAATTTTTTCGCTTGTGTTTCTCAAGTCGAACTGGAACAGGCGAACGTCGCGCAGCGGGTTGTGTTCCCCGTCGACTGAAACCAGGATTTCGACTGAAACTTCAGTCCCTGCGACCACCGGGAAGGTAACGGGGTCTCCGTTTGCGTCGACGGGTTGCAGGCTGATTACCACATCCGCTCGAACCGTCGTGGTAAGCAGTCCGGACACGAGCGTCAGCAGTACCAGCAGCGCGCCAATCAGAGCGGTCGTTGTGCGGAACATGGTTTCTGCCCTTCCTGCGTTCGGGGCCCGGCGGTCCTGACATCGAGGTCACGGCCCGGCCCTTTTCCGCGTCTTCAGTCGGCTTCACCGCCCGAAGACTCTTGAACCACCCCCCGGGGTTCCAGCCTCGGGCGAGCGAGGTGCGCGGTCTCGTTGCGCATTCCACCTTAGTTGTACGCGGCGGAGGTAGTGGGCGTCCAGTACCGGGGTTCTGATAAGGCGGGCGAGCTGAGCCTCACCCTAAGGCTGGGGAAGGCGGCGTTTGCCGCCGCGCGGAGGGGCGGCTTATCGGACGTGCCCTCTCGGGTGCCCGCGGCTGCGCATCGTGGCGGCGCGCGCTACAAGGGGATGGGGGCGTCGCGTCCGCGGGGCCTCCGGTTGCGTCCGTGGTTTTGTCTGGCTACAACTTCAGCGTAGCGACGTTGATGCATCGCGGGGGACGGGCGAGTTGAAGCCGTGTGTTCGTCCCCTCGGCTCAACAGAGGCTGCCGGATTGGTCATGGAGCCGGCGGCGGTGACGAGATGGGGTGAAGCGAATCGGCGAAGGGGTGGGGCGACCATGGCGACGACCAGCCCAAGTGTAACAACCGGCACGAGGACGCAACCGGGTGCGCGCAGCGAGCCGGCGGTCAAGAGACCGCCTCTGTATCACGTCATTCTCCTCGACGATGACTACCACACTTACGAGTACGTGATCGGGATGCTGCGCAAGTTGTTCGGCTACTCGACGGAGCAGTCATACCGGCTTGCCGATGAGGTAGACAACCGCGGACGCGTGATCCTGACGACCACGACCCGGGAGCACGCGGAGTTGAAGCGTGACCAGATTCACGCCTTCGGGCGCGATTGGCGCATTGCGCGCTGTGAGGGCAGCATGTCTGCGACGATTGAGCCGGCGGAGTAGCGCCGGGCATCATTCAAGCCGCTTGCCCGCGTTGCACGGGCTCCAACTCGATTGCCGCGAATGACAAGCGGTTCGCACTGTGCCGTCGCGAGCAAGCGCCTTGCGCGAGGTCCGCGCGGATGAGCGCGAAGCGGTTTCCACGCACTGCCGGGTCCAGATCCGGTGGAAGGCGGTCCGTTCCGGCTGTCCCGGTCGGTGGGCGGTTCCGGCCCGTCCTGGACGGCCGGGGCCAATTGGGAGTGCCGGCTTGCCGCCTTGTGATGGACACCCAGCCCCCGGGCGACCCGCCGTTGCGACCATCGCCCTTCCCGGAGGTCCGAATCGAATGCACCGTCGCCACCTTGGATAGGTCCGTCATCACCAGCCTCCGCCGGCGCCATCACCGGCTCGGCCGTGCGCCAAACCTCGGCCGGGGCCTGCGGTCGCGTACCGACGCGGGGGGCATACGGTACATTACCGACGTCGGCGTCCGGTTGCGGGCGCGGGCGCGGGTCCGTAAGCTGTGGCCTCCCGGCTTCGACCGTGGCGAGGGAAGGACGAGGGGCGCATGGACATTGAGCAACTGGGGCAGCGCATTGCGGAGATCGAGGCGGCCGTGGTGGCCCGCCTGCCAAGCGTAGCCAACGTCGACGACCTGCGGCGCGTCGAGAACGAGGTCCTGGGCAAGGAGGGCGCGCTCGGTGCTCTGATCACCACCATTAAGGAGTACCCGCCGGCCCAGCGTGGACAGGTGGGGCAGGTGATCAACGCCGCCAAGGGACGGGTCAAGGCAGCTCTGGATGGTCGGCGGGCGGCGCTGGAGGCGGCCGTGGCCGATGCGGAAGCGGCTGCGGCCGCCGCGTTTGACCCGACGTTGCCGGGCTACGTCGAGCCGATGGGCAGCGTGCACCCCGTGACGGCCGTCCAGTGGCGCATCGAACGCCTCTTCGAGCGGCTGGGCTTCACCGTCGAGGCCGGGCCCGAGATGGAGGAGGAGTACTACAACTTCGAGGCCCTCAACATCCCGGCCACCCACCCCGCCCGCGACATGCAGGACACGTTCTGGCTGACCAATCGCAAGGTGTTGCGGACGCAGACCTCGCCGGTGCAGGTGCGGGCGATGCTCAAGTACGGTGCGCCGCTGCGGATCATCGCGCCGGGCCGCTGCTTCCGCTACGAGACCATCGACGCCTCGCACGAGAACACGTTTCATCAGGTCGAGGGCCTGATGATCGACCGCGAGATATCCATTCCCAACCTGATCGCGCTGGCCCATACGTTGCTGCGGGAAGTGATGGAGCGGGACGTGAAGGTGCGGGTGCGGCCGGGCTTCTTCCCCTTCGTGGAACCGGGGCTGGAGATCGACATGAACTGTCAGATCTGCGCCGGGAAGGGATGCCCCACGTGCAAGCAGTCGGGGTGGATTGAGGTGCTGCCGTGCGGGATGGTGCACCCGAATGTGCTGCTGGCGGGGAAGGTGGATCCGCACGAGTTCTCCGGCTTCGCGTTCGGACTGGGTCTGACGCGGCTGGCGATGATGAAGTACGGCATCGGCGATATCCGGGTGCTCAACAGCGGGGATCTTCGTCCGATCGTGGCCGCGCGGCGGCTGGAGGGCCCCGTGGTGGCGGCGGTGTAGGGCGTGGTGCCTGCGCATGCCGTGGGCGCCGCGAATAGCGAATGTCGAATAGCGAATAGCGAATGCAGAAGGCAAGAGGCAAGAGGGGGGCGTAGGGCGGGTTCTGCCCGCCGCTGAGAACTGGTGGGGATGAGGGAGCGGCCAGGAACGCAAGCCTGTAACATTAGAGTGGCAATCTGATGCTGATTTCGCTGAATTGGTTGCGTGACTCGGTGGACGTGCCGGCTGAGGTTGATCCGCACGAGCTGGCGGAACGCTTTACCTGCACGGCGGCCGAGGTGGAGGACGTGCACCGCATCGAGGTCGGCGCGCGGGGGCTTATCGCCGCCCGGGTGGAGGCGGTAAGCGACCTGCCGGCGACGCGGAACCTGCGCCTGGCCCGACTTGACGTCGGCGACGGACGGGTGATCGAGACGGTGACGGCCGCGCCCGTGTTGCGCGTGGGCTGGAACGTCGTGTACGCCCCAGCCGGCGCGGCCGTGGCGAAGCTGGGGACCATCGGCCAGGCCAAGGTGGCCGGGCGCGCGAGCGTCGGCATGATCCTGTCCGGCGACGCCCTGGGCGTTGAGATGGCGGTCGGCGAGGCGCTGTTCGCGGAGCCGGCCCTGGCACCGGGCACGCCGTTGCCGCCGGAGTGGTTCGACGACTGGGTCATCGAGATCGACAACAAGTCGATCACGCATCGACCGGACCTGTGGGGGCACCGGGGGATAGCCCGGGAAGTGGCGGCCATGTATGGGCTGCCGCTCAAACCCTACCCTGTCGTAGCGGTCGAGGAGCTTGCGGGCATCGACGCCCCGCCGATTCCCCTGGAAATCCAGGACCCCCAGGCCGCCCGGCGTTACAGCGGCCTGCGGCTGGGCGGCGTGCCGACGCAGCCGGCACCGCTCTGGCTGCAATTGCGCCTGGGCCGCGTGGGCATGCGGCCTATCTCTGCTTTGGTGGACCTGACCAACTACATCATGGCGGACCTCGGGCAGCCGATGCACGCCTTTGACGGCTCGCGTGTGGAGCGGATCGAGGTCGGGTGGGCCGCGGAGGGCGAAGTGTTTCGTACGCTGGACGGCGTGGAGCGCACGCTGCCGCCGCAGACACTGATGATCCAGAGCCAGGGCAGGTCGATTGCCCTGGCCGGCATCATGGGCGGGCTGGAGACGGAGGTTTCCGAGGCCACCACGTCGCTGCTGCTGGAGAGCGCGAATTTCGATGCCGCCACCATCCGGCGCAGCGCGATCGCCCTGGGCCTGCGCACCGATGCGAGCGCGCGTTTCGAGAAGTCGCTGGACCCTGTAAACACAGTGCTCTCGATCCAGCGGTTCGTCGCTCTGGCCCGGGAGTGCTACCCGGACCTGAAGTTGACCAGCCCGCTCTCCGATTGCTTCCCCAACCCTTTCCCGCCGGTGACCGTGAAGGTCAACCGCCGCCACGTGACGCGGACGGTAGGACGCGAGGTTCCCGACGATGAAGTCCGGCAAATCCTGGGGCCGTTGGGCTTTGACGTGACCGCCGGCCGGCGCGACCTCAGCGTGAGCGTGCCGTCGTTTCGGGCCACCGGCGACGTCGATATCGAGGCCGACGTGATCGAGGAAATCGCCCGCTACTGCGGCTACAACCGGATCCCCGAGGTGCTGCCGCAGGTGACGGTGCGCCGCTTCGAGCCGTGTGCCAGGCTGGAGGTGGAGCGGCGAACGCTGGCGTACTTCAGCGGCGCGGCCCGCTTCAGCGAGCTGCACCAGTACCTGTGGTATGACTCGGCGTGGCTGACGACGCTGGGCTTCGAACCGGGGGCGTGCGTGGAGCTGGCCAACCCGGCCGCGACGGGGCTGCACCGATTGCGGCAGACGTTGCTGCCCGGCCTGCTGGCCGCGCTGGTCAGGAACCGGTTTCACTACGAGGCCTGCGCCCTGCTGGAGGTGGGCAGCGTCTTCGAACGTGCCGAGCCGGACGATGCTGAGTTCCGTCACGTCGGCTTGGTTTGCGCGCGCCGGCAGAAGGGGGGGGAGAACGAACTGTATCATCGACTCAAGACGGCCCTGGAGGGCTGGGGCTGGGAGTGTTTCGGCCGGGCGGTGAGTTTCGGCCCGGCGGCGGTCGATACCGCCCGCCCGTGGGAGCATCCGCAGCGGACGGCCGAGGTACAACTGGAGGGACGCGGCATCGGGCGGCTCAGTGCGGTGCCGCTCGAACTGAAGCGTCGCATGGAGGAACACCTGACGGCCTGGGCGATTGCCTGGGCGGAAGTGCGTCTCACAGGACTGGAGAAGCTGTCCCCGCGGACGGAAGCGCTGGGGAGGATTCCACCGCATCCGCTGGTGGAGTTGGATTTCTCCGTGTTGGTGCGGCGCGAGGTGCGCTACGCCGAGGTGGCGGACCGGCTGCGTGAGTTCACGCACCCCCTGCTGCGCCGCGTCGCGTACGTCGGCAGCTATGAGGGGCCGGCTCTGCCGCAGCAGCAACGCAGCCTGACGTTCCGCGTGGTGGTCGGTGACGAGACGCGGACGCTGGTCGAGGAGGACACGGCCGCCTTCCGGGCGACGTTCGAGCAACACCTGGCCTCCTGCGGGTACTGGACCCGGCGCTGACGCGGCACGGGCAAGGGTGAGCATGCAGCGTCTTGACCCCTGTCCCCCCAAGGGTGAGCGTGCGGCGCCTGAACCCCTCTCCCCCTGGGAGAAGGGTAGGGGTGAGGGCGGCGGAGGCAATGCCGCTCCCTTGGGGCACACGCGTGCTTCTCTGCGACGGGGGAAGCGCCAGACACGTACGCAGCTTGCGCTGCCGGCTCTGATGCCTTAGAGGTTTCTCCAGCGGAGCATAACGGGAATCACCTGCCATGCGCCAGCACTCACCTACACGCAACGACGCCTGGGTTCGGCTACTCGGGAAGGCGATCCTCGCCGCCGCCTTGTCTGCCGCGGGGTGCAGCCTGCCGGGTCAATCGCGCCTGCGGGAGTCCATCCAGACGATCAAGGAGCCGGAGCTCGGCGGCGAGTACCTGCTGTATCGCCCATCGCTTTACGACTCCGCGCAGGATTGGCCGGTGTTCGTTGTCTGCGCGGGCGGAGTGTCCGACTCGCCGCGCAAGCAGATGTCCGCCTGGGCACCGGTGGGTGAGTCAAAGGGGGTGCTCGTGATCGCACCGCGGCTGGAGAGCACGGGCTGGAGCCTGCGTCGGAATGCCGACCGCCAGCGCGAGCTGCTGCGGGCGGACGAGGAGCGGATTCTGGCGGCCGTGCGGAACGTGCAGGCGGGCCAGCACGTCTCGGAAGACCGCATCTTCATTTACGGGTGGGGTGGGGGGGCGCCGGCGGCCTTGCACACGGGCCTGCGCCACCCGGAAGTGTTCCGCGCCGTCGCCGTTGCCCAGCCGGCTTATGATGAGGCCGCCCTCGCCGGCGCGGCGGCCTGCCTTGATCCGTATCAGCCGGTGTTCGTGCACTATCGCGCCACGGACGTGCTGTACGGCAAGGACGGCCAGCGCTGTGCGGACTGGCTCACGGACCGCAGCCCCGTGGTGACCACCGATTCCTTCGGACCGCTCCAGTGGGACAAGTGTGACGGGGTGGTGGATTTCTTCGAGGAAGTTCTGCGCACCCGGCCGCTGGTGCGCATCGGTGTGTCTACCCCGGATCCCGCCGACCCACAGACGGTGCAGTTCAAGGTGCGTTGCTCACATGAGCCGCGCCGGTTTCGCTGGGAGTTCGGCGACGGCTCGACTTCGCCGGTGGCCGAGCCGCGCTATCGCTACAGCAGCGCGGGCACGTATGTCGTGCGGGTCACGGTGGATGGCCCGCGCGGGCAAACGCTGCACCGTGCGGTCGAGTTGACTATCCCCGGCCTCCTGGTGCGTCCCTTGTTTGTCGATGAGAAGTCAAGCCAGCCCGGCGGCTGATAGCTGTCTTGCCCGGTCCGTGATTCCCGCGGTATCGCACCACGGAGACACGGAGGGCACGGAGCGGATTCAGATACGCGCGGGGCCGCTCTCCGTGTTCTCAGCGGCGGGCCGAGCCCGCCCTACGTTTATTCCCCGGCAGGCAGAGCCCGCCCTACGTCTCCCGCTTGCCTCCTTCCTCTTGCCTCTTGCCTTCCTCATCCGCCCTTCGTGGTGAACTCGCGGCTGTCTGCTTACCGCACCGGCCGGCGCGAGCGCCGCGACGTGTGGCGGGGCCGCTGGCGCCGTTCCACCGGCACGGGCAGCGTGGTCCTGGCGGCCGGGCAGGTGATTGAGCACTCCCAGCACAGCCCGGAAATTTGAAAGCGGTGACTGATCACGTGGAAGTGGTGGGCGCGCGCGATGCGCCGGCGGAGCTTGAGCACGTCGTTGGCCGCGAACTCGATGATGCGCCCGCAGCGCCGACAGACCATGTGGTCATGCGGGCCCGCGCCAAAGGCCCGTTCGTAGTGGGCCTGCTTCGCATCGAACCGTACCTGGCGGAGGATGCCGCACGAGACCAGCAGCGGCAGCGTGCGATACACGGTGGCCTTGCTTACGGGCAGTCCCTGCCGCCGCAGGGCTTCCACCAGGTGTTCCGCCTCGAAGTGGTCGTCCAACTGGAGCACGAACTCAAGAATGAGCCGGCGCGGGCGCGTGTAACGAATGCCGCGATCGTGCAAGTAGCAACGAAAGGCGGCCTGCGCCTCGGGGACGGAGTCGGCAGGGGGTGACCACATGCAGAGGGCCCTCGAACGTCGTACCGTGGCCGCGCAGCGAACCGGCCGACGGCATTATCCGCGACTTCCGGCCATGCGACAACTGACTCTGGCACCGGGATGCAGGGCGGCATCGGCGGGCACGGCACGGTTCCGTGGGCAGCGTCGGCGCCCCGCGGCCAACAGCCCGGGTCGCCCGCGGGGGGGGCCGACGCTACGGACTCCTGCACGCCACCGAGGGACGGGCACCGTTGGTGTGGGGCAACCTGTCAGCCGGTGCCTTCGTCCGGTCCCTTGAGATGCACGTCACAGACGGTCATCCATAGGGCCTCGCCCCCAGCCGCTACCAGCAACAGCGGCAGGACCCAACGAGCGAACAGCCCCACGGCCGCGTCCCAGGTGAGCACGTCAGCCAGGGCCCCCTGCGTCAGGCTCAGGGCAACGCTCAGCAGAATGGCCGGCACTTCGAGCAGGTTCAGCAGAAACCCGAGCGCTGCCAGGAGCTGTTGACGCGACGACGATTCGGCTTCCGTCACGGTGCCGTCGGCCGCCTGCAACATGAAACGCAGGGCACAGCCCAGGCAAAGCCCGACAAGCGCCAGCGCGAGCCAGGCCGTCGGTCCCCCCGCGCCAGCCACCACGAGTACACCGCAGGTAATCGAGTTGTTGCCGGCGATGATGGCCACCCGCCGTAGCCAACTGCGTTGCGTCAGCACCGGCCGGGCGACACGTGCGAACCAGACGCCCGTGGCGCGGGCCAGCCAACTGCCCGGCCGGCGCCCCACCTCCCACCCGATGCCCGCCGCGGCAACGAGCACCATGGCGCCGACCAGCGCCGCCCGCAGCAAGGCCGACCCGGGGATAGACGCAATGCCCAACCCGCTCGCCGTTTGGTCCATGCCGGAGAGTGTGCCGCGCGACATCCGCTCCGGCAACTCGAGAGCGCGAGGTCAGCCACTTACGTCGTTCCGCGTTCCGCAGGCACGCGGCCGACGCGTCAGCAGCGCTCGACGGCGATCACCGTGGCCTCGCCGCCACCCAGACAGGCGCTGGCCATGCCCAGTTTCTTGTTGCGCTGCTTCAACGCGTTGAGCAGCGTCACCACGATGCGGGCGCCGCTGGCGCCGATCGGGTGCCCGATCGCCACCGCGCCGCCGAAGATGTTGACCCTGCCGCGGTCCAGGCCCAGCTCCTTGATCGCCACCATGGGCACCACCGCGAAGGCCTCGTTGATCTCGTACAGATCGACGTCCGTCGGCTTGATGCGCAGCTTGTCGCACAGCTTCTTGATCGCGTGCAACGGCGCAATCGTGAACCACTCCGGATCGGTGGCGAAGCTGTCGTAGCCGAGGATGCGGGCGGCCGGTTTGAGCCCGAGCTTCTGCTTGTGCTCGTCGTCGAAGACGATCACGGCGGCGGCCCCGTCATCAATGTTCGAGGCGTTGCCCGCCGTGACGACGCCGTCTTTCTTGAACGCCGGCTTCAGCCCGCGCAGCCCCTCCATACCCTTGTACTTGGCAAGGTCCTCGTCCTTATCGACGATGACGCTGCCCTTGCGGGTCTTGATCTCCACCGGCACGACTTCCTGCTTGAACGAGCCGTCTTCCCAGGCCTTGATCGCGCCCTGATAGCTCTGGTTCGAGTAGACGTCCTGCTCCTCGCGCGTGATGTTGTACTTGGCGGAGCACAGCTCGCCGCAGTTGCCCATGTGCTGATTGGTGTGGGCGTCCCACAGGCCGTCGTGGATCATGACATCGATCAACTCGCCGTTCCCCATGCGGTAGCCGCTGCGCGCTTTGCGGAGGATGTACGGAGCATTGGTCATGCTCTCGCAGCCGGCCGCCACGATCACCCCGGCGTCGCCGCACTGGATGATCCGCGCGGCATCGATGATGGCGCGCATGCTGGAGCCGCACACCTTGTTGACCGTCGTGCAGCCCACGCTCCTGGGGATGCCGGCGCCGATTGAGGCCTGCCGGGCGACGTTCTGTCCGCTGCCGGCCTGGATGACGTTGCCGACGATGACTTCGTGAACGTCCTCACCCTTGATCCCCGCGCGTTGCAGCGCCTCCCGGATGACCACGCTGCCCAGTTGGGCCGCGGTCATCTCCGCCAGCGCGCCGTTCAAAGATCCAAAGGGCGTCCGCACCCCGTGGGTCACGTAGATGTTCTTCAGCATGTGGTTCACTCCCGTTAAACTCGTTGTCCGCCTGCCCCCACCCCAGGTTCCTGAAATACCGCAGAAGCGCAGGTCCCGCAACGGGCGACCGCGAAGCGACCGTCGCGCTGCGTTGCCTGGACACCGGCCGCGGCACCAAGCCCCCGTGACGGGCATGCTCCGCTTGTGACCGGTGTGCCGCCGCGATCACTGGTTCGAGTGCCGCCGCCGTCCCGCTACGTGGCGCCGCGGCCCCCGTCCTCGGGTGCCCGCGGAGCGTCGTGTAAATCTTTGTCCTGCATGAAGTTACCGTCAACTTCCGCGGTGCCGATTGACACTGCGACGCGAAGGCCATATTGTCACCCCCGTGGAAGGCACCGTCGAAATCAGCGACCCAAGGTGTGGAATGAGTGACCAGCAGTTGCCTCAAGTGCTCCAGATCAAGAAGTACCCTAACCGTCGGTTTTACGACGCCACGCGCAGCCGCCACGTGACCCTGCAGGACGTGCATAACCTGGTCCGACAGGGGCAGGACGTGGTGGTCACGGACTCGCGCAGCGGAACGGACATCACCAACCTGATCCTGCTCCAACTCATTCTGGATCGGGAGGAAGGCAAGGTGGACCTGCTGCCCACCTCGTTGTTGACGGCCGTGCTGCGAAACGAACGCGAGGTGCTTCGCACCCTGCTGCGGCAGCCCCTCTTCCCTGACGTGGAAGAGGTCGCAGCCGCCCCGCTGAGTTGTGCGGCCGCGGCCGGCTAGCCGCCCCTTGGACAAGTAGCGTCGGCCCCGCGGCCGACGTAGAAGACGCCAGACCCGGCAGCCATTACCGGCTCCGCCGCTGACGCCAGGTTTGTCTACGGGCTGCTGAATAGCTCCAGGTCACCGGGAAGCCGACCAGCGGCACAGAGTGGCATCGCCAAGCGCTGCGCCACCAGGTTTTTTCGCGCGCCCGGGATTCCCGTCTGCAACAACAGGTAGGCCTGCCGAGAGCCCGGCAGGCAGCGTCGGCTTGTGCGTGCCGTCCCTCCAGTCGGTCTGCAGCGCGGCGCCGTTCAGGGATGGGGGGGCCGCTCGGTGGGGCTGAGTCTGTCGCTCCGCCGGTGGGGCCCGGGCGGGACCGCCGGGCGTCAGGTCTCCACGCGGTGCACCCGCTCGGCCGAGGGGGACGCGAGGCGCCCAGTCCGCTGCGGACGACTGAGC
Source organism: Planctomycetota bacterium (assembly GCA_029558835.1). Taxonomy (GTDB): domain Bacteria; phylum Planctomycetota; class Phycisphaerae; order UBA1845; family UBA1845; genus JAKQDH01. Next base: position 1,471 of record JAKQDH010000012.1, on the reverse strand, counting down.
GCCGGCCGCGGGCGTTCAGACCAGCTTTACCGGCCCGCCGGCGTATTCACCTGCGGTTGTGTACCCGTAGGTGACACCCACCCGACGGAATGATGCAAAAAAAAGACATGCGCCGACTTGCCTTTCGCGGGGACCGGGGCAATAAACAATACGGTACAGCGAACGGCGCCGAGGTCGGCCCCGGGTACGTTTCCGGCCTCATCCATTCCTCATTTTGCGGCGGGGCGACCGAGCGGCGTCTGGTGGGTTCGCCGGGTTCCGGCGAACGGTTGGGAGTACGGGTGCGCCGATCGACGACCCGACAACCCCGTCCGACACTCGAACTCGGATGCTGCGTCTTCTGGGGTCGCGTTAGATCCCGCAGCCGGGACGGACTTATTAACTAGTTCTCACCCTTCGCGTCACTCCATCTCCCTTGTGACGCGGACGACCACAGCGCCGCGCTGACTCGCTCCCCCACGGGTCGGCGCGGCGCACCCACTTTGACCCCGTACACCGCGGCTCACGCGGGCCTTCACGTGGCCGTCCGGCGTGCTTCCCGAGATCTGATCCAGGTGTTGTGAAAGTGCTTGGCCGGCCCGAGGTACCCGGTGATGTTCATGCCGTTCCCTAATCCCAAGGAAGTCAGCCTGGCGCGTGCCCAGCAGGCAGCACCGCGACAGGAAGCCAGCGAAGACACCGCGCACAATCAGCAACCCCCGTTCCGATCCGTCCCGACACGCATCGGAATAAGGTCGCTAGCTTACGCTCTCCGTTCGCAGCCGGGCGGGCTGGCCGATCCCCACCGCGACCCTCAGAGAGCGGACAAAGGTCAGCGTCGGCGGCGCCTACTCGCGCACGTTCGGTTAGTGTGTCGGCCCGACCGGCCCGGGCCAATCGGCCCCTCCACCCGGAAACCCAAGGGGGGCGGCACGCGGCCGGAGGAGACCTGCCATGAACACTGCAACCGATGAGCGGCGCCCCGGTGGGACCGAGGCGGACCCCGGGTTGGACTGGGTATGCCCGATGTGCGGGGTGGAGGTGACCCCGGGCGACAGGCGTGGGGTGGCCGCCACCGAAGACCGGCGGTGCCCCGGCTGCGGAGCCCCGCTGGGGGCGGGCGGGCCGACGATCTACCGGCCGGCAAGCAACCGGGTACCGCGGATCGTGGCGGCCGTGCTGTTGCTGCTGATCGCCGCGTGCCTCGTCACCTGGCTGCTGGCCATGCTGGTGCCATCCAACTGACAGGAGAGCTGCCGGTCCTGCGCGCCCGGCCTGCCCGGGCCCGTGCGGAAGCGAGCGGGCAAGGCGCACCGGCGCGACCCGACGGCACAGAGCCCGAGCGGCAGCAAGTGGGCAGAACCGCATGATCGGACGTGCGCGGGGGGGACGCTTCGCACCCGCGCGCTCGACCACGTACCGCGGAAACGCTCGATACGGGTTTCATCGCCATTCCTCCGCAAGCGACGCCATGGACGTGGACCATGCGCCG
>JAKQDH010000217.1 GCA_029558835.1 Planctomycetota bacterium | reverse complement strand
GGTATAGGTATCGCTGGCCACCGTGCTGCGGGAGCCGTTGACCATCTCATCCAGGCGGATGGTGCCATCGGAGCCCAGGTAGGCGATGTACCCGTTCTCCGGATCGACCCGGCGGAACCAGATTTCAGCGTAGGTGCCGCTATTCATGGTGACATCGACGAGGACGCTGTAGTCATCATCCTGGAACCGGTCGACCTCGGCCACCCCGCCACGGGCGTCGCTGCCCTCGACGAGCAACTGGTTGTTGATCCCCTCCGCCTGTGACCCCTTAGCCGTCCCGACGATCCGCGGCACCAGCGGGTTGCGGGCGTCGGTGGCAAAGGCCTGGAAGTCGTCGAACGTGACGTTGAGCGTATCGGCGTACAGCCCGCTCTTGCCGGTGTCCGGGTCGGCCGTGAAGTTGTAGCTGAGGCTGGCCGTCGAGCACCTGACCTCGACCCGCCGCTGGCGCCGGGTGACGTACAGGGTGTAGTCGGTGCTGTCGTTGATGGTCAACCCGGCGGTAGCCAGGGCCGAGCCCCAGCTCCCGCTGCTGACCTGATAGAGCGCTACCTCGTTCTTGCTGCGGTTGAGCACGACGGCGTAATAGCTATTCGCGCCGTTGTGGCTGAAGATCAGCCCGGCCTTGTTGGTGCTGCTGCCGCTGGCGAAGTTGACCGTGACGGCGTAGTTGGCGGTGCCGATCTGGGGGGTGGCCAGCAGCACGGCCTAGCCCAAAGTCAGCTTGGTCACCGTCAGCTTGCCGGACGAGGTGCTCCAGGAGCCCTTGTCGGGTGACCAGAAGGTGGCGCCGCCGATGGAATCGCCGAAGGCGTCATTGACGAAGGTGGCCGCCCCGGCCGGGTTCGGGTTGCCCAGGTGACCCTCAGGCCTGTTCCTTCCGTCCTATGTAGATGAGGTTGGGACTCCACGGCGTTTCGAGCGAGCGTCCCCGCAGCAACGTGAACAACGCAAGGTCCGCCGCCTCGCCCAGCAGGTCCGCCGCCTTCGCCACGGCCCCCCGCCAGGTGCGTTCGTGCCGCAGGGCGAGGCCGAACAAGCCGAACATGCCACTGTACTCGCAATACAAACAGCCGAGGCCAAGACCCTCGAACAACGCGCGATAACGGGCCCGCCGCATGATTGTGGTATTGTGCGAGCGGAGGAACTCGGGCGACAGCAACGCCAGGAACGGGTAACTCCAGCCCCGCAGGTTCGGAATCGTGCAGACCAGGAAGCCGCCCGGGGCCAGAAGGTTGACGTGCGCCGCCACGGCTCGCCGCGGGTCCGTGAAATGCTCGATGAACCCCCGCGACAGAATCACCTCATAGCGCCCCGCGTGGTCGCGTTGAAACATGGAATCGAACACGTCCGTCTCGATGACGTGGGCGGGATCGAAGCCCGCGGCCGCCAATGACTCCCGCGTCTCCGCCGCGCCCACGGGACTGTATTCCACGCCGAACGGTTGGTATCCGAAGAGCCGGTGAAACGCGATAAGGTTGCGACCGGGGGCGCAACCGATCTCCAGGCACCGCCAGTTGGCCGCCTTCGGCAGGTACCTGCGGAACACCCGCTGCGCCAGGAATTCGCGGTAGGACTCCCCGCGCTCGGCACCGAGCCTCGTTCGGCAACGTCCGCAAAGCCGGCCCGGCAGTCCCGGTGCGGACTCACGCGCGTCCCTGGTTTCCTCAACGTGACGCTCGTGGCGCGCATCCCAGAAGCCCCGCGTGACCAGGCGGTCAACCGACCCCCGATCAGCGCCGGACGACAACGCGGCCGACTCGGGTGTGATGCTATCGGGTCTCGCTTCCGTCATCCGGTGTACTGCCACGCCGCAGCCCCGCTTCGGTGTCACCAGCAAGACTAGCTGCGTCCCCGCCTTCCCGAGGCCAGGGTGGCATGGCCAAGCGCAGGGCCGCCATGCCTTCCCCATCGACGGGTGGCTGCTGCACCAACATGCCGGCCTGCCTGTCGGCAGACAGGCGCCTTCGGCTTGGGCATGCCACCCTCCGGGCTTCCCCTCTCGTGGACCTATCTGGCCGCGTCCCCGTCGTCTCACTCGCGCCGGCGGGCGCGCTGGGCGGCTTCGGCGATGCGCCAGCGCTCCCGGCTCTCGGTGGCTTGGATGTCGATGAGATCGGGGGGCATCTCCTGGGGCGCGATGGCCGCCGTCGGCTTGGCGGCCTTGCCGTTGTCCGAACCGGGCTCGGCCACGGCGATCCCCACGAAGTGAATCCGGAAGCGCGTTTCACCCACGCTGATCACGTCGCCGTTCTTCAGCAGGCGGAAGTTGACCTGCTTGTCGTTGACGCGGGTGCCGTTCTCCGTCAGCAGGTCGGCCACCGCCGGCCGACCCAGGTACGTGAATACCGCGCAGTGCACGCGCGAGATGCCGGGTTCGGAAACGGCCAGGTCGCAGCCCTTGCGGCGACCGATAACGCAGATGGCGCGCTTGGGGCGGAAGAGCGTACCCGTGCTGACGTGCTCCAGGGCAACCGCGTCCGGCGTGCGGTCGAGATCACCCGTGAAGACCTGGGTCCCGTGCGGACTGCCGCTCTTGCGAATCTCGGCACGGAAGTTCCAGGTCTCCACGTTGAGCACGTCGCCGTCGGTGACCTCCTCGTGTTCCAGACGCAGCCCGTTGAGCTTCGTGTTGGGATTGGCCAGCGGGTCCGAGGCCACGATGCGCGTCCCATCGTTGACGAGCAGCACCTGGATGGGAGCAACGTTGGCGTGCTTGAGGACGATCTTGCAGCCCGGCCGGGTGCCAATCAGTGTCAGCACGCGCCGGCAGGCAATGCGCCGGGCGGGACGCCCCTCTGCTTCCAAGAGCAGATCGAACTCGGGGGAGCCCTGCTCCACGGCGGGGAAGTCGCCCGGTGATTCCTGTGGCCCGGCCAACGCTTTCGACTCCCGCGTCTATCTCGCCACCGCCGACGTTGGTGCCTGACCGACCTTCACCCACCTGCACCGACGCCGCGCGCGAAGACACGATCTTAACCCAGTATAGCGCTTCGGGCACGCGCAATCTACTACAACTTTTTACAGCGGCAGATTGCGGGCGGACGTTGAGCCGAACCCGGCAGAAACTGCGGCAGAGCGGCTCGGCCGCGCTGCAAGGCCCCCCCGCCCCATGCCCGAAGCGCTTGCTGCCCCGGACCCGCCGGAACGGGGCGGACCGGTCCCAGACGCACCCAAACCACGGCACAGGGCAGCGACACGCGGGACAACCCCCACAGGACACAACGCGAATTTAACAGGCCGTCCGGACCGAAACTCACAGGCTTAGCCGCGGTGCGAACGCAGCCCGGCAGGCCGTGCCGAGCCGGCCCGCCCCCCTGGCAGCACGCCCCCAGAACGTCCACTACTCCGCCAACTGAAGGAAATCGACCATGTATTGATCGTAGGTACGCTGGTCGGCCTCGACCGCCAGCGACAGACGCAGTTCGTTGATCACCTTGGTGCCCATCGGCACCCACGCCTTCCAGCACGTGCCGCACACCTGGGCCGCGATGCGCTGCCCGAGCGCGCCTTTGAACGGCGGACGTTCCAGCTTCCCCTGCGGACTGCCGCACCGGGAGCAACGGAACCCGCTATCCGGGTCGGCCTCACCCGCCGCGGGAACCACCTCCTCGACGGCAGCGGCCCCCGCGGCACTGGCCGGCACCGGCGCCCCGAGGTTCCGCAGCCGGGCGGTCATCGCCTTCTGCGGCATGCGATCTCCCAGCCGATCGGCGACCGCGACCCCCTGCGTCAGCACGTCGACGGCCCGCTCACGCTGCCCCGTCCGCTGGTAGGCCGTCCCGAGCAGTTCGTAGGCACGCGACAGGTTCGGCGCCAACTCCACCGCGCGCGCCAGCGGAGCGATGGCCGCCCCCGGCTGACCCGCCTCCAGGTACGCCTTGCCCAGGCTCAAATGCCCCAGCTCGTTGTTCGGATCGGCCTCCGTCATCTTGCGAAACTGCTCGATGCGGCTCGCGCTATCCATTGGAGAACCCCCTCGGTGATTGTCGATTGACGATTGCGGATTGTCGATTGCCTGCGGCAGACTGTCGATAGAGAGCAGCTCGCGGGCTGCCTTCCAATCGACACTCGACGATCTGCAATCGACAATTCCCCGGCCTTTTGCCGTCACCGCGTAGGGATGGTAGAGGCGCCTTGAGCGCGGCTCAACCCTGGCCGCCCGCAGCCGAGAGGCACCGGCAACCTGGGCACGTAGCTCGACCCGTCCGCGCGAGTTTGCCTTCGTAGCGACTGCCGTGCAGAATGCCCGTTATGGGCCGCGAGCAGAGCCTTCCCGTACTTATGCCGACCGTCCCCGGTCAGCACTGGTCGTGCCACAGTTGCACCGCCTGCTGTCGCACGCTGGTGGGGCACCTCACCCCGCGGGAACGTGCCCACCTCGACGAGCAGGGCTGGGCGAAGGAAATGCCGGTTCCGCCCTATGTCAAACTCGGACGTGGATGGGCGCTGAACAAGCACCCGGACGGCGCCTGTGTCTTCCTGCGGGCGGACGGGCTCTGCGACATTCACGTGCGCTACGGGGAAGCCGCCAAGCCGCTTGCCTGTCGCATCTACCCGTTCTCCGTTCGCCCGGTGCAGTCTGGTTGGCGGGTCTCGCTGCGCTTCGACTGTCCGAGCATGCAGAAGGCGCAGGGGCGACCCATAGGCGACTACCGCGAGTGGCTGCGCGACCTGGCCAACGAGATGGCCCACACCCCGCCGCCCCAGGACGACGGCGCGGAGCTGGCCACCCGCGTCCGCGGCGCGCAGGAAGAGGTGGACAGACTCATAGCCCAGCTCGTACGTTGGATCAGGCGGCCAGAGCCAGGCTTGACGGAACGGGTGATCGGCGCCGCCCGGCTGACCGAGGCCCTGGAGGAAACACCCTTCCGGCGCATCCGTGGCCGACACCTCGAACAGGTCGTCGAAACCTTGCTCGAGCACGTACCGCGAGAAAGCGTGATCCCGCCGCAACCGCCGGGCGAGCGTCAGCGGGGCATGCTGCGGCAGCTCGCGTTCGCCCACGCCGAGCACGTCAGTCACGCCGAGATGCAGAGCCTCCTCCGGCGTTGGCGCAGGCGGCGCGAACAGTTGCGCAGCGCGCGGCAATTCCGCGTGGGCACCGGCACCGCACCTAGACTGCCGGGCGTGGCTGCACCACCCTTGTTCGAGCAGATTGAAGCGGTCGCGCCGTGCCCTGAGGAGGCCGCCACCGTCGAGAATCTCGTCGAGCGCTATCTGCTGGCCCGGCTGGAGGGACACACCGTGTGCGGCGCCGGCTACTACGGCTGGCCGGTTCTGGCCGGTCTTAACGCCCTGTGGTTGTCCGTGGTCGCCGTCGCCTGGCTGGGACGTTACCATGCGGCCGCCGCGGGGCGGGACACGCTGAGCGTGATCGACATGAGCGCGGGGCTCGGGTGGGTGGACCGCGCCGCCACCCGCCTGCCGTCGCTGGGCACGCTGGCCGAACGCCTCCGCGTCCAGTACCTGATGCGGGATGACGGCATAGCCCGGTTGCTCGGCGCGTATCGGCTTCTCGGGAGCGCATCTCATGTCTGATCTCAGTGATATCGCGCGGATGATCGACCACACGCTGCTGAAGCCGGAAGCACTGCCGGAGCAGATCGACGCCTTGTGCGACGAGGCAGTGGAACACGGCTTTGCCGCGGTGTGCGTGCATCCCGTCTACGTGTGGCAAGCGGCCCGGCGTCTGGGTGGTCGGGGCAGGCTGCACGAGCCCGCGCCGGTCGTGGCGACCGTTGTTGGTTTCCCGCTGGGAGCGAACCTGGCGCAGACGAAGGTGGCCGAGGCCCGCCAGGCCCTCAAAGACGGCGCCCGCGAGATCGACATGGTCGTGCACCTTGGCGCCCTGATTTCCGGGGAGGAGTCGGCAGTCGTGCACGAGATCGCGGCCGTGGCGGAACTGGTCCGGCAGCCCGAGCCGCCGGGCATCCTGAAGGTCATCCTCGAAACGGCCGCTTTGACCGAGGAGCAGATCGTGCGGGGCTGCCAGTGGGCGCGGCTGGGCGGGGCGGACTTCGTCAAGACTTCCACGGGCTTTCACCCGGCCGGCGGTGCCACGATCGCCCACGTGCGGCTGCTGCGGGAGGCAGCCACCCCCCTGCGAGTCAAGGCGTCAGGCGGTATTCGGGACCTTGCCACCGCCCGCGCCATGGTCGAAGCAGGCGCCACGCGACTGGGCACCTCCAGCGGCGTCGCCATCGCCCGTCAACTGCGCGGAGCAGCCCCCGGCGCGGACTCCTAGCGTCGCCCCCCGGGCGTGGCGTCGCCCACGTGATGGACGAGCAGGCTTGTACGCGAGGGGGTGCCTTTGCCACCGCAGCCCTCACCCCTACCCCTCTCCCGCCGGGAGAGGGGTGCCGACGCCCCCCCCATCGGGCCGACGCTACCTCGATCCCCGGCCGCCTCCACCCCCGTCCCGGGCCGAGCCCGGCGGCCGCCGTTGGCCGCTTCCACCCACCCTTGACCCTCTGCGCGGCCGGCCGCTAGAATACCGGTTTAGGCAGCTCGGGAGATAGCGGCATGAAGGACGAAGTCACTAGTACCTGCGAAACGTGCGGCGCGAGCATCTACAAGCAGCACATCGACAGCGGCATCGCTCGGTATGAAGGAGGGAAGCTGCTCTGCGCCCACTGCGTCGAGGAATACGAGCAGGCCCACGACCTGGCCTCGTCCAGCGTGCAGGTGGCCAGCGATTCCATCGCCCTGGAGGAGGACGCGGAGCGCAGCGCCAAGTCCGGCGGCACCCAGATCCACTCCTTCTCGACCCAGACCCTCGGCCTCCGCAAGGCGAAGTCCGAGGGTGATTACAAGCGCACCATCGACCCCAACCAGGCCGGTGCCACGCGCTGCCGCATCTTCCACGCCAAGCTCACCGATGGGGCGCTGACGTTCATGGCCGACTCCATCAACGACTGGCTCGACGAGAACCCCAGCGTCGTCATCAAGCACGTGACCTCGACGATCGGCATCTTCGAGGGCAAGGTACACGCCGAGCCGAACCTGATCATCACGCTGCTCTATTGATCGGGCGGGTCCGTCCCCGATATACTGCCGCGGCCTGGCGCGCCGGCCCGCGGAGAGGGCTGGGCACCCAGGCGCCTGCGTACCGGTCGGCTGCAGCTTCGGCCGCGGCGGCCGCCGGAAACGAACACCGGCCGACTACGGGTCTTGAGGACGGAATGTATGGCCCCGCGAATCCCCGTCGAGTGCTGCGAGATGAACGGCGCTGAGCACATCCACCTCGTCGAGCAGGTGGCCGCCCACAACTACCACCCCCTCCCCATCGTCGTCGCGCGGGCGGAGGGCGTCTGGGTGGAGGACGTCGAGGGCAAGCGCTACATGGACATGCTGGCTGCCTACTCCGCCGTCAACTTCGGGCACCGTCACGCCGAACTGCTGGCCGCCGCCCGCGCGCAGCTTGATCGCGTCACCCTGACGTCGCGCGCGTTCCACAACGACCAGCTCGGCCCCTGTTGCCGCGAGTTGGCCGAGCTGTGCGGGATGGAGATGGTCCTGCCCATGAACACCGGTGCGGAGGGCGTCGAGACGGCCATCAAGACCGCCCGCAAGTGGGGCTACCAGGTCAAGCGCGTGCCCGAGGGCAAGGCGAAGATCATCACCTGTGCCAACAACTTCCACGGGCGCACCACGACCATCATCAGCTTCAGCACCGACCCGGTGGCCCGCAACGACTACGCCCCATACACTCCCGGCTTCGAGATCGTCGACTACGGCAAACTGGACGCTCTGCGCCGCGCCATCGACGATCACACCGTCGCCTTTCTCGTCGAGCCCATTCAGGGCGAAGCGGGGATCATCGTCCCGCCGGCGGGGTTCCTGAAGGAGGCGCTGGCGCTGTGCCGCGAGCGCAAGGTCCTGTTCATCGCCGACGAGATTCAGTCCGGCCTGGGGCGCTGCGGCACGACGTTCTGCTGCGAGCTTACGGGCGTCAAGCCCGACATGTACATTCTGGGCAAGGCCCTCGGCGGGGGCATCATGCCGATCTCCGCGGTCGTCTCCAGCCGCGCGATCCTGGGCGTCTTCCGCCCCGGTGAGCACGGCAGCACGTTCGGCGGCAACCCGCTGGCCTGTGCCATCGCCCGCAAAGTCATCGAGATTCTCAAGACGCACAAGTACCAGGACAACGCCCGGCAACTCGGCGATTATCTGTTCGGACGCCTGCGGGCGATCAAGACCGACAAGGTGAAGGAGTTCCGCGGGGCCGGTCTCTGGGTAGGCATCGAGTTGCACCGCTCGGCCGGCACCGCCCGACAGTATTGCGAACGGCTGACGCACGAAGGCCTGCTCTGCAAGGACACCCACGAGCAGGTGATCCGCCTCGCCCCGCCGCTGTGCATCAGCAAAGAGGAGCTCGACTGGGCGCTGGAACGTCTGGCAAGGGTACTGGCATGAATGCTGAATCGCCGAGGTAGGGCGGGCTCTGCCCGCCGGAATGTCAATTGCAGATTCTCGATTGGAGGAGAGGCGCGAGCCACTTCACCCGGGAATAGCGAATCGACAATCTGCTTGGGTTTTTACCGGCTTACGGAGTCAACGAACGTGGGCGTCAACCTGAAGGTTCGTCACTTTCTCTCGATGTTGGACTGCTCGGCCGAGGAGATCACGGCCATTCTCGACACGGCCGACGCGTTGAAGAAGCAACCGCGGGGCAAGGATCTGCCCCTGCGCGATAAGACGCTGGCCATGATCTTCCAGAAACCGTCGCTGCGCACCCGCGTGTCGTTCGAGACGGGCATGACGCAACTCGGCGGGCACGCCATCTACCTCGCCCCCACCGACATTCAGCTCGGCGCTCGCGAGACCACTGAGGACATCGCCAAGACGCTGTCACGTTACGTCGATCTCATCATGGCCCGCGTCTTCGGCCATGAGATCGTGGTGGAGCTGGCGAAGCACGCGACCGTGCCGGTCATCAATGCCTTGAGCGACTTCGAACATCCGTGCCAGGCCCTGGCCGATTTTCAGACGATCCGCGCCCGGAAGGGCAAGCTCGCCGGCCTGCACGGCTGCTTCATCGGCGACGGCAACAACGTCGCCCACTCGCTGATGTTCGGGGCCGCCCTGCTGGGGATGAACTTCACTGTCATTACCCCGCCGGCCTACGAACCGAAGGCCGCGGTGTGCAAGCAGGCGGAGCAGATCGGTGCCCAAACCGGTGCCCGCATCAGCACCACCCACGATCTGAACGCCTGCCGGGGCGCCGATGTCCTGTACACGGACGTCTGGGCATCCATGGGCCAGGAGGCAGAAGCCGCTGAACGCAAGCGCATCTTCAAGGATTACCGTATTGACGCGGAAACAATGAAGCGGGCGGACCGCCAGGCCGTTATCCTGCACTGCCTGCCCGCCCACTATGGAGACGAAATCGACTACGCCACCTCGCGCCTGCCCAACTCCGCCATCTTCGATCAGGCGGAGAACCGGCTGCACGCGCAGAAAGCGCTGATGGTGCACTTGGCGGGTTGAGTTTCTTGCAGCGCGGCCGATACATGGCCGAATAGCCTCACGTCCTCCCGCCCCGTCGGATGAACGCGTGTCTTGCGACTCGCCGGAACCGCCGGGGCCCAGTCACGCACGGTACCATCGGCGGCGGGGCACCACACGTCCACGTACAGCTCGCACTCCAACGCGTGGGGGCGAATGGGCACCCGGAAGGCCTCCTTGCGACGCTTCCTGCTGATCCAGAGATAGAAGAACGCGGCGCCCATCGAGCAGCGTTGCACGGCCGTTGACTTCGACGGCAACGTATGGGTCGCGAATCGCGCTGACTTCGACATCGACACGCCCGCCGGACGCGGTCACGTCGCGAAAATCAGCAGCGGGTTCGCTTTTCAGGAATCGAGCGCGACGCGAACGGCATTGCGGGTGTCCGTGTTGGTCTGGGCGAGGTGAGAGACTGCCCGGACGATGGGGCGGGGTCGAGGGCCAGCGCAAAGTCGCACTTTGCGAGTTGGCAGGACGGTTGGTGTCGGTGTAACATATGCGGACGCGGTGCAGTTCCGAGCTGCAGGAACACTCGGCATGTGCGGACACGGGCGGGTCACAAGGGGAGCGGCGCGGGGTTTCGGAGCGGGCGGCGCGGCATGGACGCTGGCGATGGCGGGCGTGGTGGTACTGGGGGCGGCGCGGACGCCGGCGGCGCGCGCCGACGTAGTGTGGTATGTGAACGACTACCCGGGCTTCGTGACCGCCGTCGGTGAGGGTTTGCAGGTCATCGACTTCGAGACGCTTCCGGACGGGAGCCCGAGCTACGCGGGGGCGCTCATCACGCCGGAGTTCAACTACACCGACCAGGGGGCGACGTTTTCGTCACCGCGACCCGTGCTCGGGATTTCCGGGAGTGTCCTGGGGCACAGTCTGGAGGCGGACTCGTATCCCTACCACCCACGCAACTGGATCACTGCGGAGCTCGTCGGCCCGCGCCGTAGGCACTCTCTTTCCCGGAACCACGACGCTGTCGCTCTACGATCTGAATGGCGGCGTCATAGGTCAGAACACCTTTGGCGGAGGGGGTAGCTTCTTCCTCGGTGCGCTGAGTACAACGCCGATAGGATGGGCGGCTGTCGACTCAGGCACACAAACGACCAAGAGCGCTAGCTTCCGTTTTGCCTCGGTTCCTGAACCAACCATGCTCGGGTGGGTCGTACTCGGCGTTGCCGCTGTCGTCCTCCGCCGGCGCACGCAGGGCGCTACGACGCCGGTAAGAGTTGCCTGCGCTTGGCGTGCCTCTGCACGCAGTGTCGAGCAGCGGCTGCCCTGCGCGGCGTGGACGCCCTTACCCCATCCGCCTGTCCTGGTGCAACGCTGAACCGCCCGCTGCGGTGTTGAAGTAGATAACCGATGCCGGGATATGGAGGTCCCGGTTCATGGCGGCCGTCCGGGATGACCTACGGGAGGTGGCATGGCAAACCTGAGAACCGAGTCTTCACTGCCAGGCCCCGCGCCGGGAGCCGTCGGTGCCGGCGTGCGCCCGCGCGCCGCGGTGCGCCGGCCGGCGAAAAGGCCCTCCACATACGCTTGTTTTAGGGCTAGAGGATCGTCGTTCCACGGCCAGGTCCTGGTCAGTTACCCAGAGGAACCGCCCGACCGACGCGGAAGACGTCGTCGGGCGGCGGGCTGCGCCGGATCAGGTACACTGCGGTCACCGCAAACGACAGGGACGACCAGCGCATCGAAGGGCCGTGGTCCCACACACACCGCAGCGGGTGACGGCGGACAGACACCCGGGCACGCCGAGTTGTCAGGATTTGTCGGCCGCACGCCGGGGTGAGGCTTCCTTCTTGCCCGCACGTGCCGCCGACAGGTACGATGGAAGCGCTGGTATCCGGCGACCCGCCGGGCACGCACATCGCCGGAGCGTCGGCGGGGCCGCCTGCAGGACGAGGCGTGTGGAGGTCTGCACAGACCTTCTCCGTGGTTGGATGGGCGTTGCACGTCCCGTCGCACGTCACACGGACGCGGGAAGGAGGAGGACAATGTGGAAAGCGGTACAGAGGGCGCGCGTGCTGGGCATCGTAGCGTGCGGTCTCCTTGCTGGTGCATCTGCGCACGCGGGGACTATTGATCCGGGCTTGCAGCAAGTCCTGTCTCAGGCCGCCGGTGACGAAGTGATCAGCGCGCTGGTCTTCCTCAAGGATCGTATCGACGTGGGCGCCCTGGACGCTCAACTCCGCGCAGATGACGTCGGGCGGTCGGTGCGGCATGAGACCGTCGTGCGCGCGCTGCTGGACAAGGCGCGCACCACGCAAACGGCACTGCGTGACGAGCTTGCGGCACTGCAACAAGCCGGTCGAATCGAGCGCTTCGAGGCTCTCTGGCTCGTCAACGCCTTACGCGTCGACGCCCCGGCGGCGGAGCTGCGGCGGCTCGCGGAGCGCCCGGACGTGGAAACCGTCTACGTCAACTACCCGATCCAGCCTATCACACCGGTTGAGGTTGCCGAGAGCGGGCCGCCCACGCGCACTCCCGAGCCCGGCTTGGTGGCCATCAATGCGCCGGCCGTCTGGGACATGGGCATTACCGGCGCTGGCGTAACGGTGGCAACCATCGACAGCGGGGTGGACGGCAACCACCCGGCGCTGGCTGACCGCTGGGCTTCAGTGGCCGATCCGCGCTATGCTGGTCATCCGGAATGGGCGTGGCATGATACACTGTTCGGGACTCTCTTCCCGCAAGATCTCTACGGCCACGGCACGCACACGATGGGGACCGTCTGCGGAGGGGCGCCCGGTGATCCGATCGGGGTCGCCCCGGGCGCGCTGTGGATCTCGGCGTGCAACCTGGCCTCCAGCACCGGGCAGTTCGTCGACAACAGCATCCGCTGCCTGGAGTGGATCGTCGATCCGGATGGTGACCCGAACACGTTCTGGGACGTTCCGGCGGTCTGCTCCAACTCCTGGGGTCTGGGGAACGCCGACGTGGACCCGTGCGATGGACTGTTCTGGAGCTTCATCGACACCTGCGAGGCCGCCGGGATTGTGATGCTGTTCTCAGCCGGAAACGATGGCGACGCAGGTCCCGCCCGCCCGGCGGATCGCGCCCGTGACGACTACAACACCTGCGCCATAGGAGCCGTGGATGCCAACACGCCCGGGTGGCCCGTCGCCTTCTTCTCGGCACGTGGACCAACCTACTGCACGCCCAGCGGCGAGCCGGCGATCAAACCGGAGGTCGCGGCGCCCGGCGTCCTGGTGCGCTCGTCGATTCCCGGCGGCGAGTACATGTACGCCAGTGGTACCTCCATGGCCTCGCCGCACGTGAACGGCGTGGTAGCACTCATGCTGGAGGCCTGTCCGTGTCTGACGGTCAACGAAGTCAAGCAGATCCTGTACGACACGGCGGTCGACCTCGGCGACCCGGGCGAAGACAACGACTGCGGTTGGGGCATGATCGACGCGCTGGCGGCGGTCAATATGGCGCTGGCGGTGTGCAGCCCACGGCCTCCCCAGGCTTGGGACGACGACCGTGCAACCGACGTGAACACAGCGCTCACCGTGCACCTGAGAGCCCGTGACGATGGGCTTCCGGATCCGCCGGGAACGCTGGCATACGTCATCACCACACTGCCTGTCCACGGGACCCTGCTCGATCCCCACTGTGGTGTCATTACGGGCGTGCCGCACGCGCTCGCTGACGACGGAGACTGGCTCACGTACGATCCCGATCCCTACTATCAGGGTCCGGATGGCTTCCGTTTCGTGGCCCGTGACGGCGGCGCGCCACCCGAGGGTGGCGAATCCCAGGTCGCCGTGATCGCGTTGACGGTCGGATTGCCGAGCCTGGTGTACTTCGAGCCGCTCGATGAGGACTCGGGCTGGAGCAAGGATTGTGAGTGGGAGTTCGGTCAGCCGACCGGCCAGGGTGGCACGGATTGGGGCTGGCCTGACCCCGACCGCGGCGCCACCGGCGTGAACGTCCTGGGTGTAAACCTCGAAGGCGACTACGGTTTTCATCCCAGCGGCGTTTGTTGCGTGACTACCCCGGCGCTGGACTTCACCGGGGTCACAGACGTCAGCTTGAGCTTCCAGCGCTGGCTGAACATCGACGCCATGATCCAGGCCCGGGCGTGGGTCGAAGTTACGAATGACGGCGTCAACTGGCACGAGTTTTGGTGCAACGGGCTGTGGGTATACACCGACAACCAGTGGTACGCGTGGGCCTACGACATCTCCGACGTCGCCGACGGGCAGCCGGCCGTTCAGGTTCGCTGGTGCTATCAGACGCATCCCATGGTCAGCCGCATGTCAGGCTGGAACGTCGATGACATCGAGTTCTGGGGCATGCTGCCCGCCTGCTGGATCCCGGGCGACCTCAACGGTGATGCCGACGTCGACGTTGAGGATTTCGATGTCTTCGCTGCTTGCCTGGCCGGGCCAAACGTGATCACTCCGCCGCCGGGCTGCGGTCCTGATGAGTTCGCGCAGGCCGACCTTGATGGCGACCTGGACGTGGACCTGGCCGACTTCGCTGAGTTCAACCTGGCTTTCACGGGGGCGCCGGAGTGAGCCGGCGCGCGACCCGCGCGCTCGGAACCCATCCCACGGAACGGACGCCCCCGGTGAGCACCGACGTGCGCGGCTGGCTTCTGGGGGGCGAGCCTTGGATGTGCTGCCGAAGGTTCACGCGCCTGTGGCCCGGGAGCCTCGCGAGCCGCGACAGCCCCGCCGCGGCCAGCGCGTCCAACCCTGATACCATCCCCGAAGTTAGTCACAGGCGAGCGCGGCGGCCCGCAGGGGCCGTAGCCCGCTCGGCTGTGAGTCACTCGGTGCAGCCTGTGGTATCTTCGGCGAGTGTTACCACGGCCTCCGCGGTACGATCGAGACGGAACCGGAATGCCCCGGCGTCGACACGGTCTATCTGTCCTGCTTCCCCGAGAAGCCAGTCAAGATCACCGGTCGCACCGGCGGTGCCTGCCCCGACGTCTGAGAGAACAGCGCCTC
>JAKQDH010000213.1 GCA_029558835.1 Planctomycetota bacterium | reverse complement strand
GCTGCAGGAGAACTTCACCGCCGGGTCGAACAGGTGCATGTGGCCGCCCTTGCCGCGGCCCAGGCCGGTGGCCTTGCCGTACATCTCGGCGGTCATCGCGTTCAGGTCGACATCCTTGGCGATGGCGAAGTGGTGCGGGCGGTGGGCGCCGACCACGGTGTCGTCGCGGCGCAGGTGGGCGCACACGCCGACCGCCACCGGTTCCTGGCCGGCAGCCAGGTGCATCTCGCCGGGCACCGGGCCGGCGCCGATGTCGAAGGCCAGGCCCTTCTGGATCTTCGGCGGGAGCTTGGCCTCGAGATAGACCCGGGCCATGGTCTCCTCGTACTCCCGGATCTCGATCATCTTTTCGTACATCCACAGCAGTTGCTCGCTTGTCGCTTCCATCGCTGCAAAGCCTCCTCGTCGATTGGGTCGTCTGGTCGCGCCGTGGTCGGGAAGCGGGGGTGGCCGTGCTGTCCGTGCTCGCCCCGCCTTGCCACTGCGTCTGGGGCTTGCATTGCAACTTCGGTGCCACTGCGGCTGCAGGTTTTTGTTACTCCTGGAAAAGGCAATAAAAACAACTGTTTGGTCTGGGCTGGGTACGGTCCGGCAGAGCGCCTGGGGCGCTTCGTGCGGCGGACGACTGTCGCAGCGGGGGCGACACCTGTCGCGTGCGGGATGCAACAGATGCGACGGTGATGAGACCGGTCGTGCGGGCTAAGGTGTTGATTCATTTGGATCAGCCTGCATGGCATCGAACGTGCGATGACGCAGCCTCGGGGGGCGGTGCCCGGCTTGCGTTGTCAGGCGACACCGTAAATTGCCCCCCTAGCGACACGAGGAACTGCCCCCCTCGTTCGCAAGGAGGCGACTGTTGGAAACGAAGCACATCGAGGTGAATCCTGTACGCCGTCTGGTTTGCGGAGTGCGGGAGATGTTGGAGCCGGAGGCGGTCACGACGATCGTTCGGTTGGGGCAGTCAGGGTGGGGCGCGAAGCGGATCGCGAGGACGTTGGGCATCGCGCGCAACACGGTGCGGCGCTATCTGAACGCGGGCGGGCCGGTGCCCTACCGGCAGCCGCAGCGCGATAGCGTGCTGGGCGGTCATGAAGCATGGCTGCGGGAGCGTTTCCTGCAGCACCGGGGTAACTGCGACGTGGTGCGCCAACAGTTGAGCAAGGAGGGGTCAGCTCACGAAACGGAAAAAATCGTACGCTATGCCTTGTCGTGCCAGCCCAGCACAATGATTGACATGCCCAGTAGCGCGACTCCAGCCCCCGTCCAATCCAGCGCGGACAGCTTCACGCCATCCACGACCCGAAG
>JAKQDH010000207.1 GCA_029558835.1 Planctomycetota bacterium | reverse complement strand
GTGTTGTCGCCGTTGCTGCAGTGCGTGCGGCCGTCGGCGACGATGATCATCGTCCGGAACTCGTTCTGCGTCTTCAGGGCGATTCGCAGGAGCTTCTCGGCCCCGCGGAACATGCACGAGCCGTTGCTGCTCGGAGTCCCGGTGATGCGGCTGATGAGCTGCGCCTTGGCTCCGGCCTCCATCTTGATGGGCGGATCGCCGTACGTCAAAGGATCCAGGTCCACGTTGTAGAAGACGACCGAGACGACCGACCGCGCCGTCAGGCCCTGCAGCGCGCGGACCACCTCGCGCTTCATGACCGCGTACTTCGACTCGCCGCTGGCGGCCGGCAGGGTCATGGACCACGAGCGGTCCAGGCAGAAGAAAAAGGCATCGCCCTCGTAGTCATCGGTGTAAAACTCGATGATCTCAGGTTCGATTTCGTCTTCCCCGGTCACGCCGAAGCCGTCGGGGAGATCCAGGAATGCGACATCCCCTCCCACGGTGGCTGCCGCGCTCCAGCCGAGGTGTCCGGGCAGCATGCAGATGCCCAGCGCGAGGAGTACGACCGCGAGGACTTTCATGGCCAACCTCCAGCATGTAATTTCCGCGCACCACGCCGCCCCGCACGGACGCCCGCGCAAGCCACACCCGTTGCGCGTTCCAGGCACCCGCGCGGAAGCCGCGGAGCCTCGCGCCACCAGGTTATTCGCGTCCCTGCGCGAGGACTCGCCGTGCTTTGCGCGGTAGGTCCGGCATCCTACACGACGTGCAACATCACATGTTGTAGCATGAAATCTCGGTTTTTAGGGTTTAAATGTCGTAATCTTCCGGCCGACGGCGGGTTCTCTGCCCGGGGCTTCCCCACGCCGGACCGCCGCCACCGGCGTCCGGCCGCCCCTGAACAAAGAGACCCCCCGCTCCCGGGCCGCACCCGGAGGCGGGGTTCCCGCCCGCGAAACCGGACCCACCGTTATCTTGCGATCTTGAACTTCCCGTTCGTCGCACGCGCGAGCCGCTCAAGGAGCGGTTTGCCGATGGTCCAGTCCTCGCCGCTCATTGGGCCTGTGTAGATCGTGTTGATCGGCATACGGGTCACGTTCTTGGCGATGATTCGATTGAATACGCCGTCGGCGGTGTTGTCGCCGTTGCTGCAGTGCGTGCGGCCGTCGGCGACGATGATCATCGTCCGGAACTCGTTCTGCGTCTTCAGGGC
>JAKQDH010000205.1 GCA_029558835.1 Planctomycetota bacterium | reverse complement strand
ATGCTGATCTGCCACAACTGCTGCCGGATGTCGTTTTCGTTCACCGTGTCGCTGATGTAGCCGATGTTGATGCGCGGGTAGGTGCTGGCCGTGCCGGTGCGCCACAGGTTGTACACCCGGCTCCCAACGGCCGCCGCCACGTCGGCGTTGTTCACCAGCGCGTTGCGGATGGCGATGTATATGTTGTCGTAGTCGGACGCCATCAGCGCAACCTCCCGCGGGCCTTCAAGTGCCGCGCCGCCTTGTACGCCAGGTTGTTATTGCCATGATAGCGGTAGATCACCGTGCGCCACAGCGGGCGCGGCTTCATCCGGCTGGTGCCGAACTCGAGGAACGGCGCGTAGTCCACCGGGGTGCCGATCAGCGCCCGCGGCTCGCCCGGCATCATCACCATGTCCAGGTTGGCCCGCAGGCGCCCCGTGTCCACCGCCGGTGGCTGGCCGGGTGCCGACGCCACGTGCACGATGTCACCGTTGACACCCTTCGGATACTCGTTACCCTTGGCCGGCTCGCCGTACTCGCCGCCGCCTCCGGTAAAGCTACCCTTGGCGTCGGCCACGATAATCTGCGCGGCGCTCTCCACCATGTCCCTGGCCGTAGCTTCGCCGAGCCGCTTGATGGCGGGATCATCCAGCATAATACGTACGCCGATCACGTCATAAGGCATCGAGCACCACCGTCTGGAACCGCATGTCGTTATCCTCAACAGAGATCACGGTAAAATACCGCGTCCCCACAAGCACCCTGTCGTTCTCCTGGATGTCGTGGGCGCAGTCGGTGATGAGCCGCCACGTGCCCGTCACCCGGCCCCGGTCATCACGCCAGCCGAACGCCTCGCCTTTGTTGAAGCACAGCCCAAGCCCATCCGTGACCACGGCCGCCTCGGTGTACGTGACCTCCCCCGTCGTGGCCGTGGAGGCCGTCTTGCGGTACACCGTATAGCTGTCGCGGAATCGTCGGCTCACAGGCAGATCACCCCCGTGTATTTCAGCCAAATTGACCGGATACGGTGGTCCCGGGTGATCTTCCCCCAATCGAATGTTTGGCTCACCCCGCCAATGGATACCGACTTTTCCTCCCGGTCAAAGTGCGCCGTCAGCGCATCCAGGCAGATCAGCTTCACCATGTGCACGAAATCGTCCGGCGCGTTCGCGGCCGCCTGCCAGCCCCACGTCCCGGTCACCGTGATGTTGTCGTAATCCTCGCGGAACGTCTGGTCCTTGTACCGGATGGCGTAGCCCCGGTTCAGCACGTCGGTGGTGGCGATGGTGCTGCCGTCGTCATCGATGGCCGTCAGGTTGGCACACCAGCGGCCCAGCATCAGCGTGTCGCCGCCCGAGCCGTCGTAGTCGTGCGACGTGCCGGCCGCCTCATACGTCCAGTCTAGGCAGTTGGCCGCCACGTAGTCCTCCACGCCCGTGATGAGGCTCGTCAGGCTGGACCGCTCCGCGGACGTGAACGTGCGCCGGCTCAACGCCTCGAGATCCGCATAGGTGACCAGTGCGCATCGGCTCATTTCAGTACCTCGAGCAGCAGGTTCGTGTCCTCGATATAGCTGCGGTTGGCGATCTTGAAACCAAGGTCGCGGATGAACTCAACCAGCTCTTTTTCGGGCCAGCAGAACTGATGCGTGTT
>JAKQDH010000163.1 GCA_029558835.1 Planctomycetota bacterium | reverse complement strand
ACGCAGATTCTCGTACACTACCCGCCATACGTGGCTGTCCATACTGCACCTCCATGTTCTTGAACAGGCGTTGGAGATGTAAGTATGGCAGCCACTTGAACTTAAATGCAACCTGTTAAAGCCTGGCGCGAAATCTTCTTGCAGGCCCTGGACGTGGGGCTACTCTCCTCTTCTCCCCTCTCGCCCGGAGGGGCCAGGCCGGGAGGGACACCGTGGTACTCTCGGATTCCGTCTGGCAGTCCCGCGCAGCCGCGTCGTACACGCGTCCGGCAGAAATGCGCGGGGGCTGAAGCCTGCGGCTCGCCGGGTGGTCAGCGGTGCCCCCACCCGCGGACACTCGAGCCGGCTTGGATGATGAGTGCATTGTCGCCGGGCAGCACGGCCCGCACGCCTTCCAGTTCGCCGAGGGGCAGGTATCCGCCCTGGCGCGGAATGACCCCGCTGCCCCCGCGCAGTTCGTAGAAGTACGCCGCGGCCGGCCCGCCCTCGCGCCGCTCGGGAACATGCACCGCCAGCGCGCAACTGTCCGTAAGTGAACAGTGCATGAAGTTCGCGTCGTCCGGCGCCAAACCCTCCCACAGCGTCATGCCGGTCACCGCGTCCAGCGCGGATACGCTGCGCGGCGTGCCCACGATCACGTTGCGGTCCTGCAACTGAACCGAGGTAATCTCGTCGCGGTCCCGGGCGATGACTCCGCTCACCCAGATCGTTTCCCCGTTCTCCAGGCTGCGTTTTTCCAGGCGCCGGCCGTCGGGCGTCAGATACAGAGCGTCAATATCCACGCGCAGGGCGGCCGTCGGGAACCGATCGCGTACCGCGATGTGCCACAACCGGCGACGCGTGGTCGCATCGTAGGCGGTAACCGCCTGGGCGCTGACCACCAGGATCTGCTCATCGAGGGTCACAAACAAATCCTCGACCGGGTTCCGCTCATCGAGGAGAATGCTGTCCACTGCCCGCCCCGTGAGGGCGTCCACCAGATACAGCACCGGCACGCCGGCTTCGCCGGCCTCCGCTCCCGACGGGGGGCGACGATAGGCACAATACACCACCCAGGCATCGCTGCACCGCAACGGACCCGCGGGCGCCGGCGTCTGCACAACCGACCACACCTCCTCCCCGTTCTCCAGCGCAATACAGGTTACCGTCCCGTCATCCCGAGCGGTCACCAGACGATCGCGACGCAGGGCGTAGGTGCGCAGCGGCGCTTCGTCCTCCCAGTCCGCCTCCGGTGCCTGGAACTGCGGCGGATACCGACCCTGGGTCCACCGGCGTGCCCCGCTCGCCGGGTCCAGGGCGAAGACCTCATGCGCGGTGGTGAACACGGCCGCAGCATCGGTGACCACCAACAGTTCCGCGTTGGTGCGCACCGGCGCCGGCGCCGCCCAGACTTCCGCCCCCGTGTCGCTCGCAAACGCCCGGATGCCACCCGCGTGATAGACAAAGAAGCGCAACCAGCGGCAGCCGGGCTGTTCGAGGAAGTATGGCACCAGCAACCAGGCGGGCCCGTCGAAGTCGCGCCGGTACGGTTCGCCGAGCGGCAGGGTGATGGCGGGGCGGCTCGGCTCGAAGCAGGCCGGGACTTCCCCCAGTTGGTCCCGATACTGCTCGAACGTCAGCTTTCGGCCGTCGACCTCGATGCGTTCCGTGGGGTACTCCCAGGCCGCCCGCGTCAGCCAGCGGTAGGCGTGCTCCAGCTTGCCCGCGCGCACGTACGCCTCGGCAATGCGGCGCAACAGGCCCGGCTCCGCGGCATTGTCGGGATAGCGATGATAGACGGCCGCGTAACAGCGGGCCGCCTCTTCCGGCTCCTGACGCGCCAGCAACAGGTCCCCCAAGCGCACCCACCCCAGCGGAGCGGCTCGCGCGTGCGGGTAGGCTTCCACCAGCCGCCGCAACGGCTCAGGGTTCTTCGTAGCCGACCCCTCCTCGAGCAGACGCTGTGCCTCGCCTTCGTAAGGCTCGTAGAGCGACCGCCCGTGCTGCTCCAGCAGCGCCTCAATCCGTTTCTGGGCCTCCACCCAGGCTACTGTGCTCGCCGCTTCCGGACCGGACCCGCGCCGGCGCGCGCTACCACGCTCCACCGGCACCGGCAGGTCACGCAGCGATCGGTCCAGCAGTATCTGTTGATAAAGACGCAGGGCACGCTCGGGCTGACCCACGCGGGCGAACAGCTCCGCGAAGACCAGGCGATAGCGCACATGGGCGGTCGGATCGGGCGCGCCGCGGGCGGCATGCTCGTACAGGGTGTCGAGGACCGTCGGCGTAAGCGCCGCCGCGCCTGCCAGACGCGCTGCCAGCGCCAGCACGTCATCGAAGAGCCGTTGCCGCAGGGCCGCGTCGGGGACTCCGCTCGTGCGGCCCAGGCGTCGGGCGGCCTCCTCCAGCGCTGCGCCGGCCTCGTTGAACTCCTCCCCACGCAACGCCACCTCCAGCAGCTCCAGTGCGGGGACCGGGTCATCGGGTGCCTGCGCAAGCTTGCGACGCAGCCCGTCGTACAGCTCCTCCTTGCGCACGTACGCACTCAACGTGCTCGGACCCGCCGCCAGGAGCAGGTCCGGCAATGCCAACAAGTTGGCACCCTCTTCGTCGGCCGGCCAGGGCGTGTCCCGCCGCTCTCCTTTGGCCAGACCGAAGCTGCCGATCCCCGCCCGCGTGGGCACCAGCAGCGCCTCATCGGTCAGCGCACACCGCCCCCGCAACTCCCCGTCCGCGGACAGCGGCACGCGCCACGCCACTTCACCCTGGATGAGGTCATACGCCACCGCCTCTTGCCCCGCTCCGTAAAGCAACCCGCCGCGCACACCTGCGATCGTCTGCAAGTCGCCCAGGACGCCGGCCGGGAGGCGCTGTAGCGATCGGCCGTCCACGGGATTGACCACGAGTACCTCCGCCGCATCCAGCGGAAACACCACCAGCCGGTCCGCCGCCCAGATCACCGGGTGATAATGCCACGAACGCCCGCGGCGCAGGCTTCCCACCGGATCGGCATACGGATCCCGCGCGGTGCGCTCGTAGAGCCGTACCCATTGCACGCTGCCCGTCAGCGCGTGCACGGCCGCCACCGCCCCGAGGTTCGTGCACACGTAGACCGTGTCGCCCTCAAGCGCCGGTGGCGACAGCGTCGCCCGCCGGGCCCCGAACGTCCCCACCGATGCCCCGGCCAGGTACGTCGTGAACCGCACGCTGCCATCCCGGGCATTGAGGGCACAGAGGTAGGCATCCTCAAACCCGAACGAGCGCCGGCGCCGCCCGACGACGTACACGTAGTCCTGCTCGACCAGCGGGCTCGCATCGAAGCCGAACTCGTCCGCGGGCATGCCCACGGCGGGCGGCAGCGTGCGCCAGCGGACCGCTCCGGTGAGGGCATCGAGGCAGACCACCTGCGAAACGCGGGCCAGCGTCGGCTGGTAGAACGTGGCTTCTCCCGGCAGCGAGGCCACCACGTCCCCCCCGGCCACCGTAACCGCGTACCAGCGCGGCACTTGCAGGTCGAAATCATCCACTGCGTAGGTCGGCTGGGGATCGGGATTGAAGCGCCAGGCCGTCGCCCCGCTCCGGCGCTGCACGGCCGCCACTTCCCGTCGGTACTGCACGAACACCAGCTCACCGGCCGCCACCGGGTTCAGCGTGAACTGGGCGGGCACCTCAAACGGGAACGCCGGCCCCTCCGTGTCGCTTTCCATTACTTCCCGCGGGCCGGTGTCAAATGGTTGGCACCGCCACAGCAGGCCCGGCCGTTCTACGCGGCAGGAGCCGACCCGGTTGCGGGCTGGGTTGCCGCCGAAGACCGGCCAGTCGCCAGCGGCGGCCTCCCCCGCCGATACTGGAAACCCGCTGGGCAACTCCCGCAGAATCTCCCGCAAGGCCCGCGGTTGCCCCAGCCAGGGAAGCTCCACGTTGCCCAAGTCGGCCGCCAGCGTCGCCCGGCTCCCGGAAAGGGCCTCCAGCAACGCCAGCAACGCCCGGTAGCGCTGCCCCAGCCGCTCCCGGTCGGGATGACGCGCCAGCACCCGTCGGCACACGGCCTGTGCCACCGGCAGCCGCCCCGCCTCCAGCGCGAGCTGCGCCATCGGCTCGGCCAGGGTGCCCGCCCGCGCGGTGCAGAAATAGCGCTCGAAGACCGTCAACAACGCGGGCAGGTCACGGGCCGCCCAGGCGGCCTCCGCCGCTTCCTCCGCGCGACGCTCGTAGAGCACCCGATATGCCTCGATGCCGGCGGGCGGAAAGTCCGCGATCCGGTCGGCCACACACAGACGCGTGCCGGCGTAACGACCTGGCTCCAGCCGCGTCACCTTGCGCTCGGCGCCGTCCGCTGCCTGCTGAAGCAGCCGGGCGGCCTCCGTCCACCGCCCGCGGCTGACAAGCTGCTCGACCCGTGCGAGAGCGTCCGCAGCCTCCAGGCTGTCATCGAGGTACACATCCGAGTACGTGGCGTCCGCCCGCACGTCCAGCGGCACTTCCTGCCCCGGTGCCGCCGGCTCTTGCGCCCGAACTCCCACCAGCGGCCACACGAGCAACGCCGCCAGCACCGCGCGACGCGCGCGTACCCCCCTGCCGTCGGTCACCGGCGCCCGCTCCATGGGAGCCCTCACTTTCCGGCACGAGCCGCCTCGAAACGCGCCAGCAGCGGAGCCAGCCGGGTGCGGGTGGCCGCCTCGGTGGCGCTCAGGTCCGACCAGACGGCCAGGTCAAGCGCGGTCCCGCAGCCGCAACCGCCTGCTTCCGCCGGCAGCAACGCGAGCGTCACCCGGATCAGTTCGGCCGCCGCCTCGCTGCCGCGCTGCAGATTCGCCAGCACTTCCTTGACGAGCTCGTCATGCCCGCCCGGCGGCGCGGGGCGCCAGCAGTCGTAATCCGTCGCCAGCGCGATCAGCGCGTAGCACATCTCCGCCTCCCGGGCGAGCTTGGCCTCCGGCAGGCAGGTCATGCCCACCAGGTCACCGGCCCATTGCCGGTGCAGGTGAGCCTCGGCCCGCGTGGAAAACTGCGGACCCTCGATGCAGATGTACGTGCCCCGATCATGCACGGGCGTCTGCACCTGCTGGGCCGCCCGCAGCAACGCCTGCCGCAGGCGCGGGCAGAATGGGTCGGCGAACGCCACGTGCACCACCGGGCCTGCCTCGAAGAACGTACTCTCCCGGCGGAACGTCCTGTCGATCACCTGATCACAGACGACCAGTTCGCCCGGATGCATCTCCTGGCGCAGACTGCCCGCGGCGCCGCTGGCAATAACGGTCGTCACCCCAAGCTGCTTCAGTGCCCAGATGTTGGCACGGTAGGGAACGACTGATGGGTTAAGCGTGTGCCGCGGTCCATGACGGGGCAGAAACGCCACCTCCGCGCCCGCCCACGACCCCCGCACGATCGGCCCGCTCGGAGCCCCGAAAGGCGTGTCGATCGTCAGCGCCTCCCCGCCCGCCTGCTTCAACAGCAGTTCGCCCAGTCCCGTCCCGCCGATGATGCCGATCGTTGCTGGTCGCACGTGCCGCTCCTGCCGCGCCAACAGCCCCGGAGAACGCCTGACCAAACCCCTCTCCCCCTCGGGGGAGAGGGTAGGGTGAGGGGAGATGCCGCAGTGGCTTGACCTCCGCCAGTCCCTCCCTGAGTACGTGCACGGCGTCGCCGCCACGCCCTCATCCACCGCACGCAGCGCCGGGCGTGCGGCATCTGAGCCCCTCTCCCCGCGAGAGAGGGGTAGGGGCGAGGGCGGCAAAGGCGATGACGCCTCCCTGGTGCGTCCAAGCAATTCCCGCGACCGAGACACGCCAAACCGCACGTCCCTGAATCGGAAGGGAGTGTGCTGGGGAGTCTCGGAGCGCCCCTACGGCGTCCGCTGCTCCACCGCCCGCCGTTTCACTTCCTCCCGCGACAACAACTGCCGACGGACCTCCGCCTGCCTCTCGATCCGCAGCAGGTCCCTGATATACCGCAAGTCCGGCGCTGCCTCCAGCGGCAGCGGTCTGTACTCCACCAACTCGATCACCACCCAGGCCAGGTCATCCTCGAGGCCGACCGCCGCTACCGCGCGCGGTGCCTGGGGCAGCGGTACCGAGTCGGCAGGCCGCCCGTCGACGCCGTTTGGCGTACCGACGGGGTCCGTCTTTGCCGGCGCCCCCGCGCCGATGCTTCCGTCTGCGACCAGCGCGAAGGCCGCCCGCGCCAGCGGCTCCGCGTTCCGGAAACTCTCCAGCCGCGGTGGCAGCGACGCCTGCTCCAGCATGCCCGCCCGCTGCAGACCCAGCTTCACCCGCTGCGTAAACGGGCCCAGCCGCCGCGGCGTGGCCGGCGCCCCGTACTTGGTGCTCAGCTCGGGGAGCCCTTCGTAGGCCGCCCGCAACCCGTGCTGCCGCGCGGCCTCCGCCAGCCGCTGCGCGTCCGCCTTCGCCCTGCCCAACGCCCGCAGCCGCCGGGCGTCACGCTCGACGTGCTGGCGCACCTTGTGCCACGAACTGGGCACCCCGGCCGGCCGTGTCTCCACCACGCGGTAGAAGTACGCGTCCGTCCGCCGGCCCGCGGCGTAGGCCGCGATCGGCTCCGGCACCGGCTCATGGAGCGCCAGCACCCTCTCCGGCGACCGCGCGGTCCCCGCCTCAACCAACCCCTGCACGTCGAAGGCGAAATCCGGGAACTTCAGTTGCCGACCGTCGGCGGCGCGACGCACTTTCTGACCCAGCTCCGGCGCTTCCAGACGCACCGAGGTGGCCGTCATCCAGTCGGTTTTCCCGCAACGCACGGGAATCCGCGCGTGCTCCCTTGCCCACGCGCCCACCGCGTCCCAGTAGCCGTTGGCCCGCACCGCCTCCGGAGCGACCTGGAAACCGTCAACGGTCTGGGCATCCTTCCACGGCTCCCGCAGGTACCGCCCGAGTTGCTCCACGGCCAAGTCGATCAGCTTGCGCGCCTCGTCAGCGCGCGTCTGTCCCTCCGGCAGGGCGAGGGAATCAACCACGTCCTGGAACGCGAAGCCGATGTACTCCACTTTGATCGCGGGGCCCATCGTGTAGCCGATCAGGCCCTTGTCCGGGTCGAAGGGCCGGTCGCGGTACGCCTCAAACACGCGCTGCAACTCATCCTCCGGAACTTGCTCGGCCGCGCTCACGACCGCGTCGGCCGGCAGTTCGGAGAGCAGAATCGTGACCTCATCGTGCGTGGCTGCCACGAACGCACGGGCTTCGGCCTCGCTGACCTCCACGGCCTGCTCACGCCGCTTCACCAGTTCGGCGACGGCCAGGTAGTCCGCCAGCGCCTGCCGTACATCCTCCGGCGCGCACGCGCTTCGTCGCGCGATCTCGGCAAGCCGTTCCTCGGTCAGTTGGCGCGCGGCCACGAACTCGGGCAGCGCTTCCACCGCGGCCTCCCCGACCTGGGCCAGGGCCTCTTCCACCAGCAGATACCAGGCCTCAACATCCAGCCAATCCTGCTGATGCCGCGTGGTGCCCGACTGGTCCTTGACCGGCCAGCGCCAGTTGGTCCCCGGCAGCAGGTCGAAGACGGCGTCCAACTGATTCTCGGCCAGACGGCCACGCGCGTCGGCAGCATGACTGTGCTTCTCGCAACGCGGGGTTTGCTGCTGGAGGCCCGGTTCTTCCGTCGTGGGGTGCTGACTTCGCGCTTCAGGTACAATCGCCTGTCGGTAGGCGGGCCCTTGTGTGTGCGCTGGCGCAACGACCCGCGCCGACCACTGCGGCGGGAACGCTCCACTTACGCCTCCCAGAAGCACACCACCGAGGCATAGAATCCGATGCATACTCACCCATCGCAAGCTCAAGGGGTTGCAGGCCGCAGGCTTGAGGGGCAGCGAAGCACGCTCGTTCACGCTAACCGCCGGCCGCGGCGTCGGTCGCCGGCGCCGGGTTCCACCCCGCCTGCGCCGGCCCACCCGGACCGCGGTCGCTCATGGTTTGAGTCTAACTCCGGTACACAAGCGCGCCAACAGACTCCGGTCCGGGCGCGGTCCCTGCGGCACGACGCGGGGTGTGCATGGAAGCTCCCGGCGCAAGCGAAGTCGCCGGCCTTGACTCACCTGCTGGGCGCCCGTTGGAGTTGCGGGCGTGAGCCCGTGGACACGGACGATCGCCTAGGCTCACCCGGGGGCGCTGCAGGACATAGCCGGGCTTGTGCCCGTTACTCAAAGGGAAGGTGGAACCAGCTCGGCCGTGGTTGCCTCGAGCCACCCTGTGTTACCGTCAGCCAGCTCGACGCGCCACCAGTTCCCGCGCCGTTCGCGCAAGGTGAATTCGACCCCGGGTTGCAGCGGCTGCTCAAACTGGCGCTGGTAGCCGGTGCCGGGGCCTTTGTACACGGGCACGTCGAACGCGCGGACGACGCCCGCGGGGGTGTCGCGCTCGGCTCGGTGCGTGACCGCGGCCGAGCCGCCCAGCAACAGCGCGCCGACGGCGCACAAGACCGCCGCCACGGACAGCAGCCGCCGCCGGAAGAACGCGCGCAGCAGCAGCAGCACCCAGACCGCAACGTACAGTCCCAGCGCGACCTGCGTCCGCCGCGCCAGCGAATAGTCATAGTGCCAGAAGCACAGGTTCCGCAGCACCGTCGCCTGGGAGGTTGGACGAATCGTGGTCAGGCAGCGCGAACGCGCCCACGACAGGTTATCGTCGAGGTGGGGGTCACCGGGGATCAACCGTTCGGCGCGCCGGTAGTGCAGGATCGCCCCGCCCAAGTCGCCCGCCTGCAACAGCGCGTTGCCGAGATTGTACTCCAGCCGACCGTTGACCACGCCCGCCGCCACCACCGTGGAAAAACGCTGGGCGGCGGACCGGTAAAGCTGCCGGGCACGCTCGGGGTCGCTGCTGTGCAGGCTTTGTGCCTGCTCGAAGTCGGCCAGGGCCTGCTGCAACTCCTGCTCCAGGTCGGCCGGGCTGCGGGCGGGTGCGAGAGTCATCGGGCGCCCGGGAGACGTTGCTTCGTTCGGCGGGATTGCCTCGCTGGGTGCGATCACGCTGCCCACGGGTGCCGGTGCCGGCGCTGGTTCGCCGGGCGGCGCCGCGGTTCCCGTTGTCGGGGCGACGCCGAGCAGCAACGTGAACCAGACCAGCGGAGCTCGGATCGCCCCGGTACGCAACGACACGACTCGCCGCGGAGACGGCACTCGCGCTCGAACGGGGGTGGCATGGCCAAGCGCAGCGCCGCCATCTCTTTGCCTGGTATCACCCTGGGCTGCCGGCGGAGCATGCCGGCGCCTTCGGCTTGGGCATGCCACCCCGGTCGCCTCATCAGTCGGCGATACCGTGAGGCGAGACCAACCGGGTTGACGATCGCTGTTGCTCATCGCGTCACGCGTTCCATCTGCTTGACCCAGCGCCAGACCTGGTTGTGAGCCTGTCGCAACGTGGTTGCGTCCACCGCGCCAGGTGCGTAGCGCGCCGCTTGGGTGCTTTCCAGGAACTGGGCGACCGCCCCAGCCGAGGCTGCTGGATAGCCGTGTTCCGTCAGCAACGCTTGTATTTCGTTGGGGGCGCGATATCCCGGCGGCAGGTCGAAGCGTTCGAGCACGTAGTTGCAGAGCACGTCGGCCAGCGCGGCCAGGTACGCCGCCGGCTCCGAGGCGTGTGCCGCGGCGCGCAAGGCCCGCCGGGCGGCAGGCAGCGCGCGTCGCCGTCGCGCCCAGCCCACGTCGGCGCGCAGGCGCGTCCGGAAGCGCACGAGGGCCGCGGCGCCCAGCCACGCGATCGGGCAGGCAAGCAGCGTCGCCGACCAAGCCGGACTCCAGGCGAACGAGTGGGACGCCAGCAGGGCATTCACGTCCGCGTAGTTGGGAGAAATCCCCCCGGCCACCAGCGTCAGCTTGGCCTCCTCACCCGGGGGCGTGCCGCCCGTTTGGGGTAGCAGGGGCACCGGCTGGCCGCCGGGCGCGGGCGGATCGACGGCGATGGCGATCGGTTCCGTCGTCAGCGAGACATACTGTTCGCTGTCGGTGTCGAAGTACGACCAGCGCAGTGGGGGGATTGCCTGTTCGCCCGCCTGTTTGGGAAACAGCGCGCGACGGAACACCTTGGCGTTGCCCTCCAGGGAACCCACCAACTCATCGGTGGTGAAATCGAAGCGGCTGGCAAGTTCCGCCTGGGCGGCCAGGTCGGGGCCCGCGATGCCCTCCAGTGGTGTGCCGCGGACGGTTAACGTCAAAGTGAGTGGCCGCCCCTGTTCGAGGCGCGTGGGCGCGGCATCGGCGGTGAGGGTGTACCGCCCGACGGCACCCGTGAAGCCGGCGGGCCGGCCCTCGAGCGGCGGCGCCTTGACGGTGACGCTGATCGCCTCCGCCCGCGCGGTCTCCCGCCGGGAGTTGCGCACCTCGTAGCTGCCGAAGAAACCGCGCCCCAGCGAGGTGGGGTAGTCGACCTTCACGAAGACCGGGCCGATGGTCACCGTTCCCGGCTCATCCGCGCGCACGGTCTTGGTGACTTGCAGTACGGAGAAGCGCTGCCGGACACCGGCGGCATCCGTCCGCCAGACCTGCCGCTGAGTGCCCGGCTCATTCCCGAAGATCGAGAACTGCGACGCCCGCTGGTCCATGGCCGAGCGGAAGAGGTTGATGTCGTCGAGGTACCGGCCCTGCATTTGCAGGTCGCGGATGCCCACCCGCAGGGTGGCCGTGCAGGACTGGGTGACGTACAGCGTCCGCGGCTGCACGTCCAGCTCGACGAACACGTAGTCGGAGGTTTGCGTTGTCCGCCGGACGGTGATCGTGACCGGCTCGGTTTCGTATGATCTCCCGTCGGCCATAACCCGCACGGGGCCGAGGACGTAGGTTCCCTCCTGTCTCGCCGTCAGGCGCAGGTGGTACGTGTAGCTGACGCGCTCGCTGCGCCGGCCGTTGACGATCGAGACCATCGAGGACTGGCTGGGGTTGGGTTGCGCCAGGCGCAGTTCCAGCCCGTCGGGCACGGTCGCCTCGGGACTGGTGGGTACGCCGATGTTCGTGCAGACGAGCTGCGCGTCCACGGCCTCGCCCACCTCGAGCACCTGGCTGCCGAGCTGCAGGTCGATGCCCGGGCTCTGCAGCGCGCTCAGCGGCGGCAGGAAGCACATGATGACAATGGCCTGCGTTGCGAACATCTGCTCTCTCTCACCGCCCGGGCGGCCCAGGTCCTTTGGACCTGACGGGTGGCCCAGGTCCTTTGGACCTGGGGGGGGACTGATGACGGGTGCGAACGGGCTCCGGACGCAGCCCCATGCTTACCCGCGACTGCCGTCGCGTACGTGTCTAGCGTCTTCGGCGTTGTGGGTGCCATGCTTACCCGCGACCGCGGTCGCGGGTAAGCATGCCTCTGCGGACGCGGCACATGCCCACCCCCGCCTGCGGCGGGTGAGGGCATGGCACCCACGCTAAACAGGTACGCCGTCGCGGGAAAGCATGGCACCCATCCATCTCACCTACCAGTCTTTCTCCACTGGTCTCAGCGGCACCGGAGGCATCGGCTGGCCGCGCTGTTCCTTTCGCCGACGTTGCTGATCCATCAGGCGGCGCAGCTCGCGCACCGCCTGTTCCCGCGAGTTGCGTTCGGCCTGGCTTGCCGCTGCTTCGGCTTCCTCCTTCTGTTCGTCACCCTCTTGCGCCTGGGCGGCCTGCTCCTGCTGCTGTTGCTGCGCCTCCTGTGCCTGTTGCTGCTGCGCCTGCTGTTGCTGTTGGTCCTGCTGCTGTCCCTGCTGTTGCTGCGCCTGTTGGTCCTGCTGTTGCTGGCCCTCCTGCGGTGACGACTGCTGCTGGTCCTGCGATTGCTGCTGGTCCTGGGACTGCTGCTGCTGGAGTTGTTCCTTCAGGGCCCGCCAGGTGGTGCCGGCCTTGAAGTGGGCGTCGCGGGCGGCCCCGTACACGGAGGCGGGTTCCCCTCCCGCGGGTTCGGGCACGCCGGGTCCGTCTTCCGGAGCATGGGACAGCACGTCCTGGTAATTGCGCATTGCGTTTTCGAGCTTGCCGATGGCGGCCTTCGGGTCCTGACTCGCCAGTGCCTCGGCGTGGTCGCAGGCGCCGAGGGCATACACAGCTTGCTCCTGCACGGTGCGCTGCGGGGCCAGCTTCGCCCGCTCGAACGCGGTTCGGGCCTGTTCATACTCACCGAGGGCGTAATGGGTGAGGCCCTGGTTGAACGCAATCTCCGCAGCGTCTGGTCGCTCCCGGCCGGCCTGGTTGTACGCCTCCAGTGCCTCGCTCGTCTTGCCTTCTTTGAACAGGCGATTGCCCCGGCGCACCAGTTCCTGCGGCGAAAGTGGCGCGCCGGCGGGCGAAGCCGCGGGCGGCGCTGCGGACACCGTCTGCGCCGAGGACGGGGCTTGTGCCGACGCCGACCCCCAGAGCGGCCCGAGCACCAACAGGCAAAGTGTCAAGCAGGACCACGAACGGGGCAACCCGAGACTCGAAGCAGGGTGGCATGGCCAAGTCCCGGCGCGCCGGGACCCTGTTCTTCCGGCGGAGCGCGCGGAGCCCGGAGCAGCATGCCGGCGCTCGCCTGGGGCGAGCTTGGGCATGCCACGCTCGTTTCCCCTTGGCGTGGTCCCGTGCAGAATCCACATGATCGACGCCCTCATGCCTGTTCCCCCGTGCCGGCCGCGGACCAGACCCGCAGGGCTCCTCCGGTCGCGTTCCGCCGCCGCTCATGGATAAACATCTCCAGCGTCAACAGCAAGAGCGCCCCGGCCACGAACCACTGGTACCGCGGCTTGGAGCGTTGGCGTTCCTCGGTGGTAAGCTGATGGCGTTGCATACCAGCCAGGGCGTCCACCACGCGCGGCAAATCGGCCAGCCGCGCGTAGATGCCCTGCCCGCCTGCCTGGGCCAGGTTGCGCAGATAGTCTTCGTTGAGCCTGGAAAACACAATCTGCCCGTTGTACACCAGCGACCGGCTGCCCGGCTCCGCATCGGAAGGCACCTCGGCCCCGGCCGGCGACAGCGGATCCCCGACGCCGATCGTGAACACCTTGATACCGTGCTCATCAAAGACCTCCTTCGCCGCCTTCTCAGCTTCGCCCTCGTGATCCTCGCCATCGGTGAAGACGAGAATGAGCTTGGTGGCCTCGGGTGGAGATGCGGCGAAGAACTCGGAGGCTTCGTAGATCGCTTCCGCGATGGCGGTACCTCCGCGCGGGGCGCTGCCGACGTGCAAGGTGTCCACCGCCTGGCGGAAGAAGCCGTGATCGAGCGTCAGTGGCACCTTCATCGACGCGGAGCCGGCAAAGGCGAGCAGCCCCAACCGACTGCCCTGCTGCAAGGTGGAGCGCTCGGTAAGCTGGCTGCGGATCAGGTCCTTGGTGTGCTCCAGGCGGTTGGGTGCCAGGTCGCGGGCCAGCATCGACCGGGACACATCGACAGCCACCACGACGTCGATGCCGAAGGCGCGCTGCTTCTCCATGTAGATGCCCCAGCGCGGACCGGTTAGGGCGATGGCCAGCAACAGGATGGCAGAGCCGACCGCCCCCGCCCGCACCGCCTGGCGCAGCGCACTGGCACCGGGCGTCAGGGCCGCCGCCAACGGCGCTGATGTGAGGGCCAGCAGCGCCCGCCGGCGTCGCCACGCGCCGTACACATACAGGGCTCCCACCAGCGGCACGATCCCCACCACCCACCACAGGTGAGGCTGATCCAGCGGGAGCTTGCCCACGTCCGTCAGCAGAAACAGCGCCAGCGCCGCCGCGACGAGCCCGGTGGGCACGAGCAGGCCCCACGCCACAAAGACCGAGAGAGGATAGACGCTGCGCTGTTTCATGGCATCCTGCGAAACCGGGTGTTAACCAGGAAGACCTCTACCCCGAGCACAGCCAGCGCGACTACCAGGGCGATGCGCACGGCCCCCAGATCATCATAGTACTCGCGCTCACCGGTGCGCCGCCGCTCCAGCTTGTCGATCTCGTCATAGATCGTGACGAGCGACTCGGTGTCCGTGGCGCGGAAGTAGCGGCCGCCGGTGACGCGGGCGATTTCCTGTAGCGTGCGCTCGTCGACCTGGGCCGTCGGCCGGGCAAAGAAACCGAACGGCGTCTGCGCCCGGCGCTCCGCGCCCACGGCGCCGATGGTATACACTTTGATACCCAGAGCGGCCGCCAGCTTGGCGGCCTCCACCGGGTTGGGGGCCTCGCGCCGGGCCTCCGGCGCCGGGTTGTCGGCGCCGTCGGTGAGCAGGATCATCACCTTGCTTTTGGCGGGCTCCGCGCCCGCGATGCCGGCGACGGCCTGTTCGCCCGCGCGCCGTAACTCGTCGGTCCCCAGCACGATGGCGTCGCCCAGAGCGGTGTTGTCAGCCTCCGGGTGACGGTAACGCTCCTGGCCCTGCACCCAGCCGGGGATGTCCGTTTCCTTAAGCAGGTTGACCAGGTTGGCCTGGTCGCGCGTGAGCGGGCATTTCACGTCGGCGTACCGCGCAAAGCTCACCATGCCGATCAGGTCGTTGGCCCGCCCGGGCAGGTTCTGCTGTCCCAGCACGAAGTCCTCGAAAACACGCTTTACCGCATCGACGCGGCGTACCCACTGTCCTTGCAGGGCGAAGTCGGTTTCGGCCATGCTGCCGGAGACGTCCAGCACCATCTCGATGGCGATGCCCTCGGCCGTGTCCCGCACCAGCCCCCCCGCCTGTGGCCTCGCCAGCGCGAAGAGCAGAACTGCGACGGCGGTCGTCCGCAGCAGCGCCGGCAGGAACCACAGCCGCTGTGCCCAACTGCGCGGTAGAGGGGCGGGTCCTCCAAGACGCTGGGCAAACGGAAAACGGAAGGTCGCGTGCCGGCGCGGACTCCGCGCCCGCACCCACAACCAGGGCAGAGTCAGAAGGAAGAGCGCACCTAAAGTCGCAAACACGGGACCCGGTGCGAAGTGGATTTCAGGGAGCCTGCTCAGCAATTGTTAACTCCGTGTCGGCGCGCGCGGGCGGTGCTGCCTGCCCGCCCTCCGGCAGCGGTCCCACCGCGGCGGTCCGGGCTGCCAGGAACCGCGTTCGCTCGGCCGTCCGCTCGATGAACGAACGGGCGGTGCTCAGCACCTCGCTCGCCTCGTCCGGCACCGGCTGATGCCGGGCATACTTCACCATATCGCAGGCGGTGAGGAAGCGCCCGAAACTGTGCTTCTCCTCCGGCCCGAGGATCAACTCGGCGCGCACGCTGTCGAAGAACTCCTCCGTGGTCTGCTCAGGGGCGGCCACGTCGAACCCGCGCTCTACGTATTGCCGGACCAGCTCGTTGAGGCGGTAATAGAACGCGCGGAAGTTGTCCCCTTCCAGCAGTCTCTCGGCCAGCAGCTTCTCCAGTTCCGCCAAGGCCCATTCCGCCGGCGGGATGAGCGGTGCCGCCGGTCCCGCGCGGCGGTGCCGTCGGCGCATGGCCAACCAGAGAGCCAGCGCCACCACGATGAACGCCGCCACCCCGATCACCAACCACCGTATGCTCTTCCAGGCAAACGGATCCGGTGGCAGCTCGACCGGTGCCGGCATGGTCAGCTTGGCCATTTCCTCCTGCGAAGGGTTCTGCCCGGGCGGGAGCACGGCCGTCAGGGTCAAGGGCTCGGTGGTAAGCTGTTGTTCCTCGGGCGCCGGGGTGGGCGTGCTGCGCGCGGGGCCCTTCGCCGGCTGGGTGGTCGTGGTTTCTGTAAGCGATGGCTGCGGCGCCGATGGTGGCGCCTCGGCCGGGGTTTCCGGCGAAGGCGTCTGGAGTACATAGTATGCAGCGGCGCCGGGCAATTCGTACTGGCCCGGCAGGAAGAACTCCAGGTCGAAAGTCTGCGTCCAGCGACGTTGATTATCGCGGGTGGGTTCGGCCACGGTGCTGCCCCGCGCGAGGGCGCGATATTCAAAGCCCCCGGCGCCGGCTTCCTTCAGACGACTCAGATAATCGTCCAGTCGCAAGGTCGCCGTCGCCGGCGCCCGGGCCTCGATTGTGAGGCGCGCGCGTTGCGTGTACGGCACGTTGTCGCGCGCCGCGCGCAGCGTCAGCACAACGGGGCCTGCCTGCGCGGTGCGCTCCACCGGCGCGCCCGCGAGTTCCGCCGTCCTGCTTCGACCAGGCGAGGTCGTTTCGCGCCCGCAGCCTGCGGGCAGCGTGCCGAGTGCAGCGAGGCTGGCCAGCAGCAGAGCGCCTATGTATCTGGTCGAACCCATCATAGTCCCAAGTTCACAGTCCCTGCGTCTCGTCGGCTCAGCGCCGTCGTTCCCGTCGGCGGAAGCAGGCGACCAGCGGCTCCACATACGACTCATCCGTGCGCAGATCGAGCACATCGGTCTGCAAGCGACGAAACAGCGCCTGGCGGGCGGCCTGGCTCGCGCGCACCTGGGCCGCGTAAGCACGGCGCACCAGCCGACTGCCTGTATCCACGATCCGCCGCTCACCGGTTTCCGGGTCCTCCAGCTCGGCGAAGCCCACGGCCG
Source organism: Planctomycetota bacterium (assembly GCA_029558835.1). Classification (GTDB taxonomy): domain Bacteria; phylum Planctomycetota; class Phycisphaerae; order UBA1845; family UBA1845; genus JAKQDH01. Next base: position 147,688 of record JAKQDH010000163.1, on the reverse strand, counting down.
GCAACTCCAGTTCCCGCGGGTCGGTGATCGTGATGGGCAGCAGGTCATGGCGACGATTGGCGATGCTCAGGGCCGTCTCGTAGTTTTCCGCCAGGAAGTCACTCACCAGGAAGCAGACGGTCTTGCGGATGGTCACGCGGTCCAGAAACCGCAAGGCCTCCGCAATGTCCGTCCCCCGCCCGGTTGGTTCGTGATACAGCAACTCCCGGATGATCCGCAGCACGTGACGCGTGCCTTTCTTGGGAGGTACGTACTTCTCGACCCGATCGGAGAACAGGATCAGCCCGACCTTGTCGTTGCTGCGGATGGCCGAGAACGCCAGTACCGCACAGAGCTCGGCGGCCATGTCCACCTTGAAACGCGTCGTGCTGCCGAAGAACCCGGACCCGCTGACGTCCGCCAGCAGCATCACCGTCAGCTCCCGCTCCTCGCGGAAACGCTTGACGAACGGGGCGCCGAAGCGGGCGGAGACGTTCCAGTCGATGATGCGCACGTCGTCGCCATACTGATACGGAGCGACCTCCTCGAACTCCATACCCCGGCCCCGAAAGGCGGAGTGGTACTGCCCGGCAAAAACATCATTGACCACCCGCCGGGTGCGGATCTGAATCTGGCGAACCTTTTTGAGCAGCTCACGAGAAATCATGGGGATTGTCGATTGGCGATTGTCGATTGGCGATTGCAGGGGCCTTGCGAGTCCCTGCCCGACGGCGTGCGACGGTGGTCATTGCTGCCTCCGTCCGATAGACGCGACCGGGCGGTCTTCCGTGATGCTCCTGCAACGGCCGTGAGTTCGTTTGCCTCTGCCGCCAGTTCGGCGAGGCGTCGGGGTTTCACGAGCTCGCTTTCGGCGAGCAGCTCCAGCCAGTAACCGCACTCGTCTGCTTCCTCCTCGACCAGGGCCATTTTGGCTACGAAGTCCGCTCGCGACCGCGCCCGGCACGCGGCCCGGTAGTTCGCTCCCACGGAAGTAGCCGCGCGCAGCAACTGCCGCGCGATGACATCCGCCGTCACGTTACGCGGCAACCCGCCGCACAGCCGGATCACCCGCAGGGCAAAGGCCTTCGTGCGCGTCTTCAGCTCTTCCGCGTTCATGGACACCGCCTGCATGTATTGCCGCTTCGGTCTCTCTCTGCAATCGTCAATCGTCAATCGCCAATCGCCAATTGGTTCAGCCGCCGCCCCCCGGTTCGCTACCCCGCACTCGCGTCGACGTCCCGTCCCCTCTCCGCAATCGACAATCGTCAATCGAAAATCGACAATTCGTCAGGGCACGGGCACATGGTCCAGCACGGCCCGCACGACGTCTGCGGAGGTCTTCTCCTCCGCCTCCGCCTCGTAGGTGACGATGATGCGGTGGCGCAGCACGTCGGGGGCGATGTCCTTGACGTCCTGCGGCGTGACGTAGCCGCGCCCGGCCAGGAAGGCGTTGGCCTTCGCTCCCACGGTGAGCGCCAGCGTTGCCCGCGGCGAGGCGCCGTACTGAATCCAGTCCGCAATCGGCAGGTCGTAGGCGGCCGGCTCGCGCGTGGCCAGCACCAGGTCCACGATGTAGTCCTTGATCTTGTCGTCGATGTAGATCTCATCCACAAGCTGCCGGGCCGAGAGGATATCCGCCGGCTTCATCACCGGTGCCACGGTGGTCTCCGGCTGCGTGCGGGCCATGCGGTCGAGGATCGCGCGTTCCTCCTTCTTACTGGGGTAAGTGACCAGCACCTTCATCATGAAGCGGTCCACCTGCGCCTCCGGCAGCGGGTACGTACCCTCCTGCTCGATGGGGTTCTGCGTGGCCAGCACGAGGAAGGGTTCGGCCAGCGGGAACGTCTCCTTGCCGATGGTGACCTCGCGTTCCTGCATCGCCTGCAAGAGGGCTGATTGCACCTTGGCCGGGGCGCGGTTGATCTCGTCCGCCAGGATGATGTGCGAGAATATCGGACCCTTCTGCACTTCGAATCTCCCGTCTGTTGGGCGGAAGATCAGCGTGCCGATCAGGTCGGCCGGCAGCAGGTCGGGTGTGAACTGGAGGCGTTGGAAGTCGGTGTCGATCCCCCCGGCCAGGCACGCGACGGCCATGGTCTTCGCCAGTCCGGGTACACCCTCAATGAGCAGGTGTCCGTTGGCGAGCAACCCCACCAGCATGCGGTGCAGCAGCTCGTCCTGCCCGACGATAACCCGGTGCATCTGTTCGAGCAGGGCCCGGCACGGCTCGCTGCGTTGGGCGACTTCCTGGGATATCCGCTTGATGTCGAGTTCAGTGACCGCCATACCTTGACGCTCCTGCGTTGTTCAATGTCGCTGTAGAAAAGGAGAAGCTCGCGAGCAGCCCGCGAATCTAGCAGTACCCCGATGAAGACGCAAGGAAACCGGGCGCCCTGTCAGAATCACGCCCTGCGGGGGGGGCGGACGCGAGCCACGGCGCATGCGTGTCGGTTGAGCATGGGGTAGGGGGGTGTGGAATCCACCCACGGCGAACCCCGAGTGTGGGGCATCCGACGGCCGCGGGTGTGGGCGGGCGCCCCCCTGTTTGCCGACAGGGGGTCAGGTGGCCACGGCCTTCAGGGCCGTGCGGATTTCGTGGAGGAGCTGGTCGACCTTGAAGGGCTTGAAGAGCACGGCCGCCAGGCCCTCGCGGCGGGCGCGGACGATGGAGTGGTTCGGGTCATAGCCGAAGCCCGTCATCAGAATGACGGGGGTGGCGGCGTTGGCCTGCTTGGCGGCGGCGAACACCTCGTAGCCGTTCCTGCCCGGCATCTTGATGTCGCTGATGACCAGGTCGAAGGTGTCGGTGCCGAGCAGCGCGACCGCGGCCGCCCCCTCGGCCGCACAGACGACCTGGCAGCCCAGGCCCTCCAGTACGTCGCGGATCGTCTCGCGGATGACCTCCTCATCGTCCGCCACCAGGACGTGCTTGCCGGACAGCAGGGCATCCGCCTGCGCCGGCGTGCCCTGGCGGGCGCCCACCAGGCCCGACTTGGCCGTGATCACGTTCTTGATCGAGTCACGGACCTTGACGGCGTTCTCGGAAACCACCCGCAGCCGATGGCGCAGGTCGTCGTGTCCGATGTAGTCCTCGGTCAGGCGCTCGACTTCGGAGAGGATGTCGTTGAGCGGTGCGGTGATCTCGGCCATGACGTTGCTGCCCACCTGCCCGGTCGCGGTGTAGCGCTCGCTGATGAGCAGTTCGAGGATGTGCAGCGCGATGGCCACGTAGCGTCCGAAGATCTCGGCGAACTGCCGATCGTCCTCGGTGAAGGCGGCCGGCCGGGTGCTCTCGAAGTTGGCCACGGCCACGACCTCGTCGTGCAGGCGTAACGGAATGGTCAGAGACGAGCGGGCACCCTGGATGCCCGAAAGGTAGCGGGGGTCGCGGGTCACGTCGGGGCAGATGTAGCTGCGCCCGCGGGCGGCCACGTACCCTGATATCCCGCTGCCTTCCGGCGACGCGAACAGCTCCGTCTGCTGGGCTTCAGGCAGCATCCCCCACGACAGCAGCATCTCGAGCTTGTTGCTGCGCTTGTCGAGCACCATGATGGCGAAATTGTCGAAGTTGAGCAGGTCGTGCACAGATTCCAGAATGCGCCGTTCGAGCAGTTCGAGACGCTGCTGGATGTTGAGCCGGGAGAGGTGCTCTGCATCGAGGCTCACCAGGGCCCGACCCGCACGGTCGATGGCATCGATCTTGTCCTGCAAGCGCCGCAGGTCAGTCGTGTTCCAGACCACCGCGACCGCCTGCGTGATCTGGTCGTGGTGATCGCTGACAGGCGTGACGCTGATCTCGTAATACTCATTGCCGGTGGTCGTGAAACTCGAACGCCGGCCTCGCGCCGGCGTTGAGTCTGGGTGGGGCTCCTGCGGGAGCGCGTGCAGCGTCTCCCGACAGTACTGACACGCGCGCTGGCGGACCTCCGCGGGGAAGCCCGCCATCTTCGGGTTGGCCCAGATCAGGTCCCCGGACTTCCCCACCACGCACACGCCCTGGTTGACCGCGTCGAAGACGGCCGGTGCCTGCTCCTGGACGTACGCCTCCCGCAAGGGCAGCAGCAACTCCGGCACGCTGACCACCAGATCGAACGCGCTCGAGCGCAACGCCGCCAGGGCGTCGTCCACGCCGCCCACCTGCTGAATCCGGGCGTGCTGCCGCAGCCACTCGCTCAGGGCACTGCCCGACTCGGATTCCCCGAGCAGAAGGACGCTCAGCGTGCCGGTCTCGGCTTCACTCACGCGACGGTCTCCACCATGCCGGCAGGGGCAGGGGGCCTGACCTCCACCGCCCACCCCGCGGCGTCGCCATTCCCCACATCATCGACGAAACCCACGCTCATTCTATTGTAGAGTGACCGACTGCACGACGCCACCGCTCCGCCGGCTGCCCCCAAAGCCTCGGTTAAGGTTCCGATAACATCGACGCCGCCACGCTCCTGCCCGCGAGCCTGCGTTGCATCGGGACCGCTGTGCTGGATCGGCGGAACGCAACTTCCCACCGGCACCCATACTGCGCGTAGTGGATCGTGCGGGCTGCCCCCCTCCCGCCGGGGGGTGCGTCGCGGTTCTGGTGAGCGCGACGTGACGCCGTCACCAAATACCCGCAAGGTGGGGCGGGGGGGCGGCCCGGCTACGACGCGACGGCGGGCCGGCCAACCCGTGCCGGGGTTGGCCGCGGCCCGCGCCGCGACCGGGCAGTGAGGAGCTTCCTGTACAGGGTCACCATCTCGGCCGCATGCCGCTGCATGCTCCATTCGTCGGCGCGTCGGCGTCCCCGGTCGCCCATGGCCCGGCGCCGTTGCGGATCCTGGAGGGTGCGCACGTGCTCCACGAGGGCGTCGATGTCTTCCGGCTCCGCGAGCACGAAGCCGCTGCGGCCGTCCTCGACCTTCTCGGCCGCCCCGTCCCAACGCGTGGTGATGCACGGCAGCCCGGTCGCCAGACCCTCCAGGACCACGCGGCTGCACGGATCGTAGTACGTCGGATGCACGAGCACGTCCGCGGCGTGCATGAAGGCCGGGACGCGATCGCTCGGGCCGACGAAACTCAGGTGCCGTTGGAGGCGCAGCCGGGCGGCCAGGCGGTGCCAGCGCGTGTTCTCCCCTCGACCGATCACCAGGGCCCGCACCCAGTCGCACCCTTGCTGCAGCAGGCGGGCGTGCGCCTGCATCCAGCAGCGGACCCCCTTCAAGCGGAAGTTGTGCGCCACCAGCAGCACCACCACGTCATCCTCGCCGGCGTGGAAATCCCTCCGGATGAGGCGGCGGTCCGCGGCGCGCTGTTCGGCGGAGGTGTTGGGCAAGTCGACGCCGTTGAATACCTTGTGGATCCGTACCGCCGGCAGGGCATAGTGTTCCTGAAGCTGGCTGACGACGTAGTCCGACAGGGCGGCCACCACGGGGCCTTGCGGGTCGCGGAGCAACTGACGTTCCAGCGAGAGCTGGAACCGCTGCTTGAGATTGAGCCGGTTCGCGTAGCCCTTGAGGCGGCGGGCCAGCGGCGAGCGGCGCAGCGCCAGGTTCCGCGCGATGGTCTCGGCCACCGTGCCGCCGCGGGGTTGGTAGATATCCGCCCCCAGGCAGGGCGAAATCGCGTGCACGATGTCGAAGTCATCCTCCTTCAGCAGGGCGACCACGCGGTGGGCGAAGGTCACGCTGCGGCGCGTGCGTGACAGGGCTGCCCCGCTGATGCTGTGCACTTCCAGCCCCGGCGTCGGCGACGGGCGACTGCGCGTGAACAGGTGGAGTTCCACCCCGGTATCCAGCAGGTGGTAGACGAATTGGCGGGTGGAGGTCTCGGCTCCCCCCCGCCACGCGTCCACCCATTCCGACACGAGGGCGACTTTCACGGGGTCCGGCTCCGGGGCTGCAAACGGGCGGCGCGCCGGCGATCGTGGCGGGCCATGCGTCGGGTCTTGGCGGCCACCCGCCGGCGCAGCCAGCGGACATCCACCTCGAACCGGGCCGCACACAGGTAGCGTCGCAGCCAGCGCAGGCGTTCGCCATTGCCTGCGATCCCGGCGGGCGTCGAGTGGTTGAGGGCCGCCAGATCCTTGATGATCCAGCGCAGGTGCCGCCAGCGCGGCCGCATCACGCGCTGCACGTCAATCAGGTAGAGAGACTGCTCCACCGGGGCCGCGGAATCGAAGAAGACGTGGCTGAGATACAGGTCGCGGTGCACGAACCCGCGGCTGTGCAGGCGCCCGACCAGCCGCGCCAGGTGCACTGACAGGAAGCGCGTGATGTCCCCCGGGGGGGGCGACCAGTGCTTGATCCAGTTCTCCAGCGACTCGCCGGGAACTTCCTCGATGAGCACCGCGCTGCGCAGCTCGCGCCCGCCGCACACCTCCTCCCCGAAGGCGACCGGCTGGGGGCAGCTTATGCCCGCGTCGGTCAGTTCGAGCATGCGTTGCCACTCCACCCCGGCGGTGCTGGCGGCCGCGGCGCACGTCCACCGCTGTTCCCTCTGCTCGGATGCCGGCGGGCGTGTGTAGCGTTTCAGGTAGAAGACCACGTTTCGCCCGCGCCAGTTCAGGGGCATGCGGATGCGCTCCCGCCAGTCGGCCAGCCCGGGCTTGCCCAGTACTTCCCCGTCCGCGTAGCCGAAGAGGCTGTCCAGCGAGGTGAGCCCGTATTGGCGCAGCAGCTTCACGTGCACCGCGCGGATGAGCAGATCACCCACCCGGATGAACTCCCCGCCACGGGTCTCGTCCTGGGCAGCCTTGCAGTCCATGGTCGTCGACACCGGCACCCGCCTTCAGCCGCCGCCGGCGGCCGACAGTACTACTTGAACGGGCCGACGGTACTGGTTTCCTTCTGTCGCGTCCGCAGGCGCAGCAGCTCAATGGCCGCGTCGAACACCATGTCCACCGTCACCTCGTACATACAGCGGAGGTGTCCCAGCGGGCAGGTGCGCTGCTGGCACGGACCACAATCCACGTCCACCCGCACGATCCGTTCCTGCGCATATCCGGTTCGGGTCCACTCGGGGTCGGTCGGCCCGAACACGGTAACTGCCGGGGTGCTGAACGCCCGGGCGAAATGTCGCGGGCCGGTGTCGTTGCCGAGCAGCAGGTCCGCGCGTTTGACGAGGGCCTTGAGTTCGCCGAGGGTCGGTCTGGGGTCGTCCCACACCCGGCCGCCTCGCCTCATGGCCGCTCGTATCGCCTGCGCCAGCGGTTCCTCGCCGGGACCGCAGGTAACAACCACCTGCGCCCCTTCGGCCTCGATAAGCCGGTCCGCCACGGCCGCGAACCGCTCCGGCAGCCAGCACTTGGCCATGCCGTAGCGTGCCCCGGGGCAGATGACCACGAGTGGGCCCTCTGCCAGCGCCTCCCCGGCCAGCCGCTTCTGGACGGCCGACTCAGCCTCGGTGGTCGTGAACAACTCCAGCTCATCACCCGGCCGGTCGCAGCCGACCGCTTCGGCAAGGTCGGCGTAATACTCTACCATCGGCATGGGGACATAGAGGCGGTTCACCCGGTTTCGCACGGGCAGGCGGTCGGTGAGCAACCAGCCCCGTCCGTCTCGGTCATAGCCGATCCGCCGCCGTGCCCCGCTGAGCCAACCCAGGAGAGCCGCCCGGAAAGAGTTGGGCAGCATGAGGGCCCACTCCGGCCGGCGCCGGCGCAGGTCCCGTACCAGTCGCCGATAGGGGCGGTGCAGCGGGCCGCGCTGAGACTTGGGGGGCCAGACGGCGTAGTCGTCCATCCAGTTACCGTCCCGCACGAGATCAACCAGGTTGGGCTCCAGTAGGAACGTGATCCGCGTGCGGCTGAAGCGTCGCCGCAACTCCCGCAGCGCGGGCGTGGCCATGACGCAGTCGCCCACCCAAGTGGGCAGGACCACCAGCATGGACTCAGGTTTGGCGTCACCGGTGCAGGGCAATCGGTCCACGGGGCGCGATTGTAACCCCCCACGGTGACGTGAACAAACGCTTAGCACATCGGATAGGGCCAATTGCCCCACCTCCGCGCGCTGGTGGAAACGCCGCGAATGGGGTGCTGGCAAGCAGGGACTGTGGCGTCTGCTGGGTACCGGTCGGTTGAGGGACTTACGCTCCAGACCGAGAGCCTCTCCGGGGCGTTTGGTGATCCCCACGTCGGCCCCGGGGGCCCGTACGTGTTCAGGGGGGTGCCATGCCCTCACCGGCCGCAGGCGGGGGTGGGCATGTGCTGCGGTATACAGGAGCATGCTTACCCGCGACCGCGGTCGCGGGAAAGCATGGCACGCACAACGCCAAAGACGCTGAACGCATGCGGGGGGCCGACACTGGTTCTTCGGCGGGCTGCTGGGTGAGCTGGGTCAGGGGCAACCCCTGGTGGCGACTTGCTTGTGGGGGCTGACCGCGCGGGCATAATGGCAAGCGGTACGGTCGCGCGGGTGGAAGCCGGGTTCCCCGCCGCAGGGGGTTCTTCAGCGGCCGCCAGGCATCCGGGAGGAGGTCAGTGCAGCATGGCACGCGATCCTGAGCACGTGAGCGGGCGCCCCCTTGACGGTCTTCCCCCGGCCCACCATGGGTTCACGAACTCGATTGTCCGCACGTTTCTGAACTCCAACCTGTCGCTGATTCTGGTGCTCCTGGCGACTCTGGCCGGGGTGGCGGCGCTGTTGGTTACGCCACGGGAGGAGGACCCGCAGATCGTCGTCCCGCTGGCGGACGTGCTGGTGAGCTTTCCGGGCCACTCGGCCGAGGAGGTCGAGCAGCTTGTGGCCACGCCGTTGGAGAAGCTGCTCTACCAGATCGACGGCGTCGAGTACGTCTACTCGATGTCGCGTGAGGACCACGCGATCATCACCGTGCGGTACTACGTCGGCGAGGACCGCGAGCGCAGCCTGGTCAAGCTGTACAAGACCATCGATGCGAACCTTGATCTGGCGCCGCCCGGCGTCACCGGCTGGGTAGTCAAGCCGGTCGAGATCGACGACGTTCCGATCGTCACCCTGACGCTCAGCGGCCCCGCGGCCGACGAGTATGTCCTGCGCCGCGTGGCGGAGGAACTCGTTGAGCGGCTGGCGGCCGTCCAGGACCTGTCGCGTGCCTACGTGGTGGGTGGGCAGCCGCGCGTCGTCTATGTGTACCTCGACACGGACCGACTCCGCGCGCACCACCTTGCGCCGCTCGGCGTGCAGCGGGCGTTGGCGGCGGCCAACGTCACGCGCCCGGCCGGCGAGTTCACGCGGGATGATCGCGTGATCCGGGTGGCCGCGGGCGAGGCGTTCGCCGCTGCTGCGGAGGTGCGCGAGCTGGTCGTCGGCGTGTTCGGCGATCGCCCGGTGTTCCTGAAAGACGTGGCGGAGGTGGTGGACGGCCCCGCGGAAGCGGTGAGCTACGTGCGGCACGGTTGGGGCCCGGCCCGCGGGTTCCACGCGGAAGAGCACGCCCCCGGCACCAGGCTGGGCGAGCCTGTGCTCCACGACGGCGAAGCCGCGCCGGCGGCGGGTGACGACACGGCGCCGGCCGTCACCATCGCACTCGCCAAGAAGAAAGGCTCCAACGCGGTGTGGGTGGCCGAGCGCATCGTACAAGCGGCTGAGACCCTCACGCGCGAGGTCGTCCCGGACGACATCGACGTGGTCATCACCCGCAACTACGGCCTGACCGCCAATGAGAAGGTTAACGAGCTGGTCGAGGCGTTGGCCGTGGCGGTCTTCATCGTCATTGCGCTGCTGACGCTGGGTCTGGGCTGGCGCGAGGCGCTCATCGTGGCCGTCGCGGTCCCCGTGGTGTTCGGTCTGACGCTGGTGGTGAACCTGATCGCCGGGTACACCATCAACCGCGTCACGCTCTTCGCCCTGATTCTGTCGTTGGGGCTGCTCGTGGATGATCCGATCGTCGACGTCGAGAACATCACGCGCCATTTCCGCCTGCGGAAGCGAGCGTCGCGGGCGGTGGTGCTGGAGGCGGTGGCGGAGATTCGCCCGCCGCTGATCACGGCGACGCTCGCGGTGATCGTGTCGTTTCTGCCGATGTTCTTCATCACGGGCATGATGGGGCCGTACATGCGGCCCATGGCGCTCAACCTGCCCGTCACCATGCTCATGTCGATGCTGGTGGCGTTCACGATCACGCCGTGGCTGTCGTATCACGTGCTGAAGCGCCGTTACGCCCGGCCGGCGGCGGAGAGCGCCGGCAGCGGCGGCGCGGACCCGCCTCACGACGAGTCGGACGCCATCGGCACGGTAAAGGGCACCGCGCTGTATCGGCTGTTCGCGCCATTGATGAACCCGTTGTTACGCTCGCGCCCGGCGGCATGGGGGTTTCTGGGCGTGATGCTGCTGCTCATGTTGCTGGCGGCGGGGCTGGCGGCCACCCGTAGGGTGCCGCTCAAGATGCTCCCCTTCGACAACAAGAACGAACTGCTGCTCGTGCTCAACTTTGACGAGGGGACCACGCTGGAACGGTCTGACGCCGCGGTGCGCGAGCTGGAGGCGTACCTGGCGGGCGTGCCGGAGGTGACGGACTTCACGTCCTACGTCGGGCTCGCGTCACCGATGGATTTCAACGGGTTGGTGCGGCACTACTACCTGCGGCAGGGCTCCCACGTCGCGGAGATTCGCCTGAACCTGGCGCCGAAGAAACGCCGGGCGCAGCAGAGCCATGCGATCGGTCTGCGCCTGCGTGATGAGCTGACCGAGATCGCACGCCGGCATGCGGCCGTCCTGCAACTCGTCGAACTGCCGCCGGGCCCGCCGGTGATTGCGACGGTGGTGGCGGAAGTGTACGGCCGGCCGGCGCACGGCTACGCCGACCTCATCGAGGCCGCCCGCACCGTGCGGGCGCGTTTCGAAGTCGAGCCGGGCGTGGTGGACGTGGACGATACGATTGAGGCGGCGCAGGAGAAGCTCGTCTTTGTGACGGACAAGGAGAAGGCCGCCCTGCACGGCATCAGCGTTGCCGAGATTGCCGACACCATCGCCCTGTGTCTGGGCGGCATGGAGGCCGGCCTGGTCCGCGTGTCGAGTGAACGCCGGCCGCTGCGCCTCGAGGTGCTCCTGCCGCGACCCCTGCGCTCGAGCGCCGCAGCGCTCGCCCAGGTGAACGTGCAGGGCGATGCGGGGCACCTCGTCCCGCTCGCGGAGTTGGGCCGCTGGGAACGGGCCCGCGTGGACCAGACCATCTACCACAAGAACCTCGAGCGGGTTGCCTACGTTTTTGCGGAGACCGCGGGCGTCCCCCCGGCCGGGACAGTCGTGGACCTGCTCGCCGATCGGTTTGACGCACGGCGCGAGTCCGCCCCCGCCCGGGTGAATTCGATCGGCGCCGGCTGGGTCGAGACCGCTGCCCCGCGACCGCTGGTGGCTCGCACCTACCTGCGCAACGGCGGTGACATCGCGTGGCACGTGCCGGAGGGCTTTCGCCTCGACTTCGCCGGGGAGGGCGAGTGGAAGATCACGCTGGACGTCTTCCGTGACCTGGGCCTGGCGTTCGCCGCCGCCCTGGTGGGCATCTACATCCTGCTCGTGGCGCAGACGCGCTCCTTCGTCATCCCGCTGGTGGTCATGCTGGCTATCCCGCTGACGGTGATCGGCATCATGCCGGGCTTCTGGCTGCTGAACCTGCTGACCGGCGGGCAGGTGGGCGGGTATGCCGATCCGGTGTTCTTCACGGCCACCGGCATGATCGGCATGATCGCCCTGGCCGGCATCGTCACGCGCCAGGCGATCATCATCATCGACTTCATCCATCTGGCCCTGGGGCAGGGGTACTCGCTGGCGGATGCGATCCTGGCAAGCTGCGTGGTGCGTCTGCGGCCAATCCTGCTGACGGTGTCCACGGCGATGCTGTCGGCGGTGCCGATCACGCTGGACCCGATATTCTCCGGCCTGGCTTGGGCGCTCATTTTCGGGCTGTTCGCCTCCACGGTCTTCACGTTGTTCGTTATCCCCGTCGCGTACTGGCTGCTGTACGCCCACCGGCCCGGGCACGGGATGGGGCTCCCTACGGCCGACCGGGCGTAGCGCCGCCCGGCGCGGCCCGTCTGCTGGGGGTATGGGTTGGGCGGCTGCTGCGTCGCGGTGGGCTTCCCCAGGGAGAGTCTTTGCCTCTGCGGCCCTCACCCCTGCCCCTCTCCCGCGGGGAGAGGGGTCCACAGACGCCGCCTAGCCACCAACTTGGCCAGTCGGCCACCAACCTGGCCAGTTGGCCACTGGCTGGAGCGATCGGGCACCAACCGGGGCAGTTGGCCGCTAACCGGGCAGGCCAGCGGGTGTCTTTCGGGGTGAGGGGGTGTGGAGTCCAGGCGGGCATCGGCCGGTCCCTGGTCGCGTCCGGGGCGCGAGTAGTGGTGGAGGATCAGACAACATGAAGGCATACCGGAAGATTAAGTTCGCGGCGCTGGCATTGCTGGTCGGTGCGGTTCCTCTGGTCAGCGTGGGCAGTTGCACGATCGACGGCAACGGGCTCGACCTGGTCGTCTACCCGGGGCACAACTGGGATTATGACTACGTGGACGTGTGGGTGGATGACGGCTGCTGGGGCGGCTGCTACGATTACTACTACGTCGACGACTCCTGGTGGGGCTGGTAGTCCCACATCGAACGGAAGGCGCGGCGGGGCGGGAGCGGGGAGGCGGGTGTATGCGCAGCGGGAAGACCGTGTACCAGGTGTTGGGGGTCGTGGCGTTGCTGGTGATTCTCGGCTGTGCGGCCCGGGAAGGCAGGATGCACCAGATGTCCCAGCGGGAGGCTTTCGTGCGGTCGCTGCCGGATGCGCCGGAGTCCGCCCGTCTCCTCAGCAAGGACGATACGGCCGGGATGCGGTCCGGGCTCGTGGTCCTGCAGCCCGGCACGGACTGCGGCTGGCACAGCACGGACAACTACGAGGAGATGATCATCTGCCTGGCCGGCGCCGGCGAGGTTGCGACCGAGGGCGGCGGGCGCCGGCCCCTGGCTGCCGGGCAATATGCCTACAACCCGCCCCACACCCGCCACAACGTCTTCAACACGGGTACGCAGCCCATGCGGTATGTTTATGTAGTTGCTCCGACCGAGGCGAGGGGCAGCGACCATCACTGATCGCCATTGGTCGGGCGGCGGCGAGCCGCCCGGCCGGGCTTCGACCCGGCCGCTACGGCACTGCAAGATGCCGTCCGGGCTGCGGGGGAACGTCCGGATTTTCAAGTCAAGCCCCTGGTGACAGGCACAGGTGCATTTGCTATACTGGTGCTGATCTGGCGCGGGGAGGGGCTCCGCGAAGGGTGCCTGCCATTCACGGCCGGCGTTCCAGACCAATCTTCTGGGGCGAGGGGGGTCGCCACCATGCAACACAATTCCTGTACGCGCACGTTGGTTTTGGTTGTGGTCTTGTTGGGCGTTGGCGGTGCCACGGCCGGCGGTCAGGCTGTCTGGTACGTGGACGAAGACGCACCTGCGGGCGGTAGCGGGGGGAGTTGGGCGAGCCCGCTGAAGCACCTGCGCGACGCCTTGGCCACCGCCGGTAGTGGCGACGCCATCCACGTCGCGGGCGGCACGTACCGCCCTGACCGCTCGACCGCGTACCCGACGGGGTCGGGCCTGCGTACCGACACGTTCGCGCTGCCCGGCGGCGTGTACGTCGCGGGGGGGTATGCGGGTTATGGGGCTACCGAGCCGGACGCGCGTGACATACTCGCGCATCCGACGATTCTCAGCGGCGACCTGGCCGGCAACGACGGGCCCAACTTCCAGAACTACGCTGAGAACAGCTACTGTGTCGTCACCTGCGCCGCGAGCAGCGCCGGGGCCACGCTGGACGGCGTCACCGTCCGCGGGGGTTATGGTGATCTCGCCACGGGGGCCAACTACGGGGCGGGGTTGCGGTGCACGACCAGCGGCCTGACCGTCGTGGCCTGCGCGTTCGCGGACAACAAGGTGGGCGGCTACCCGTCCGCCGGCGGGGGCATGTACGTCGGCTCGTGCGGGCCGACGCTGATCGGCTGCACGTTCGTCCGCAACAGCGCGTACTACGGCGCCGGGTTGGGCAACCTCTCCGGCACGCCAACGGTGATGGACTGTACGTTCGAGGACAACCGCGCCGAGCGCAGCGGCGGCGGCATGTACAACTACGCCACGCCCGGTGCTCCCAGCGCGTCGCTGACCGGTTGCCACTTCAACGAGAACTGGGCGGCCTTGTACGGCGGCGGCATGCGGAACTGGGACGCCGGCCCGAGCCTGACGCGCTGCACGTTCTACTACAACGTCTGCCCGCAGCACGGGGCGGGCATGACCAACGGCGGGGCCAGTAACCCGCAGATGACCAACTGCACGTTCGCCGGCAACCGGGTGGACACCCTGATGAGCCTGGAACACTGCTACGGCGGCGCGGTGAGCAGCTACGACACCAGCCACCCGACGTTCGTCAACTGCGTGTTCAATTCCAACAGCGCCCAGACGCTGTTTCCCAGCCTCAGCTTCGGTGGGGCTCTGGCTTGCGGCGGCAGCAGCAGCTCGATGCTTACCAACTGCACGTTCAAGGGCAATTACGCCAACGTCGGTGATGCTGTGTTTGCCGAGGCCACCAGCCAGGTACGCGTAAGCAGCAGCATTCTCTGGGACGTGGACGACGAGATCGCCTGGGCCGATACCGCCAGCGTGACGGTGTATTACTCCGACGTGCTGGGCGGTTGGTCGGGCACGGGTAACATCCAGCAGGACCCGCTCTTTGACGGTCTGCGTCTGGCGCCCGGCTCGCCGTGCATTAACACGGGCAACCCGGGGTATGTCCCGCCGGCGGGGCTGACGGATATGGACGGCCATGCCCGGCTGCTCTGTGCGGTTGTGGACATGGGGGCGTATGAGTTCGGCATCGGCGACTACAACTGCGACGAGACCGTCGACCTGGACGATTTCGCAAGCTGGACCGCCTGTATGACGGGGCCTGACCAGGGACCTTATGCCGCCGGCTGCGCAGCGTTTGACTTCGAGTACGACCAGGACGTTGACTTAAGCGACTGGGCGCGCTTCCAGAACATCTGCGTGGGCGGGTAGCAGCAGCAGCGCGCGGTAGCGGCAGAGCGCGGAAGTGGCAGCGGGCAGAAGGAGTAGCGCCCGCAGAATCCGGCCGCGCGCCTGCGGCATCTGAACCCCTCTCCCCGCGGGAGAGGGGTAGGGGTGAGGGCCAGCACGCCGCACCGGTTCGGCCGGCCGGAATCATTAGACAGGATTTACAGGATGAACAGGATTTCACTCACGAAGGGCGCACGCTTTCGGGTGCCCGAGGCACAAAGGACGGTGCCTTGCTCCGTTCATCGTGTCAAGCCTGCAAATCCTGTCTATTCCGTAGTGCTCCCCCCGCACACTCAACGCCGCGCACGCGGTTAACGAGCCCGTCCTACTTTGTGGCCTTCGCGCTCTTCGTGGTGAGAACACGCACGGGCGTGAGCTTCTGGATGACACCACGGAGGCACTGAGGGCACGGAGAGGACGAGCAACGAGACAGCCACCGTTCATCGTGACATCGACAAGGACCGTGTAGTCATCATCCTGGAACCGGTCCACCGCGGCCACTGCGTCGCGGTGCCGGCCGCGGCACACTGCGCTTGCCCGAAGGAGTTCTTCACCACCAAGGCACCAAGACGCAAAGGGTTCCGTACACCCCGCCTTCTTTGTGCCTTTGTGTCTTTGTGGTAAACCTGCGCTCCGCCGGCCAGGTGCGGGCAACTGGGGATCCATCATTTGGGCCGCGGAAGTCTTGGCCGCCGCGACGCTCCGCGGCATCAGCGGGCTTCGCGCGTCCACGCCGTAGGCCTTGAAGTCATCGAAAGTGACATTGGTGGCGTCGGCGAAGACGCCGCTACGGCCGGTGCTCCCGTCGGCCGCGGGGGGCTGGCGGTACTTCTTCAAGGAACTCCTGGGGAGGGCGTGTCGTTCCGCCCGGCGGTCCGCAAAAGGGGAGCGGCACACCATCGCACGCGCCCTTGCCCTGCCCTCTCCCGTGGTACATGCTTAGCGTTTCCCGCGTCGGGGGGAGTATTCCATGCATCAGGCGGGCGTCATTGCCTCCGCGGCCCGGCGAATCCCGTTCAGCATGCCGTTGAATACCAGGCCGTGCAGCGGCAGGACCGCATACCAGTACGCGAGCCCGGCCAGCCCGCGGGGCCTGAAACGGGCCGTCTGCGTCAAGGTGCACGTCGCGGTGCCCGGCTCCCCGGGCCGCACCTCGAAGCTGAGGAGCGCTTCACCCGGCAGCTTCATCTCCGCCCGTAGCTCCAATCGCCGCTGTGGTTCCACCGCGGTGACACGCCAGAAATCCAGAGCGTCACCGAACGCCAGGTGCGCAGGATCGCGTCGCCCGCGACGCAGGCCGGGGCCACCGACGAGTCGGTCGAGCCATCCGCGCAGCCGCCACAGCCAGTCCGCCGCGTGGTACCCCTGGTCGCCGCCGATGCGCGAAACCGTCCGATACACAACGTCCGCAGGAGCGTTCACCACGGTCGTACGCCGGTCTGTGAACACTCTACCGCCCGCCCAGTCGGGATCACCGGGCAGGGGGCCCGCATCAAACCAGGCTGTCTCCACGGCGTGGTTGCGCAGGTTGCCCAGGGCGGTGTCGATGGCCTCGCGCACCGTGAGCAAACGCTGTGGCAGGAGCCGGGCCGCCGCATCGTCTCGACAAACGACTCGGTTGCGCAGCCCCTCGGCCAGCGGCCGTGCGATGCGGTGGCTGATCGGGGTTACGAGATGAATCCACAGCGAACTCAAGCGCGGCGTCAGGACGGGGACAGGGAGAATGAGCCGCTTCCGCAGACCCAGCGCGGCGGCCATGATCTGCATGATTTCTCGGTACGTTATCACGTCAGCGCCCCCAATGTCGAGGGTCCGCCCTGCCGCCTCCGGACAGCCGAGGCCGGCCACCAGGTAATGCAGCACGTTTTGTACCGCGATCGGCTGACACTCGGTGCTCACCCAACGGGGCGTGACCATCACCGGCAGCCGCTCCACGAGATAGCGCAGGATTTCAAATGACGCCGAGCCGGAACCGATGATCATGGCCGCACGGAGCACCGTTACGGGTACCGAGCCCGACGTCAGTGCGTCCTCGACCTCACGGCGCGAAGTGAGATGCTCACTGAGATGAGCACCGGTCTCCCCCAGACCCCCGAGGTAGATGATTCGTTCCAAGCCGGCCGCGGCGGCCGCCTCCGCGAACGTCCGCGCCAAAACTCGGTCGCGCTCGCGGTAGGCGTGTCCGGCTGCCAGCATCGAGTGCACGAGGTAGTAGGCGGGCCCGCAGCCACGCATGGCTTGGACGAGTTGGTCCCGCGCGCCAACGTCGCAGCGCACCACGTCGACCCGCGGATCTCCGGCCCATAAACGCGAACTCAACTTGCGTGGTTCGCGTGCCAGGCAACGCACGCGGTAGCCCGCGGCCAGCAGCCGGGGCACCAGTCGGCCGCCAATGTAACCACTTGCCCCGGTTACGAGGACGGGTTTCGGTTCGTCGCTTGAATCCATTTCCGCGCCAGCACCATGCGTTCGAACTGGCTCACGGCGGGAAACATCCTCACCGTGCTTGTCAAAGTCGGTGTTCGCATACTCGCCCCCCGGCTGTTGATTGTAGTCGGCGAACAGGTGCACTGTAAAGCTGGTATCTGCCGGAAGTTGTGGCGACGAGGAATGACATGCTTGAGCCGACGAGAACGCCTATGATTCGATCGAACTGGAACCGCACCCCGGTTCGTGCCCAACGACGGAGGTTCCTCATGGGTGAGACGCCGCAAGAGGAAGCATCGCAACCCGTCTTTGTCATCCTCGGGGCTGCAGGTGGCATTGGCTCAACCGTGGCGCGGCGGCTGCACGCGTCGGGCGCCAGGCTCATGCTCGCGGGACGCACGCGTGCGAAGCTTGAGCCGCTGGCAAACGAGCTCGCAGCTAAGGCCTGTGAGATTGATGCGACAATCTTCGAACCAGTCGAGCGTTGCCTGCGGGAAGCCCAAGCCTGGGCCGGTAAGGTCGATGGCGTTCTGAACTGTGCCGGCTCGATCCTCTTGAAGCCGGCGCACCTGACGACCGCAGCCGAACTGCAGGAAGTCCTTGCGCTGAATCTCGTCTCTGCGTTCGCGACGGTCCGGGCTGCGGCGAACGTCATGCGGAAGTCCGGCGGCTCTATTGTTCTGATGACGTCTGCGGCAGCCGAGATTGGCCTGGCCAACCACGAGGCCATCGCCGCCGCCAAGGCGGGCGTCATCGGGCTGATGCGCTCGCCAGCGGCCACGTACGCTGCCCAGGGGTGGAGATTGAGCGCTTCGCGGGGCGGCCGCCCCGCTGTCCATATCCAAGAAGCTCACGGCGCTGCGGGCCGCAGTGCTTTGAAGACATCCCCGGCTCGCCGCCGCGGAAGCAAACGGTTTCGCACCGCAGTCCACAGGGCATTACTCTTGAGGTTGTCAACGAATTCGACCATCAACAGACTGACGTCGTCGTGATGCAGCGGAGCCCGGTTCGTATGCCCACGCAGCGCCGCGACCATGGTCGGGATCAGCACTTGAGGCGGCTGATGGCCGTTAGCCTGAAGAACCTGGGCCAAACGCTCACGGCCAAAGAGCTCGCCGGCTGCGTTGGGCGCTTCCACAACGCCGTCGGTGAGCAGTAGCAGGCGATCGCCCAATGCCACGCGCCTGAGGCAACGCGTGTAGCGTGTCTTCGGTTCCACGGCCAACGCGATATCGAACAAGCCGTCCCGCGGAGCAATCTTCAATGGCGACCAGAACCGTCGCGCCGCGTCGTAGTACCAGGCCGGTTCGTGGCCCGCGTAGCTGATCGACAGGCGCCGCGTGGGCGGAAAGTAGGTCAGCGCGGCGGCCGTGACAAAGGGTCCTTCGCCCCGCGCGCACAGACGGAAATTCAACCGCTGCAGCACCTTTCGCTCGTCCATGCGGTTCACGGAACGACGGAGCAGGTCGTGCATGGTCTGGCTGATGGCCGCCACGCTCTCGCCGTGGCCGGTGACATCCGCGAGACACGCCCGCGAAATCAACCCAGAGCCGCACACGGACAGGTAGTGCACGTCACCGCCACGCGTGCCGTCACTGGCTTGTGAGTAAAGCACGCCCCGCAGTCCAGGCAGCTCGACCGGACCGTAGAACGCGCGGTTGCCGCCCCAGACCTCGTTGCATACGAGACCGACCAATTCGCTCCCGTCGGGCGTTGCGGTTCCGCTCGGCTTGGTTTCTGCAGTAGTTCGAGGCACCTTACTCATCCGGAAGCTTCGTCGCGCGGTCATCCTGTTGCAGGGCCTGGATCGCGACATCGAGAGCATCGCGCAGCAACCAGGCCCGCGCGGCCGGGTCCGTGGTCGTTTCCGCTTTGGCCAGACCAGCCCGCAGCGTAGCCACGACCTGCGAAGGAAGGTCGGGCGCTGACAGTTCGACGATGCAACGCGCCGTCATCTCATATACGGCGGCGCAGCTCGCCGGCTGACCGGCGTTGAACAGCGGTACGCCGCGACCGATCGCTTCCTGGATCAGCCGGGCGGCTGTCTTCGCCTTCGCTCGTGTGGCGGGCGGTTGGTGCCGGCCCTCGCTTTCGTTCGTTCTATACGCCTTGATCCAGTCAACCTCAAGTCGGAACGGCCCTGCCTGCTTGTCCGAGATGATGAACCCGAACGCCCGGATGTCGCTCGAGTTCAGTTCAGGTGCCGTGGGCAGTGGACGCCCAAACGAACGCGCCGTGAGGGCTTGCAAGGGGACTCGGATCTCCAGCCACCGCCCGGCTTCGGGCTGGAAATCGAAGTAGTACGCACCGGCGATGATCCGGTAGTCGGTTTGTACGCTGAGCGCATAGCGCTTGCCGTCGCCACGAACTCGCATGAGCATCGTGTCGTAGGCTGACAGGTCCAGTGAATCCACGCCCACGCGCACCGAAGCGAATCCGCCGTTGTTTTCCAGCGACACTTCTCCCGAAAACTCAAGCGTGCCGGAATCGGTCACACGGCAGGTCCCTTTGGAGACTCCGCCCATCACCGTGTCATTAACCGCAGTCCAAGGTTCGGCCGAGCCGGCCGAATCAAACGCGAACAGCACGTTTTCGCTCATGGTCTCTCGTCCGTCCCCCAGCGCAAGACGAGTTCCAGCTTGCAGCAACAAGACGGCGATCCACGTTAGGGATCCGCGAGCAGGTTTCATCTCTATGCGCCTCCAACTGTATCCCGAGGAACCCGTTCGAAGTTCGCGGGCGGGTTCCCCACTGAGCAACGATCCTCACAACGCCCCCAGCGTCCCGTGAGCCTGAGGCGATGTCGCGCAAACCACCGGTAGGCCCGGTCGAACACCGGGCGTAGCAGCGGCCAACCTGTGGGCGCTACGAGCCAGCCCCACCCGACGGCCGCGTAGGCGCGGCGAAACACCTCCATGCCCCGTACCACGGCTCCGGTGGGTAGGATGCCGTGGATCTGCTCCCGGGCTCGTGCGTGCGTCAGGCCGTAGGCGCCGGGGTCGAAGTTGGCTGAGGTGACGTCCTCCAGGGCGATCCGCCCTCGGCCGGCATCCAGCCGGCGCCAGAGGTCTGCCTCCCGCCGACATAGCGGACACGCGCCATCGATCAGCACCTTGATTCGCCACGCGCTCATCACTGGTCCCCTTCTGCCGCGGCCGCCGGGCGACAAGGCGGCTGCAGCGCCTGCGCGAACGTGACGGCATGTCGCAAGTTATCACCGTGCGCCGAGTAGTCGATCCGCTCCCGCAACTCAGCGGTCAGCATCCGACCCCCCACCAACAGGGCTGCGCCCGACTCTTGGGCGGCGGCGTACAAGCTAGCGCAATCCGCCACGAGCTGCTGCTCCGACTCAAACGAACTCACGCTGAGCCAGAGCACGCGCGGTCGCACGTTCCGCAGGGCATCTGCCAGCGTGGCCGCAGGGTGCCCGCAGCCGTAGGACTCGGCGCGCCAGCCAACCTCCCGGAGCGCCAATTCCAACATCATCGTGGGCAGCGAATAAGGGTCGCCCGCCAGCGTGCCGCCGATGGCTTGGGGGGCATCCGGCGCCGGGGACGGCAGGAACATGCGAAGCTGATGCAGCAGTCGGGTGCACATCTCCACCGCGCGACGCTCCTCGTAAACCGCCAGTTCGCCGTGTGCCCACTGGTCGCCCAGGGCCCGGAACGCGGGTGCGATCAGGTCGTCGAGAATCTCGGCCGCGGGCGTGCCGGCGAGGTACAGCCCGAACAGCAGGCCACCGGCCTCGTTCTCATCAGCTCCCGCCAGCGCCGCCTGCATGACCGAGCGCAGCCTCTCCGGGCCTTGACCCGCCCGCGCCGTCAAGCCCGGCAGCCCCAACAGGCCGGGTCGCACGAGCTCCAACCGCTGCTCGCGCACGAACCGGACCACGCCAGTCACCGGCAATCTGCGGTGCCCGCCGGGGGTCCTCACCGCCGCGAGCAGGCCCTGGTCACACCAGCGTTTGACCGAAGCCTCACTCACACCGAGGGCCTGGGCTGCCTGTCGTGTTGTTATCACGCTCCCATGCATGATCGTTATGAACGATTGTAGAGGGTGGAGATTCCCTTGGCAAGCCAGAACTTGATGAACGCCGTGAAGCGATCATAAAACCAAAAAACCTGTAAGTTCATGTTGGACAGGTACTTATGGCTATTCCAGGGCCAGATTCCCCCAACAGCGGCTTGAATAGGACAAAATTCGTACTACATTCGTTTAGACGATCGTTTTAAGCGATTTTGGATCACGAGATGATCGCCCTGAAAGGTGAAATCGAAGGTAACACGGGCGCGACCGCGACCCATCGCCTGATTCGCGCTGCGGGCAACTTTGATAAGGCGCCCGTCGTGCGGGTCGCAGCGGAGTTGCCTGGCGCCCCGGAACCGGGACTCGGGGCCGGAAGGCCTCGGCGATGCGCCCGGACGCTTCGCCAGCATCTACAGCAAGCTACTCGGCGGGCGGCGGACGGGTACGGCGAAGCATCTCAAACGCTTGCTCACAAGGAGTGTGACGAGGTGGTGCGGCTGCGCGACATTGGTGCCTACTGGCGCCGCCGGCACCCTCTGCTTGCCTTCTACGGTCCGGCGCCTGTGGCCTACCTGCCCAACCGTCGCGTCGTCGGGCTGTCGAAGCGCGCGCGCACGGCCGAAGTGTTCGCCCGCCGGCCGCAGGTCCGGGAGCGGACGACCCGCCAGCCGGTGCCCTTATGGACCGCTTGGAGCCCAAGGCGGCCGCGGGGTCATGGAGACTCGGCACCTGTGTCTTACCAGGTCCGGCGCGCAGATGCCGAGCGGGGTGGTGGGGACGTCCGCCCTGCGTGGAGCATTCAACGGCTGCCCGTCGTCCCGGACCGCGGGCTTGGCCCTGATCAACGACGGCCACGGGAGTGGGGGCTGCTTAACTGCTGAACAGGTTGAGCCAAAGAATCTAAATGAGAGGAGAATGTAAATGAGGACGGCGATTTGTGTGAGTATCACGGGCTTGATGTTGGGCATCGCGGGCTGCCCGGGGATGGTGCCGGACGGCAACAGCGACCAGGCGCGTCTGCGGGTGATTCATGCGAGTCCGGATGCGCCTGAGGTCGACGTGTGCGCAAACGGGCAGGCTGCGTTTACGGGGGCGGCCTTTCCGAGTGTCACGGCTTACGCCGATCTGGATCCGGGAGTGTACGCGGTTCGCGTGACGGCTGCCGGCGCCGGCTGCAACAGCGCAGGCGTGATCGACGCGAACCTCACGCTTTCGAGGGGGCAGGAGATCTCGGTGGTAGCTGTGGATATCCTGGACCAGATCGAGCCGCTGGTGCTGATTGACGACAACACCCCGCCGGCCTCCGGCGAGGCGAAGGTGCGCTTCGTGCACGCGAGTCCGGATGCACCCACCGTCGACATCACCTTGGCGGACGGTACGACCCTGTTTGACAACATTGCATTCAAGGAGGCGTCGGCCTACCTGGAAGTCGCGGCCGGCATGTACGACCTCCAGGTGCGGGATGAAACCGGAGCCGTTGTGGTGCTCGAGTTGGACGACGTCGAGCTTGCCGCCGGCAAGATCTATACTGTATTCGCAGTGGGGCTGCTCGAAGGCAGCCCGGCGCTGGATGCACTGGTTTCAGTTGATAACTGAAGAACTGCAACAGAACACTTATGGAAGGAGAGCTTAAGATGTCGCGATTGATGAAAGTCATGCAAGTGTGCACCGTCGTCGCCGCTGTAGCCATCGTGGTGACCTCCGCCTCGGCCGGAGAGAATCGCGGTGCATCCCAGAACATCGTGCAGACAGCGACCGCGGCCGGCCAGTTCAAGACGTTGGTGAAGGCTGTCGAGGCAGCGGGCCTGGTGGACACGCTCAGCGGTCCCGGCCCCTTCACCGTGTTTGCACCCACGGATGAGGCGTTTGCGAAGCTCCCGGAAGGTGCGCTGGATGGGCTGCTGAAGAACCCGGACGCCCTGAAGAGCGTACTGCTGTACCACGTCGTACCGGGCAAAGTCATGGCGGCCGACGTGCTGAAGCTGAAGACCGCCAAGACTGCGCTGGGCCAGACGGTGAAGATCGACACCGCGAAGGGTGTTCGTGTCGAGAACGCCAACGTCGTCGCGACCGACATCGTGGCGAGCAACGGCGTGATTCACGTGCTCGACACCGTCATCATGCCCAAGAACGACATCATCGAAGCGGCGCGGTCCGCGGGCTCGTTCAAGACGCTGCTGACGGCGATTGAGGCGGCCGGTTTGACGGACACCCTGCGCGGGGACGGGCCGTTCACGGTGTTCGCGCCGACCGACGACGCGTTCGCCAAGCTGCCCAAGGCAACCCTGGACGGGCTGCTGAAGGACAAGAGTAAGCTGGCGTCGGTCCTGACCTACCACGTTGTCGCGGGCAAAGTGCTGGCGGCCGACGTGGTGAAGCTGACGGAGGCCAAGACCGTGCAGGGCCAGAGTGTGAAGATTGACACCACGAGCGGGGTCACGGTGGACGGCGCCAGGGTCTTGAAGACCGACGTGCCCGCGACCAACGGTGTCATTCACGTGATCGACACTGTCATCATGCCGGACTAGGCGTGACCCACGGAAAGGACGTTCGAAAAGATCGTTCTTGAAGAATGCGAGGAAGTCATGAAAGCATTAGACGTTGTGGCTGCGGTTCTACTGGTGGTCGGTGGACTGAACTGGGGTCTGGTCGGGTTGGCGAACTTCGACCTGGTGGCGGGGCTGTTTGGCGCGGGGTCCATCCTGGCACGGGTGGTGTACACGCTCGTCGGCTTGGCGGCCGCCTACCAGGCGCTCTCGCTTAAGGCGATTCAGAGGCGCTGGCGGGTTCAGCCGGCGACGGCTTGCGCCTGAGGAGAACCCAGGCAAACCGCGGGAGCGCTCGGTCACGATGACTGAGCGCTCCCCCGTACCGCCTCGGCGCGCAGCGAGTTGCTTACTGACAGACAAGGAAGGAATCGACGCGATGTTGTACCGGACCGTAGTCACCAGCAGCCTGTTACTAACGGTCGCCATCGTTGGAGCAGTCGCGCTGCTTGCGGCGAGTTGCAGTCTGCACCGGCCGGCCCCGCTGGGGGGCTATGCGGTGCCTCTCCCGGAGCCCCGCGCTGCGGCGGACGACGCGGAGACGTTCGCGGTCACCCGGGTGGGCGGGGACGCGCAGGCAGCGGCGGAGTTCTCTGACGGGGAGTTTCGGAGCGGTACCTGTCGGATTCCGACGCCCCTGCCGGCCGGTTACCCGGAGCCTACGCCGCCCGGTGCGATCGAGGTGAAGCGCTACCCGCCGGTCCGTCGTGCGGGTATCGGCGGGACGATGTTACCGGATTGGGGCATGAACTTCGCGTTCTTCCCGCTGTTCAACCACATCAAGCGGCGCGACATCGCGATGACGTCGCCCGTGGAGATGAACTACGACGGCCTGGGCAACCCCGGCGCGACGAGACCGACCGGTTGGACCATGTCGTTTCTCTATCGCACGCCCGAACTCGGCCCCGACGGCATGGATCCCCAGGACACACGCATTCTCGTCGAGGATCTCCCGCCGGTCACCGTCGTGGCCATCGGCATGCGGGGACCGTACAAGCTGGATCGCGTAAGAACCGGCATCAAGGCACTGCGCGACTGGCTGTCGGGTCAGGCGGAGTGGGAGGAGGCGGGTGACCCCCGCGCCCTGTTCTACAACGGCCCGGAAGTGCGCTCCCGGGACAAGTGGTCGGAGGTGCAGATCCCGGTGCGCCGTCGGTAGCGCGGGCGGCGGTTGGTGCCCTGGGGGTTGCCCGCGCTGCGTCGCGGTCCGGAAGTCCGAGGATGGTATAATGACGCGTTGGGTATTGCGGCTGTGAGGTTGGTGAGACTACCGTACGCGAGGTTCGGAACCATGAGCGTGGATTACATCAGCGTGGATGTTCGGCGGGCCCGCGCGGGTGTGGCCGGGCAATGGGCGGCTGCGTTGGGGATCGCTCTGTGCGCCACGGCGGCGCACGCGGGTCTTTCAGATCCGGGCCCGTATGGGGCTGGGTGGGTTGACGTATCCGTGCCGCGACCAAGCGGCGGGAGTTTCGACGCCGTGCTCTTCTATCCGGCCACCACCTCCGGCCCGGGAGCGCCGTACACCGGCGCCGGCGCACCCTATCCGGCCATCTCGTTCGGGCACGGCTGGATTACGTCCGTGAGCCGCTATCAAAGTACCTTGGAGCACCTGGCGACCTGGGGCTACTTCGTACTGGCGAGCAAATCATACGGCGGTTTGTTTCCTGACCACTCCGCCTTCGCCGACGACCTGCGCTGGTGCTTGTCTTATCTTGAAGGGGAGACTGCGAATCCGGCCTCGTGGCTCTACGGGCAGGTTGACTCCGCGAACTTCGCAGTAGCGGGCCACTCGATGGGTGGTGGCGCCAGCATCCTGGCTGCTGCACGGGATGGCCGGATCCGCGCGCTGGCGAACCTGGCGGCGGCGGAGACGACGCCCTCCGCGATCGCTGCGCTCGCCGACGTGCGGGTGCCCGTCTGCCTGATTGCCGGCGACGAGGACTCCATCGTGCCGCCCTCGGGGCACACGATCCCCATGTACGACAACGCGCAGGCGCCGCGGCGGCTGCCCCTGCTCGACGGCGGCTGGCACTGCGGGTTCCTGGACAGCAGCTTCTTCGGCTGCGACAGCGGTTCGTTGCCGCGTGCGACCCAACTGGCGCTAACCCGCGGGCTGCTCACGGGCTTCTTCCAGCTCTATCTGAAAGGCGACCAGACCGTCTGGCGGCAGGTCTGGGGACCAGAGGTTCACTCCAATCCACTCGTGGACAACGCGCGGCTGGACGCGGGTATCGTGCTGGACCCCGCTCAGGCTGAACTGCACGGATGCGGAGGCCAGACCGTGGCCACCGAGTTCCTACTGACCAACTCCGGCCCGCTGCCCACCAGCTTCACCCTCTACGTGGAGGACAACGCGTGGTTGACGACGCCGACACCGGCGCAGACGGCCGTGCTGGGCCCCGGTGAGTCGGCTCCGATCGGGGTGACGGTTGAGATTGAAGCGGGGCCGGGCACGCTGACCGACGCGGCCTTGATCAGCGCCTGCGCGGACCTGGACGGAGGAACGCGCAGCTACGCAACGCTGATGACGGAGAGGCGAGTACCCGGCGACCTCAATGGCGACGGCGCTGTCAATGGAGCCGACCTTGCCGCCTTCATCGATTGCCTCACGGGCCCGCAGGTCGCCCCTCTGAGCGGCTGCGACCGTGCGGACCTGGACTTGGACGCGGACGTGGACTTGGCAGATTTTGCGGTATTTCAAGTTAACTTCGGAGCAGGTTCGTGAGCCCGGGTGGGCATGGCATGCCGCCCATCGGTGCTCCGGCATGCGTGGCAAATAGCAACAGGGGAGACCTGGCGTGAATAAGGTGAACTATCTGTTTCTGTTGGTCCTGGGCGTTTCGGTGACTGGCTGCGGGATGCGCGGCCCGGCTGTTCCCTTGGAGGTGGTCGAGTACGTGGACATCGAGCGCTACATGGGGAAGTGGTATGAAATCGCCCGCTACCCGACTTTCTTCCAGGGAGCGGATTGCGTGGCGACAACCGCGGAGTATTCGCTACGAGATGACGGCAAGGTCCGCGTGGTGAATGCCTGTCGGGAAGGCGGTCTCGACGGCCCCGAGGATTCCATCGAGGGCGTAGCCCGGGTGGTGGATTCCGTCACCAATGCCAAGCTGAAGGTGAGGTTCTTCGGCCCGTTCGAGGGCGATTACTGGATCATCGACCTCGACCCCGACTATCAGTGGGCCGTGGTGGGCGCGCCCAGCCGCGACTTTCTCTGGATCCTCAGCCGCACGCCAACGATGGACGAGGATCTCTACACAGACATCGTGTCGCGCCTGCCGGAGAAACTGTACGATCCTGAGAAACTGTTGACGACCCTGCAGCCCTCGCCGTGACCCGACCGCGCGCACGGCCTGCGGGCGATTCCTCGCACACGGGTTCGTTTGCTGCCCTCGGCGCCGGCCCGCGGGGGGCCGGCGCTACAGTGCGGGGCGCATGGGAGCCGCGCAGCGGTGGGATGTTCCACGTCGGCCGCGAGGGGCCGACGCTGACCAGGACGCAGGGGAAGCGGGGCTTAACCGCACGCGCCCTCACCCTGCCCTCTTGCGGGGGGAGAGGGGGTCCCCCGGCCGACCTTATGCCGTCTCGATGCGGGCGGCCGCTTCCAGGCCGAAGTGGCGGATGGCCAGGTCCTTCAGCTTGAACTTCTGCACTTTGCCCGTCACGGTCATCGGGTAGTCGTTGAGCACCCACCAGTAGCGCGGGATCTTCATGTGGGCGATCTTGCCTTTACATAGTTCGCGGAACTGCTCGGGTGTGGGCGGGTCGGCGGCCGCCTTCTCGCGCAGCTTGATGCAGGCACACAGCTCCTCGCCCATCTTGACGTCCGGTACGCCGATGACGTGCACGTCCTGGATGATATCCAGAGTATGGAGGAACTCCTCGATCTCACGCGGGTAGAGGTTCTCGCCGCCGCGGATGACCATTTCCTTGATCCGCCCGGTGATCTTCACGTAGCCCTCTTCGTCCATCGTCCCCAAGTCACCGGAGTGCAGCCACGCCTGCTTGTCGATGGTGGCGGCCGTGGCCTCGGGGTTATTGTCGTAACCGGCCATTACCTGGTAGCCGCGGAAGCAGATTTCGCCGGGCACGCCGCGAGGAACGGTCTTGCCCGTCATTGGGTCGATGATCTTCAGTTCCTGAAACGGCATGACCTTGCCCACCGTGGTGACGCGGCGTTCGAGCGGATCGTCAGGGCGGGTGAGCGTGGTGATCGGGGAGGCCTCCGTCTGGCCGTAGCCGATGAGGACCTCGGGCATGTGCATCTCGCTGACCACGCGCTTCATCAATTCGATCGGGCAGGGCGCCCCGGCCATGATGCCCGTTCGCAGCGAGGTCAGGTCGAACTTCGCGAAGTCGGGATGATCGAGTTCGGCGATGAACATGGTGGGCACGCCATGCAGCACGGTGCAGCGTTCGATCTGCACGGCCTGGAGCGTCGCCAGCGGATCAAACCAGGGCGAGGGAATCACGATGGTGGCGCCGTGGGTCACGGCCGCCAGGTTGCTGATGACCATGCCGAAGCAGTGGTAAAACGGCACCGGCACGCACACGCGGTCCTTCGGCGTCAGGCGCATGATGTCGCCGATGTGCTCGGCGTTGTTGAGGATGTTGTTATGCGTGAGCGTGACGCCCTTGGGGAAACCTGTCGTGCCGGAGGTGTACTGGATGTTGATGATGTCGTCGATGTCCAGCTCGGTCGCGCGGGCATCCAGTTCATCGTCGGGGTACTCATCCCCCATTTCCGCGAAGGCGCGGCGCGTGAACATCCCCGGCTGCGGCTGGGAGCCGATGAACACCACGCTCTTTAAGTGCGGAAACCGCCAGGAGTCAAACTCGCCGGGCTCGGCCGACTTCGCCTCCGGGCAGATTTCGTAGAACATGTCGAGGTAGTTGGAGCTCTTGAAGGCCTCGATGAGCAGCAGGACCTTCGCCCGGCTCTCGCGCAGCACGTACTCCAGCTCGTGGGTGCGGTAAGCGGGGTTGATGTTCACCAGCACCGCCCCGATCTTCGCGGTGGCGAACTGAGCGACGACCCACTCGTAGTTGTTGATCGACCAGATGGCCACCCGGTCGCCCCGGTGGATGCCCAGGGCGAGGAACGCCTTGGCGGCCCGGTTCACCATGGTCCGGAAGTCGCGGTAGGTGAACCGCACCCCCCGCTTGATGGACACCAGGGCGTCGTTGTCCGGGTAGGTGTCGGCAATGCGGTCGAGGTTCTGGCCGATGGTCTCACCGAGCAGGGGGACATCCCAGCCGCTGTGGGCATAGCTTGGGCGCGTCATGTGCGGTCCTCCGTACCGTAGGGCGTCTGGGGCACGAGGCCCCAGGGGCCGGCAGGGCGGCCCGTGATCCCGCCGGCGGCAACACGCTTGCCGCCGGGGCGGTCCCGAGCGGAGGCACGCTACGCCCGCCCGGTGCCGGGCAACGTCCCGGCATTCGCCGTGCCGCGGGCGGTCGCCGGGGGCCCGGCACCCGTCCGGGCGACGGCGTCAGGCGGGCCGGCCGGGTGGGCGGCGTCGCCCGGGCCCTGCGCCAGGGCGGCACGTTCCGCCGCGGGGTTCACGGTTGGGGTGGCGGCGCCCCCGGTTGCAGCCGAAGCCGGCTTGACTGTGGGGGTAGCGTGGCGTGCCCTGCGCGGTACACTCGCCGGGCTTCCGTGGGCCGGCGCGCCTGCGGGGGCTTCCTGAACCGGATGTGGTGGAGACCGAAGCGGCGGCGTGCGCGGCCCCCCGTGCCCGGGCGGTACTCGGGGCGCGGAGGAGATGCCGGGAGAGAGGGCGGTGCCGGTGGTCTTCTGGGCAAAGTTGGTTGGTAGTGGTGATTCACAAGCGAGGGCGCTATGCTCGTTGTGTTGAGTGTCGTAGCTCTGCTGATCGGTACCTCGGCTGAGGTGGGACCGGCCGCTGCATCTTCCCCGGGAGCGCCGTCGCCCGGCGGTGAAACGCCGACGGCCGCAGCGCCCGCGACGTCATCGACGGAAGCGCCTCCGGCGCCGGTCCGACACGGTCCCCTATCGCTGGACTCGTCCCAGGCCACCGGCGACTGGGGCGGCGAGCGCACCAAGCTGGAGGAACACGGCATCAAGATCAGCGGGTTCCTGACCGACTACTACATGGGCATCTTCAAGGGCGGCCTGGAGACGAAGCGGGCGTATCGCAACTACGCCTCGCTGGACATTCTGGCGGCGTTTGATTTCGGCAAGCTCGGCCTGTGGGACGACGGCGAGGCCCTGCTTCATTTGCAGGACTACTGGGGCCTGGGTGTGAACCCGTGGTCGGGGGCCCTGCGGCAGGTGTCGGACGACGGAGACGATGAGGGATTTGTCATCGCGCAGTTGTGGTACCGGCATTACTTCCTGGACCGCAAGGTGCACCTTCAGGCGGGCTTCCTTGATTACCAGACGATCATCGACCGCAACGCCTACGCCAACAGCGAAGACCGGCAGTTCCAGAACCTGGGGCTGGACAACAACCCGTTGATTCCGCTGGGCCCGGGGCTGGGCGTGGCGCTCACCGTGCAGCCCGTGGACTGGTACACGTTCATGCTGGGCACGCTCGACGCGCAGACCTATCCGATCCTGTACAAGCCGGGCTTCTCCACGGCGTTCCACGACGAAGCGTGGTTCATCGGCTACCTGGAGCACGGTTTTGCGGTCAAGCTGCCCGGCCCGCGGGGCGAGCTGCCCGGCAACTACCGTTTCGGCATGTTGTTCGATCCCCGGCCGCGGGCCGAGTATGCCTCCGGCGAACTGGAGGGCGACGACTACGGCTTCTGGTCGAGCTGTGACCAGTTGGTGTACCGAGAGGTCGAGGGCAAGGACCAGGGGCTCGGCCTGTTCGCCCGGCTGGGCCTGTTGCACGGCGACCACAACCGTTTTTCCGAGTTCTACTCGGGCGGCATGCAGTACAAGGGGCTGGTTCCCGGGCGGGACGACGACGTACTGGGGGTCGGCTGCACGGTGCACAATACCTCGCGGCAGTACAGCCGGTTCGTCAGCGACGCGCCGGGGACGGAAACGGTCTACGAGGCCTACTACGCCATTCCGGTGCTCAAGTGGCTGGTGATCAGTCCGGACCTGCAGTACATCGACAACCCCGGCGCCAATGGTCAGCTCGGGCACACCATCGTGGGTGGGTTGCGGGTGCGGATCAACTTCTGAGCCGGCCCGGCTTGCCGCGGGTTTGAGGTCGCGTGATACTGCCGCCGGCCGGGGCCGCGATGGGCTCGGTTTCCCGGAACCCCCAGCGCGTTCAGTCCGTTCTGTCGGTCTTCCGCCCACCCGGCTGGGACGCGCCGGGCGGAGGGCGGGGAGTGGACGGATGAAGAAGACCTACCAGATCGCGGATCGTCGGCTGGTCGAAGCCGCGGAAGACGTGGGCCCCATTGCCATCTATGCCAACCCGGAGGAGCAGGAGCGCAAGTATCTCATCGACGAGTTGAAGATCGACGAGCACACCCTGAACTCGGCCCTGGACCCGGACGAGCTGTCCCGTCTGGAGTTCGAGCCCGAGCACGTGGCGATCATCTTCAAGCGGCCCCGCAATCTCTCCACCGGCGAGCAGTTTGCGTTCGGCGTGGCGTCGATGGGCGTGTTTCTCTTCAAGGACCGGCTGCGGATCATCGTCGGCGAGGACGGGGCCCTGCTGGAGGGCCCCCCCATCCAGCGCGTGCAGTCGGTGCCCGGGGTGGTCCTGCGCCTGGTGGCACGCGTGGTCGTCCACTTCCGCGAGCACCTGCGCGCCATCAGCATGGTCTCGGACGAGCTGCAGAACGAGATCAACCGGTCGATGGAGAACAAGCACCTGATCAGCATGTTCTCGCTGCAGAAGAGCCTGGTCTACTACTTCAACTCCATCAACTCCAACGGCGCCACCCTGGACAAGCTGCGACACAACGCCGCCCGGATCGGCTTCAGCACGGACGAGGCGGAACTGCTCGACGACCTCATCATCGAGAACAACCAGTGCCTGAAGCAGGCCGAGATGTACTCGAACATCCTCGCCAGCCTCATGGACGCCCGGGCCTCGATCGTCGCCAACAACCTGAACGTCCTGATGAAACGCCTCAACATCATCACCATCGGCATCATGGTGCCGACGGCCGTGGTGAGCGCCTTCTCCATGAACGTGCGCATCCCCCTGGCGACGATGGATCTGGCGTTCTGGATCATCATGGCGCTGGCCTCGCTGTCGGTGGCGGCGTTCCTTTATCTCTGGAAGCGTCTGAGCGGTTAACGGCGGATATGCGGTGGCACGCCCGGCGCGGCCAAGCCGCCAGCGTCGGCCCCCGTAGCCCGCGTGCGCGCTCTCGGCGCGGCGCAAGCGGTGGGCGGCCACGACGGTCGCGTGGGGGCAACGTGGGAGTTTGCGGCGTGGGGGTCCCCTGCGTCGCCCGCAGGGGGGCGTAGCTCCTATGAACGCCCCTCCATCGCAACCCCCGCGCGGCTCGTTCTGTCGGGGCGACCGACGGTCGCTATACCCTTCTTCCGTCGGAGCGCCGGCAACTCCGCCGTCGCCGGCCACCGCTACGAAAGCGGCGTCCAGGTCTTGCCTTCCGGTCGTTTCACCCGCGGTGCCGGCTCGATGGCCTCCCCGCGCGGGGGGCCCAACCTCTCCACGCGGGGGTGCCCTGGCCTGCCAGCGGTTGCGGCACGCCCGATTCCCCGACGGTCACCCCTCGCCATCCGGGACACATGCCTGCACACCGGTCTCGGCATAGCCCAATACGACGGATGCGGGCGTCCTGTCCCTACCCGTTGTGCCCTGCTTGCTTGCCGGGGGGCCGGTTGTTATGCCGGCCCGGGCAACGGCTGCTCATCCCTGTCTACAGGCTGTCCCGTGATGTTCCGCCGGGCGAGGCCGGCATTGCGCTGGAGCATCCCCAACTTCGCGCGCCGCATGGCGCTGCCCCGCAGCACGCGACGGTAGTCCTCAGTCGTCCAGTGCATCAACGCCTCGAGCCCCGGGTAGGGGAGCGGCGGGCGGATGGCAAAACGCGGCTCGCTGGTGACCGGGGCTCTGCGATTGTACGGGCATACCTCCTGGCATACGTCGCAGCCGAAGACCCAGTTGCCCAGGGCCGCGTGGAACTCATCCGGAATCCGGCCGCGGTGCTCGATGGTCAGGTAGCTGATACACCGGCGGGCGTCCATCCGGTACGGGGCGGGGAAGGCGCCGGTGGGACACGCATCCAGGCAGGCCGTGCAGGTACCGCAGTGGTCCGGCATAGGCTCATCCGGCACCAACTCCAGCGTCGTGACCAGCACGCCAAGGAACGTGTAGCTACCCAAGCGGGGGTGCAGCACCAGCGTGTTCTTCCCGATCCAGCCGACGCCGGCCCGGGCTGCCCACTCGCGTTCGACGAGGGGAGCGGTGTCCACGCACACCCTCATGGGTACCTCCCGCCCGACTCGGTCGCGGATCGCGTCCGCAAGCCCGTGAAGCTGCTCGCGCAGAACGACATGGTAGTCCTCGCCCCAGGCGTAGCAGGCCACCCGGCCTCGGAGTCCGTCGTCCTCCGGTCGCCACGCCGGGGCCTTCTGTCCGTACACCCGGGCAAGGACGATCAGGCTCCTGGCTCCATCGATCAGGTGGTGCGGATTGGTAAGCAGCTCACGGTGTGACTGAAGAAACTGCATTTCCCCGTGCATGCCATGAGCTAACCATTCGGTCAGATAATCCGCGCGGGGCAACAGGCCCACTTGGGCGATGCCGCACCGCTCGAAGCCGGCCGCGTGGGCGAGACCCTTGATGAGATTGGTCAGTTCGGCTGGTTCCACGCACGCATGGTACCGGTGGGGGTAGCCGATACAACGTCGGCAGGAGTCTGCCGTTGACGCCCCTGCGCGAGGGGAGTAGCGTGCCTGCCCTGCAACGGGTCGGCCGGGTGCACCGCGTCCCCGGTCGGCGAGGCGAGCGACCCAAACAGCTACCTGACGGACAGGATGCCGGATGTTCAACTACGACTGGTTCCACGGGGGTGCCCGAAACGAGCAGATCGAGACCGCGAAGTGGCGCTGCACTTTGAAGCATTTTCCGGGCATCACCCGCGCTGATTTGACGGACCGGGAGGACGTGGGGCAGTTCCACGCGGAGTTGGAGGTCCGGCAACTCATCTACCTGCGCGACGGGTTCAGCTACGAGATCAAGGAGATCGCCGAGGTGCCCGCCCGCTCGGACTTGGTCTTTGAATGCGAGCCGGTGGATGAGCACTACAAGGTCGGGGCGTTTGTGGTTACCGTTCCGTTCGAGGAGATTGTCCGGGTTGAGGTGTTTGTAGTGCACCCGAGCGAGAAACCCGAGGACATGCCCCAGATTACCGGTTTCCGCAGCCAGCCTGAGCCCGGCGAGGCCAGGATGCGGTAACCAGGCCTACCGCCCGCCCCAAGCAGTTGCTTGGGGGAAGATGCGGTTATCCGCGGTACGCGCGGGGCGGCCTTGGTGTCCACTCGGGCTCGGTAGCGGTCTGCGGGACTCCGCTCGGGGAGTGGTTGTCGGCCTGCCGTCCCTCTATTCATTCTTTCTGCTGACGGGCTTCTGACCAGTTACAATCAGGCGGACAGTTCGCGCGCGGAGCGTGCTGGGGCACCGCTGCGTTCCTGGGCGGCCCGCCTCGGCTGCGCCGGGCGAAGAAACGGGGGTACTGATGGGCTCCTCCTCCGACACGACGGGTCGGCTGTGGGTTGAACCCGGCGAGCAGCGTCAGGGGCTGGTCGCGGAGGTGGCGCCGCTGCCGCCGTTGTGGCGGACGTATACCTTCGCGGTGCCGGACGAGCTGCAAGCGGCCGTCGTGCCCGGGCGACGCGTGGTGGTGCCGTTGGGAAGGCGGGGCACGCTCGTGGACGGGTTCGTGCTGGGGCTCGATCAGCGTGCGTGGGACACGACCCTCCGCCCGATTCAGGCCGTGCGCGACACGGAGAGCTACCTGACGCCGGAGCTGATCGAGTTGGGGCGGCGCATCGCCCGGCACTACCTCTGCCCGCTGGGCCGGACGCTCAAGGCGATGACGCCGGAGGCGGTCCGGCAGCAGAGCGGGCTGCTGACGGTGCGCTGCGCGGCCTTGGCCCGTCCGGCAGGTGAGTGGCACGCGGGCGGCTTGCGGCTCACCGGTCCACGGCGGGCGATCCTGGAGGCCCTGGCGCAGGCATCTTCCCCGGTGCCCGTCGCGACACTCCTGGAGCGGACGGGGGCCTCGACGGGCGTTCTGCAGGGACTGGCGCGGGCGGGTTGGGTGAGCATCAGCACCCGCAAGGAGCTGCCGGACAACCTTGATTTCGACCGGCTGCCCCGAGAGCCTGACTTCACGCTCAACGTGCATCAGGAGCGCGCCCTAGAGGTGGTCCGTGGCCGGCTCGCCGGCGGCGGCTTCAGTGTCACCCTGCTGTTCGGCGTCAGCGGATCCGGCAAGACGGAAGTGTACGTGCATGCCATCCGGGCGGCGCTGGCGATGGGCAGGCAGGCGCTGCTGCTGGTGCCGGAGATCGTGTTGACCACGCAGCTTGTGCAGCGGCTGGCGGCCCGCTTCCCGCAGGTTGCGGTCCAGCACAGCGGGCTGACCGACGCGCAGCGCTCGGTGATCTGGCGGGAAGTGGCGGCCGGGCGGAAGCAGGTCGTCATCGGCACGCGCAGCGCCGTGTTCGCCCCCTGCCCGAGACTGGGGCTCATCTGCGTCGATGAGGAGCAGGATGCCAGCTACAAGAACCTGCAAGCGCCGCGGTTCCACGTGCGCGACGTGGCCATTATGCGCGGGCATCTGGGTGGGTTCCCCGTGGTGCTGGGCTCGGCCACACCTTCGCTGGAGTCGTGGCATAACAGCGCGACCCGTCCGCACTACGAGCGGGTGACGCTGCCCGCGCGGGTGAAGGACCTGCCGCTGCCGATCGTGCAGGTGGTGGACATGAACGAGGAGCCGACGATCGACGGTCAGACGCCCGTGCTGTCGCGGCTGCTTGAGCATCGGCTGCGCGAGGCGCTGGGGCGGCAGGAGCAGGCGGTGATCCTGATGAACCGGCGGGGCTATGCGAGCCGGGTGTATTGCCCCGTCTGTCGGGCCCGGCTGGTGTGTCCGCGGTGCAGCGTGAGTCTGGTGGTACACACGGCCACGGGACGGGCGCTGTGTCATTACTGCCGCACGCAGACGCCGATCCCGACGCGCTGCCCGACGATGGGTTGCGGTGCCCGGCTGGTGCAGATCGGGCCGGGAACTCAGCGGATCGAGGACATCCTGGCGTCCCGTTTTCCGGAGGCCCGCATCTGCCGGGTGGATAGTGACACGGTACGTCACCGTGACGAGTATCAGAAGGTCGTGGACGACTTTGAGGCGCGGCGCACGGACGTGCTGGTGGGCACGCAGATGATTGCGAAGGGGCTGGATTTCCCGTGGGTGTCGGTGGTGGGCGTCATCAACGCCGAGCCGTCGGCGCTGGCCGGGGACTTCCGGGCCCAGGAGCGGCTGTTTCAGCTTCTCACCCAGGTGGCCGGTCGCGCGGGGCGGGCCGCCGTGCCGGGCTCCGTGGTGGTGCAGACGACGATGCCCGACCTGTATGCCCTTTCCACCGCCACCCGGCACGATTACGAGGCGTTCGTGGCCCGGGAGCTGCCGATCCGCCGGCGGGTGGGGTTGCCGCCGTATCGGCGGCTGGCCAGGTTCGTGCTGACGCACGCCCGTGATGAACAGGCCGTCCGGTGCGTCGAGGCGCTCGCGGAACACCTGCGCGGGACGATTGCCGAGCTGGCGGCGGCGGACACCGATGTGCTGGGCCCGTCGCCCTGCCCGCTCCCGCGTTTGCGCGGGAAGTATCGCTATGAACTGCTGGTGCGTGCGCCCGAGGCGGCCACGTTGCACCGCCTCCTCCAGGCGGCGCGCGACGCGGGCAGGCTCCGCATCACCGGCGCGACGCTCATGGTGGACGTTGACCCGGTGGAACTGGCGTAGACGCCCGCCCGTGCCTCCTCTACACTCCGGCACCCGGCCGAGTCGCGCGCGGGCGCGCGGGTGGCCCAGGTCCTGTGGACCTGGGGAAATGATGAAGCATGCGAATGCGATCGAACCAGCAGACTATGCTCACGCGCGACGCAGCATTCGACGAATAGGGGGCAATCCGTGCGGATCGCGTACTTCGATTGTTTCAGCGGGGCGGCCGGCGACATGATCGTCGCGGCCCTGCTCGATGCCGGTGCGGACGTCGAGCGCCTGCGGGCCGGTCTGGCGTCGCTGGGTCTGCACGGGTACGCGCTTTCGATTGAGCGGGTCACACGCAAGGGGCTGGCGGCCACGCGCTTCGACGTGCGGCTCGACGCGGACCACCATCAGCCGCATCGCCACCTCAGCGACATTCTCCATTTGCTGGAGCGGGCGCCGTTGCCGACCACGGTACGGGCGCGGGCGACGGACGTGTTCCAACGTCTCGCTCAGGCAGAGGCAGCCGTGCACGGGACCACGCCGGACCACGTGCACTTCCATGAGGTCGGGGCGGTGGACGCCATTTTGGACGTGGTGGGGGCGGTCTGGGCGCTGGAACTGCTGGGCGTGGAGCGGGTCGTCTGTTCGCCGCTGCCGACGGGATCGGGAACGGTGCACTGCGCCCACGGGGTATTCCCCGTGCCGGCGCCGGCGACGGCGGAGTTGCTCAAGGGCGTGCCGCTGGCCGCCTGCGACGAGCCGGGCGAACTGACCACACCCACCGGGGCAGCCGTGTTAACGACACTGGCGGAGCAGTTCGGTCCGGTGCCGCCGATGCAGCTTGCGGCCGTGGGCTACGGGGCGGGCGCCCGCGAGGGTGGAATGCTGCCCAACGTGCTGCGAGTACTGATCGGCGAGCCGCATGCCGTCGGGGAAGTGGACGAGATCACCGTGCTGGAGACGAACCTCGACGACAGCTCGCCGCAATGGGTTGCCCACTGCCTGGAGCGCACGCTCGCTGAGGGTGCACTGGACGCGTACGCCCTGCCGATACAGATGAAGAAGTCGCGACCGGGTTTGCTGCTGACGGTGCTGTGCCGACCGGAGGATGCCGCGAAGTTCGAGGCGTTGCTGTTCGCCGAGACGACGACGTTCGGCATCCGCCGTCACCAGAGCCGGCGGACCAAGCTGGCCCGGCGGGAGGAGTCGGTCACGACGCCCTACGGGGTGATCCGGGTGAAGGTCGCCACTCGGGAGGGTGTGGAGACGGCTCATCCGGAGTTCGATGACTGCCTGGCAGCCGCACGCACCCAGGGCGTCTCGGTCCGCCTGGTGATGTCGGCGGTCCAGCTTGCCTGGGGTCGGCGAGGCGACGGTGCAGCCCCGCGCTGAGCCCACAGGCCGAAGGGAAGAGCCAGCCGCCAAGTGATGCCTGGTGGTTGTTGCAGGATGCCGGTCATGTTGATGACGATCCCCATGAGCGCCGCCGGCCCGCTGACCCTGTTGGCGGCCGACCCGTCCACCGGGCGCACGTGGGGTGACATGGGGGCGGGCCAACTGCTGCTGGTCGCCCTCGTAGTGGTGTTCACCACCATCACGCTGATTCGCACGCGGCAGAAGATCCGGGAGCGACAACGGGACGCCGGCGAGTCGGTCAAGGCGCGCTACGAACGGCTGACGGCCGAGCAGCGCCAGCGCCAGGACCTGGATCAGGCCGTGCTGCAACTGGATGAACTCGCACGTCAGGTCAGTGCCCTGTTGGACACGAAGTACGCGAAGGTGGAGGCTGTGCTCCGTGAAGCCGACCGCCGGATCGCCCAACTCAACGCCCTCCTGCAAGCCTCACCTGGGCCGCGGCGTCTGGATCTGACGCTGGACGCGGAGCCCCCGGATGCCCTCTCCCCCGTGGAGGCCCCGCCGCGAGGCGAAGACCCCCGTCAGGCGGCCGTCTATCGCCTCGCCGACGAGGGCAAGTCGGCCACGGAGATCGCCCGCCAGGTTGACCAGCCGGTCGGGGAAGTCGAACTGATTCTCGCCCTGCGGCGCGCCCGGCAGGCCCAGCTCCCGGAACCCCTGCCCGTCAAGGTGTGAGCCGCCGCCGGCCGGCACCCTCAACCCTGTCACGTCAGCGAGAAGTGGGCGGTACCGCGACGGCGGTCGGCTGCGCCAGGGGGCCGCGCGAGCAGATGCGTGGCCGGTGCTATCCACACGGGCCGACGGGGTCGGCGGGACCGAGAACTTCCGACAAACATCGGGTGGCCGGTCGCGGGGGGCGCGCCTATGATGCAACGGCAAGGCGTTGATCCGAGGGATGAGGCGGAAGACGGGACATATCTATGGGGGTGGCGGTAACCTTTGTGAGCGGCCCGCGGAGGTCGGGCAAGAGTGCGTTAATCCGCACCGTGCTGGACCAGCCTTGGCCTCGGCCGCCCCACTACGTCCGTCTTATCAGTAGCGCTGGGGACAAGGAGCGGCCCAAGCCGCTGGGTAAAGTGCCACAGGAATGTGGCATGGCCAGCGCGACGTGGGTGGAGTACGCGCCCGCGGAGGCATTCGACGTCGTGCCGGCGACGGTGGCCCGGCTTCAGCGCCGGGACCGGAACGCGACGGTGCTGATCGAGGCGGACGCCGATCCCGCCTTGCGCTGCGCGTATCCTTACGACTACCGAATCTTCGTGATGTCGATGCCCCAGAGCGTGGGCGAGGTGTTCCGGTCGACGGAGGCGGCCGCCCACGAGCTGCACAAGGCGCTGGACGACACGGTGTCGTTCGCCGCGGAGATTTTCGGCCTGCTGGCGGACGAGAGCGAGGCCGACCGTGAGGTCCCCGAAGAGCGTCCCCGCCTGACGCTGACGGAGATGCGGGGGTTCCTGTACTCGCCGCTGGGTGACGAACTGGCCACCCGTATTCAGCTTCTACCGCCGTATCACGGGCTGGTGGAGAGCGACGTGGTGGTGGTCAACGCCAACGGGACGCCGCCGGGCCGGGCCTCCGAGGAATGCATGCAACGGATCGAACGGCTCTTCGAGCGTCTGAGTCGGATCGGTGGTCGGCGCGCGGAGGTCTTCCTCTGCGATCCGCGCAACTACAACAACAAGATGTGCAAGCGGATGCTCAAGGCCCTGGAGCCGATGTACAAGCGCGGCCCGTCTCACCGTGCGGTGTCGTCGCCGCATTTCCACTGATGCCTGCGGCTCGCCACGCGAAAGCGAAGAACGCACGATGTGCAGGGCGGCCCATTCCCCCGCAGACTCGGGTGGGCATCGGTCGATTCTCAGGGTAACGCAGCTTGCAGTCCCTGGGCACGGGACCGCAGGGAGGCCGCGCGCGCCTCGTCGCCTGCCTCCTCCGCCACGCGGATGGCCTCGGTGAGTAGCGCTTGCGCCTCACGCTGCCGGCCGTGGGCAAGCTGGACATCAGCCAGCAGTTCGAGTGCGGCCGCGTCGCGGCGCTGGGTGGCCTGGACCCAGTGCTCAGCCAGCATGGCGGCCTCGAGCGCACTGCGCCACTCCGCCCGGGGACACGTCAGCAGCAAGGTCACCAAGCGGTGCACAACGCCCGGCCGCGGACCCGCCTCGTATAGTCCTTGCCGGTA
This sequence comes from Planctomycetota bacterium, assembly GCA_029558835.1. Lineage (GTDB taxonomy): Bacteria > Planctomycetota > Phycisphaerae > UBA1845 > UBA1845 > JAKQDH01. The sequence goes on along the minus strand of JAKQDH010000163.1, from coordinate 107,219 downwards.
GTTCGCCAGGGCTTCACCGTAACGTTCCGCCTGCTCCAGCGCTGCCGCCAGCGCGAAACGCAGTTCGGGGTGATACGGCGGGAGGCGCAGGGCCTGCTGGTAATGCTCGATGGCTTCGTCCGCGCGCTTCAAGTGCAGCAGGATGTCGCCGACCACGCCGTGAGCTTCCGGGGACGAGGGATTGATCGCCAACGATCGTTGTCCGGCCGCGAGGGCCTCGGCAGCGCGACCTTGCTCCAGCAGGGCGTTGGCCAGATACCAGTGCACCTCCGCCGCCTCGGGATCCAACTCCAACGCCCGCCGAAACAGGGTCTCCGCCTCGGGGAGGTCGCCTTGCCGGGCGCGGATGAGACCCAGCCCCGCGCAACCGGCGGCATACGTTGGATCGAGGGCGATGCTGCGCGCCGCCAGTTCGGCGGCCAGGTCCAGCTCCTTCGCGTCGGCAAGAGCCTGGGCCAAAGTGTGGTAGCGTTCCGCCCGGAAGTTGAAGTCATCGAGCGGCCCGTGCACCGGCAGGTTGACCAGCACGACCACGGCGAGCAGCACCACGACGGCCGCCAGGCACACCGTTGGGGAAGTCGGGAGGGCGGCGCCGGCGTGCCCGCCCGTCCACCACGCCTGCGCCTGCCGCCCCAACCCGATGAGGCCGCCCGCCGCATAGGGCAGCAGCATCACCACGGCCGGCAGGCGGTGCCGGGCCGACACGAAGAATAGCATGACGGACGCGCCGTACAGCACCGCGAACATCAGCGGCACGACCCAGAGGCGCGCCGGACCGCCGGTCGCTCGCGCCAGGGCCGGGGCCAGGACCATCCCCGCTGCGGCCAGCGGCAGCACCACTCCCAAAGGAAAGGCGAACCAGTCGGTCCGCCATACCAGCACGCTGAGCAGCCGGGAGAAATCTCGATAGCTGTACAGATCAAACGTTCGCGGCAGCTCGCGGGCGTTGACGAGGCGCCAGCTCTTGCGGGCGAGACCGCCCAGGAAGCCCAGCGGGTCCGTGCGCACGTACTCCCAAGCCCGACGCGAGAAGTAGGCATTGCGCTGGCCGGCGGTTTGGGCGCCGCCCGTCACGCTTTCACCATAGAGTTGATACCAGCGATGTCCCGGTCGGACGGCTTCCGTCCGGTCAGCCGATGCGTTGTTGCCGATGTAGAAGTTGACGCCGCCGTTGTTGGCGATCAGCACGAATTCACGCGAGTGTATATAGTTGTAGATGGTGACCGGCGCGATCGGCAGGGCGAGGCCGACGGCGGCCAGCACGGCGCTCAGGGCAGGTGAACGAGCTCCTTTCCCGGCCTGGGGGTAATCGGTCAAGGGTCGCGAGGCCGCGGCTTCCCCCCTCACCCTGCCCTCTCCCCCCGGGGGGAGAGGGGTTGCGTCCGACGGTCGCAGGGCAGCGTGCCGACGCCATGGAGGGCGAAGCATCTGCCCCACCAGCGCCCCCAGCGCGATGACGAACAGCATCACGGAGTTGGGCACCGTGATGGTCGCCAGCCCGACGAGGAAGCCGAAGACCAGGTAGCGCCACGCCGCCGGCCGCGTCAGGGTGAGGAGCAACCACCATAACCCCAGCAGGTTGAGGAGAATGGCCGGCGTCGTGGGGAGCAGTTGGCTGGTGAAGAAAAGAAACGGGCCGTAGGCCGCCAGCATCAGGCCCGCCAGCAGCCCAGCGGTGCGACCGAACAGCCGCCACGTGATCGCGGCCAGCAGCACGCAGCTTACTGTCGCGCACGTCGCCTGGAACAGGCGAGCCGCGAAGATGCTCACTCCTGCGACCCGGTACAGCACGCCCAACACCACCGGGAACAACGGCGGCTGGAAGAACGCTCCGTCCGCCGGCGGCTGACCCGCGGCCAGGCGCTGTGCCTCTTCGTGATAGACGCCGGCGTCAAGCAACGGGAACGCCAGGGTTGGGTCGCGGCTGCTTTCCGCCAGATACAGCATTTGCAGCAGCAGGGCCACCCCGGCCACGATCCACATGCTGCGATCGAAGCGTCTTGGAACCGCGCTGGGCATATCGCACCGTCACCGCCCCGCGTTGTCGGCGCCTCTGTGCCCTGGACGCCCGCGGCGGAGGTGGGGAACATGCTACCGGGGGGCGCGGGAAGGGGAAACCGAAGGAAGCACGCCCGCGACGATGGTGCCTGCTCAGCCGGGCGAGAGCATGGCGGCGCTGCGCTTGGCCATGCCACCCGCTGCCGGGATGGCTGTGTGTGGCCACGCATGCGTCCGGCCGCGCATGCGTCCGGTCGAGCCTGGGTGTTCAGGTCTTCCGCCTCGCTCGCGCGTGGGGAAGCGGGTATGATGGCCGCGCGGTTCCCGGCCGGGCGCGGTACCGGGGACCGACTCGCAAGCCGTCGGTACCCTGGACAGTCTGATCGTGCAGGAGCATTCCCATGCGTCTCTTCGTGCGACGTGACCTGGATGGTTTCTTCGGTCTGTTCGTCGACAACTTGGTCCAGCTTCTGCTGATCGTGACGCTGTGCAGCTTCCTGTGCGGCATGACGGGCGACGACCGGCACTTCCTCTACGGACGCATCCTGCCGGGGGCCGCCATGTCAATCGTGGTGGGCAACCTCTTCTACGCCTGGCAGGCGCACCGGCTGGCGCGGCGCACCGGCCGTAGCGACATCACCGCCCTGCCCTATGGTATCAACACCCCGTCGTTGCTGGTGTATGTCTTCTTCGTCATGGTGCCGGTGTATGCGGAGACCAAGAGCGCGGAACAGGCGTGGCGGATGGGACTGGTGGCCTGCCTGGGCAGCGGCGTCATCGAGTTCTGCGGCGCATTCGTCGCGGAGTGGGTGCGCAAGAACACGCCGCGGGCGGCCCTGCTCTCCACGCTGGCCGGCATCGCCATTGGCTTCATCTCGATGACGTTCGCCCTGCAAATCTGGTCCACGCCGCTGATTGCCATGATCCCGATGGCCGTCGTGCTCATTACGTATTTCAGCGGGACGCGCTTTCCGTTGGGACTTCCGGGCGGATTGGTGGCGATCATCCTGGGTACGATCCTGGCGTGGGTGTTGCCGTCGGCATGGACGGGCCGGGAGATGGCCGCCGCCCAGATCAGCGCTGCCTGGACGCAGAGCGGCTGGGCCTGGCCGATCTGGTCCGGCGGGGCCCTGTTCGACACGCTCGCCCATGACCTGGGGGGCTGTGCGAAGTACCTGTCCGTCATCATCCCGATGGGGTTGTTCAACGTAGTGGGCAGCTTGCAGAACATTGAGTCGGCGGAGGCGGCCGGCGATGCGTTCGACACGCGGGCGTCGCTGGCCACGAACGGCGCCGGTACCATCCTGGCCGCCCTGTTCGGAAGCTGCTTCCCCACCACGATCTACATTGGGCATCCCGGCTGGAAGGGCCTGGGAGCGCGGGCGGGGTATTCCACGCTCAACGGTCTGGTCATCACACTTATGTGTCTAAGCGGCAGCGTGGCCCTCGTACAGAGCGTGGTGCCGATTGAGGCGGGCATCCCGATCGTGCTGTGGATCGGGATCGTGATTACCGCCCAGGCGTTTCAGGCGACGCCGCGGGAGCAGGCACCGGCCGTGGCACTGGGTCTCTTCCCGGCCATCGCCGCTTGGGGAGCCACTGTGACCTACGGAGCGTTTATGGCCGCCGCCACGCCGGGGGCCCAGGGGGTCGCCACCGTGCAATCCCTGCTCGAGGGTGACGCCCACGCCGCCGTCAGCGGCTTCCTCGTTCACGGGCTGATCGTGCTGGAGCGGGGATACATTTTCACGTGCATGGTAATCGCGGCGATGGCCGCCTTCCTTATCGGCCGGCGCTTCTACACGGCCGCGTGCTGGGCACTGGTCGGCGCCGTCGTGACGTTGATCGGGCTCTGCCACAGCTATCAGCTTAGCGGCAACAGCGTGGACTACTTCCTCGCCTTCAGCCCCGCGCACGAGGGAGCGAAGACGTACCAGGCCTTCGACATTGCTATCGGCTATGCCCTGATAGCGCTGGTCTTTGCCGCCGTGGGCTTCTACACCCGCGGCGCCGAGCCTGACCATCCGCGGATGACACATTAAGAAACCCCCTCAAGACCCCTCTCCCCTTTGGGGAGAGGGCAGGGTGAGGGGCGGGGCCGTGGCGAGCCGACTCTCCCCTCGCCTCTCCCTGGCAGGGAGGGAAGTTCTGAGAGAGCCTCCAAGCCCAGTCGCGGGTAACAGGCTGCCGGTGATCTGAGATTTGAGAAGACAGATCGCAAAGCACCGTGCCCGATCACCCGCGCATGACACATTGAGCATGCCGGTGGCTGGGCGGTGACTGCACTCGACAATCTGCAATCTCCAACCGACAATCCGCACTTGGCGTTGAACAGGAAGCCCAATGGCTGATGCCACGTCAGAATCGCCGGACGTCGCCGGCCTGATTGCGATCGACCTGCCTTGCCGGGGTTGCGGGTACAACCTGCGCGGCTTGCTGCCGACGGGTCGCTGTCCGGAGTGCGGCGTCCCCATCAGCGCCTCCTGCCATGATGATCTGCTTTGCTACGGGCCTCCCACCTGGCTGGCCACGCTGCAACGGGGAGCGTGGCTCATTGTGTGGGGCACCGTCGGGATGGTCGCGGGACTCATAGTGTTCGACCTGGTCTCGCCACTGCTCATGGCCGTGGTCAAGCTCGCCGGCGGAGCCGTCGCGCTGTACGGGGTCTGGCTGATTACCCAGCCCGATCCCAGTGGCATCGGTGACGATCAGTACGTCAACGACCGCAGGATTGTACGGTTCTGCGTCCTGGTCGGATTGGTCGCCTACACGCTGGAAGTCGTGTGGGAGAGCGGCGTCAAGCCGGTTCCCCTCGACATCGCCAAGGGATTATGTCACTTGGTGAACGCCGTCGGTGACTTCGCCATGCTGAGCTACTTCGCCAAGCTGGCCGGGCGCATCCCGGCGGTCTCGCTCAGCTTGAGGGCACGCCGCCTGCGTTGGCCGGTGGCGGTTGCCCGAGGGATCGCGGTCGCGGGTGCGCGGACGCTGGTTCAGCTCGGTCCTCCGGCCGCAGGTGGAGGCGCCGCAACCACCGTGACCGTTGCGCTTACGGCCATCGTCGGTGCGGCCGTCCTGGCGCATCTCGGTCTGAGCGTCCTAGTGCTCATCCTGGTGTATCGCCTGGGCAAAGCACTCCGCGTGCCGCTTGAGCTGGCCCGCCACATCTGGCCCACAACGTCGATAGGTACACCCTTGTCACCGGGTAACCACCTGGCCGGCCCGAGAGGACACTGACAACGTGGGCAGCACCCGTCAACTTGAGGAACGCTGTCCGGCGTGCAGGTACTCCCTCACCGGCCTGCCGGACGAGGGACGGTGCCCGGAGTGCGGACTGGCGTACGGCGACCGGCAGTTTCACTTCTTTCCCGTACCGTGGAGTTTCCGTTATGGGGTACCTCTGGGCGGTGCCTTCCTGGCTGTGCAGAGCGTCGCCTATGTCATGATGTCTCCCGACCTACACACGAAGCTCGCTGCAGCGTTCTTCGCGGCCGCAGGCGTCGTGTTTGTCTGGTTCTCGGGCCGCTCGATGTTCGGCCCGCAGCACGTCGTGGTGGGCCGGGACGCGCTGGTGATAGTAGGGCGCAGGAGAGCTCCCGAGGTGTATTACTGGTGTAACGTGGCCCGCCTCGAGCAGGTGCTTCGGTTTGGCTCCGTGCCGCTGGTGGAACTGATCACGATACGTGGTCTTCATGACGGACGTGCCCTCGCACGGCTGGCAACCGGACGCATCGGGTCGAAGCGCCTGTGGGAGGACTTCCTCGGTATTGCGAGGGCACGTCTGCACGAGTACCAGGCAACCCACAGCCACGATGCCTGACCCGCGGCCAGCGCCCCCCAAAGCCGCGGCTGCGGTCCTGCAATCGTCAATCGACAATCTCCACTCGACAATCGCCGCCCAGCGTCACTCCGTGACATTGACCTTGACGGACTTCGCGACGCTGGCCTGGCTCTTAGGTAGCGTGACCTCGAGCACGCCGGCGTGGAACGTGGCTGAGAGGCGGTCGGCGTCCACGTCAGCGGGCAGGTCGACGGAGCGGCAGAACGTGCCGAAGCGGCGTTCGTGGCGCACGGTGCGGCCGGCTTCGGTGCCGGGCGGCGGCGGGACCTTCTCCCCGCGAATAGTGAGCACGCGGGCGAGGTAGCTGACCTCGACGGCCGAGGGCTCTACGCCGGGCAGTTCCGCATACAGGGTGTAGCGGTCCGGACTCTCGTACATGTCCACCGGGGGCGCCCACTCCTGACCATCAAGCGGCCCGGTCGAGACGCCCGAGTGCCAGACGCGTTCAATCAGGCGGCTCATCTCGTCCTGCAAACCGGAGAGTGAAATCGGCTTCTCGAATCCGCGAGGAAACATAGGCATCTACCTCCCTGAAAAGAGGACTCATCGCCGGCGGGCCTACCCCGGCGGCTCCCACCACCGGGCGCGCACGTGCGCCGGCCAGATCATGGATATTGTAACGCGCGCGGCGTGGCCGGCGAGAGTAGACGGGACGCCGATCTCAAGGGGCGGGTGCGTGACAGAAGCGGCGGGCACTGCGGCCAGGAGACGCAGCGTCGCCAAGTCACGGTCGCGGGAGGCTGATGCGGGCGTCGCGGGCGAGGTTCTCCACCACCGCGGCCCGGATGGCGGCAATCAACTCCACCGGGATGAAGGCGTTGACCCGGACCGTGCCGCCTTCCTCAACGTTGGCGACGACGCCGATCGGCGCGTCGATGTCGGCAACGATGGGGAGTCGGCGGGTTCGCTCCGGCGCACCGGCCGTGGCGGCCAGTTGTGTGAACAGACGCCGCACCCGTTCCAGGTAGACGTAGGCGGCGAACGAGCGTTGCGCCGGCAGACGGGTCGCCGCTCGGACGAGGCCGGCCTCGGCCGCCAGCGGTGCCTGCTCGGACTGGGCCGCGGCCGCCGCCACCGCGAAGCGCGCCGGCCCGCCGCCCAATCCGACCAGCAGACGGGTCTCACCAATGGCCGCCAGTCGGATGAGCAAGCCTTCGTTGCCCAGCACCTTCCGCCATAGCTCCGTCTGCTCCGGCGGCAGCACGCCCAGGTCGAAGGTGAGGTGGTCGACTGCCAGCTCGTCGCGGCGTTCCGCCGCCTGCTGATAAACCAGCGCCCGTCCGACGCGCTGGGCGGGCTGCTCAGCCCCGACGGAAGCGCGGAACCTCTCGATCGCGGCCGCCAGCGTCGCCAGTACCGCCCCACTGCCGCCGCGCATGTCCAGCACCACGTAGGCCGCCAACAGACCTTCCGTCGGGTCGGCCGGCTGTGCAACCGACAGCGAAAGAGCGCTCACGTTCTCCGCCAGCGATAAGCACGTCTCGCGCAGACCCTGCAATGCCGCCGCGTCGACCGGCGCATTCGTAACGGAACCGGGGACCAGGTTGCCCAGCAGCAGGCGGGCCATGGCGGTCGCGGACTGCCCGGTTGCTCCCAGCGCCACCGCGCAGGGCCCCGCCGGCAAGCCTTCCAACAAGGTGCGTTCGGACGTGCTCGATCCCCCTGCGGGCTGAGCCGCGCTGGCGGCCGGGCCGAGGTGAAGCTCCGCCGTAACCCCCTGGGGCTCGATCCGCAGAGTTGCCAGGGCCTGCCGGTGGGCCGCCAGGACCGCAGCATCTGGAAGGGGCCAGGGCCACGGCGACTCCGCGCTCCGCCCGGCCTCGATCCCTCCGGGGAGGCGCGTCAGGTCAAGCCAAAACACGATGTCGCCGGCCGTCAGAAAACCCTTCTGCGCCGCTTGCAGCCGAGCGGCCAGCGGCTCCCCCGTGGGCTCCACGATGGCTTGCACGGCCGCGACGCTCGGGCCAAGCACCGTGAACGGCCCGCACGCCGCGGCGAAACTCTCCCGGCCCCGCACGCGGACGCGGAAGTAGCCTGCCTCCAGGGGCTCGGCATTCAGCAAGCCGAGCACGGCGTGGCGATCCGCGGTGGGGATGATGAGCAGCAGGCTCGGGGCGGGCCGCTGGGGAGTTCGGGCCGGCAACAACACCACCGCCGCCGCCCCGGTTTCGTCGATGCCTGTGATGATCTCCAGCCAGCCTTTAGCCAGGGTGAGGGCGCTTATCGGCGGAAACGCCGCCCGCTGGGCAAGTGCCGTCAGACGGGCGTCGCATTCGGCCAGCTTGGGGATGATCAGAACGCCGTCGGCATCCGCGGGGATGGTCTGCAGGACGGCAGCGGTGTCGGGTGACGGAGTGAGCACGGTCTCCGTGGGGGGAGTCACCGGCGGCGGCGGCGAAGCCGGGGTCTGTGCCCGGGCGACGGAGGCCAACGACAGGAGCGCCGTCAAGGCGGCCACCACCCAGACGCTTCGGATTGTCTGGGGCCAGGCGTGCATGGCTGAGCCCCACCACTAGAGAATCCACAGTGCACTCCCCCGGGGTCCCGGCGTGCGGCCGGGACCCCAGGGGAAGCAAACTCTACTGCATCCAGGCTTATCGCCCGATGCTCGTCAGAATCACGTCCGCCTTCGCCACAATGGCACGGATGTAAGTCGGGTTGTGCACACCCAGGCTTCCATCACCGAGCACGTAGTGGTACAGGAAGCGGACCTGCTTGATTTCGTCGGCCAAGGTGGCCTGGACGGTCTCGTCCGGCCCGCCTTCGGCGCTGTACTCCCACTGGGCCGGGTCACCGAGACGATCGGCGATGCCGTCCAGGGCTGCCTGGATCTCGGCCTGGATCGTGTTCACCTTGGCCTCGGGGAACTGGTGGCAGGCCACGCAGGCGTCGTAATCGACCTCAAAGGTGTGCCCGCTGATGGCCGGGGCCACCTCGCTCTCGAAGTCCTGGCGATACATGTGGCAATTGGTGCACTGGAGGGACAGCATCTGGTGGATCGAGGCGGCCGCGGGCACCAAGGCCGCGGTCCCGTCGGGCACCGGCATCTCGCCGATCGTCATGTTGGCCTGCACGCTGTGGTGCGGGCCCCGCGTTGTCGAGGTCCAGACCCGCCCGCGGCTGTGGTGGCACTGCCCGCAGAGGTTGAACCGGTCGGGGTTGCTCGCATCGGCTACGGCCGTGGATGCCGTCGGCTCCGCGGTGTCCGGGAAGCGTAACTGGAAGTCACGCCCCTCGTCCGGTTCGGCGGCGTTGCCGGTTTGCGCGTGCGGATCGTGACAGACCGCGCAAGTGATCGGGTTGAGGTCCTCGGCCGTCATGCCCGCGAAGTAGTCCTCGGGGACCGTTTCCCCATTGACTCGGGCGGCCACGAAGACGTCGCCCGAGTGGCAGACGCCGCAGGTATTGACGAAGGTGCCGCCCTCGAGCAGGTCGGCGATTACGTCTTCCTGGATGCCGGCATGCCCGGACTCCTGCCACTGGTCGAAGTTGGGGTGATGCGCGCCGGTGTGGCAGTTGCCGCAGACCTGCGCGGCGATGCTCACGTCCGGCCAAAAGGCGGGATCGCCGATATGGTCAATGTGGTCCTTGCCCGGGCCGTGGCAGTTCTCGCACTGCACGCCCGCCAGGCTGTTGGTCGTGTGGCGGTCCACGAAGCCGCCCTCCTCGCCGTAGCCGACGGTGTGACAGGCGAGACAGGGATCGACGTCACTGCCGATGGCTTCGAGGGTCTCCAGCGCCGTGGCATGCAGGGTTTCCAGCCAGGTGGCGTGCACCGCGCCGTGACAGGTCCTGCAGGCGTTGGCCCCCACGAACTTCCCGGTCAATCCGGAGTCGCCCGGGGTGTTGTCGTTGGCATTCCCATTGCCGTTGGTGTTGCCATTGCCGTTGGTGTTGCCTCCGTCGCCCGGTGGGCAGCCGGGCAGGAACAGCAGCGTGGCCAGCAGAACGGCGGCGGTCGCTGTCCACGCCCAGGCACCGCCAGCGCTCCTTCTCCGTGTCGTTCCCATTTCGTCGCCTCCCCAGAAACTACCCAGTATCCGCCGGGGCGGTCGCCAGTCTTGCACCCACCCGCGACCGACAGCCCGGAACCAGCAGTAACCCAAACCGCGCAGTTCAGCGCACGCCGCTGCCTCGGCAACTTTCCCTTCCCTGATTGCAGTGATTGCCCTGACCAGCCCAGCGGTGCGCCGATCCGCCCTGAACCGCCAGACAGCATACCCGCGCGCAGGCGGAGACGCAAATGTCCCGATCTGCCGGTTGGACGTGGAAAGCGCTTGGTGTTGCGTGCGACCACGATCGCAAACAGCACCAAAATAGTGCTCAAGGACCGGTCAGCAGGACCTCGAAGTCGGTGTAGTCCTCGAGGGTGATGCCCCCGTCGCCGTCCAGGTCACCGGCTCGGCAGCCGGAGGCCACCGGTCCGCCGCTCGAGCCCGTATAGCAGTTCTGGAACACGGCGACGTCAAGGAGGTCCACGTCACCGTCGGCATCGAAGTCGCCCGGCGGGAACAGGGTGACGATGGACAGCCCGTCCGCTCCGTAGGGCGATGGAATAAGGGCGCTGCGGGTTGCCTCATTGAAGGCCAGGTCCGCCGGCGCCAGGCCCGTGTTGATCGTGGCGACGATCTGCGCCAGGGTTGTGTCCATGACGTGGAAATCCGCGCCGTTGGCGGCCACGTACAGCTCGGTCCCGTCGGCGGACATCGCCAGCCCGACCGGCTGCCCCGCCCCGGCCGTCTGGGGGATCGGGATCGTGTTCACCACCGCGTAGGTGCTCGTGTTGATGACGGAGATCGAACGCGCATCGAAGTTGCCCACGTACAGGCGCGAACCGTCGGGGCTGACGGCCATCTCCCACGGCTGACTGCCGACGTTGATCGTGGTGATGACGTAGGAACTCGGGCCGGCGTTGGCCACCACGGACACCGTGTTGCTGTTCTTGTTGGTGACGTAGATGCGGCTGTCGTCAGGGGAGAAGACGGCCCGCACCGGGAACGTGCCGACCGTCAGCCGCAACGCCTCGCTCCACGTGGCGGTGTTGATGATGGAGAGGTTGTTGGTGAAGCTGTTGCAGGTTACCAGCGTGGCACCGTCATGGCTGAGCGTCATCCCGCTGGCTTGATCGAAGACGAAGCCGATGCCGCCCATGTCGCCCGTGAGGACGCGCGCACCCTCAACTTGCAGGGTGTTCAGGTTAATGCGCCAGACGCCGTCGCCATCGGCCACCACCGCGAAGTACGCGTACTGCCCGTTGGGCGCCACGGCCACCTGGCCCGCCCGGCGCGAGATGTTGATGTGGGTGGCAAGGCCGGTGGTCAGATCAATAACGGAGGCGAAGGCGGAGTCCAGATTAGCGACCACGGCCCGGTTGTTGTCCGGGGTCAGGGCCACGTCGCCCGGTCGCTCGCCGACGGTCACCACGTGCAGAATGCTGTCGGTCTGAAGGTCGAACACCGTCGCATTCTGGCTATGGTTGTTGATGACGACCGCCCGGAGGCCGTCGGAGCCGACGGCCACGTTCCGCGCCTTGTCGCCTTCGGGCGGCGGGCCGGTGGGCACGGTGCCTTCCAGGTAGCCGGCGGCGCCGTTCGTGTTGATCACCTCCATCGACTCCTTGCGCAGAATGTGGGCGGTGGCCGCCCGGGCGTTGACGGGCGAGACGGCCAGGGCGTCGGGCGTCGTCGAATTGAGCGGGTTGCAGACGATCGTCTCGCCGGCGAAGCTGACGATGCTGCCTAAGTAGCCGCCCACGACGCAGTACAGTCCGTCGGCCGTGGTCGCCTCGAAGTTCACCGCCCCAGTGGACAGCGTGGCGGAAACGGCGTTGGTGGTCAGGTTCACCACGCGCACCCCGTTCTGCACCGTCACCACGGCCTTGGTCTTGGAGGGGTTCATTGCGATGGGCGGAACGGAAGTGGCGGTGCCGCCCGTGGGAATCGTCTTGGTGACGGCCCGTCCGGGCACGTCGATCACGGAGACCAGTGAGTTGGGGTAGTCGTGCGAGACGACCGCCACGGAGCCGTCCGGGCTCAGGTCGATGCCATAGGGCCCGGTCTGCGTGGTCAACGACGTCACCGCGCCGCTGGCGATGGTGAAGAACTGGAGGCGGTTGTTGAACTTGTCAGGGAAAATCACCGTCGCGTTGTCGGGCGTGATCTCGAAGTCGGTGAAGCGGTAGGTGACGGCCCAGGTGCCGAAGCTGGTGATTTGCACGAAGCCGACCGGGGCAAGCCGTCGCAGCTCGACGGCCCCGGCGATGTCCACCACCGACAAGTCACTCGTCAGGGTGTTGCCGACGATGGCCAGCGTTCCGTCCGGGGTGACGCGGACGATGCCGGGCTGGTCGCCGACGGGTACCACGGCCACCTCGACGCCGGTGAGCACGTCCGCAATCGAGACCGTGTCTTCAAAGACGTTCGCAGTGACCACGTGCACGCCGTCCGCGCAGAACGCCAGCGAGTTCGGCGAACCGCTCAAGGCGACGGTGCGGAGCACGGCGCGCGTGGCGGCGTTGAAGACCACCAGGTTCTGACTGTCCCGATGGGCCACGACGATCAGCGTGCCGTCGGGACTGAACGCCAGCTCCGTGGGGCTGTCGCCTTCCGGCGGCACGCCCACACCGAGGAAGCGCAGGTCCAGCAGCAGTGCCTCAGAGCGCGTGCCGGCCGGTTCCGGTGCCAGGACCTCCACCGGCCCCACGCGTTGCCAGGCCTGCGTCAGCGACCCATCCGGCACCGCAAGCTCCGCGGCCGGAGCCACGGGCACGGTCCCCACCCAAAGCACGCCGAACACCATAGTTGCCAACGGGATCATGGCTGCTCCTCCCCTTCGTTGAGCCTGTGCTAAACGGCTGCGCTTGACACGAAGACCAACCGACGGCCCAGGGTGACAGGAAAACCAACCGACGACCCAGGGTGGCATGGCCAAGCGCAGCGCCGCCATGCCGTCTTGCGTGTCCGACTCCGGCGCTTCGGGCCCGGTTGCCGTTCCGGCTGCGGCAACGTCGGCCGTGTCACACCGGGGCCAGGAGCGTCTCAAACGTAACGTAGTCCGTTGCGTCAACGTCCCGATCGCCGTCCAGATCGCCGGGGCGACAGGTCGGGCCGGTCGTGCCCGGCGCATGGCCGGTAAAACAGTTCTGAAAGCCTGCGAAGTCGCGCAGGTCGACATCGCCGTCTCCGTCGAAGTCGCCATCGCCCTGCATGGGTACGGCCCCGGTGCCGCTCACGTTGCCCCACGCCGACAGCGTGCCGAGGTCGGGATAATCCGGCAGGAGCGGGACGGTTATCTGCGGATTGAAGACCATCGTGGCCACGCCGTTGGCGACGCTGAGTGAGCCGTTGATGTCACCGTACTGGGTGCCCTGCTCCGCGAGGTTATAAGTGTCATCACAGGGCATGCCCGCTCCTCCCAGGGCTACGCAAACGGTGCCCGTAGCGTGGTAGACCACGGTACCCTGCATGTTGGTGGGCACGCTGTAGAGCGCGAAGGCGCTGCCCTCGATGGGTATGGGGCCCAGCGGCACTCCCGGCTGGGCGTAGAACAGGCGCAGGTTGGTTCCGGTGATGATCAGCCGACCGACCTGAATGGGGCCGACGTAGTACTTGATGTCGATGTCGATGGTGTCCAGCAACCAGAGGTCAAAGTCGTACAGGGTCATCTCGGTCGGCGTGAACGGATCGTTCACCGCGATCGTGATCGTGCCGTTCACGCGCGAGGCGTCACTGCCGCAGTTGCCCAGCACGCACACCTGGACCGTGAGCACCGAGGTATTCTCGTTGATGTCGACGACAAACGGCGTGCCCCACGCGAACGACCCGCCCAGAACCAGCACCATCACCGACAACCTGGACGCAGCAGACATGCTTCAGCCTCCTCCCGCCCGCGGTGCGGGCCCCGCAGCCGGCGCGCCTCTCCTCCGCCCGCCGGCCGGGACCCGCCCAGATCCTCCAGGATAACAAAGTGTGAACGGGCGTTCAAGGAGGTCCGTTATACGGAGCCGGAGTTGCGTCGGTAGCGTCGCCCCTGCGTGGGCGAAGTGGTCGTCGATGAGGCGGCAAGAGTCCGGCACCGGCTGTGGGGGGTTGCTACGGTCCGTCTGTGTTCGGCAACGCGCGTAACTGCTCGACCACCGCCGGCGGCAACTCCCAGGTGTGGGTGAAGAGGAAGCCGCGCGGTGGCAACGGCGTGCCGAGCGGGGCGTCCTTCCAGTTGGACGCCTCCCACGCGCCGCCCGGCGCCAACACGCGCCCCCGGGCATCGAGCAGCAGCAGGTCCTCCTGTGGCGGAGGATGCAGCATCGGCGGTGCCAGTGCGGCCGCCGCCAGCCGCGCCACCGCCTCCGGCTTGCCGGAGCAGATGACGACGCAGCGCCCCGGTGCCGTCAGGTTGGGGTAGACCATCACCATCGCGGGCAGCTCGGCGGGCAACGCCTGCCCCTCCACGTACACCCGCTGTCCGTCACTGTACAGGGGCAGCTTCGGTGTCAACTCCGCCAGCACGGCGTGATTCGTCGAATCACCGAAACAGATCAGGTGCGCGCCGGCGGCCAGTTCGGCAGTAAGCTCAGCCGCGGGAAGGAACCGGATGCTCTGTTTCGTCAGACGGTGCCGCCACGCGAATGCCTGCTCCGCGGCCGCCTGCCACTTAGGCAACGGTTTGCCGTCCGCATCAGAGGCCACCACCACGACGAACGGGTCAAGCAGCACGTCCTGAATCGGCCCGGAAAGCCCCTCGCGCTTGCGCGGGCGATCCGCCGCGGTCTCCGCCAGCGTAAGCACCCAGCCTTGTCCGTCGCTTTCCGCCTTGACCCGGCGATTGTCGACGACGAACAGCGGCGCCCGCGCGGAGTCGAACCACCGGACCGGAGGCGAAAGCCGCAGGCGGGCGACGTTCTCGACGTGCACGAGTACCATCGCCTCCGCCTCGGGCACGAACGCATCGACGAACGCCTGCTCGCGGGCATCGACGAATTCCTCGATGGCGACCCAATACGACCGGGAGTAGCGCGGGGAATTCGTCCGGAAACTGACCCGCGCCGGATCGCACACGCGACGCCGCTTGCTCATCCACTCATACAGACCGCGCTCCGCCAGCGGCCCCGGCCAGACCAAGTGATTCCCGGCGGGCACCTCCACGTACTCCACCGGCACGCGCAGCCGCTGCAAGGCGGCCGCCATCGTGCGCGAATGCTCCACCGGCACCACCGGGTCCGCAGCGCCGTGGTACAACCGGATCGGCAGGTGCCGTACGTTGCCCGCCAGGTCCGGCTCCCCGCCGCCGCAGAACACCGTGAGGCTCGCGAACCGGTCCGGGTAACGACAGGCGATCCGCCATGCCGCAAAGCCCCCCATTGACAAACCCACCAGGTGGACGCGCTCCGCGTCAATGGGCAGGTGCGCTTGCACGTCGGCCAGCGTGTCGAGCACGTCCCGCTCGGCCAGGGCGCTGATCGACCAGCTTCCCCGCAGCAGCGGAAACACCACGACGAAGGGTAGATCGCTCTGGGTCGTGCGTACCGGGATGCTCGCGTGCGGCGTGGTGGGTGCGAGCCAGTCCGCGCCCTCGCCACTGCCGTGCAGGAAGACAATCAGCGGCCAGTCCTGCCGCTGCTCGTAGTCCGGCGGCAGCCACACGGCGTACTCAAGCTCGGCCCCGTCGATCGGAGAAACGTAGGAGCGCTTGACGATCTGACCCTGCGGGCCCGGCGCATCGACCTGTGGGGCCGGCGCCTCGGTCCGCGGCTCCTTGGGTGACGGTCGTTGGGGTGTTGCCTGATTCACCTGTGCTCCCGCCCCAGCGCTGCCGGCCAGCATCAACCACGCACACGCCGCCCAGTGCCCACCCCGCGTTCGCAGTCTGCCCATCGAGCCCATCATAACCCCCAATGCCCCGGACGACCCAGGCCCCACGGCTCCACCGCTGCCGTGCGCCCTCCGGGTGTCGGTGGAGAAACGAGAAGCACACTATACTCTTGCCCACCCGGGACTGAAGTCCCGGCTGTGTTTAGCGTAGTCTCCACACCGTCACACCGCCGGCGGATCCGGGCTTGCGGCCTCTGGACCCCTCTCCCGCCGGGAGAGGGGTAGGGGTGAGGGCGGCGGAAGCGCGGACGCTCCCCTGGTGCACACGCGTGCCCGCCCGCCGGGTGAACGCACGATGTTCGCTCCTCCCCCCGGCGTGCTCCTCCACGTCAAGTGTGCTGCTCCATACCCGGTGTGTTCCTCCTCGCCTGGAAGGCGAGCGACCGTTGCCAGGGCCTTCCAGGCCCTGGGAGCCGGGCCCCTCCCTCCTTCTCTCTCCAGTGGTACGGGCCGCCCGATGCGGGGTTGTTACACGCCGCTTACAACGTGCACCGCCGGGAAAACCGTAGAATGGCCATGGCCGGTGCGGCAGGCAGACAATGAACACTGCAAGTCACCGCGGGATTGAAGTCGGAAACATCCGCAACCTGTCGATGATTTCCATAGTAAACATCTGCGCGGCCGGGCAACCGGGTGGGAACCGGCGTCATGCCGCACGAGCGGCTCTCGCGACCCGCCACGTTCCCGCCGGAGGGTACCTTGCCAGTGGACGACCGGTTGCCCCGCGCTGTACACCCGGAACTTCGGACCCCGAGCACGTCGGAAAGGAGAATCTCCCATGACCCACAGGAAATGCAGCAAGCTGGTGGGGTTCGTCGCCGTGGCGGCCACCGCTTTCGCCCCCCGGACCTTCGGCGCGGATGAGCCACCGACGACCGCCGGGACGTTGGCGGAAGTCACCGTCTATCGCGGTCAGGCGCTGGTGACCCGCGTCGTGGACCTCGCGCCGACCGGCGGTGGCAAGAGCGCCCCCGGCCTGCGCGAAATCGTCGTCACCAACCTGCCCGAGCAGATCATCCCCAGCAGCCTCTACGCCGAGGGTGGCGAGGGTATCGAGGTGCGTTCGGTGCGCTACCGCCAGCGCCCCGTGGCCGAGGACGTCCGCGAGGAGGTGCGCAAACTCGACGCCCGCGTGCGCGAGGTCCAGGACGAGCTGGAGGCTGTCAAGCGTCAGTCGTTCGTCATTAACCAGCATGAGAACTTCCTGCGTAAACTCGACGCCTTCGTCGCTCCCACGGCCGAGGTCGAGCTGAGCAAGGGCGTGCTCAACGCCGACACGCTCAAGACGCTCGCCGCGTTCCTGTATACCGAATGGACGCGCATGGGCGCCGAGGGCGTCGCCAATGCCCGGCAGGCCCGCGCCTTGCAGGAGCAACTCGACCTCCTGCTCCGCGAGCGGAATGAGTTGACGGGTTCGAGCACGCGCATCGTCAAGGAGGCGGTGGTTTCCCTCCAGGTCAACTCGGACCACCCCGAACCTCTGCGGCTGCGTTACCTCGTCAACGAGGCCACCTGGGGACCGCACTACAGCCTGCTTACGGATCCCGCCTACAAGGACGTGCAAATCGAGTACAACGCCCTCGTGCAACAGATGAGCGGTGAGGATTGGAACAACGTGCGGATGACCCTCTCGACGGCCACTCCGGCACTAGTAGCCAAGGCGCCGGTGCTCATGCCGCTCAAGTTGACGCTGACGCGCGAGCCGGAACAGAGCGTGCAGGTATTCAACAAGGCGGGTGTTTCCGCCGGCGACTATTCCGGCGCCAAGGGCAACCTGCAACAGCAGCTCAGGAGCATCGAAGCCTCGCGCAACGTCGAGGGCGTGCAGCAGATGGGCGGCCAATGGGGGCAGTCCATCCCCGCCAGCCCCGCCTCCGACGGCGAGAGCAAGTACGGCGACAAGCAACCCCCCGGCTACTCCAGTTTGGACGTGGACCTCAACATCGCCGCCAACTACATCCAGATACTCGACCTGGTGACGCGCGAGAAGATCAAGCGCCCCGCCAAGGCCCCGGCCGCCCGCGACGAGGGACTCAGCGTCACCTACGGCCTGCCCGGCCGCATCAGTCTGCCCAGCCGCAGTGATCGTCAGCTCATCCAGATCGCGACACTGCCGATGGTCGCCCAGACGTACAAGGTGGCCACCCCGGCCCTGACGAACTACGTCTACAACGAGGCTTGGCTGACCAACCAGACCGAGCTGGTTCTGCTGGCCGGCAGTGCTTCCGCCTTCGTCGGCGGGCAGTTCGTGGGGCACGGCACGGTGCCCACGGTGGCCGTCGGCCAGAGCTTCACCGTCGGGCTGGGCATTGACCCTGCCCTGCGGGCGGACCGCGAACTCGTCCAGCGCGACGAAACCGCCCAGGGTGGCAACCGCGTGGCCACGCTCACGTACCGCCTCACGGTGGAGAACTACGGCACTGGCCCGGCGGCCGTGCGCCTGCTCGATGCCCTGCCCACCGCCCGCGAGTCGGAGATCAAGATCACCCTCGTATCGGGCGACAAGGACCTCTGCCAGGACAGTGCCTACCTGGAGACCGGGCGCAAGCAGGGCATCCTGCGCTGGGACGTGACGGTCCCACCGCAGGTCAGCGGCCACAACGCCTTCGCCCTCGAATACGAGTACCGGCTGGAGTACGACAAGCAGATGTCGCTCGACGAATCCGGGAGCCGAGAGTAAACATCTGGACGGAACGGCGGCGACCGGATACTGAAGGATGAGGCGCCCACCGGCACGTGGGGGACCCGTCCGCCGCGGTGGCGTCGCCCCCCTGGGGGCGTACCTGTTTAGCGTGGGTGCCATGCCCTCACCCGCCGCAGGCGGGGGTGGGCAGGTGCCGCGGCCGCAGAGGCATGCTTACCCGCGGTCGCGGGGAAAGCATGGCACCCACAACGCCAGAGACGCTAAACACATACCTGGGGGCGACGTGATGGATGGCAACACCCCACGTCCCGTGGGTGACGCAGGGGCTCGCAGCGTTGCGACAGCCCACGGCGGCCCCCCCGGTGGCCGACGGCGGAAGGCGGTGAATCGGCATGACCTTTGATGACCTGCAAGCGCTTATCGACAAGATGTACAGCCACAAGGACCGGGAGCGCGGCGTGGCCGCCACCTTCATGTGGCTCTGTGAGGAGGTTGGTGAGCTGGCCGCGGCGCTGCGCGAAGGCACGCCGCAGGAACGGGAGGAGGAATTCGCCGACGTCATCGCCTGGCTGGTGACGCTGGCCAACATCACGGACGTGAACCTGACGGCCGCCCTGCAGAAGAAGTACGGGCAGGGCTGCCCCGGGTGCGGGTTGCTCGTCTGCACGTGCGACTCCAAGCCGTAGACAGGTGGGCGCCTGTGGCGGGGGCCGCACGCCCACGGGCGGCGCTGACGATCCCCACGCCCCGTCGTGGAATGGCGCTGGAGATAGCGTTGCTCCCCTGTGGAGGCCGGTAGCGTCGCTCCCCCGCGGGTGACGCAGGAATCCGCAACGTCGCGAGCGCCCACGTCGACCACGGGGGGCCGACGTTGCGGAGCGGGAAGCCGAGGGTCCGGAGCGGGGGCCGACGTTACGGAGCGAAGGGACGCCGAGCCGACGTGACGAGACGCGGTGTTATGCTATGGCCGAGTTGATTGTTACCCTGAGCAACGGACGGACCCAGCGGCACCCCCTGGGCCCGTTGCCGCTGATCATCGGCCGGGAGCGCTCCTGCGACGTTTTCATCAATGACCCGAGCACGTCGCGGCGTCACGCCCGCCTGGTCCCCACGCCGCAGGGTTATCGCATCGAGGATTTGGGCAGCAAGAACGGCACGCTCGTGAACGGTCAGGCCTGCCCGGCGGCCTGTCTGAAAGATGGGGACCAGATCCTGCTGGGTTCCGTGGTCGTGACGTTCCACGGCGCTGCGCCCAGCAGCGGCAGCGTGGTGATCGAGGACGACGCGGCCGGCACGCGCGAGGCGCGCTACGTAAGCCGGCGCCGGGAACCCGTGCTGCCTCAGCGCCGCCTCCAGATGATCTATGAGCTGAGCGAACGGCTGACCACGCTGCGCGAGCGGGCCCGCCTGCTGGAGGATGCGTTGTCCATCTGCTGCGAGGTGTTGGGGTTTGAGCGGGGGGCGATCGGCATCCGCCGGCCGGGCGAGCGCCGTCTCGACTGGCCCGTCGTCCGCCACCTGCACGGGGCGGAAGGCGAGCTGAAGATCAGCCGGTCGATCCTCAACCGTGCCCTCGAGGACGGCGAACGGGTGTTGTTCATCGAGGGCGCGCACAGCGACCCGACGGTCAGCATCGTACAGCAGGGGATTCGCTCGGCCATGTGCGTGCCGCTGCTGCACGAGGACCAGGTCCTGGGCGTCATCTACGGAGACCGGCTCAGCAGCGTCGAAGCGTATGAGCCGGAGGACATGGACTTCCTGGCCGGCATCGCCCGGCAGATCACCATCGGGCTGCTGAACACGTACCTGTGGGAGGAGCAGCAGCAGATGGTCCGCTTGCAGCAGGAACTTCAGCTTGCCCGCCGCATTCAGTGCGGACTGTTTCCCCGCCAGTTGCCGGCCCACGGCGGCGTGCAGGTGGAAGCGCTCAACGAGCCGGGCAACCGCGTCAGCGGCGACTACTACGACGTGATCGAGGCGCCGGAGGGACGGCTGTGGTTGCTGATGGCGGACGTGAGCGGCGAGGGGGTGGCCGCGGCGCTGCTGATGGCGAATCTGCAAGCAACCGTGCGGCTGCTCACGGCCCGTTGCGCCGATCCGGCGGAACTGCTGGCCGCCTGCAACCGGCACGTGTTTGCCAACACGGAGCCCGCGAAGTTCGCCACCTGCCTGGCCGTGTTGCTCGACCCGGTCGGGCGGTGCATTCGCCTCGCTTCAGCCGGGCATTATGCACCCGTGTTGCTGACGGGGGCGGGGCAACCGCCGCGCGAACTGACCGGGGAATCGTCGCTGCCGCTGGGCGTGGTCGAGGCCGAGTCGTTCACGACGACCGTGGCGGAGGCGCCTACAGGTCCGTTCACGATACTCTGCTACACGGACGGGGTGATCGAAGCCCGCAACCTGCAAGATGAGCCGTTCGGCAAAGAGCGGCTGCTCGACGCGTTGTCCCAGTTGGACGATTCGCGACCCAGGGAAGCCGTCCGCGTGGTGCGGGAGGCCGTCGGTCGCTTCACCGCCGGTGCTCCGCACAGCGACGATCTGACGGTGCTGGCCGTGGGCGTGACGTAGACGGTTCGTCCATGCCGGGTGACGCGGTGCACGCGCGGGACCGAACCCGGTCGCGGGCGGGCCTGCCCGCCGGTTGAAGAAAGCGTCGCCGCCGACGGCGTCCTCGGCAATCCGTGCGTCGGCGGCGTCCTCCGTCGGCCACAGGGGGCCGACGCTACGTCGTCGCCGCCCCCCCCCCTACGCGCCCAGCGTCACGCCGGGCGCTACTCGCAGTTGGCCGTCTCTGCCGAATCGAAGAGCGTCGCCGATCCCATGATCGGAGTCGTCGTCGTTTCGAAGAACTCCACGCCCAGCAGCATGTAGCGCCCGCCGTCCTCCCAGGGGCTGAAGTCGTCGGGATGCTCGGCCGTGGCGACCTCAAACGTCAGCACGTCGGCCACCTGAAGGTCGTTGGGGTAGTCCAGACCGACCGCTGAGTTCAGCGGCAGGTCCATTACCACCAGCCTGGCTTGCGTGGCCTCCGTGACGCCGGAGTCGATGCGGACCCACTTGGTTGTGCCGTAGACCGCCGCCTCGGTGCCCTTGGTGACGCGGTCCGCGTCCACGGTGAAGACGAAGCAGGTGCCGGCGTTGAAGTCGCCTTCGCGCAGGAAGAAGAGCCGCATGGTGACGGCGTGCCCCGCGGTGTACACCTGCGGGATGACCACGCGGAAGGCGATCGCGCCGGCGTCCCCTTCGTGACCGGGAGGGGTACCCAGCGCGGGCTCCACAATAGCGGTCTGACCGGTGGCAAACTCGCCGGGGATGTGACCGCCGTAAGTGAAGAAGTCGTCAATGAAGACGTCGAACAGGGCTGAGGCGGCCGCACCGGCGGGACCCTGCGGACCCGTCGCACCTGTCGGGCCGGCAGGACCGGTTGCGCCGGCAGGACCGGTTGGACCTGAGGGACCCTGCTCGCCTTGTTCACCCTGCGGGCCTTGCTCACCCTGCTCACCCTGGAGGCCCTGCTCGCCTTGCTCACCCTGCGGGCCTTGCTCACCCTGTTCACCCTGGAGGCCCTGCTCGCCTTGCGGGCCCTGCTCACCTTGTTCACCCTGCAGTCCTTGCTCACCTTGCGGACCGGCCGGTCCTTCGGGCCCCGGAATGGGTTCGCCGGCGGGAGGCTCATCGCCGGTCCCGTTTGCGTACGGGCATCCCGTGGTTAGGGTGAGCAGACTCGCGAGCAACGCGACTGACGCCAGCAGACCGAATACACGTACGAGTTTCATAACACTTGCTCCCGTGTGCAGCAGCAGAACTACCGATAGCCGAGATCGTGTCTCGCCCTGCTGAGCCCCCGGCCGGCACGTCTCCCCCGGACACGTGCCCCGTGTGCCGTGCCTTGCCGATATCAACGCTTGGATTCTAGGCGGTTTTTGGCGGTAACGCAACCAAAAAACGAGCTTTGCCGGTGCAGGAAAAGTGGCCGCGCCACGCGGATTGCCCCGCCCGCGCGAACACGTCCGACAGCCCGCGACAGCAACCAGATTATCGGACCCCCGGCTCCCCTGCGATGTGAGCCGCAAGCTCGTCGGCGCGTCTGAGATTGTGCCACGGTCCGACACCATTCAAGGCTGCCGACGATGGCCGCTTCACACTGCCGTAATGCGGCGGAGAACGGGAGACCCATCCAAGTCGCTGTGCCGGCCGCGAAGACTGGTGACGACCGTTTCGCGTCCGTGGCGGAACTGGGACGGCGAGCCCGTCGAAACGCGAAATAGTCAGCACGTGCTGACGAACCGCCCTGCGTTTACCGCCAGTGGCGTTTGTCCGCTGTCCAGCCTCCCGCCCGAGTGAGATTGCCGGCCACGATGCCGACCCCTGGGTCGCATCGGGGCTTTGGCGGATGCCGGCTGGCCGGCGGCTTGGTAGGGCCTTGACGGGCCAGAATGATATCAGTACAGTAGACTGGGTTATCTGGTTGGGGGCCGCCGTCGCCACTCTCGGCACCAGGGAGTGGTGAGGCTGGCGTCCAGCCGCGCTCGCCGGAAGGTAGGGGAAAAGCTGATGCGCTCATACGTTTCGCCACACCTGCGGCCGGTAGGGGTCGCTCTCATCGCGGCGCTGCTTCTGACTCCGGGTGCCGCGAGGGCGAGCCTCTTCGGCATCGAACGCGACACAGGCCGACTCTATCACATCTCGGTGGACAACGCGGCCCTTGACCTGATCGGCGAGACGGGCCTGTCAAACGTCGGCGCGCTGGAGTACCACCCGGGCGAGGGAGTGTTCTACGCGTTGACCATGGGTGTTTCGAGCATCAGCTCACTCTACCGCATCCGCCTGGCCGAGGACCGGGGCATCGACTCCGTTGAACAGGTTGGCTTGCTTGGCATCTACTGCTACGAAGGCGGGTTGGCGTTCGCCCCGGACGGTACGGCATACGCGCTCAACGGCGGCAGCACCTTGGCGCGACTGATGACCATCAACCTGGAAACCGGTCAGGCCACCGTCGTGAACCCGATGGAAGCCCACCACGACATCAACGGCCTGGGTTGGCGTGCCGACGGCATGCTCATCGGGCTCGACGCGACGACGCAGACCATCCGGGTCATCAACCCCGCCACGGCGGCGAGTACGGCGCTGCGCACCGTGACGATCACGCCGGGCGTCGGTACTTACGGCGGCATGGCCGTGCCGCCGGAAGGCGCCACCGGCTACTTCGTCACCGGAGGACCGGGGGCACCGAACGCCGGCTCGAACGCGCTCTACTCGTTCAACGTGAACACGGGTGAGTACCTGCTGATCGGAAGCTTCCCCACTTCCAATGGCCAGCACGTGATTGCCGGGGAGGGCTTCTCTGGTTTGGCCTTTGTTCCCGAACCGGCGACGCTGTTGCTGCTGGTGGCAGCCACGCCGCTGGTCCTGCGGCGGCGACGCCGATAGGCACCGTCTGTTACGCGCCGAAGCTGCTGAGCGGGCAAGTCTGCATGAGTGTGCAACAGCAGTGCTGACACCGGCCGTGTTCGGCTGCCGTCCTCATTCGCTCTTCGCTCTTCGTCATTCGCTATTCCCGCGTGGCGTTGCGGAACGTCGCCTCAGGGTTTGCCGCCGGGCCTGGGGGCGGTCTCCAGGACGGCCGCCAGGAACAGACGCAGGTCCTGTGGCTCGATGCGGGCGGTCTGTTGCAGCTTGGTCAATTCCGCCAGCACGAGGCGGTTGTAGGCCTCGCGGAAGTACTGCTCCTTGAGCTCGGGCTGCATTCCCTCGAAATCGGGCTCCGCGCCGCCCTCGATGCCGTCGCAGCGGACGAGGAAGAAGCTGTCCGGCGTTTCGATGACGTCGCTCACCCGCCCGACCGCAAGGGCGAACAGCGCCTCCACCGCCGGCTCGAAACGCTCGGTCACGCTTCCGAACGTCAACCAGCCCCAGGCGCCGCCGTCGGCGGCGCGGGAGTCCTCCGAGTAGCGTCGGGCGACGTCGGCGAAGTCGGCGCCGCCGCGCAGCTCCGCCAGCGCGGCTTCCGCGCGTGCCCGCGCGGCGCTCCGAGCGGCCGACAGTTCTTCGGTCGAGGGCTCGGTGTCGGACTGCGGCAGGCGGGTGGCCACGCGCACGTCAATGAGCGACATCTGCCGCTGCGGGGAGCGCTGCGCGTGCGCGCGCCGCGCCTCGAACAGCGTGCGGAGTTCCGCCCGCGTCGGCTGCGGTACCATCGGCTTGACGTAGTGGTCAAGGTAGTTGGAGACGACGATCTCGCGGCGGACCTCCCGGCGCGCGTCTTCCATCGTTTCGCCGCGGGGTTCGAGAAACTCGCGCTCGTAGCGCCGCTGGCTGCCGCCGTAACCTGCCGTGATGATGCGGCGCAGTTCGGCATCGACGGCCGCGTCCACCTGCTTGGTCTCCGCCTCGGCCAGCTTGAGCAGGCCCTGCTGATACAGCAGCAGTTGGGATACCCGGTCGCGGATGCGTTCCAGCGCGAGGCGGACGACGTAGCCCTCATAAGCCTCAGGGGTCGCCACGGCCGCCCGGAGGCGCAGCTCGTTCTGCACGTCGCGGAGGATGGCGGCCGCCGGGACCTTCTCGCCGTTGACGACCAGTTCCTTGACGGGCGCCAGTTGCGTGGAGGCCGCGGAGACGCCGGCCGCCCCGACGACGTTGCCTGCCTCCGCAACCGCCGCGGTCCCCGCGGGCGTCGAACCGGCGTCGGAGGCGGCGGTGGGCGCGGCGCTGGTCGTTGGTGACTCGTCGCCCGTGGCAGCGCCCGGGCCGGCCTCGGCCCCCGAGGCCTCGGCCGCCCGGCTGCGCATGCCCAGAATGTCCGGCTTCACGTTGAACGTGCTTGAACAGGAAGTGCCAAGCAAGGACACACTCAGCAGCACGCCCAGCCAGGCGGGCTTCCCGACCGCCTGAGTGCGGGTGCGCCTCGACGTGGTGATCGGCCCACCACTGCCTGCAGGCCCCCGCTCCGAGTGGCGGCGCCGAAGCACGCGACACCACGCCTCGCTTCCGCTTGCGGGACATTCCACATGGTTGATGGGTACAAGCTTCATCGCGCACATGTCTCCACCCGTCCGTCCGCCCGGCGGAACATCTGCCGCAGCACGGCCAGCAGCGTCCCCGTCTCCAGATAACCGGGCGGCAGACGCAGATGGACCGTCTTCCCGTCGGCCATGCGCACGCTGCCCGACGCCTGGCGAAACAGCGGCTCCGCCTGGGCGATGCCCTCCACCGTGAAGATCACGTCGGGCGGTTGCAGGCTGATGCTGCGAATGCCGTACGCCCGCGCCTCGACGCGCAACTGTCCCAGTTCCAGCAGGCGCTGCAACGGCGGCGGCAGCGGGCCGAACGCATCGCTCACGTCTCGCTCCAACTGCTCGACGTCCGCGAGCGTTCGACAGGTGGCCAGCCGGCGATACACCTCGAGCCGCGCCCGCTCCAGACCCATGTAGTTTCGAGGAATGTACGCCGCCACGTCAAGGTCCACCTGCACCTGCGGCAGGGCGGCCTCGGGCTCATTCTTGAGCCGCCGCACGGTCGCATCGAGCAGCCGGCAGTACAGGTCGTAGCCGACAGCCGCAATGTGCCCACTCTGCTCCCGACCCAGCAGGTTGCCCGCCCCGCGAATCTCCAGGTCCCGCATCGCCAGGCGGAACCCGGCCCCCAGCTCGCTGAACTCCTCGATCGCCTTCAGCCGCCGGGCGGCCTTGCTGGTGGGCGGGCGATCCGGCGACAGCAGCAGGTAGCAGTACGCCCGGTGGCGAGAGCGACCCACGCGTCCCCGCAACTGGTGCAGGTCCGCCAGCCCGAAGCGGTCCGCACGGTTGATGAAGATGGTGTTGACGTTAGGGATGTCGATGCCGCTCTCGATGATCGTCGTGCACACGAGTATGTCGGCCTCGTGGCGGACGAAACGGTGCATGACGTTGTCCAGCGTCGCACCCTTCATCTGCCCGTGACCCACGAGAATGCGGGCCTCCGGCACGATCGTCTGGAGCGCCTCGGCCACGCCGTGGATCGAGCGGACGTAGTTGTGCAGGAAATACACCTGTCCGCCGCGGTTCATCTCCCGCAGGGCGGCCTCCCGGATGTGCTGCCGGTTGAAGACGCACACCTGGGTGGCGATGCTGCGGCGGTCCACCGGCGGGGTTTGGAGGGCGCTGATGTCGCGCAGGCCGATCATGGCCATGTGCAGCGTCCGGGGAATCGGCGTCGCGGTCAGGGTGAGCACCTCGACCGTCGCCCGCAGGGCTTTGAGCTTCTCCTTGTGCTCGACGCCGAAGCGCTGCTCCTCGTCGATGATGACCAGACCGAGGTTGGCGAAACCGACATCTTCGCTGAGCAGCCGGTGCGTGCCGATGACGACGTCGATCTGGCCCTTCTTCGCCTCACTGACAATGCGCTTCTGCTCGCCCGCCGAACGGAAACGCGAGAGGCAGCCGATCCGGAACGGGTAGGGCCCCATGCGGTCCAGAAACGTCTCATAATGCTGCTCGGCCAGCACCGTGGTCGGCACCAGCACCGCGACCTGCCGTCCGTACTCGACGACCTTGAACGCCGCCCGCATCGCCAGCTCGGTTTTGCCGTAGCCCACGTCGCCGCAGAGGAGCCGGTCCATCGGTCGCGGCCGCCCGAGGTCCTGCTTGACGTCGGCCGCCACCGTAAGTTGGTCTTCGGTTTCCTCGTAGGGGAACGCCGCTTCGAATTCGCGCTGCCATTCGGTGTCGGGGGGATAGGCGATTCCCTCGGCTTCGGCGCGGCGGGCCTGGGTGCGCAGCAGTTCGGCGGCCAGGTCGGTGAGCGCTTCGGCCACCTGCTGTTTGGTGCGACTCCAGCGTTTCCCGCCCAGCTTGGAAAGCGTCGGCTTGATGCCGCCGGCCCCGACGTACTTCTGCACCAGGTCCACCTGTGAGGTGGGGACGTGCACATGCGCGTCGTCGGCGAATTCGAGGCCGAGGTACTCCTCCTGCGACTGCGACGTGCCCTTGCGCATGCGGGTCAGCCCGCGATAACGCGCGATGCCGTGGACCACGTGGACCACCAGGTCGCCGGGCTTGAGGTCCTCCCAGGTTTCGATGGGCCGGCTCGCGTAGGTGCGGCGGATGCGCCGGATCGGGCGATAGCGATGGAAGACCTCGTGGTGAGGCACCACGATCGTCCCGGCGGCCGACCACTCGAACCCGTGGTGCATGACCCCGGCCGTCAGATGGATCGACGCGGCCGCTGTCGCGTCCGTCTGGGCGATCATCTCCGCCAGGCGGCGGCGTTCCCCCTCGTTGTCGCAGACGACGTAGACCTGGTGCTCGCGGGCGGCCGTACAGAGCTGCCCGACGGCCTCGTCGGCCTTACCTTCAAAACGCGTCACCGACCCCACGTCGAAATGAACGGCGTCTTCCGTGCGGGCCGCCGCACCGGGCCCGAACCGGCTGAGGTGAACCTGCCCGAACCGCAGGGCTCGGCTGAAGAGGTCCGTGACCGCGAAGAGCCGCTGGGGGGCCGACACCCGACGCCGGATCGTCTGACCCATCTCCTGAATCTCAGCCGGGCCGTCCAGCACGACCAGGGCATCGGCCGGCAGGTACGCGAACAGGTCGGCTTGCTCGGAGACGTTCGCCGCCGACGTGCGCGGCGCGACGGTCACGGCCACGTGCCTCAGACGCTCGATCGAGCGCTGCGTGCTCAGGTCGAAGCGCCGGATGGATTCGAGCCGGTCTTCGAGGAACTCCAGGCGGAACGGATGCGACTCCCCCGGCGCGAAGAGGTCCACAATGTCACCGCGGCGGGCGACGTCTCCCGGCGACTCGACCAGGTCCAGTCGCGCGAAACCGTGGTCGATCGCCCAGTTCAGCAACGCGTCCGGCCCGGCGGGGGGGAGTGCGGCCTCCGGGTTCGCTGGGGACCCCGGCGGCAGGGTCAGCGGCGCCCCCGCGGTCAGGTGCAGAATGTGCCGTGCCAGCTCGCCCGGCGCCGGCACCGGTTGGAGCAGGGCCTGAATCGGCGCGACGATCGGCGGCACGTCGGCCTGGTCGCCGCTCCCCGCGTGACGCAGAAGTGTGCACACCCGCAGGCGTTCCGCCTCGACCTCGCCGGCGGCCGCCCCCTCGCCCGGCAACGCCTCCCACGCCGGGAACAGCGCGCAGGGTCTGCCGAGGAATAGTTCCAGATCGTCCTGGACCTCGTCGGCCTCTTCGAGTTGCGCGGTGACGTACAGGCAAGTGCGTTGCGGCAGCGTGGCCAGGGCGACCACCATGGGCGCAGAAGATCCCCACAGGCCTGAAACGTGCACCACCCCCTGGGCGCGAGCGAGCCGGACTCTCAGGCTAGCGATCCGTGCCTCCGCACTGATCGGCGGAATCTGCAGCACCGGGCGCCGATGATAAACCCGTGATGGAGGAATGCAATCGGCGACGCTCGCGGGGGGGGGCATCCGTCAGAAAGGCTCCGCCGCGGACAACTTCCCACAACAATCCACACTGCCGTGGTGGTTTCCAGCCGAGCGCATCGGTATGCTTTGAGGAAGGGAGAGAAGGGCCGGCGCGAGCGCCCATGTCAGCGGCCGGCCGGAGCTTCTGGGAGGTTGCTGACGAAGCGACGCTGGTTCCCCTGGGGTGGTGCAACCGGCGCCGGACGTAGCGGCATGCGAGGCATGCGGCCGGTAGGGAGTTCTGCGGCGAACTGCAGGCAGTCGCCCGGCATACTCCGGTCGGGCACACCAGCGGAGGAACATGCGATGCGTAACCGATCACTCTTCGGGATGCTGTTAGTGCTGGGGTCGCTGGTAACGGCGGCGTGGGCCGCCGAGTTGCCGGCCAACTTCACGCTGGCGCGGCACATCCCTGCCGACTGCTGGATGGTCGTCAACGGCGTGGACAACCCCGAGCGCGCCTGGGTGGAAGCCCAATGGGCCCGCGTGTTCAAGTCGTTTGAAGACAGCGGCATCGTGGAGGAGGTCAAGAAGCTCATCCTCTCGAAGCTGGGCGAGGAGGACCGCGCCCAGGCGGAGCAGACCACGGCCACGGTGACCGGGTTGTTCCAGGCCGTCCGTTGGGCTGACCTTGTCAGGCATGAGGTGGCGTTTGCTGAGCGAATGGTGGTCCAGACACTCCCCGCGGAAGGCGGTGGGGACGTCGTTCTGCCCGAGTACTTGCTGCTGGCGCGCGGCGTGGCCGAGACCGCCGAGGCCAACGCCAATGGGTTGGCGGCCTTGCTGGGCTGGCTGACCGGGTTGGGCGGCGTGCCGGTAAGCCAGAGTGAGTTGCTCGGGGCACGGGTGTGGACGGTGGACATTCCGCAGGCGGGGTACTCCCTGCACCTCTTCCACCGCCAGGACGTGATTGGGTTCGTCACCGGGCGGCGGGCGTTGGAGCAGGTGGTCGGGTCGCTGGCGGGGAAGCCTGCCGGTCCCTCGGTGGTGGCCTCGCCGCGCTTCCAGCAGGCTCTGGGACTCGTCCCGCCGCCCGAAGACGGGATCATGTTCTTCGACTTCGACGCCTTCATGAAGAGCATGCGCGGCATCATGGAAGTGGCAACGAAGCAGGGTGGGCAGGAGGCGGAGGACGTCATCCGCCTGCTGACCAAGGTGTTCGACCTCGTTGATATCCTCGACTATATCGTCGCCTCTGACGAGACCGACGGGCAGCGCACGCTCACCCACAGCGTGGCGCGGATCAAGGAGGACAAGCGACATTCACCGCTGGCCCAGGTATTCCTGGAGCGCAAGCCGTTCGAGAAGT
Source organism: Planctomycetota bacterium (assembly GCA_029558835.1). GTDB lineage: Bacteria > Planctomycetota > Phycisphaerae > UBA1845 > UBA1845 > JAKQDH01. The sequence continues at coordinate 77,156 of JAKQDH010000163.1, read as the reverse complement.
TCGACCGCTATCTGCCCCAGGAAGCCACCGGCTTCAGCCTCAACGCGTTCCTTGACGTTCCCAGGCTCTATCACCTCATTCTCAACTTCGTCGAGAAGGACCTGCCGGACGGGGCGGCCAACGTCGCCCAGTGGCAGGCGCTCCTCGCCTCCACCGGCTTCGATCCGCAAGCTGACCTGTTCAGTTGGTGGGGCGGCGAGATGGTCAGCGTGACGTTGCCGCCGTCCGTCGCCACGCCCATGAGCACCAGTGACTCGGTCTTCATGATCCGGGTGACCGACCCGGCGCTGGCGCTGCAGAAGGTCAACGCCGCCATCGACAAGCTCAACGCGTTCCTGGCCCAGCGCAATCAGCAACTGATGATCATGCCGGCCAAGGTGGACGCGGAGGGTTTCCGCAGCGTGACCCACCCCATGGTGATGATGTGGGGTCTGCGCCTGGTGATCGGCGTGCACGAGGAGTGGTTGATGATCGGCTCGTCCGAGCCGGCCGTGAACAAGTGTCTGGCGGTGGCGGCCGGCAAGGCCCCCTCGATCACCCAGAACGAGCGGTTCCGCGCCGAGGGGCTCGTTCCCAAGACGCCCGTACTCGCGTTGTCGTTCAGCGATCTGTCGCACCTCGGGCAGGAGCTGGCGATGGCGCTGCAGATGGTGGGTTTTGTTGGAAACCTCATGATGGCCGCCGTACCGGAGGACGAACCCGACGCCGCTGAAGTCAAGGCCGTCATGCAGGCGGTATTCACCATTCTGCTGAAGCTCGGCCCGGTGCTCCAGCAGATTGATTTCTACAGCTCTTCCGCGTCCATGAACGCGCTGGACGGCCTGAACTTGCGGACGGAGGCCGTGACGACGTACAAGCCCGCGTCGCCGCCACCCCCACCGCCGCCTCCGCCACCGCCCGGCGGGGAGCCGTCACCCGCTCCTCCGCCGCCACCGCCGCCACCCCGGCCCGCGAAGTAGGTTGCTGGTGTGGTAAGGGCGGGCGTGCGGCGACTGAACCCCTCTCCCCTCGGGAGAGGGGCAGGGGTGAGGGCGGCGGCCAAGGCGCCCCCGTGCTGCACGAGCCCGCTCGCCCCTCACGCGGAAGACGCCAACCACGTACGCAGTCGCGGCTAAGCATGCCTCGGCAGCCGCGGACAATGCCCACCCCCGCCTGCGACGGGTGAGGGCATGCCACCCACCTTAACAGCTACCAGCGGCGACGCCGCCTCGGCATTCGACTGTCAAGGCCCGCCGGCCGGGCTCTCCTCCCCGCCAACCCGCTCCCGCAGGTGTTGCGCCACGATGTCGTCGGGAGCGATGGCACCCAGCCGACCCACGGCCGCGGCCGCGTCCTCTTGCAGACCCAGGGCATAACACAGGTAGCCCAACGCGAACAGGGCGTCGTGGTTCGCCGGTCCCTGCGACTGCTCCACCGTCACCGCCAGCAGGCCCAACTGCCGGTTCAGCCGTTCGACGTCCAGATAGAGCTGGGCCACGGCCGGCGGGTCATCCAGCAACGCCGGATTCACCACAATCGCCCGGCGCATGCCCGCCCCGGCCACGTCGAACTCGCCCAGCGCGAAGCTCGCCAGACCGTAGTAGAACGTGGCCAACCCGTCGGTGTCACCCTCCATGACCAGCCGCACGAAGCACCGTCTGGCATCGGCGTATCGCCCCGCCAGGAACTCAACGAAACACTCATCTAAAGGCGTCTCCGGCTCGCCCAGTACCACGCCGATTTCGCCCTCCGCCCCAGGCGTTGCCGGTAGACCACTGCCCATCACGACCGGCGCACCCGCCACCACCGGCGCTGGCCGCAGCAGCGCGGCGTCGGAGTCCGCGGCCACCCCGGCCCCCTCCGGATAGTAGTTGTACACGTTGACCGTCGAGTCGAGATCGCCCGGCCACCATGTGTACGGCCAAGTGTCATACCACAGGCTGCTGTAGCGCCAGGACGGTAACGAGTACGTGCGATAGCACGACCGCGTGTAGTACGGACGGCAGCGCGCATACGCGGCCTCGTACCGATAGCCGTTTACCGCCAGCGACGTGCAGTACGGGGCGTAAGTCCAGGCGTAGGTCCGGGCGAAGCCGTTGTACGTCGGATACTCCGGCAGAACCATGCAGAGGCTCGGTGAGCGAACCCCACCAGTGTAGTTCCACCAGTGTTGCCGCCGCCAGTCCACGGTGCCCCGCCGGCCGAACGTCAACCCCAAGCCGCCGTTTCTGCCCTGCAGGTCCAGCGTAATGGACGCCGACGGCGGCGTTCGCGTGGGGCCCACTCGCACATCCAGCGACGGCACCAAGCCGCGTGAGGGGCTCAGGTCCACCACCCCGGTCAATCCCGCAGGCTCCGCAGCGCCTACCGAGCCGCGCGGCCGAATCGGCCCCTCCGTGCGCCCCTTCACTCGCGGAACGGCTGAGGCCTCGCGCGCCGGGACACGCACCAGCGGAGACGCCGGTCGTGCGCCTTGGCGGCTCACGGCGGATCCGCTCTGCGCGTCAGCCGCAGCGCCTGCCTCCAGCCGGTTAACACGTACGACGCGTGTCCCCGCACTCACGCCGGAAGCGGGACGAGTGCCCTGCCCTGCCTTGATAATCCTCCGCGACGACGCGCCGGCCGGCGTAGACCCGGGCCGCGCCGTCCGGCCGGTCGCGCCGGCGTCGCGCCCACGGATGTTGCTGCGCTCCAGCCCCTGCCGGGTCACGGACCCGCCGGAAGCCGTGCCGGACCTGGTGGCCCGCCGCGGAGCGGCTGTCGATTGGGCCGACGGTACGGACCGCGTGGCCCGTGACGATGCGGCCGGCGGCACGCCGGCGCTGCGCGCTGGACTCCGCGGGGCGGCCGGGGTGCGGGAGGCACTCTGCGTTGAGCCCGATCGCGGCGACCTGCTGGGCGCTGCTTGCCGCGTCCGCCCCGATGAAGATGCGGACCCTGACCCACTACTTCGTCTTGCCGGCTCACCCGCGCGGGCGCTGGCCGCCATCGCCAGGATTGCAGCTAAGGCAAGCACAAGCCCCGCGCCAAGCCACCCGGCTCGCAAAGAGTATAGCTTTAATTCTCGCCATGACATGGCTTCGCCTCCGGTCAGCTACAGTCGGCGTCCCCTGCGGACCCCTTTCGCAAGTCAAATGTTCCACCATGTTAATAGTATCACAAGGTCAGGTTGGTTGCAAGCCGATTCCCCCGATTCCGCCCGCGATATTGGCCTCCGCCGCCGCTGTCGCGACCACCGGGACCCGCGCGGCGTACCCCTCTCCCCTCGGGAGAGGGGCCGGGGTGAGGGCAGCGGAGGCAATGACGCCCGCCTGAGGCACGCACTACTCCCCCCGGACGCGGGAAATGCTGAACACGTACCGCCAGACTGGCGGCCGGGGTTAGCAGCCACGTGCACCGAGGGGCGCCTGGGGGGCAGTTGCCGGGAGGAGCCGGGGCAACTACAACGCAGCCGGCGCTGAAGGCGCGCGTCAGGGGAGGCAAAACCGTGCGGGAGTCTGTGCTGCCTGAGTCCCAGACGGCGACGCGTCTTGCTTCTGCCACCGCCGCGACAGTGCGTGGCGTGTCCGGCCACTCGTTCCCCACCACGCGTTACCAAGGCAGCAAGCGACGGCTCGCCCAGGCCATTGTGGACCAGCTCCGCCGCCTGGACTTCCACACCGTACTGGATGCGTTCGGAGGGACAGGAGCGGTTGCCCATGCCTTCAAGTGCGCCGGCAAGGCCGTTACCTGCAACGATGCCCTCGTGTTCAACTACCAGATTGCGTTGGCGTTGATCGAGAACAGCCGCGTCCGCCTTGAGGGTGACTTCAGCGAACGCATCGGCGTTCGGCACCGCAGTCGCCGTTACAGTGACTTCATCGAGCGAACGTTCGCGGGCATTTACTTCACGGACGAGGAGAACCGCTGGCTGGACGTGGCCGTTGGCAACGTGCGGGCGCTGTCGTGTCCTTATCAGCGGGCCCTGGGCTACTTCGTGCTGATGCAGGCCGGGCTGGCCAAGCGCCCCTACAATCTGTTCCACCGCCGCAATCTTTACATGCGTTCCGCCTCCGTCCGCCGCGGCTTCGGTAACAAGACGTCGTGGGACCGGAGCTTCTCCGAGCACGCGCGGCGCTATGTCGAACAGGCGAATCGTGCCGTCCTCGATACCGGCGTGGCGTGCCGGGCAACCTGCGGCGATGCGCTGGCGGCTGACCTGGATTTCGATCTGGTGTACCTGGACCCGCCCTACGTGAACCGCGCCGGTGTCGGCGTCGATTACCGCGATTTCTACCATTTTCTGGAGGGCATGGTGCGCTACGACGAGTGGCCGCAACTGGTGGACTTCGGAGCAAAGCACCGGCGTCTGCTGCGTCAGCCGGATCCCTGGACCTCGGCGAGCACCTGCCCTGATCTGTTTCGGCGCATGTTCGAACGCTTCCACCGCAGTATTCTCGTGCTCTCCTACCGCGACGATGGCATTCCGACTCCGGCCGAGCTTCTGGAGATGCTGCGCCGCGTGAGGCCGCACGTCGAGTTGTGCGACCAGCGCCGCTACCAATACGCTCTCTCCACCAGACGCGACACGTGTCAACTGCTGTTCATTGCCCGCTGAACCATACCGAGCAGGCGGCCAACAGAGGCGTTTCGCGTGCCGCGTGTGGCGGCCGCCGGCTTCCATGCAACCCCGGGGACGGTCATTGCCGCCGTGACGACGTGGCAGCCGGTAGAACGACTCGGAGGATTGACCGTGAGCCCCGAAGACCACGGCGGTCGACGAGTTCGACGTTGGCCGCCGCGGGCCGACGGCGTATGCTCAACGGACTCATGGCCGGGGCGCAGAAAAGGGGCCCGGTCAAGGCTGACCGGGCCCCCGGGCGCGCAAAAAAGTGCGACGTGGAAGCTCAGCGCTTGTGCGCCCTTCAGGGTATCTGGGTGTCGTGGTTTGCCGGGCCGACGTTTCCGCCGTCCGGCCTCCTCTCTTGAGATCAGCCTCTCGTGCAGAGTTCGTCTCGCGTCACGGTATCGCCGCTACTGGTTAGGCGACCCCACTTTGCCGTTGAGCGTTCTCTCGGCTGTGTGGTTTTCCCGCGTCGCGCCCGGCCGGGCACTGTCAAAGCACCCGGTCACCCTCTCTTCGAGTTAGCCTCCCTTCAGAGTCTTACCCGGTGACACCTTGCCAACCGGCCGCAACCGGTCAGCTCCCCTCATGGGCTCCTGCTCCCTTCAGCACTCTCGGGATCGAAGGTCCACTTCCCGCGGGCCTTACCTCAGCCCGCTACGTTCCGCCTTCAGGGTTTGGCTACCCTCTTGGCGGCTTCCTCCCTTCGGTCCCCTGCCGGTTCTGTTTCGCACCGGCGGCGCTCCTGGGATTCGCCCTTCGGAGCCTCCTCCACCCGCAGGGTAACCCCGGCGTTTCCACCGGGAAGCACCCACCTACCGTTTTGCCCGCCGTTGTTTCGGTCGCGGAGACGACCGACCGGCCCGGCAGGCCGCGGTTCCTGGGTTTTGCCCCCTGCGAGCATCCCTGACGACCGGGTGTAGTGTTGGTACACCGGCCGCCGGCTGCTCCCTTGGGCTTTGCCCTTCCGAGGCCCTCCCCCGAGAACTTTGCCCGAGCCTTCACCCGGACTCCTCTCACGTGCTTCGCCGACCCGGCGAGGAACCCGCCGAATCCGCCGGCACCCCAGAGTCTCGATCGGTCCTCGGCTGGTCTCTCCGCCGCGATCGGCCGAAGCCGCCGCGGGCCGGTGAGACGGCCTCCCTAGGGTTTCCGCACCTGCACAATCCCGTGTACTCAGGCACCGCCCCGTCCGGGCTATGTGTTCACCTCACACCGCGTCGCACATCACTGCCGACCGGCCGGTGTTCTTTGGACGGGCGCGACACCCTGCCGGAGCTACCGGGACTGCCTTAGGTGCCAAGCGTCCGCGACTCCCACGTCGCATCTGCATCTTACCCGATAATCGGCCCGAAGGCAAGCGGAATCGACTTGAACACGCCGCTCGCCACATCCGACCGGTGTGAGTTGCCCCGGGCATTAGTCTGCTAACCTACGGGCCCGCATAACGTTTCAATGCAGACGCCAGGTGTGCATTACCAGTGCGGACCGTACGGCGATTTTTCTATTTCACAGTTGTTTCACAGGGCCACTGTAAGGATTCTGTACGGGAACCACCGCGGGCGGCCGCTGCACGCTGCCGTGCGTGACGCCGATTCCCGTCATCGTCACAGCAGGTTTGCGGCGATCTCTGCCAGGGGGCTGCGTTCGCCCTTAAGCAGCTCGACGTGGGCCGCGATGGGCTGGGCGCGGAACCGGTTGCACAGGTAGGTGAAGCCGCTGCTGCCCGTGTCGACGTACGGGTTGTCGATCTGTTCGGGGTCACCGGTGAAGACGATCTTGGCGGCCTGCCCCATCCGCGTGACGACGGTCTTGAGCTCCAGCGGCGCCAGGTTCTGCGCCTCGTCAATGACGACGAAGCGGTTGGAGATGTTGCGGCCGCGGATGTAGGTCAGCGGCTGCACCTCGACCAGTCCGGAGCGGAGCAGGTCCGCGCCATCCTGATGACCCTGGACGGCACCGCCAGTGTCAATCAGAAAGTCAAGCGTATCGACGACCGGCTTCATCCACGGATCAAGCTTGTGTTCGATGTCACCGGGGAGAAAGCCCAGGTCGCGGCCCAGGGGGAAGATGGGCCGGGCGATCAGGGCCGCCCGGTACTTGCGTTGCTTGAACGTCAGGTACAGGGCCGCGGCAATGGCGAGGAGCGTCTTGCCGGTACCGGCCTTGCCCATCAACGTGACCAGTTGAATCCGGTCATCAAGCAACGCGTCGATGGCGAAATACTGTTCCTTGTTGCGGGCGCGGACGCCCCACAGGGATTCCTCCGGCTCCAGGAGTGGGATGAGCGTCTCGGCTGCCGCGTCGACGCGGGCAAGAGCGCTGCCGCGGCCGCCGTCGTCAGCGCGGAGCAGCACGTACTCGTTGGGCAGCATTCCCTGGGTCGGCAGGGGCAACCGGCCGACGGCCTTGAACTCGCGCAGGGCCGTGGGCGGCAGGTGAAACTCGCGCGGGGCGTGGTAGAGGTCGGACAGGGGCACGCGGTCGGACTCGTAGTCCTCCGCCCTCAGGCCGATGGCATCCGCCCGAATGCGCAGGTTGATGTCCTTGGTGACGATGATGACGGGCGTATCGGGCTCGGCCTCGCGTACCGCCTGGGCCACCTGGAGAATCTCGGTGTCGGCCGGCATGCCATTGATGGGGCGGCTCGGGTCAGGCGGGCAGTGGACTTTGAGCCGCCCGCCGCCCTCCAGTTCCACACCGTCCGCCAGGCTGCGACCACCGCGCAACGCATCAAGCAAACGCGCCACCCCGCGAGCGTTGTAGCCGCGTTCCGACATCTCCTTCTTGAACCGGTCGATCTCGCTGATCACGACGATCGGGATAATCACCGTGTTGTCCGCGAAGTGGAAAACCGACTGCGGGTCATGCAGGAGGATGTTGGCATCGAGGATGTAGTTCTTCCGCATGGGGCCCAGTATAGGTCGGGCGCGGGGCGTGACAAGCGGGCGCGGAGTGCCGAGCAAGCTGGGGAACGGCGGGGGGAAGCCTCCCGACAAGTAGGGCCGGCTCCGCCCGCCGGGGCGTGCTACCGGCAACCGGGGATCGTGGCGGCCGGGCCGGTGAAGGCGTTCTGGTAGGCCGCCAGGTCCAGCAGATCGACGCTGTCGTCATCGTTGAAGTCAAAGCAGCCACACGCCGGGCTTGCCGTCACCCCCGGACCGCTCAGGCAGCCCACGGCGTCGCTGAAGTCGGCCAGGTCGATGTGGCAGTCGCCGTTGTTGTCGCCTGGGAATGGGCAGGACAGACAACCGACGGCCTGGACAACCACTTCGTCCACGGCCGCTTCGGTAAGCGAGTCGCTCGGAACGTCGCTGGTGACGAAGCGGATACGCACCGTGGCCGAGGGGGACACGTAATCCTCGACCTGAACGGTGCGCTGGACCCAGCCGGTGATGCCGCTGACCCGCTCGGCGAGCGCCCAACTGCCGCCGTCGTCGTTGGATAACTCCACGTCGAGGAAGTCCTCGGTACCGTTGCCATGCCAGTAGAACCAGCGGGCGTAGCTGATGGTGCCTCCCGAGGGCATGGCCAACGTCGGGCTGGTCAAGATGAACGTGCCGTTGTCCACGTCGGCGTCGCCGTCGCCACCGCCCGGCAGGCCGTTCTGAGTCACGTAGCAGTAGGTCCCGGCGCCCGAGAAGTCGCTGGAGGGAGCGGCCGTGGTGCCGATCGGCTCGACGCGCTCCCAGAAGCCCGTCACCGGCGACCCGTCGGGCACATACGTGGCCGTCCAGCCGTGGTCGGTCTCGAAGTCGTCATCGAGCACGACGGTGACCTGACCGATGCCGTAACTGAAGGTCTCCGCGGGGAAGTCGGCGGGCTCGTAGACCGTGCTGCCGCCGTTGCCGGTGGCGCCGAAGGCGAATTGCGGCGTCTGGCCGCAGGCAGCTCCAGGCACGGCCGCCTGGAACAACCCCTCCCCCAGGTCGGTCAGCGTGATCTGCTCGAAGGGGGCGCTCTCATCGAAACGGTAGTACAACTTGGCCGAGCCGGGCACGAGCGTCTGACCGACTTCGGTGATGCGGAGCGTCACGGACAGGGGAGTACCCGGTGGGACCAGGGTCGGCACTGGCGCTGGATCTACCATCTCGAGTTGGAGTGTCTCGAGCACCGTCTGGGCAATCCAGGTGTTCCAGCTTGTGCTGGTCGGCGCGTACTCGTGATGAAACCAGAACGCGCCGGGCTGCGCGGGGTCGTCGGAAGTACCGGAGTAGTCACCCCAGCGCGCGGCGAAGGTGTAGGGACCGGAACTCGACTTGACAAATGTCAACGGACCGAAGGTGCCCGGCGGGTCACCGGCCAAGCGGACTGCGTACCAGATCGAGATGTACTCTTGTGCCGAGGACCGCGAGCAGACGATGGCCGCGTTGCCCACGTTGTCCACCCAGATGCTCGGGAAGAACGTGCGCACGGGAGTGCCGGGGTCGATCTCGCCGTATTGCACGAGCTCGGGCGTGCCGCCGACCGGCCAGTTGTTCATGGCGAACTCATACCAGCGGGCGCGGACGCGGCTGCTGCCGTGGTGATGGACCGCCCAGAGCGAGCCGTTGCGGTAGACGCAGCTCCAGAACCGCGCCTCGAAGACTTCCGGGCGGATGCTGGTGCCCTTCTGCGGCGGGTCCTCCGGCATCGTGTAGGTCGGCACGGCGAGCGTCGCCGTCACCCGCTGGGGCGTGCCGAGCGGGTCGGTAATCGCGTGGAACCTCACGGTGCTGTTGCTGGAGGATTCGAAAGCTTCAATCATGTACTGGGCGGGCGCATCCGCGTCGTAGGTCACGGGCAACCCGAAGGAATGTGATCCGGTCACTAGCAGGCTGCGGGGGGTGGGCGTGCCCCCGCTGAGGACGGACGCCTTGTCCAGAATGTATACCAGGTACTTGTTGGGGCTGAAGTGGTCCGAGCTGAGGTACACGGCCTGGGCGTCCACGGCGAGGTTCGGTGAGTCGATGTCGTTGCCCGCCAATGCCGTCACGTCGAACCGCCAGCGATGCCAGGCGTTCATCGGATCCGCGTTGCTGGAAACGGCCAGCAGGAACTTGCTGCGATTGTCGTTGGTGCGCTCGCACGCCATCGCCATGAAGCGGTTGCTGTGGGGGTCATAGAGAACCTCGGGATCGAAAACCATGCCGGTGGCGCCCTCCACTCCCCAGAAGCCGTAGGCGTCCTCCAGCTCATCCTGAAACAGCAGGGTCCCGTCCTTCTGATAGAACGCGATCGCTCCGTTGGTGACCAGCGCGAGGTGCTGCGGCCCCACCGCAAGGTGGGGGTCGGGCGGAGTCCAGCCGGTGTTGGTGACTCCGATGAACCCCAGGTCCCGTCCCCGGCTGAACGGCTCGGGGTCACCACCGAACGGCTCAGCGGGGATGGTCGAGGGATCGCGAATCGGCGGCTCGTGCGGCTTGGCGATCGGACTCGTCGGCGTCGTCAATTCGGTGGTGCCCTGTGCGCTCGGAAGCAGCGCTTGCAGCGCATCGATGTCGTCTTTCGAGAGCAGCACGGTGAGGTTGACCGCCTCGGCATCGCCGCTGCCGCAGTCACCCGCCCAGGCAACGGCCAAGCGTCCTGCGGCCGTGTACGTGAGCCGCTGCTTGCCGCGGGCGACGGCCAAGCGCTGCACACCGTCCGTGTGACGGTTGACCCGCGTCGTGTCAGACATGGCCTGCCCGTCGGCGCCGAAGCAGCGGGCGTAGATGCCGCCCGCGGGGTCGTCGCCGCCCACCGCGGCGTTGACGGCCATGCACCATCCCCCGCCGGGTGTGCCTGCCACGGCCACGCCGCTTAGTTGCCGCAGGCGAGCATCCTGCCATGAATGAGTGGGGCCAACCGCGCAGCCGTCCGGCGTGATCCTGCGATACGAGACAACGTAGTCCTCGCCGGTGGTCGTGAGCCATGCCACGACGAACTCACCGCTGCGCGTCGCGGCCACGGCGGGCTCGATGTGGACGGCCCCGTCCGCTTCGCTCACCGTGAAGACCGGCGTGCAGGCAGTGCCGTCCGTCTGGAGGATTCGCCCGCGGATGGCGTATGCCTCTCCCCGCCCATCGGTAACGGCCCAGACAACCGCCAGCCGCCCCTGTTCGTCTTGGGCCACGGTCGGGAGACTCTCAGTGTCCTCAGCACGCGTTGACACGAAGAACTCGTCACCCCAAGGTCCCCCTTCCGGCCCGAAACGGCGGGCGACGATGCGGGCTCGGGTCTGCCCGAGGGGACCGCTCCCCCCTGCCGTCACGACCGGGGTCACCCAGATCAACGTCGCTCCGCCCTGGGCGTCGCCGGCGATCACCACGTCGTGCTGCGTACCGGCCGTGCGCCGGTTGACGAGGATTTCGTCGGACCCGAAGGTGAAGTCCGGACTGAAGCGCCGGGCGATGATGGCGCTGCCGGCGCCGTCCTGACCGAATGACTCCCACGCCACCCAGGTTCCGCCGAGCCCATCGACGGCCACCGCGGGGTTGCTCTGCATCTTGTCGGTGAAGACGTTGACGTGCGTCTCGCCGCCGATGGGCGAGCCGTCGGGTCCGAAGCGTTGCAGGTAGACGCCGTAGTTGCCCTGCTCCTGCCGACGGCTGTCCCAGACCAAGACCAACCCGCCGTCAGCGTAGCCAGCGATGCCGGCGTTCTCCTGCACACTGGGGAGGTAGGTATTCACGCGGACCTCGTGTGGCATCAGCGTACCCACCGCACCCTTGGTCGAAACATCCGCGCCGGCCGCCGGGGCAGGTAGCAGCCCTGCACTTACACCCGGCAGGATAACGATCACCAGTCTCACAACGAGGTTCTTGACGTGCACTGCGAGTTCCCCCACGTAATGGCTTCACCCCACCCAACCGTGCGGCCGGCGTGGCTTGCCGAGCCTTGTGCGGGGCAGCCGCCCCCTCTTGCTCCGTCTGGCGCACGCGGGCATTGACGGCGCAAACGAAGACCCAGTGTGTGTCAGCAAAGCATGATCAACAACGAGGCTGGTGTCAAAGCGGATGTCGCTACACCCCCGGCACGCGGCCAGGCGACGTCTCGCGCTGCGGAGCCGACCCGCGTGGCCGAGGCGCGGGTGAATGTCCCCGTGCGGCGGAGAACTGGGGATCGCCGTCGTCATCCCAGTAGACAGCATTGCGACTGTCCCCGCGCGGGGGCGAACTGGACGGGCGGGGTACCTTCCCGCCGCCCGGGTCTCACGTCTCCAGTCAGCGGTCGCCAGGTACACAGGACCAACTGAGGCTACTTCGCCGCGGCGCCCGGCGGTGCGGGAACTCCGCCCGGGGTCTTGGTGATGACCCCGGAGGCAAGCGCCGAGTTCGGCACGATCACAATCTTGTTGTCCGGATGCCGGAGGATCGTGGCGAAGACCTGGACCTCATCGACGACCCCCTTGGTGCCGGCCGCCTCAATGAAGTCACCTGCCCGGAAAGGGCGGAACGCGATGATCATCACCCCGGCCGCCAGGTTCGCCAACGAGCCCTGCAACGCCAGGCCGACCGCCAATCCGGCCGCACCCAGGATCGCGATGAAGGAAGTCGTCTGCACGCCGACCCTGCCGAGGGCGGTGAGGATCACGAGCACCAACAGCAGCAGATACACCATGTGCGACAGGAAGCCGACCAGGGTGGGATCCAGGTGAGCCCGCTTGAGCACGCCCCGCAGCACCCGACGCAGCACGCGCGCCACGATCCAACCTACGACCAGCGTGACCAACGCCTGGAGTACGGCCGGTCCGTACTTGTCCACCCAAGCGGTAACCTGAGTCATCAGGGTGGCCTGCTCGGCCACCGTAGCCGGATCAACCACAGTATCCATCGCGTGACCTCCGCTCAGTTCGTGTGTCGGCTGGCGCTCGCGTTATCGCCCTGCGGCAACCAGCTCCACACATCGGGGCAATCGACAACGAGGCCAGGGTGGCATGGCCAGGTACAGCGCCGCCATGCCTTTCCACCGCCGGGCGGCATGCTGCAGTACGTGTTCAGCGTGGGTGCCATGCCCTCACCCGCCGCTGGCGGGGGTGGGCATGTGCCGCGGTACGCAGAAGCATGCTCACCCGCGACCGCGGTCGGGGGAAAGCATGGCACCCACAACACCAAAGACGCTAAACACATACATGCGTGCACCAGCATGCGGCCTTGCCTGTCGGGAGACAGTCGCCTTCAGTCGGGGCACGCCGCGCACCCAGTCTCCCAATGGCGCGGCCGTGCTTCGCGGGGCACCCGCGCCTTGCCGCCCGGCGGGTACGGCGCGACCTGCCCGCCCCGCTGCCCAGAGCCAAGCCGGGCAGCGCATGCCGCGCGCAGTCGGCAGCGCGCGGGGAGCATACCCTCGCATGCCCCCTGCGCGCCTGCCGTCGCTACTTGAGCTCCAGCACGATATTGCCGTAGTACGTGTTGTCCAGTCTCTCCACGCCGGGCTGCGGGTTCGAGTTATACTCGTTCTTCACGCCCAGCTTCAGCTTCCAGACATCGCTGTTGGCCAGCGGGAACGCCAGGGCGGTGTCGAGCACGAGGCGATAGTCGCTGAACTCTTCCAGGCTCGGGCTGTAGGTCGTGCTGTGCGTGAACTGCGCCCAGCGCGAGATATCCAGCCGGTAGTCCATGCCGAGATCAGCAATCGGGTCGTCCACGGTCCGACCGTCCTCATAGGCCTCGTGACGGTAACCACCGCCGGCCCGGGTCTTGAACTCGTGGTGGGGCTTCTTCAGCCAGTAGTAGCCGACACCGGCCGCAGCCGTCGCCCGCAGATCCAGGTTCTCGAACTCGTCATGCTCGAGCTCGCCGCGACCATAGGCCATGAACCGCTCCGTAATGTTGTACTCGTAGTACACGCCGCCGAGGTACTCATTGCGGTTGCGGGTGTCGTTCTGCTCGGCGTAGTCGGCCGCGATGTAGAACTTGAGCAGGTCGTCGACGGTCTTGCGGCGCAGCTCACCGCGGCCACGGACCTCGAACGTATCCGTATTCCCTTCCTTCTTGGTGGCCCCGGCCTCGAGCGTGGCGGACCACTTGGGCTTGGCGGCCTCTGCCGCCTTCTGCGCCTGGACGATGCGGGGGTCTTCCGCGCCCGCAGGCCAGATGGCCTCCACCTTGCCGACTTCCACGGGAATCGGCCCCAGGGCGCCCTCCATCTGGGCCTGCGTGCCCTCGGCGTTCAACTGCATCTTCCCCACGAGCTGGTCACCGCTGTCGAAACGCACGTTGACGCTCTCGTCGGTGCTGATCGCCTGCACCTTGGCCAGCTCGATGGTCACCGTGCCCGCGAAACCCGTGACCAGGGTCAACTTGCCTTCGGCTACCGCCGTGACTTTGCCCACCAGTCGGCTTCCATCCGTCGTCGTGATCACATCCGCCCGGACCGCCGCGGTCGCGATCACCATCATCAGACCACCGGCGAGAAGCGTGATCATTCTCGCCTGCCCACCGAACCATGCATTGAACTTCATTGTTGTGCTCACCTCGCGTGATGTGTGCGGCCGCACCGCATCGGCACCACGTCAGATTCGGTTTCCCAGTCACCTGCCCTGCTGTACGTGCGCGAACGCGCAACCGGCAACGCCGGCCTTAAGCCCAACCCCGCGCGGTTTACGGGTAAGACCCGCGGTGCCGAAGCGCGCACCATCACTCAATCGTCGTCGATCCGGTCGAAGAAGTTGTTGACCGCGTTGTTGACGGCGTTGTTCAGCGGTGTAATCAACGCGGACTGCACCAAGCCGATGACAATCTGCCGGGTATCCAGTGTCGTCGTCGTGGTGGCAGTAATCTGTCCCCACTCGCACCCACTCGCCAACGGCAGCAACACCGCCAGCAGCACCAGGCTCACACGGCGGTACCACGTACGCAGCATTCGCCTTCTCATACCGCAACTCCTCCCTTCTGGCGTTTCGATGTGATCCACCGCGGTCGGCTCAATGCCGCCGGCCGCGCCAATTCTGCACGCTGCTACCGTAGGCGGTGTGCCGTGTCCTGTCAACGGTCGGCTCGGTCAGGGCCTCGGATGTGCGTGTACGCACCGGCGGACGGCGGCAGCGGGGCCGCACGCCGACGGCGCTTCTCCGGCCATGACGACAGCACCGCGCAGGAGCGTACCAGAATACCCAAACTGACGGACGAAGTTGGGTCTGGCATTCTCTGCCGTACCTGTTTAGCGTGGGTGCCATGCCCACCCCCGCCCCAGGCGGGGGTGGGCATGTGCCGCGTCCGCAGAGGCATGCTTACCCGCGACCGCAGTCACGGGAAAGCATGGCACCCACAACGCCCGTGACCGCAGTCGCGGGAAAGCATGGCACCCACAACGCCGAAGACGCTAAACACGTACTCTCTGTCAGACCCCGGCAGTTGTCCAAACCGGCAAGGTCGCTATTCTACCCTGTGTAGCTTGCGCAGCCGCCGCTGTCGGCCCATTTTCTAGTTGGCGTCGGAACCACCGTGCACGATTGAGCGCCGGCGGTTTGAACCGCGAACACGGGTGGCGCATGGTGGTGCACTCGCGCTCGAAGCACTTGCCACCGGGAGACGTTACTCTCCTCCACCGCCGAAACGTGCCTTGAGCTTGACCGCCACGTCGGGCGGGACCAGTTGGGCGAGACGCTGAACGTCGTAGCCACCGATCTCGACGATCTGGCGGATGAGCGTACTCGACGTCAGCACATGCTCGTGGCTGGTCATCAGGAAGATGGTCTCGATGCCGCCGATGATGAGGTTCGTGTTGGCGATTTCGAGTTCGGCGTGCAGATCGACGTTGTCGCGAATGCCGCGCAGGATCACCCGCGCGCCGATCTCGCGGGCATAGCGGGCCGTCAGCCCGGTGTACGTGTGCACCTCAACGTTGGGCAGGTGCCGAGTGTGCTCGATGAGCATCTGCTTGCGCTCATCCGGGGTGAAGACTTCGATCTTGGTCGGGTTGACACCGACGGCCACCAGCAGGCGGTCGAACAACCGCGCCCCCCGCTCGATGATGTTGAGGTGCCCGTGGGTAACCGGATCGAACGCCCCGGGGAAGATCGCCAGCAAATCGCCGCACGCGGACATCGACGTTCTCCCATGCTCCGGCACGGCGCCCATTGTACTGCGTGTCCCAGGAACGTCCAGCGTATCCGGTTTGCGGCGCCGCGGTGCCCGCCGCAGACCGTTGACACAGCCCCGCCCCGGCATGATGCTGCCGGTCATGAGCAGCATGCCGGCTACCGCCGTGGACTTGTCCGTGGACCTGGCGGGGCTCACCCTGCGCAACCCGATCCTGACGGCCTCCGGCACCAGCGGTTACGGCTCGGAGCTGGCGGCCTTCCTGGACCTGGGCACTCTCGGGGCATTCGTCACGAAATCCGTCACCGTAGAGCCGCGCCGGGGGAATCCGCCGCCGCGGGCGGTCGAGACCTGCTCCGGCATGCTGAACGCCATCGGGCTGGCGAACGTCGGGTTGGAACGCTTCCTGAAGGAGAAGGTCCCCTACCTGCGCACGGCCCGCACGGTCGTCATCGTCAACGTGGCCGGGCATCGGGTGGAGGACTACGTGGCCGCCTGTGAGCGCCTCGACGCCTGCGACTGCGTGCGGGGCATCGAGCTGAACGTGTCCTGCCCCAACGTGGTGGACGGGCTGGATTTCGGGACGGACCCCCAGCGCTTGCACGCCCTCGTTACGGCCGTGCGCCCCCACGTCCGGAATGCGAAGCTGATCGTCAAGCTGTCACCTAACGTCACGGACATCACCGCCACGGCCACCGCGGCCGTCGCCGCCGGCGCCGACGCCCTCTCGTTGATTAACACGCTCCAGGGCATGGCGATCAACATCGAGGCGCAGGCGCCGATCCTGGCCAACCGGTGCGGGGGGCTGTCGGGCCCGGCCATCAAGCCGGTGGCATTGGCGATGGTGCATCGGGTGTACACGCGGGTCGCACGGGACGCCAGCGTGCCGGTCATCGGGATGGGCGGCGTGACGACGTGGCAGGATGTCGTGGAGTTTCTGTTGGCCGGGGCAACGGCCGTGGCCGTGGGGACCGCGCTGTTCGTCAACCCCGCGGTGCCCAAGACCCTATGTGCGGGGCTGCGGGAGTACGTTGACCGGAAGGGACTGCGGAGCGTGCGGGAACTGATCGGGCGGTTGCACTGACCGCAACGTGAAATCGGTCTTGACCTTTGTTCGAAGGTACGTGCCCAGCGTGGGTGCCAAGCCCTCACCCGCCACAGACGGGGTGGGCATGTGCCGCGGCCGCGGAGGCATGCTTACCCGCGACGGCCGTCGCGGGTAACCACGGCACCCGCAACGCCGAAGACGCTGGACATGTAAGTACGGGGTCAGCCTGGGTTAAGGACGCGTGCTTATGCTGACGGACTCACCGAATGATGGCGTGGGCGCCGAATCCGAGCCGACTGCCGGGCGAGATGCGTCCGACGCGCCGCTCGAGCCGGACGCGGAGTGGGCCGAGGACGAGTCGCCGGAGCCCGCGGACTCGTGCCTCGTCGAGGTACCTGAGGGAGTCCCTGAAGTGGGGCAGGGCGCGGTACCCGCCGTGCCCGCGGATCTTGCTGACGAGAAGGCAGACGACGCGGGCTCCCTGGAACTGTTTGCCGAGCCCCTGCCCGCCGGTCCCGAGATCCCGTCTCCCAGGCCCGAGCAGAAGCTGGACGTGGCGACGCGGGCCGTGGTCGTGGAACTCCGGCACATCGAGGACCAGGTCCGTCGGCTGCTGGAGGAGCGTGACCCCAAGCGGAAGCGGAAGCTGGCAGGGACTCGACGCTGGCACGAACTGCACGAGGAACTGATCAATCTCCGCCACTCGGGACGACTGAGCGAAGAGACGATTGAGTCCCTGGAACGACTTATCGCCCGCCGCCACTTCCTGTTTCGGCAGCTCCGCTTCTACGCCGGCACGCGGCCGACGTGGAACACGTAACGCCGGCCGCGCGTCCCGGGTCGACATGATGCAGTCAGGCGCGACGCCGTGGCACGCGGCTCAGCGTCCAGTCACGGACGGGATGACCCCGTCATACCCGGTTGGGTTCCCGCACGGTCGGGACGCCCGCGCCACGCCGTAGCGGCGGTTGAGTCGGATCGGGCTTGTTGGGGTCGAGACCGACGGCGCGGACCGCGTCGGGCAGGTCGGCCGGGGGGTATTGCCCCAGGCGGGCCAGCTCGCGGAGGGCGGCCAGGGCCACGTAGCGCGCGTCGATCTCGAAGTAGTCGCGCAGCTCCGCCCGGGCCTCACTGCGACCAAAGCCGTCGGTGCCGAGAGATACGAACCCGCCGCCGAGTGGCACAGACTCGCCGGACGGAACCGACCCGCCGGGTGGAACCGGCCCATCGGGCCGGGCGGAGCGTGCGGACGGCACCCACCGGGCGATCATGTCCGGCACGGCCCGCATGTAGTCGCTCGTGGCGATCACGGGGAACGGCTCCGCGCTCAGCACCTTCGTGACGTACGGAACGCGCGGGGGCTCGCCGGGATGCAACAGGTTCCAGCGTTCGCACGCGAGCGCCTCACGGCGCAGCAACAGGTAGCTCGTCGCGCTCCACACGTTGGCGGCCACATTGAACTGCTCCGCGAGCAACTTCTGCGCCTTCAGGGCCTCGCGCAGGATCGCCCCGCTCCCCAGCAGGTGCACGCGGGCCTTGCCTTCCGGGTGGTCGGCCGGGCGGTACTTGTACAGGCCACGCAGGACACCCTCTTCCACCCCGGCAGGCATCGGCGGCTGAGCGTACGGCTCGTTGCCGACGGTCAGGTAGTAGAACACCGGCTCCCGCTCCTGGAACATGCGGCGGATGCCGTCCCGGACGATGAGGGCAATCTCGAACGCGAAGGCCGGGTCGTAGGCAACGAGGTTCGGGATCGTGCTGCCCAGCAGGTGGCTGTGCCCATCCTGGTGCTGGAGCCCCTCGCCGGCCAGCGTGGTGCGCCCCGACGTGCAGCCCACCAGGAAGCCGCGGGCACGGGCGTCGCCGCACGCCCAGGCGAAGTCGCCGATCCTCTGGAAGCCGAACATGGAGTAGAACAGGTAGAATGGGATCGTGGGGACACCGTGCGTGGCCCCGGCGGTGCCGGCCGCCGTGAAAGACGCCATCGAGCCGGCCTCCGTGATGCCCTCCTCGAGGATCTGCCCGTCCTGGCTCTCGCGGTAGTACAGCAACAGGTGGGAATCGACCGGTTCATAGCGCTGGCCGCGGTGGGCGTAGATGGCGTACTTGCGAAAGAGCCCCTCGAGGCCGAACGTGCGCGCCTCGTCGGGAACGATCGGTACGATGTACTTCCCCAGCGCGGGATCACCCAGCAGCTTCCCCAGCATACGCACCAGCGCCATGGTCGTGGACGCTTCCCGGTCACCACTGCCCGTGAGGAATTCCTCGAAAAGGTCACGCTCGGGCGGTGGTAGCGAAGCGACGCGCACCTGCCGCCGGGGCACGAACCCACCCAACGCCGCGCGGCGCTCCATCAGGTACTTGTACTCCCGACTTTCGGGCCCGGGGCGATAGAACGGGGCATCCTCAAGCTGGTCATCGGGAATCGGCACGTTGAAACGATCGCGGAAGTGGCGCAGCTCGTCGAAATCGAGCTTCTTCTGCTGGTGGGTGATGTTGCGGCCCTCGCCCGCCTCGCCCAGCCCGTAGCCTTTGATCGTACGTGCGAGGATGACGGTCGGTCGGCCCCGGTGCTCCACGGCCGCCCGGTACGCGGCGTGGACCTTCTCGGGATCGTGACCGCCCAGACGCAGCTTCTGAAGCTGCTCATCCGACAAGTGTTCCACGAGCTTCAACAGCCGCCGGTCGGTTCCGAAGAACTTCTCCCGGATGTAGGCGCCGGACTCCACCGTGTACTTCTGCAACTCGCCGTCCAGCGACTGGTTCATGCGGTCCACGAGCGCGCCGTCCGTGTCCGCGGCCAGCAACGGGTCCCAGTCCTCGCCCCAGATGACCTTGATGACGTTCCACCCTGCCCCGCGGAACGCTCCTTCCAGTTCTTGGATGATGTTGCCGTTCCCGCGCACCGGCCCGTCGAGACGCTGGAGATTGCAGTTGATGACCAACGTCAGGTTGTCCAACTCCTCGCGGGCGGCCAGCGTGATGGCGCCGAGCGACTCCGGCTCGTCCATCTCCCCGTCGCCGAGGAACGCCCAGACCCGGCACGCCGAGGTGTCGGTAAGCCCGCGATCGTGCAGGTAGCGGTTGAACCGCGCCTGGTAGATCGCGTTGATCGGGCCCAGCCCCATCGACACCGTGGGGAACTGCCAGAAGTCCGGCATCAACCAGGGGTGCGGGTACGACGACAGCCCCCCACCGTCGGCCAGTTCCCGCCGGAAGTTGCGCAGTTGCCTGGCGTGCAACCGGTGTTCGAGGTAGGCCCGGGCGTAGATTCCGGGGGCCGCGTGCCCCTGAAAGAAGACCTGGTCCCCCGCCGGTTCCTCCGTGCACCCCCGAAAGAAGTGGTTGAACCCGACCTCCAGCAGGGTGGCCGCCGAGGCGTAGGTGGAGATGTGCCCCCCGATGCCGTCGGACCGCCGGTTGGCGCGGACCACCATAGCCATGGCGTTCCAGCGGACGTAGCTCTTGATGCGGCGTTCAATCTCCCGGTCGCCGGGATAGGCAGGTTGCTCGGCCGGGGGGATCGTGTTCACGTAGGGGGTCTTGGCCGTGAAGGGTGCCACGATGTTGTGCTGCTGCCCCCAGGCGATGAGCCGCGCGAGGAGGTACTGGGCGCGTTGCACCCCGGCAGCCTGTGCCACGCCGCGCAGTGAGTCGATCCAATCCTGGGTTTCCGCGGGGTCGGTGTCCGTCAAAGTGGCGAAGGGCATGGCCGTTTCCCGTTTCAGGCACAAATGGTTACCCACCCGACCGGCGGCCCGTGTGAGCGGACAATGCCTCAGATGGTCTCCGGCCAGGCAACGGCGCGGGATTGTAATGTTCCGGGCGCCCGCGGTGCAGGCCCGTGGGGGCCTGGGTTTGAGATCCCTGCTGACGCAACGCAGCAAAGAGGCCCGGCTGCGACCTGGACCACCACCGCCGCCGCTACCGTTTGTTGACCCGGTGGTGGGTAGGGTATCGACCGGCGGCGAGCAGCACCGTAGTCTCGACGTTTGCAGGCGCGCTGCGGAGCGTCCCGCGTCCGTCCACAGACAGCCCAAGCTCTCAGCGCCGGGGGCGGACGCGTTGACTCCAGGCTGGCACAGAATATGCTCAGCATCTGTCTGCTGGTCTGGGAAGGCGGTGGCGGCGCTGACGCTGCGCTCACAGGGCGGGCTGTCGGTCGTGGCAACGCCGCTGTCCCCATTCGGCTTGGAGGTTCACTGGGCTCGCACGGTCGGCTCGGGGACGGCGGGCCTCCGACGCACGCAAGAGGGTTGACATCATGTTGGAACTTCTCCTGGGTGACGAAGCGGTGGCCTTGGGCGCCCTCGACGCGGGGATCAGCGGGGCGTTCTCCTATCCAGGCACCCCCGCCACCGAGATTCTCGAGTTCATTCAGCAACGGACGCGCGGCGTGGACGGTCTCTCGGCGCGCTGGTCGGCCAACGAGAAGGTCGCCCTGGAGGAAGCCCTGGGCATGTCCTTCGCGGGCAAACGGGCGCTGGTCTCCATGAAGCACGTGGGGCTCAACGTGGCGGCCGACCCCTTCATGAACGCCGCCCTCACGGGGGCCCACGGCGGGTTGGTCATCGTGGTGGCCGACGACCCCGGCATGCACTCCTCGCAGAACGAGCAGGACACCCGCTACTACGGCGATTTCGCCAAGGTGCTCATGTTCGAGCCTTCCAATCAGCAGGAATGCTACGACATGACGCGCGAGGCCTTTGAGATGTCCGAGCGGATCGGACTGCCGGTGCTGGTCCGGCTGGTGACCCGGCTGGCGCACAGTCGCGCCAACGTGCTGCGGAGCGCGCCGGCGCAGGTGGATCGTGGCGTGCGGCTCGCCAACCGGCCGCAGGACTGGACGTTGCTGCCGGTCAACGCGCGGCGACGCTTCCGCCGTCTGATCGACTTGCAGTCGGCGCTGCGCGAGTACTCGGAGCATGCGCGCTACAACAAGCTGGAGCTGCGCGGGCCGCACGGCATCCTGGCGGCCGGACTCGCCCACAACTACGTCCGGGAGGTCATCGGGAGCGATTCGTCGTACTCGCTGCTGAAGATCGGGACCTACCCCCTGCCGGTGCCGTTGATCCGCGAGTTGATCGATCACTGCTCGGATGTCCTCGTGGCCGAGGACGGCTATCCGTTCATCGAGAGTCACCTGTGCGGCCTGTTGGGCGTGCCGGGTCGGGCCATTCGCGGGAAGCGCGACGGGGCGTTCCCGCCGGACGGCGAGCTGTCGGTCGATCGGGTGCGGGCCGCCCTGGGCATGCCGGCGACGACCACGCCGCCGAAGGTAGAGGATCTGCCCGGTCGCCCGCCGCGTTTGTGTGACGGTTGCCCGCACTGCGACACGTTCAGCGCCTTGCTGGAAGCCACGGAAGGGATGGACCGGGTACTCTTCAGCGACATCGGTTGCTACACGCTGGGGGCATTGCCGCCCTACAACGCCGTGCAGTCCTGCGTGGACATGGGAGCGTCGGTAAGCATGGCACTGGGGGCGGCCAAGGCGGGCGCCCACCCTGTGCTCTGCACGATCGGTGACTCGACGTTCTGCCATTCGGGCATGACGCCTTTGCTGGGGGCGGCCCACGAAGACGCCAACATGACCGTCGTCATTCTTGACAACGCCACCGTCGGCATGACCGGCGGACAGGAAGTGTTCGTCACGGGCGACGCTTTCGTGGACTTGCTGAAGGGGCTGGGCGTGCGGGAAGATCAGATTGTCCGCATCGAGCCGGTCAAGAAGCAGCATCAGCGAAACGTTGAGCTGGTGCGCAAGGCCATCGAGCATCGTGGCCTGTCGGTGATTCTGGCTTGCCGTCCGTGCGTGCAGGTGTCCCGCAAGGCGACGAAGAAGCTGACGGAGAAGGAGCAGGCATCCGGCGCCCCGGCCTAGGGAGGTGCGTGACCGAGCCGCGGGACGTGCCGGCACGGACCAGTAGCGCGGGGGTGACAGGCTCTCCAGAGAAGGATTAGGCGATGGAGTGTAACATCATTCTTGCCGGGGTCGGCGGTCAGGGGATTCTCACCATCGCCCAGGCCATCTGTCTGGCGGTGATTCGACGCGGCTGGCACGTTAAGCAGTCCGAGGTACACGGGATGAGCCAGCGCGGCGGGGACGTGCAGGCCCACCTGCGGTTCGCCGACCACGAGCTGTACAGCGACCTGATCCCGCTGGGCAAGGCCGACGTCGTGTTGGCGGTGGAGCCGCTGGAGGCCCTGCGCTACGTCCAGTACCTTTCCGAGCGCGGCACCATCGTGGCCAGTACCGCCCCGTTCGTGAACATCTCGAACTACCCGCCGATCGAGCACGTGCTCGACCAGGTGACGAAGTACCCGAGTCACATTCTCGTGGACGCGGAGCGTTGGGCGAAGGCGGCCGGTTCCGCCCGGGCCGTCAACACCGTCATGCTCGGTGCCGCATCCGGGCTCCTGGGCCTGGACGCGGCCGAGCTGGAAACATCCATCGCCGAGATGTTCGGACGCAAAGGGGCCGCCCTCGTCGACGTGAACCAGCGCGCCTGCCGCTTCGGACGCAATGCCGCCACCGCGTACCTCGACGGGCTGCGCCGCGGGGCGTCCGCCCAGGAAGTACGCCATTGGCTGGAGACGCTGGAGCCCGAGCAGCTTGACCGTCAGCAGGGCCCGGGCACGGAGAGCCTTACTCTGACGACGGAGGAGTGCGGCCTGTCGCGTCCGGAGGCCCACGCGGTCGGTCAGATCCTGCTGGAGGTCTACCAGTCCGGTCGCCGCCTGCTCTTCGAGCACGAGGTCTACCGACTGCTGGAACTCGTGGGCGCGGTTGCCCCGCCCCGCTACTACTTCGTGCAGAAGGGCGAGCAGATTACCGCCCAGACCCTGGACTGTTTCCCCGGCGACAAGGTCGTCCTCAAGGTCGTGTCGCCGGATATTGCGCACAAGTCGGACGTGGGCGGGGTGGTCTTTGCTCCGAAGGACATCGAGACCGTCAACCGCGAAATCCGGCAGCTTGTGGAGGCCCAGGGGGCCGGCGGGGCCCGGGTGGCCGGCGTCCTCGTCGTCGAGTACGTCCAGCGCACCGACGCCGGTTTCGGGCAGGAGCTCTTCATTGGTATCCGGTCCACGCGTGAGTTCGGCCCGATCATCGCGGCCGGGCTCGGCGGCATCCACACGGAGTACCTGGCCGCCAAGATGAAGCCCGGTCAGGCCGTGGCGAAGGCCCTGGCTGTGGATACGACCCCGGAGCAGTTCATGGAGCTGTTCCAGAAGACGGCCGCCTATGACGTGCTGGCCGGGCGTGCCCGGGGGCGACAGCGCATCGTGAGCGACGGGGACCTGCTCCGCTGCTTCCGGGCGTTCATCGCCGTCGCCCGCCGGTTCTGCGTCGATCGTGGCGAGGAAGGCCCCGATGTCCAGGAGATCGAGGTCAACCCGTTCGCATTCTCGCGCCTCCGGATGATCCCCCTCGACGGGCACGGCGCTTTGGCAACCGCCACGAAGGCACTGCCAGCCCGTCCGGCGACCAAAATTGAAGCACTAGTGGAGCCGCGCTCCATCGCCTTGGTCGGTGTGTCCACCAAGCGGGCCAACTTCGGCCGCATCATCCTCAAGAACCTGCTCGACTGCGGATTCCCGAAGGACCGCCTGTTCGTCGTACGCGAGGGTGAGAAGGAAATCGACGGGGTGGGGTGCGTGCCGAGCATCGCGGCGCTGCCGGGCAAGGTAGACCTTCTCGTCGTCGCCACCGGGGCGGAAGCCATCCCCGACGTGATGCAACAGACCATCGACAGCCGCAAGATCGCGTCCGTCATCCTGATCCCGGGTGGCATGGGGGAGACTGAGGGTACCCAGGGACTCGAGGCGAAGGTTCGGGAGATGATCGTTGCCTCCCGGCAGCAGCCGGACGGGGGCCCAATCGTGCTGGGCGGCAACTGCATGGGTGTCCGCTCTCGCCCCGGGCACTACGACACGTTTTTCATTCCGCCGCACAAGCTTGATCCCCGCCGCCACGTGCCGCCCCGCCGGGCCGCCCTGATTTCCCAAAGTGGTGCCTTCATCATCAGCCGCATGAGCAACCTTGAGGCACTGGATCCCACGATTGCGATCTCTTTGGGCAACCAGATCGACGCCACCGTCTCGGACATGCTCCGGGCCGTGGGTGATCGTGACGACATGGACTGCATCGGTGTGTACGTGGAGGGGTTCAACCCGCTGGATGGGCTGGCGTTCGTGCGGTCGGTGCAGGAAGTCACGGCCGCCGGGAAGGTCGTGGTGTTCTACAAGGCGGGCAGGACCGACCCCGGTCGGGCGGCCACGGCCGGCCACACCGCCTCGGTAGCCGGCGACTACGACGTGTGCCAGACGGCGGTGGCCAACGCCGGTGCCATCGTGACGGACACGTTCAAGGAATTCGAGCAAGTGCTGGAACTGGCCACGGCCCTGCATGGGAAAGAGGTTGGCGGGGTCCGGATCGGCGCCATCAGCAACGCGGGCTTCGAGACCGTGGGCATGGCCGACAACATCCACGGGGCCCGCTTCGAGGCGGAACTGCCTGCACTCAGCGAGGCCACGGCACGCCGCGTGGCGGAGCGACTGGCCAAGTTCAAGCTGGACGGACTGGTCAATGTGCGGAATCCGCTCGATATGACGCCGATGGCCAATGAAGACGCCTTCGAGGCCTGTATCCGAGCCTTCATCGAGGACCCGGGGACGGACGCCGTCCTGGTGGGGTTCGTGCCGCTTACCCCGCAGATGCTGACCACGGAGGAGGAGATTGCCAAGCCCGGGTCGCTGGCCGACCGGCTACCGGCCTTGCTGGCGGAGTCCCGCAAGCCCGTCGTGGCCGTCATTGACTCGGGCAGGCCCTACGACGCCTTCGCCCGGCGGCTGCGTGACGGGGCCGTGCCAGTCTTTCGCACGTGCGATGAGGCCATGCGTTCCCTGGGACGCTACCTGGCCCATCGCTGGGAGCGGTCACGGACGCAAGCCCACCAGCAGTCCGCGTCGCCCACGCGGCGGGTACAGGCGGCCGTGTAGATGGCGTTGCAGGGGCTCTCGGCTGCGGGAGGCGATGGGTGAACGCGGCGGCCCCGTCGTGCTGACCACGGCGCGCCGGGGTACCTGCTTCGCGCCTGGCGTGCTCTGGCTGACCGTGCTTGGGCTCCGGGGGGCGTCTTCGCTTCCCCCACCCTCACCCCCGCCCCTCTTCCTGCGCGGGAGAGGGGTTCTTTGCCCCGTGCCGAGGCCGGTTGACCCGACAGTTGCAAGAGGCTAGAACTAGCGTGCGGGCTGCTTGGCGATGGGCGGCTCGGGGCCGCGGGGTCGGACGGAGCGCCATCCGTTGGTGCGTGCTGTGGCCCGTTTTGGGGCTGTTGTTGCGGGAGGACCGAAGTTGAACGCTGGATTGGATACACGCGGTGACCGCGGCTTGCGGTGGTGCCGACTGCGTCTCGTCGTGTTCTGGGGCGCGGCTCTGGGCCTCGTTGCCGGCTGCGGCTCGCTGTTCGGAGCGGGGTTCGTCGATCTCATCAGCCCCGGTTCGGCGACCATCAACAACTCGACGGGGCACGTCGTCTTGGCGTTTGTGAATAACGCGGAGGTTGATGAACGGCTGGTCGAGTACCTGACGACGACCGGCGGGCTTACGTTGACAAACGCGGAGCGGCGTGAGCTGCGTCCCCGGGTCCGGTTCCGCATTCGGGTGACCTACTCCAACGGCAACGTCAATTCCTTCGAGTTTGTCAGCGGCAGCCGCAAGCTGATCGACCAGCGGTTCGACGCCGATGCTTATCCGGACCTTAATCAGAACGACTTGGACAACACCGTGGTTCTTTGTAACGTCGCCCGGGTCGAGTTAGACCCGAGTGCGTCTATCGAGGTGTTCGTCCCGGTCGAGTTGATCACCTACCAGTCCCGGGAGATCCAGAACCAGCAAGGTGGGGCCGTGCTGGTGTACCAGGTCCAGGGCAGAAGTGCCCCCCAGTTCCGCCCGTTGGTTCCCGACACGGTCGACGCGGATGGTAACACCTTGCTTCGTGCCAACATCGACGTACGTGACGTGCCGGGGCCCGTGGTGAACCCCAGTTGCGGTGCCGTCGTCAGCGTGGTGATGGGCGGCGTGCTGCGGGTGCCGTTCCTGGAGAACGTGGACGACGATCCCAGTTTTGACGCAGCCGACGCGGCGACGATCGCTGGGATTGGCGGTCGGTATGAGTTCACCGTCGGCGTGCGCTGAGCCGGTCGGTGTGGTCGTCTCGACGACCGGTCGGGCGGCACGATGTCTGCGAGAGTTTCCATGAGCACAGATCGTTGGTACAGAATAGGACGGGGACTGCTGGCCGTGGGCCTGTGCCTCGCCGGGTGCGGCGGCACGGTCACGTTCTTCAACCCGAGTTTCATCAACGCCTTCCAGGGTGGTTATTACCCCATCACGCCGGGACCGGAAGCCGCCTTCGTTCTCGTGCGCGTTGTCAACGAGACCGCCGACCCCGCCGACTTCATCGTGACGATTGAGCGCATGGTCATCGTCGAAGATGGCGACGGCAACCCGCAGTACGACGACGACGGCAACCTGTTGACGACGAAGGAACTGCAAACCGTGCGGCTGCGCACGTTCCCCGTTGCCCTCGCCAACGACATTGGCGTGTTGTTTCCGTGCGCCGAGTCGCCCGTGATTCGGATCGGCTTGGGCGAGAACCTCCTGGCCGGCGAGCCGGCGGCGTTCATCTACGAAGACTACAACCCGCAGACGGGCGTGGTCGGCGGCGGCTACGGCGTGGCGGCCGAGGGCCTGAACACGCTCTCGTATTTCGCCGCGAGCGGCCCCAATTTCGTCTGCGGTGATACCGTCGTCTTCCGGATGTTCACGAGCACGGCCAGCGGTAGCGCTGGGAACGTCAAGTTCCAGGCCTTCCTCCAGCCCGGCTCCGAGCAGCCCGGCGTGTTCGCCGGACCCAGTACCTTCGTCAACTACGCCCAGTTCCTGCAGAGCCAGGTACGTGAGGACAATCCGTAAGCGAGCCGCGCCGGCGATTGCGCGGGGTATCCGACGCGCTCGACTGCATAGAGGCGACACCGGTCGGCGTTCCGGCACCCACGCTGGATCTGATCCCGACCCGGGTAGGATGGTCAATCCATGAGCAACAGGCAATTCGACTTCACGCCAGGCCGCTGGTCCCGACTGACGACACGCACGTTGCGAAGGGCCGCGCGGTGGACGCTGCTTGCCGCGTTGGCCGGGGGGACGCTGGGTATGTCGTGTGCGACCCAGGTGAAGGTCACCGCCCGCAACGGCGCGGAGCAGTTCCTGTACACCCTGATGCAGGGGGTTGCCCAAGAGCTGGCCGAGCAGATCGCCCCAGGCGACTGACTACCGCCCGGCCTTGGGGCGATAACACCCACAGGTGACCCGCCGCTGACCGCCACAGCCTTCTTCGAGTGCATCTCGTATCCAAGGCACCGGCGCGGCTCACGAGCCCCCAGGAAGACGCGGGGGCTGCCCTTGCCGGGCGGCGTCCAGGGGAGCAAGTCCACGGCTGGATTCGCGTGCTGGCGGGTGCGCGCCGGCTTTCCCGGCGGCCGACGTGTCGAACGCGGCCTTCGCGATCGGGCTGGTGTGCCGTTTTCGGGCGCATCCTCTTTGTCCGCAATCGAGCCGGGGGCACCGTTCTGCCGATGGTGTAGTTGAGAACGAGTCTCAGTTTTCGCGGGATTCGGCTTGGAGCGCACCTTGCCTGTGGGTATAGTGTGTGGCGGCCGAACGGATGCTGTGACGCTGGTGGAATGCCTCCCTTTTCCCCTCCCTTCCTGCTGGGTGGGGCGGCGGCCGAGAGCGGGTTTGACCGTCCGAACCTGGGCATTCGTCATCGGTCAGCAGCGCGAAGACGGTGGGCGGTGCAGCGTTTCTGCAATGGTGAGACTCGGTCTCAGGTAGGTACGTGACCATGGCAATTGGGGAGTGTGAGGTCCAAGCTGGCTCGCGGGGTGTGCCGGCGTCCTTCATCGACCTGCCTTGCCTTCGCGCGGGCGAAATCGGCACCGTCCTCGAAGTGGACGCTTCGCCGGCCGCTCGCAAACGCCTCGCGGACATGGGTTTCATCCGCGGCGCCCAACTCGAGATGCTGCGTCCCGGCAGCCCGTGCATTGTGCGTATTGACGGCGCGTGCGTGGGGCTGGGCAACGGACACCAGAAGCGGATTCGATTAAGGCTCCCCTGAAGCACTTGCCTGTCCCCCGCCGGTCCCCGGTGTCGGCGACCAAAGGCAGGCGTTTCTCCCGTCGATAGCGAGACCCATGCGTAGCGAGGAGAGGGTTCTAGCATCGCCGCGTGTCAAGTCGGTGGCCGTGGTCGGCAATCCGAACACCGGAAAGACCACGCTGTTCAACGCGCTCACCGGGTTCCGGCAGCGGGTAGGGAACTACCCGGGCGTCACCGTGGAAAGCAAGGTCGGCTGGTTGCGGGACGCCGGTGAGACGGGCGCTATCGAAGTCATCGACCTGCCGGGCACGTACAGCCTCTCCGCACGCTCGGCGGACGAGGCGGTGGTGCTGGATACCCTTCTCGGGCACACCGACGCACTCGAGCGCCCTGATCTGATCGTCGTCGTGGTGGACGCCAGCCACCCGCGTCGCAATCTGTTCCTGCTGACGCAGATTCTCGAACTTGGGCGCCCGGTCATTGTCGCATTGAACATGATGGACGTCGCGCGTGGGCGCGGCATTCACTGGGATGCCGCGGCGCTGGCGCGGCGATTGGGCGTGCCGGTGGTGCCGGTGGTGGCCACGCGGCGCGAGGGCATCGAGGCGTTGACGAAGACCATCCTTACCGCAGAACACGCCGCCCCGCGTGTGCCGGGGCCGGCTTTGCCACCGGCGGTGGATGCTGAGCTTGCCGCGTTGGAGGAGTGGAAGGCGGGCGACGCGGAACCGCCGGACACGAGGCCGGTACGAGCGCAGTGGCTGCAAGCGCTGCTGGACCCCGCGGGGTATCACGAACAGCGTTTGGCGGTCCGCTGGGGGGCGGACGTGACCCAGCGTCTGGGCGCGGCGCGCGCGCGACTGGAAGCGGCCGGGCACGGCGTTCCCGAGATCGAGGCGGTGGCCCGGTACGCCTGGATCGAGCAGTTGCTCCGTGACGTCGTGACGTGCCCGCACCGTCCCCGGCGCTCCAAGTCGGAGGGCGCGGACCGCGTGCTGACCCACCCCGTGGCGGGCTTGCTGATCTTCGCGGGGCTGATGCTGCTCATGTTCCAGTCCCTGTACGAGTGGGCTGCCCCGCTCGCGGATGCAATTGATCGGGCGGTGGCGTTGAGCGGCGCGGCCGTGGCGAACTGGGTTCCACCCGGTACGCTGCGCAGCCTGCTGGTCGACGGTGCCCTGGCGGGCGTCGGGGCGGTGTTGGTTTTTCTTCCGCAGATCATGCTGCTGTTTCTGTTTCTCGGCATTCTGGAGGACTGCGGGTATCTATCCCGAGCGGCCCTGCTGGTGGACCGCTTCATGAACGTCGCGGGCTTAAGCGGCAAGAGCGTAATCCCGCTGCTGACCTCGTTCGGGTGCGCGGTGCCGGGCATCCTCGCCACGCGCACGATCGAGAATGCGCGGGACCGGGTACTGACGATGCTGATTGCGCCACTGATGAGCTGCAGTGCGCGACTGCCGGTGTACGTGCTGTTGGTCGGGGCGTTCGTGCCCGAGCGTACGTTGCTGGGCGGGTGGCTGCACGTGCAGGCGACGGTGCTGACGGTGATGTACCTGATCGGCGTGATCGTGGCGATTCCGGTGGCGTGGGTGCTGAAGCGCACGCTGCTGCGCGGGGAGACACTGCCGTTTCTGATGGAGCTGCCGGCGTACCGGTGGCCCACTCCGCGCACGGTCCTGTACCGGGTGTATGAGCAGGGCAAGGAGTTCTGCCTGCGGGCGGGTACGATCGTTTTCGCCGTGACCGTCGTGATCTGGGCACTGGGGTACTACCCGCGTCCCGCGTCGGTGACCCCACTCCCGGCGGCCGGGCAGGACGGTGCTGTTGCCTCCGGCGAGGCGGAACTTGCGGCAGCAGCACGGGCCCCGGCGGCAGGCCCGACTGCGGACGGTACGAACCTGGAGGGGAGCTACCTGGGTCGCATGGGGCGGTGGCTGGAGCCGGTGGTGCGGCCGCTGGGCTGGGACTGGCGGATTGCGACGGCCACCATCGCCTCTCTGCCGGCCCGGGAGCTGGTGGTGGCCACGCTGGGCACCCTGTTTCACATGGGGGGCGGCGACGGTGGCGAGCCAGTGGAACTGAAGGAGCGCTTGCAGCGGGCCGTCCGTGCGGACGGTCGACCGGTGTTCACGCTGCCGGTGGCGTTGTCGGTGATGGTGTTTTTCTCGCTGTGTTGTCAGTGTGCGGCGACGCTGGCCGCGATTCAGCGCGAGACGCATTCGTGGCGTTGGCCAGCGCTGACGTTCGGGTACATGACGGCGCTGGCCTACGTGGGCGCGCTGGTGACGTACCAGGTCGCCTCGCGGTTGATGGCGTAGGCGCGGAGCAAGCGATCGTGCCGATCGGGTGGCAGGACATCCTCGCCTGGGGCGCGGTGGTAGCGGCCGTGGTGTACCTTGGCCGAGCCGCGTATTGGAGGGTGCGTCGCGGGCCTGCAGTGGGCGGTAGGTGCCACGGCTGCGTCTTCAAGCCGGCGACCGGCTTGGAGGGCTGCACGTCACCAACGCCGGCGACGATTCAGACTGCGCCAGGCCGGATTCCCCTGCCCATCCTTGGGAACCATCCACAAGCCCCCGCTCCTTCCAGGGAGGCAGGAGTCTAGCGCGGGTGCCATGCCGTCATCCGCCGCGAGCGGGGGGCGGGCATTCGATCGCTCGCAGAACCATGCTTACCCGCGACTGTGGTCGCGGGAAAGCATGGCACCCACGACGATGGGGATGTTGACTACGCACGTTCCCGCAGGGAAGTGCGGGCCTGCAGCGGCCCTCAATGGGCGCCGAGTTCGAGGGCGTCGGGCAGCAGGCCGTAACGCTTCATCTTCTTGTAGAGAGTCGTGCGGTTGATGCCGAGCTGCTCGGCCGTGAGTTGGCGGTTCCAGCCGTTGGCCTGTAGTGCCGCTTCCAGAATGCGGCGTTCGGGCTCGGCCAGGGCTTCGCGCAGCGGCTTCGGTTGATAGGGTGGCGGCTCGCCGGTCGGTCGCCCGGGGTTAAAGACGCGCGGCGGCAGGTCGGCAAGGGTAACGTGAGGGCCCTTGCTCAACACGACGGCCCGCTCGACGGCGTTTTCCAGCTCGCGCACGTTTCCCGGCCAGGAGTAGCGTTGCAGGGCGGCCAGCGCGTCGGGCTCGAAATCCAGCAGGTGACGTTTCATGCGCTCGCAGAACTGGCGCAGGAAGTGGCGGGCGAGGAGCACGATGTCGCTGGCCCGGTCCGCCAGCGGGGGCAGGTCGACGGTCACCACGTTGATGCGATAGAAGAGGTCCTCGCGGAAGCGGCCGGCGCGCACTTCGGCCTCAAGGTCCACGTTGGTGGCGAGGACAAAGCGCAGGTCCACGGTCTCGGTCTTGTTGCTGCCGAGCGGTTCGAACTGTTGAGATTGCAGGACGCGGAGCAGCTTCACCTGGAGACCCGGGGAGGCGGTGGCGATTTCGTCGAGGAAGATGGTGCCCGGGTGGGCGGCCTTGAACTTGCCCTCCTTGTTGGCGACGGCCCCGGTGAACGCGCCCCGGACGTGCCCGAACAACTCGCTTTCCAGCAGGGATTCGGGAATCGCGCCGCAGGCCACCTCGACGAAGGGCTTGTCGCGACGGGCGCTGCGCTGGTGAATGACCTGCGCGACCAGGGATTTGCCGGTGCCGGAAGGCCCCTGCAACAGGACGGTCACGTCCGACTCCGCGACCGTTTCCACCATGTCCAGCACCTTGCGCAGGCGGTAGTCCTGCCCGACGACCTGCTCGAGTCCAAAGCGTTGGTCAAGGCGTTCGCGCAGACGCCGGTTCTCGCGGACCAGCGTGCGCTGCTGAAGGGCGCGCTCGATCGTCAGGGAGAGCTCATCGTCATGGATGGGCTTGGTGAGGTAATCATAGGCGCCCATCTTGATGGCCTCGACGGCGCTCTCGATCGTGCCGTAGCCGGTCATCATGACGACGACGGTTTCCGGCCAGCGTTTACGCAGGATGTGCAGCAACTCGAAGCCGTCGCCGCCGGGCATGTTGATGTCGGTAAGGACGAGGTCCGGCACCTGCTGCTGACACGCGGGAAGCGCTTCGTTCAGGTTGGCGGCGACGTCAACCGCATAGCCCTCCAGTTGCAGGAACTCGCGCAGCGAATCGAGGATGATGCGATCATCATCGACCAGCAGCACGTGCGCTTTCGGTGTTGTTGCAGCCATACTCATCCGGTCTCGCAAGGTGCCGTGGGGGCGCAAGCACGGTCGGCCCGCATCGTCGGCGGCGTGCCCGTGGATGGCGCGTGGGCGCCGGCGGACTGAGTCCGGCTGGGCACCGCCTGACAGGCGGCCACGGGGATGCGCACGGTGAACACCGCCCCGCCCTGCTCGCCGCCGGCCGCGTCGATGGTTCCCTGCATGCCCGTGATGTAGTCGCGGCAGATGGCCAACCCCAGGCCCGTGCCCTGGCCCGGTGGCTTGGTCGTGAAGAACGGCTCAAAGACGCGCTCCGGCGGGTTCGGCAGCCCGACGCCCGTGTCGGCGACGCGGATGACGACCTGCTCCTGGACGATGCCGGTGGTGACGGTGAGCCGGCCGCCCTGGGGCATGGCGTCGATGGCGTTCTTGATGAGGTTGCAGCAAACCTGGAGCAGCCGCCCGCCGCGGATTCCCGGCAGGTGCTGCTGTTGGAAGTCGGCGGCCACCACGATGTTCCGCGCCTCGGCCGCGGGGCCGAGGCTGTTGAGCGCTTGGACTACCACCTCATTGACGGGCAGCACGTCGAACTCGCCCTGGGTGCTGCGGGAGAACTCCAGCAACTCGCCGATGATCTGCACCATGCGCATCAGGCCGGTGCGGGATTCGTCCAGATACGCGCGCAGCTTAGGCTCCGGAGCATCGCCCACGAGCCGCAACGCGAGGTTGACGTAACGGAGAATACCATCGAGCGGGTTGTTCAGCTCATGGGCGACCTTGGCGGCGAGCTTGCCCACGGCCGCCAGGCGCTCCGCCACGGCCAGTCGCTGCTCCAGCCCCACCCACTTCGAGCCGTCCTCGAGGTGGACCACGATGCCGTGAACCGCGCCGCCCTCCCGTGTGCGCCAAGGGGCGCAGTCGAGGATGATGAGTCCCTGTCCCGTGGTTCCGCCGGGTAGCGCGCAGGCGAACCGGGCCGAGGCCCCGGACGCCAGCAGGCGGGCTATCTCGCTCGGCCAGCCGTCGAAGGGGTCCAGGAAGCGCGCGCCCGCGAAGATGGTCGGCAGGTCGTCACCGGGCGCCAAGCAGGTGCCGGCCGCGGCGGTCCGATAGCATACGGTGAGGTCCGGCGCCACCAGCAACACCCCGCCGGGCAGGCTCTCCAGGACTTCGAGAGCCGCATCCGCCGGCAGCGTGCGAGGATTCGTGCTGGTGCCCGCTGCGTCCATGATTGTTTGAGGCCCTCCCGGAACTCGGTGCTGCAACCACCCTGGCGGCGTGCCCGCACGGGTGGAACGCCCGTGCCGCCGTTCCGCGCCGCAAGCGCCCGGTTGTTATCGGCCTTTCAGCATGAAAACGCCGGGCGCGCGGCGCGCTGCTTATACGTCCCCGAAAGGTATCGGCAAGGTTCGCGCACCGTTTGACGTGCAGTGTTGTCGGAAGGCAACATGAAAGCCGGGGCGGGATGGGCGGCGTATGCGTCCTATAGCTAATGAAAAACGCAGAAGTCAGAATGCAGGAATGGGCCCACTACGGCCCCTGCACGGACGGCGCCTTTCTGCATTCTTACTTCTGCATTCTGCATGCGGCCGTCAGGCCCCGTACTTCTGTAGACGGCCCGCGTGTGCCAATGCCAGCGGCAGCAGGTAACGTGCCTCGAACTGGCCGAGCCCGCCGTGCAGGCATTCGCGTTCCCCGAAACCGCTCACCCGATCCGGCCGGCAGGTCTCGGCGGCCAGGAGCACCGGTACCGGGTGCCAGCTATGACTGCGCAGGCGACACGGGGTGCTGTGATCGCCGGTTACAATCAGCACGGCGGGCTTCAGCGAAAGCAGCGTCGGAATCTGCGCGTCGAGGTGTTCGAGGTGCTTGACTTTCCCCGGGAAGTTGCCGTCCTCACCGGTGCTGTCGGTGTACTTATAGTGGAGAAAGAAGAAGTCGAACTCATCCCAGTGTCGCCGGAGGGCGTTGAGCTGGTCCTCCAACTGGAGCGGACGGGCCGGCAGCGTCATGCCGACGAGGCGTGCCAGGCCGCGGTACATCGGATACACGGCGATGGCGGCCGCGCGCAGGCCGTAGACGTCCCGCATCGTGGGAATGTCCGGTCGCTTGGCGAAACCGCGCAGGGTGAGCATGTTCGCGGGACGATCATGGCGGAGGATTTCGCGTGCCTGGTGTACGAACTGGGCTGCCAGCTCGGCCGTACGTTGGGCGCCCGCGTGCCGTGCCTTGGGTTCCAGCGGCCGCGCGCCGACCCGCTGCGGGTCCGTATCTTCAACCTCGCCCTCCAGACCCGCGGCGCGAAACACGATCACAAAGCGGTAGTCGCGTACGGGTTCGACGAACAACTGCACGTCCGGCAGGCGGATGGCACGCAGTTTCTCGACCAGCTTGGCGCAGGTTTCCGTGGGGATGCGCCCCGCGCGGCGGTCCGTGATGAGCCCCTCCCCATCCACGGTGCAGAAGTTGCCGCGCACCGCAACGTCATCGGGGCCCAAGTCGAAATCGATCCCCAGCGCCTCGAGCACGCCGCGCCCGATGGCGTATTGCAGCGGGTCGTACCCGAACAGCCCAAGGTGTCCCGGGCCGCTGCCGGGCGTGATGCCGGGCAATACCGGGTACATCAAGCCGCAGGTGTTATGTCGGGCCAACTCATCCAGATACGGAGTGGCCGCGGCCTCCAGCTCGGTGGGTCCGCCCGGTTCCATGGGCAAGCCGCCCAACCCGTCGGCAACGACCAGCACGATCTTCGCTTCGTTGTTGACGTTCAACTCCCGCGTGAGCTTGTGCATGTCCATGTTCTTCCAACCAGCGCAAGTGACAATGTGCGTCGCCCGGCGTCCGCTGGCTCCGTACCCGCCGCCGGATAGTATCGTCCAACCGACCGGGCCGCCAGAGTTAGCGGGCGGGTCGCAGGTGGGCCGACGCCGGGGAGAGGCCGGTGCACGGTGCAGCCGGACGACTTGGCGGGAGCAACTGCGGGAATGCAGAATGCAGAAGGCACGATTCAGAAAGAGGAGTGCGCGGGCGGCTCGACGACGTACACCGGGGAGGTCGGACTGATGGCCTGCTCCAAGCGGGGGCGCCTTCCTGGCGGCGGGACTGCTGCTGCAACGAACGGTCACTCCATCACGGGAGGAGCATGGCGGCGCTGCGCTTGGCCATGCCACCCGGGTTCTGCACCTGGATCCTGCGTGGCTGCACTACCACCTGCCGGGCTTCGGAGGCGGGTCGCGGGGGGCTGACAACGGGCGCATGTTGCGTCAACCTTCGAGCATGGTAGCGATGTCGCCGAAGGTGGGCATGCCGGTGAGGGGGTACACGGGGTTGTTGCCTTCATCGAGTCGCAGCACCCGCGGCCGGAACCGCCCGTGGCGGACTTCCGCGTCCTCGACCCAGGCATAGGTCATGATGATGAGCCGGTCCCCGATGCAGCCGAGGCGGGCGGCCGCTCCGTTGAGCACGATCCGACGGGAGCCCGGCGGCTCCGCAATGGCGTAGGTCTCAAAACGGGCGCCGTTGTTGACGTCGGCGACGAGCAGCTTCTCGTAGGGAAGAATGCCGACGGCGTCCATCAGTTCCGCGTCGATGCCCAGGCTGCCTTCGTACTGAACGTCGCCGTCCGTTACGCACGCCAGGTGCAACTTGGATTTCAGCATCTCGATCTTCACGGGCAGCGTCCTCGCACAGCGATCTTGAGGCATATTATGCCAGGAACGGTGGGAATGTCAAAGCCTCGCGGGCAGGCCGGCATGCGTTTGCAGCAGCCATCCCACGGCGGGAAGGCATGGCGGCCTGCGCTTGGCCATGCCACCCTGGCTTCGCTACCGGCATTCCACGTCGGCCGCGGGGAACGGATGCTGCTGCGCCGGAAGGGACAGGCCCGCTGACTCAGCCGCGCACCCGGGCCCGCCCCGTCACTGGAGTGCTACGGTGCCGGTCTCATTTCGAGGCTCCGCCTTGAGGACCTAACATCGGGCGCGTACACTGCTGGACCCTGCACAGGGCGGACTATGCCTGCCCCGAGAGGGCGGGGCATGGCGGAAGCAGGTGGGGACGGGAACGGCGGCGCGGTTCGATCCCGAACCCTGCGCGAAGGTTGCCCCCCGCAGCCGGGGATGGAGGAGAATGCCTTGCGGACGGAGAGCTACGAGTTCCTCAAGCGTATCGTGGAGACGGCCTCGCCGTCCGGGTTTGAGCAGCCCGTCCAGCGGATCGTGCGAACGCGCATGAAACGCTACGCCGATTCGATCGAGACGGACGTGCATGGCAACGTGGTCGTAGCGCAGAACCCGGGGGGGGCGCCGCGCGTCATGCTCGCGGGACACTGTGACCAGATCGGGTTAATGGTTAAGCACATCGACGAGTACGGCTTCCTGTTCTTCGCGGCCATTGGCGGGATTGATCCCGGGGTGCTGCCGGGGACGGCCGTTATTGTGCACACGCAACATGGCCCCGTGGACGGCGTGGTCGGGCGCAAACCGGTGCATATGCTGAAGCCGGAGGAGCGTGGAGCGAAGGTTGAACTGCGGGACCTATGGGTGGACATTGGCGCGAAGGACCGGAAGGACGCGCAGCGGGTGGTCAGCGTCGGCGACCCGATCACGTTCCGCACGCAGCTTGTGCACCTGGGGCAGGACCTGGTAACGGCGGCCGCGTTTGACAACAAGTGCGGCGTCTGGGTGGTGATGGAGGCATTGCGGCTGTGCTCGATCAAGAAGCTCCGCTGCGCCCTCTTCGCCGTCAGCACAGTGCAGGAGGAGCTTGGTCTGCGCGGGGCGCGAACCTCGTGCTTCGGACTGGACCCGCAGGTGGGTATCGCGGTGGACGTGGCGCACGCCAGCGACTACCCCGACGTGGACAAGCGCATCAACGGCGAAGTGAGTCTGACGAAGGGGCCGGTCATCAGCCGCGGGGCCAATATCAACCCGGTCCTCGAGGGTGTGCTGGTGGAGACGGCACGGCGCAAACGCCTGGCGTTCCAACTGGAGGCCGAGCCGGGCGGGACCGGTACGGACGCCAATGCCATGCAGTTGAGTCGGTCCGGGCTGGCGACGGCGCTGATCAGTATTCCGAATCGCTATATGCATACGCAGGTCGAGGTAGTCAGTTTGTCGGACTTGCAGGCGGCCGCGGGACTGCTGGCGGAAGCCGTGGCGCGCATCACGCCGAAGCTGCGTTTCATTCCCTCGTAGAACGGACCGGTGAGAGACGTGGACAAGCCGTGCACATGTGCGAACGTCACGCACGCGGGACGCGAGCTGGCCGATCTGGTGAGCGTGCAAACGCTGCGGCAGTTGCAGGAACGCTTCGCCGCGCTGGGCCGCGTGTCGATCTGGATTTGTGGTGCCGATGGTCACCTGGTCACGGAGCCGGTGTGGGGGCATGACTTCGCCCGGCTCATCGGGGAATCCGCGCGGGGGCGGGCAGCCGTCGAGGCCCACATCGCGGCGCTGGCGCAGGATCCGTTTGCCCAGGGGCGGTCCGTCTGTTTCGAGCGCGCGGCCCTTTATGTTGCCCCGATCGTCCACCGCCAGCGCCGGGTGGGCGCCATCGTGGTCGGGCCGCGCCCCAACGGACGGGCCGAGCCCGCTACGGTGCAGGCGTTGGCGAGGCAGTGCGACGTTGACCCCGACCGCCTGCTGGAGGCGGCGGCCGCTATCGAACCCTGGAGCAACGATGCCCAGCAGGCCACCTATCGCTTTGCGGACTCCCTGGCCGACGTCATCGCCCTGCTCTACGGGCAAGCGATCGAAATCAACAATCAGCTTGCGGATTTGAACACCGTCTACTCTCTGGCGGAGATGCTGGCCGGCACGCATGACTTGCAGGAGATTCTCGACCTGACCACCCGCAACGTCGTGGAGGCGTTGAAGGTGAAGGCCTGTGCGATCCGTCTGCTGGACGAGGACCGGCAGGAGCTGGTCATCAAGTCCGTCTGCAACCTCTCACCGGAGTATCTGGCAAAGGGCCCGGTGCTGGTGGGCGCGAACGCGATCGACACGGCCGCCCTGGCCGGGGAGACCGTGTACATCGACGACGCGCCCAACGATCCACGGGTACAGTACCGTGAGGACGCGCGGCGCGAGGGTATCGTCAGCGGTCTGTGCGCGCCCATGACGTACCGCGGTCGGACCGTTGGTGTCATTCGGGTGTACACGGCCGAGCGGTACGTGTTCGCGGAGGCGGAGGCCGCCCTGCTGCGCGCGATCGGTTCCCAGGCGGCGACGGCCATTCTGCACAGTCGCATGTACGCCCAGCGTGCCCGGGCGGAGCAGGTCCAGCGGCAGCTTGAGGTGGCCGGCCAGATTCAGCGACGCATGTTGCCCGTGCGCCCGCCGGCGCACGCGGCGTTCGACTGCGCGGCCGTGTATCATCCCACCCTCGAACTCGGCGGCGATTTCTATGACTTCGTGGAGCTGCCCCAGGGCAACATCGGTGTGTGCATTGCGGACGTGATGGGCAAGGGGCTGCCGGCCGCCCTGCAGATGGCGTCGATTCGTTCGGCGTTGCGTGCCCAGGCGAGCTGGATCTACGACCTGGACGAGACGATCGTGCGCGTGAATCAGGACCTCTGCCGGGACACGCTGGTCGGCGAGTTTGCCACGCTCTTCTACGGGGTATTGACGCCGGACGGTCGCCGGTTGACCTATTGCAACGCCGGACACGACCCGCCGCTGCACCTGCGCGGGGAGCGGTTCACCGAGCTGGCAACCGGCGGCATGGTCATCGGCGTGAACCCGGAGTCGCGCTTCGAGCGCGGGTTGCTGACGCTCCAGCACGGCGACGTGCTCGTGCTGGCCACCGACGGAGTGCTGAACGCGGTCGACTTCAGCGGGCAGGTATACGGGCGGGAGCGCTTCCGGGCCTCGATCCTCCGCCACCGTCAGCTTGACGCGCAGCACCTGGCCGCCCAGTTACTCTGGGACCTGCGGCGCTTTGTGGGCCTGGCCGAGCAGGCGGATGATATCACGCTGGTCGTAGTCAAGGTCCGCTGACCTGGCCTGCCTTGGACCCGGCGGGCGCCACGGCCCCGGGGGCGGGCGCATAGACACGCCCCACGTCTTCATGGCAAAAGGCGTGGGGCGTCTTCCCTCGCCGAGGCGGGGAAAGGCG
Organism: Planctomycetota bacterium; assembly: GCA_029558835.1. GTDB lineage: Bacteria > Planctomycetota > Phycisphaerae > UBA1845 > UBA1845 > JAKQDH01. The sequence continues at coordinate 37,104 of JAKQDH010000163.1, read as the reverse complement.
GCGAATCCCGGTGGGGACCGGCCGCGTGCAAGGAGTCGTATGTAGAAGTCACCTTGGGGTGACGCCGGGCCACGCGCCTGCCCGCCGACAGACCGGCGGGCCGTTCCCGTGGTTACCTTCCTCTCCGCGAGGACATGGCGGCGCTGCGCTGGGCCATGCCACCCGTTGCTCCCCTGTTGCTCAACATCAGTTCCCCGGTAATCCGGAGCTGCCTAGCTGCCGAGAATCTCCTCCACCTGGGCCTTGTCGACGTCGGTGATGTACGGGATGCCGCTGATGCTCGCCGCCTCATGGGTCAAGGCCGCCAGGTCGTCGCGGCTGATGTACTCCAACGCGAACTTGCGGCTGCCGCACATGAGCTGGCGAAGCCCCTGCGCCAGGCGCTCGTAATACGTGTAGAGCCCAATGGCCCCCGGCGGCACGCGGTTGAACTCCTCGTCACCCAGTTCCTTACGCAGCTCGCCGGCGGTAACAAAGATCTCGTCGATCGTGGTCCCGAAGCGCTCGACGTAAACGGGCAGTTGCCCGTCGCTGATGGCGCGACCGATGGTCTTGCCGACCATGGCGGCCGCGATCGGCGAGCGGGCCATGCCGACCAGCCTGACGTACGGTGCGCCCATGGCCAGGCCCTTGAAGATCTGGTCCTCGAAGGTGAAGCCGCCGGCCACCGCCACGGCGGGCAGCTTGTACTTGCGTTCCGCCAGGCGCCGGCAGTACTGGTACAGGAGCGAGTGCAGCTCGACGGGCGGCACGCCCCACTCGTTCATCATGCGCCACGGGCTCATGCCGGTCCCGCCGCCGGCGGCGTCCACGGTGAGCAGATCGAGCTTGTACTTGGCAGCGAACAGGACGGCCCGCGCCAGGTCGGCGGGTCGATAGGCACCCGTCTTCAGGAAGACGTACTTGGCGCCGGCCTTGCGCAGCTCCTCGACGCGTTTGGCGAAGCCTTCCTCGCTCACCATGCCCACCCGCGAGTGCCGTTCGAACTCCTTGAACGCCCCGTGTTCGAAGGCCTTGATCACGTGAGCGTCGGTGGGATTCGGCAGCACGACGTAGCCGCGCTCATAGAGCATCTGGGCCTTCTTGAGGTTGTTGATCTTGACCTCGCCGCCGATGTCCTTGGCGCCCTGCCCCCACTTCAGTTCCACGCACTCGACGCCCAGCTTGTCGACCGCGTACTCCTGCACCGCCAGCCGGGTGTCTTCGATGTTCGCCTGGCAGATGATGGCGCCGTAGCCCTGCCGCTGGTGTTCCTTGAACAGGCTGACGCGGCGCTTGAGGTCCACCGTGTCGACGACCCGACCGCCCTTGATCACGGCTTCCGGGTCCATGCCGACCACGTTCTCGCCGATGGTCAGGCCGGTACCGGCCAGGGCCGACCCGACGGCCAACCCCTCCCAGTTGTTCTTGGCGATGTTCGTTGAGCCGATCCCCGGGATGATCCACGGATAGCGGAACTTGATGCCGCGGTCGTGCCCGAACAGCACCTCCAGGTTGACCGCTGGGAAGATGGCCTTGTCGCTGTTCGCCTCGATGCCATGGGCGCCGACGGCCGTCCCCATGATGTTGAAGTGCGAGTAGTCCACCGGGTACGTCTTCTCGGCGGCCGTCGTGATCACTCCGAACGGTTGCGGATAGATCACCTCGTGGCCGCGATAGGCGGACTTACCGATCTCGCACATGCCGATGCAGCCGTCCACGCACGTCACGCACATGCCGGAGCTGGGCGTGACGGAACCTTCGGTGCGGTTCTTGGTCAGCGTGGCCGCCGAACTGTTTACTCTAGAGAGTGTCATGGACATCGAGTCGATACCTCCGTGGGCTAATCCTTCACAATCTCGCAGGCAACGCAGGGGTTCATGTAACACATCATGTCATCGAACCGTTCCTTCTCGACGCAGGGCGGGCTGAGGTTGGCGCAGCCGCCACAGATCGCCTTGTCCGGTTCGGTGTACGTACAGCGGAGCTGACAGGCGGGGCAGACGTAGATGCAACCGCCGCAGAGTCGGCAGACCTCGGATTTGATGTCAAAGGGTGTGCCCAGGCTGCGGGTGGAGCCGCGGCCGCGGAAGCCGATCGCCTTGGCCATCATCTGCTCTTCGCACATGCGCACGCAGAGACCGCAGAGGATGCAGTCCTCGTGCTCCTGGCGGAAGCGCTGCTGCCGCACCTGGTGCGCCGACGCCAAGTCCTGGATCACCTTCGACTGCGGGCAGGACGCCAGCAGCAGCTCCAGCACCATCTTGCGGGCCCGCAGGACGCGCGCCGAGGCCGTCCGCACGCGCAGGCCCTCTTCCGCCGGGTACGTGCAGGAGCTGACCAGCTTGGCCTTGGGCCCCTCGCCGATCTCCACCACGCACAGGCGGCACGCGCCGTAGGGCGACAAACCCTCCATGTGGCACAGGGTGGGAATGGGGAAACCCAGGAAGCGGGCCGCCTCCAGGACCGTCGTCCCCTGCTCCACCTCAACCCGCAAACCGTTGATCGTCAGCGTGATCATGCCGTAACTCCCGCGGTCGCCTGCGCCGGCACCGCGTCTTCCTTCGGCTGTGTGAACTCCAGGTCGCAACGCAGGCAGCGCCGGGCCTCCCGAGTGGCGTCCTCGACGGACAGGGAGAGCTCTACTTCGTTGAAGTCCCGACGGCGCGCCGCCGGAGCCACCACCGGCGGCTCCACCCGGTTGGCCTCCGCCAGGGCGTCGTCGTCCAGTTGCACCGGTTCAACGTAGACCTCCGGCAGCAACGGCACCCCCGGTTGTTTCAGATCCTCGCCGCGCAGGTAACGCCCGATCATCGTCGCGGCCTTCTTGCCCGCCGCGATAGCCTGCACGACGGTATTGGGCCCCGTGACCACGTCCCCGCCGGCGAACACCCCCGCCCGCGAGGTCGCCAGCGTCGCCGGGTCCATCTTCACCGTGCCCCAGTCCGTCACCTCGATGCCCATTGAGTTCATGAACTCGATGGCCGGAACGTCTCCGATGGTGACGATCAGCGTATCCAGCAGGAACACGTGCTCGGTGCCGGGAATCGGAACGGGCTTGCGCCGGCCGCCGGCATCGACCTCACCCAACCGGTTGCGGACGCACTCGATGCCGGCCAGGCGTCCCTTGTCCGTCAGGATGCGGACGGGGGTCATCAGCGTCTCGAGCTTGACGCCCTCCTCGAGCACCGAGTCAATATCCTTCTTCTGGGCGGGCATCTCGTCGCGGGTGCGCCGATAGAAGATCGTGACGCTGTCGACGCCCTCCTGCCGCAGGGCGACGCCCGCGGCGTCCACGGCGCTGTCGCCGCCGCCAATGACGCCGACCCGTCCCCGGGCCTGCTTCTGACCGCGGAGGTTGAAGGACTTGAGAAACTCGATCGCGGGGAAGACGCCCGGCACGTCCTCACCCTTGAGGTTCAGGGCGCGGCTCTTGTGCGCCCCGATGGCCAGGAACACCGCCCGATAGCCGTCGTTGAGCAGCTCGTCGATCGTGATGTCCCGCCCCAGGGCCGTGTTGCACTTCAGCGTGACGTTCTCGTCGAGCAGTGACTTAATCTCCTTACCCAGGGTGTCCCGCGGCAGACGATAGGCCGGGATGCCGCTGACGAGCATGCCGCCCGGCTGGGCATCCGCCTCGAAGACCGTGGAGGCGTACCCCGCCAGGGACAGGTAGTGGGCGGCCGTCAGTCCCGCCGGCCCGGAGCCGATGATGGCCACGCGCGGCCCACCCGGCTGCACCGCCTTCGTCCTTCGCGGCCGGTAGACGGACGGATCCACCCGATCGGTCACGAACCGTTTCAGGGCCCGGATGGCGATGGGCTGTTTGCCGGCCGTGCCGCTGCGGCAACGCGACTCACACGGGTGCGAGCACACGCGGCCACACACCGACGGAAACGGGTTCGCCTCCCGGATCGCCTGGTAGGCCTGCTCGTACTCCCCACGGGCGACGTGGGCGACGTACCGCCAGGCCTCCGTGTCGATCGGACAGGCCGCCTGACAGGGGGCTCCCACGAGGTCCTTGCACACGAACGCCCGACACTTCTTCTCGTAGACGTGCTCCTCATACTCCTCGCGGAAATACCGCAGCGTGCTCAAGACGGGGTTGGAGGCGGTCTGCCCCAGCCCGCACATCGTCGTATCCTTAACCGCGAGCGCGAGTTCCTCCAGCAGGTCCAGATGTTCGAGCGTGGCCTGGCCCTTCGAGATGTCGTCGAGAATCTCGTACATCCGCTGCGTGCCCTTCCGACACGTGAAGCACTTACCGCACGATTCGTCCTTCAGGAAGTTCATGAAGTACTTGGCGACATCCACCATACAGGTGTTCTCGTCCATGACGATCATGCCGCCGGAGCCCATGATCGACCCAGCTTGCGCCAGGCTGTCGTAGTCGATGGGCAGATCAAACCTGCTGGCGGGGATGCACCCGCCGGAGGGTCCGCCGGTCTGCACGGCCTTGATCTTCGCTTTCCCCGGCGGTCCGCCGCCGATGTTGTGGACGACCTCGCCGAGGGTGGTGCCCATGGGCACCTCCACCAGACCGGTGTTCTTAATCTTGCCGACCAGGCTGAAGACCTTGCAGCCGCCGTTGCCCTTGGTTCCCATTTCCGCGAACTTCGCGGCCCCCATGCGGAAGAGCAGCGGCACGTTGGCCCAGGTCTCGACGTTGTTGATGGCGGTCGGTTTGCCGTTGATCCCTTTCTGAACCGGGAACGGCGGGCGCTGGCGGGGTTCACCCATCTTGCCTTCGATGGAGCGGATGAGGGCGGTCTCCTCGCCGCACACGAACGCCCCGGCGCCGCGCACGATCTTAATGTCGAAGGCGAAACCCGTTCCCAGGATGTCGTTACCCAGCAGCCCCAGGTCGTGGGCCTGTCGCAACGCGATGGTCAGATGCTTGATAGCGAGCGGATACTCGTTGCGGACGTAGACGACGCCCTGCGTCGCGGACACCCCGAACGCGCCGATCAGCATGCCCTCGATGATGCTGTGGGGGTTGCCTTCCAGGATGCTGCGGTCCATGTACGCACCGGGGTCACCCTCATCGGCGTTGCAGACCAGGAACTTGCCGCGGTCCTTGGGCTGTCGGGCAAGCATCTCCCACTTGAGGCCCGTGGGGAAGCCCGCTCCACCGCGACCACGCAACGCCGAGCGCTTGACCTCCTCCACCACCCACTCCCGGTTGCGCCTCGACAGCACCTCCTCGAGGGCCTGGTAGCCCCCGTGGGTGATGTAGTCATACACGCGAATGGGGTCGATCTTCCGGTTCATCTCCAGCAGGGTGCGCTGCTGGTTCTTGAAGAAGGGGATATCATCGCAGCGCCGGAACTTCTCGCCGGTGACGGGGTCCCGGTACAGCAGGTCCTCCACGTAGGCGTCCGCCAGGACCGCTTGCACCAGCCGGGGTACGTCCTCCAGGGCCACCCGGGCGTAGAACGCATTCTGCGGCTCGGTGAGCAGGAACGGTCCCATCTCGCAGAAGCCGTGGCAGCCCGTGATCCGCAGGGCCACCTTCTCCACCAGGTTCGCTTCGATCAGGTACTTCTTCACGGCCCGCAGCAGGCTGTTGGCCCCGCTGGCCTGACAGGCGGTACCGGCGCAAACGACGATCCGCGGTCTGCGGTCATCGACGTCGCGCACCAGCAGGGCCCGCAAACGCTTCAGTTCCTCGATCGAGCACAGCCTTTCCATCACGCCACCCTTGTCAATTGCCTGGACACCATGCCCCGAATTCCCCACGCCGCCGGCATTCACACGCCGCTGCCGTTGAGGTCCAGCATGTGCCCCTTACAGCCTCGGCGCGAGCAGATCTGCACGACCCCCCCCGCGCGCACGATCATGGACACCATCGGGGCGCGACACTGCGGCAGCGGACACAGGGAGGCGCCCTTCAGCACCGCATGGCAATGCGGGCAGAAGAAATCCACGACCGCGTCCGTGCGGATGCCGAACTCCGACTCCACCGTGAAACTCCCGTACAACGCCGAAAGCCGCAGCCACCCGTGCTCCCCCTCGGTCGCCACCGTCACCTTGATGGACGGCGAGCCGTCGATGGGGTGGTGCGGGTCCATCAGGCTGTGGTTGCACCGCGGACAGCTCACCGTCAGCACGAAGTCACGCAGGTCGGCCTTCAATTCGGCGTCGTCAAGCCCCGCGCGCGTCTTGTCGAGGATGGACTTCACCCGCGAAGTGCGCACGTTGGAAAAGTAGTGCCCGTCCATGACCACGACCGGTCCCAGAGCACACGCTCCCAGGCAGTTCACCGTCTCCAGCGTGAACTCCCGGTCCGGCGTCGTCTCGCCCGGTTGCACTTGCAGTTGCCGAGCAAACTCCTTCTCGACCTGCGGGGCCCCGCGCACGTGACAGGCCGTGCCCTGGCACACCAGACACAGGTGCTTGCCCCGCGGCTTGAGGCTGAACGACCGGTAGAACGTGGCCACGCTGTACACGTCCACCGCGGAACGACCGGTGCGCTCGGCCACCAGCTTGAGGGCCTCGGCCGGCAGGTAGCTGTACTTGGTCTGGATTTCCTCCAGGACCGAGATCAGCCCGTCTCCCTGGTCCCGATGCTTGTCAATGATGCTCAGGACTTCCTCTTTCTTCATGCGCAAGCTCCGTGCACGCAGGCCGGCATTCCGCAGAACGAGCCGGCGGCGCTAACCCTCTCCGGCTACTCGTAATCCTCGCAGTGCCAGACGCCCCCCGCGGGCTTGGGGTGCACGCACGTGTGCCGGTGCTCGCAGTTCAGGCACAGCCCGGCCAGCCCCGACACGTCCCCCACCACCGCCGCCGCGGCCAGCACCGGTGCGGTCACTGGCCGCCTCCCGTCAGGGTCCAGCGGCGGCGCCTCGTAATCATCAAACAACTCGCAGAACAGCGCCGGTCCTCGTTGGGCCCGGTAGAAGCAGTTGGGCCGGTTGTTGCATGTGAAGCAAAGGCCCCCTACCTGCGTGCTCTCGGGCATGATCATTGCCGGTCTCCTGTGCGATGAGCGTTGCGGCCCGGTGGTGATGCCACCCGCACGGGTGAACCACTTGGCCGAGAGGCAGCAATGTCATCCGGCATGCCGCAAACAAACTCGGATGTGAGGGCTCGATTCTGGCCTTGGGGAGAGGTGCCGCCGTCGAGCTAACTCATTTCTCCGCAATAGGTTGCGCCGACAGGCGTCCCAGCATGCGATTGCAGCGGAGCACAACGCCGACCCCATGTTCTGGGACGAGAACCGGGGAGGTTTGAACCACTGGAGAGAATCGCCCCGCCCACAAGCCGACATCGGGCCCGATGCAGAAGTAGCGTCGGCCCCCTGCACGTGTTTAGCGCCTTCGGCGTTGTGGGTGCCCTGCTTTCCCGCGACCGCGGGTAAGCATGCCTCCGCGTGCCGCAGCACCTGTCCACCCCCGCCTGCGCAAGGGCGTGATCTTAGCTCGCCTCGCCTTCGTACTGCTTCAGCTTCTCACGCAGGGTCTTGCGATCAATGCCGAGCAGCTCCGCCGCCTGCGTCTTGTTGCCCGAGACGCTGGCCAGGACGTTGCGGATGTGTTCGGCTTCCACCTCAGCCAGCGTCCGGTGCAACCCCGCGTCGCGCCCGACGGAGAAACGCATGGGCGGCGGCAGGTCACGCACGTCGATGACGTTCGTTTCCGTCATCACCACGACCCGCTGAACGGCGTTCTCCAGTTCTCGGACGTTCCCCGGCCAGTGGTAGCTCGCCAGTACCCGCAGGGCGTCATCCGTGAATTGCGGGACCGGGCGGCCCAACTCCTCCGCGAACTTCTTCCCGAAGTGGGCGACCAGCAGCAGCACGTCGTTCTCCCGCTCCCGCAGCGGCGGCATCGTGATGGTCAGCACGTTGAGGCGGAAGAACAGGTCGTCCCGGAACACGCCGTTCTTGACCAGCACGCGCAGGTCCTTGTTCGTGGCGGCCACCACCCGCACGTCCACGGTCCGCGGGCGCGCGGACCCCACCATGTAGATCTCGCCGTTCTCCAGCACGCGAAGCAGTTTCGCCTGCATGGCCAGGCTCGTGTCACTGATTTCGTCCAGGAAGATCGTCCCACCGTCGGCCGTCTGAAAGAACCCCGCCCGCGACTCGGTGGCCCCGGTGAAGGCCCCCTTGACGTGTCCGAACAACTCGCTTTCCAGCAGGTTCTCCGGAATGGACCCGCAATTGATGGGCACAAACGGGGCGGCCGCCCGCGGGCTGCCGTAATGGATGGCCCGGGCGGCAAGTTCCTTTCCCGTACCGCTCTCGCCGGCGATCAGCACGGTGGCCGGCACGGCCGCCGCTTTGCGGATCGCCTGAAACACGCCGCGCATCGCCTTTGATTCGCCGATGAACCCGGCCAGCGTGAGCGGCTGCTCCGAGCCGTTCTGGGCGTTGCGCCGCGCCCGCAGCACGTGCAGGATGCGCTGCACGGCCCCGAGCAGTTCCTCATCCGTGAACGGCTTGGTGATGTAGTCCTGCACGCCCAGCTTGACGGCCGTAACCGCCCCCTGGATTGTCGGATAGCCGGTGATCATCATCACCTCGGTGTCCTTGAGGTTCTCCCGCACGTGTCGGGTGAGCTCCAGGCCGCTGACGTGCGGCATCTTCAGATCGGTGATCACCAAGTCGATCTGCGTGTCGCTCAGCAGACGGATGGCCTCTTCGGCGCCCGGCGCCGTGAACACCTGGTAGCCGGCGTCCAGCAGGTTACGCCGGAGCAACTCCAGCGTGTCGGGAGCGTCGTCGACCACCAGGATCCGTTCCTTGTCAGCCGCGCTCACCATCCTGCGTAGCCTCCTGAACCGCGGGCGATCCGCTCGTCGGCAGGCGGACCTCGAACCGCGCCCCTTGCCCGGGTCGGCTCTGCACGTCGATCGAACCGCCGTGCAACGACACGATCCCATGCACCACGGGCAGCCCCAGGCCCGTACCCTCGCCCGCTTCCTTGGTCGTGAAGAACGGCAGGAAGATCTTCCCCATGACGTCCTCAGTCATCCCCGTTCCTGTGTCCTGCACGATAAGTGCCACCGTGGAGCCCTCCCCACGCGTGGCCACCGTCAGCGTGCCCCCGCTGGGCATGGCCTGCAGCGCGTTGACCACGAGGTTGACCAGCACCTGCTTGAGTTGGGCCGCGTCCGCGTTGATCTCCGGCACGTCCGGGGCCAGGTCCCGTACCACCTGCGTGCCTCCCTTCGCGCAGCGGGCCTCCAGGAAGTACAAGGCCTCCTCTACAACTTGGTTCAGCTTCACCTGAGCCTTCCTGGCCGGCATTCGCCGTCCGAAGACCATCAGCTTCTTGATCACCTCCCGCGCGTAAAGCGACCCCGTGATGATCTTCTCCAGGTCCTGAGCTGCCGACTCCGGCAGCCCGGGGCACTTCCGCGCCAGTTGGGCGAAGCCCAGGATGGCGCCCAGCGGCTCGTTCAGCTCGTGGGCAACCCCGGCCGAGAGCTGTCCGATCGTCGCCAGCCGGTCCGCGTGAATCAACTGTAACTGCAATGCCGACCGCTCCTGGGCGGCCTCCCGACGATCCACGATCAGGGCCACCTCGCGGGCCACCGCGGTAAGCAGCTTCTTCTCCTCCGGCAGGAACGCCCCGGCGGCGAACTCCGGCCGACCCTCCAGGTAGGCCACTTCCACCGCGCCCCGGCGGCGTCCGCCCACCACGATCTCCGCCGTCTGCCGGTACACGCTCTGCCGGAAATCCGCCGAGGCATACGCGGCCCCGTCCAGGACGATCCTGGCCGCCGCGATCTCCGGGTACTGCCATGCCGGCGGCAGAAGACACACGATGCGCTGGATCGTCTCCGCCAGGCTTTCGCCGGCCTGTTCCGCCGCTTGCGCGATGCCGTACAGGCACGTCAGTTCCTTCACCCGTTCCCGTAAAGCACACTGGGCACGCCAGTCCGCCAGCGCCAGCCCCACCGTCTGCGCGACCTCTTCGAACAACTCCACGTCCTCCCGGGTGAACCGATGGGGCGACTCGCTCTTGAAGTGCGCCAGGCCGATCGTGCCCTCATCCACCACGAAGCGGCACACCGCCAGGGAGCGATAGTGCCCTCCCACGCACAGGCTCTTCGGCTCTGCGGCCGTTCCAGGCGTTTCTGCCAGGGCGGTACGTTCCCAGGCATCCGCGGTCCAGAAGCTCCCGCCGGCGGTGAAGAACGGCTGCGTGGCGTCGAACCGGCGCGTGGCCACGTCTCGGCACAAGCGCTCCAGGTCCGCGGGCTCGGTCGTCACCGGGATCAGGATACCCTCCGGCGCGCGAACCCAGTGCGCCAGTTCGAGCCGAGCGCCGGGTTCCGGGCGGCGCGCCGCCACCCACCGGTACGGCAAACCGGTCTCGCCGAGCCGAATCTCCACGGCATCGCAATCGAGCCAGCGCATCAGCAGCTTCGAGGTTTCGTGCAGGAAATCGGTCCGGGACAATCCCCGGCTGGCGCAGTGCAGCACAGCCCCCGACAGCCCGGCGCTGTGCGCGGGCCGGCCGGAGCGCTCGCTCGGCCGAGCCGGAACGTCCCTCCCCGCATCGCCCATCTGCCCATCTCCACCCCAGCACGCCGCCCCGCATCATAGGTTAAACTGGGGCGTTGTTCCACCGGCGGGTGGACTCGCGACGGCCGGTGCTCCGCCAGCCACCGGCAGACGTTCGCTGGACACCCACCCCGAGCGCCAACGCAAAAAGAATCGGGACGAGAAGCACCGCGTACCCCTCGTCCCGTTGATCTTTGTCACCGATCGGCGCGGTCTGCCGATGGCCGATCACCTGCGTTGCGAGCCCATCTCAGACCCGCGTCGCGTTGTTACCGGCGGCGCCGAATGACCAGCACACCCAGAGCGAGCAGCATCAGCGATGCCGGCTCCGGGACGTTGTACACGTTGCCACCGGCGTCCGTGACCGTGATGCCAACGCGATTGGGAACCGTAATGGTCATGTCGTCAACCCAGAGCTGCTGGCCCGCAGTGCCATAAGTCCTGAAGTCGATCACCAGCTCATGGCGCGGATCATAGCCCGGATCCTCTGCGACGAATGTCCAAGTCCAATCCAGGTTGCTCCACCCCTCGGAGCTGTAGGTGTTGTTACCCCCGGCCGAGCCGGCGTAGTTCTCGATACCGTCCCGGGTGTAGTGCCCCCAGATGCGTCCGGAGGGATACCCGCTGGCCGGGTCATATACCCAGAAGTCGGCCGAAATCACATCGTTCGTTTCCAGGCCGGTGATATGAGCAAGATACGCGTAAGCGTTACCGCCGGTCTGAGCATCGAGCTTGGTAAGCTGCAAACTGTGCTCCAGTTCATGTACGGGGCTGGTCACGTTCGCCGCGGAGAGCGTATTAGGCTGATACTGCCCCAGAATCGTACCGCCATCTTCCCAACCGTAGTGAACCACATAGTCCGCATTGGCGCTGCTCGTCACGACGAACAAGCCGGCCACCGCAAGCGCGAGACACCACTTCATCTCAACTCCTCCTTCAGCAAGATGTTCCCGAGGCAAGTGAATCCCTGCCCAATTCCCTCTCCAAACCCCCGTGCCGCCGCTCCTTGCCGGGACACCGGCCTCAGCGGACACCGAGCCTTGGACCCGCCTGTACCCAAACCCCTCGCCCTGTCGGAACCGAATCAGGCAGGTGTGCGTGAGACTGCCTCATCCGGAGCCGATCGAGCGGGACGCTCAACCTCAGTCTGCCACTCCCAGCGGACGCAAACGACGCACCCTGACCCTGCTACCGCGTCTCCACTCCCGCGGACCACCGCGCCGGTGCCCGCCCCCTTCGCGTCGGACGAACCCACTCCGACCGCAACGTACGGGCGGGCCAGCAGCGTCGCGTGAACAACACCGCAAGCGCTCACCGTCATGAATGTCTCGTTGACGATTGCTGTCTGCTCGCACACCGGCAACTCAGGACCCGGGCGCTGTAAACCAGGCACGTCCGGGACCACATGCCGACCTCGCCTGGGCGAGCGGTACAGCACCTGAGTCTATACTCCTTCCACGAAGACGCTGTCAACCGGGCGTTAACTTCCTGCAAACTCTGCTCTTGTGAGCGGGCCGCCGAACCGGGGGCGCCGATCCCCCGTCAGCCAGAGGGGCGACCGATGTGCCGCCGGCTCGTCAGATCAGCCGGCGGACACGCTACCGACGCCGTATCCCGAGTCTCCGCCAGGCGCCTGCGTGCCTACTTCACGCGAAACCTCGCGCTAACCGGGTTGTGGTCGGAACCACTCGCGTCCGGTGCGGTAGACCACACTCGATAAGAACCCTCCACGTACTGGCCACCCGCAGCCGGCGAAGCCAGGATGAAGTCGATCATCGACAGATACGGCTGGCGGTTGTACGTGATCTGCTGGTCCGCCGGCAGACCGGCGATGAAACTCTTCATCGCTGTGGCGCCGGTACCCGCCAGCGCCTGCGTGGCCGCACTCTCCCACACGTCGTTGAAATCTCCGCACACCAGAATGCGCGCCGCCGGATTCCGCCCCAACTGCTCATCCAGCAGTGCCCGAACCTTCCTCGCTTCACCCACGCGAACCGGCTCGGCCTCCTCCCGACCGCCGGAGCTGCTCTTGAGGTGCAGCACCCATACTTCCAGCGGCGGGGCCTCGGGCGGCAGCAGTTCCACCGCCAGTAGGTCGCGGCAGAACCGCCGCGGCTTCCCATTTGCATCGGGGAACGTCAGGTGGCGGTAGGATCGTACCACGCCGACCGGCACGCGCGACAGCAACGCCACGTCGATGCCGCGCACATCGTTCCCCTCGAAGTGGACCACCTCATAACCCATGTCCCCAAGAAACGCCTCCACAAAGCGCTCGAGGTAGCCGCGGTTCTCCACCTCCTGCAGCGCCACGACGTCCGCGTCGATCTCGCGCAGCGGGCGGGCCACGCGCTCCAGTTCTTCGCGCGGCTTGGCCGGCGTCGAATCGTCGTCGCGGTAGGGGTCGTTCACGTCGTCGAAGAGGTTCTCGACGTTATACGTGGCCACCGTGATCTCGGGTCCGAGGGGCTTGCCCCTGCGTTTCACGGGTTCCACGGGAGGCAAGTCGGCCAAGACCTCAACCTGGCGCGGATCGCTGATCTGAATCTCGGGCACTTCGGCATACGTCCGCACGAAGCCGCGGATGCGGACGACCTTCCCCTCGTAAAGCTCCTTCAGCGGCGCCGGGAACCGAGCGAGATCACTGGTGAACACGACCGCCTTGAAGCGCGGCGGCTTTGCTTCCTCGAAGTCCAGGAAATGCGTTTTACTCGAACTTCCGACCCGGATCACCCGACCGGAGACGAACGCGACCCGCCCCACGACCTGTTCGGCGTCCTGCCAGCTCACCCGGGGAAGGCCCTCATCAGGTCCGATCGGCGGCCCGCCGAAGCCGGCCGACACCGCGCCAAGCACAACCGCCAAGCAGATCACCACCGCCGCCTCGACGAACAACCCACGTCTCATGGTCCCGCAATCCACTCAAGGCACTCCGCGTGAACAAGCCTCAACGCCGGCCACCGGACCCCGCGGTCCGGGGTCGTGCCTCCCAGGACTCCTGGACAGCGCCACGCCACACGGAAACCGGCAGCACGGCCGGGGTGGCATGGCCAAGTCCCGGCGCCGGGATCATGCGCTCTCCGGTACCCAAGGCTGGCGTCTGCAAGGGCATGCCGGCGCCTTCGGCTTGGGCATGCCACCCGCCCGGTTTCCCCTTTGCGTGGACCTGCTCAGTCGCCCGTAAAGGTTGACTGAAAGGCCGCGAAGTCCGCAACGTCCACGTCGTCATCGCCGTCAGCGTCCGCCCAGTCGCAGGCTGGCGCCACGCCGACGCCGGGCCCCGCCAGGCATGCCTGGAAGGCATCGTAGTCCAGCAGATCCACGTCCCCGTCGCCGTTGTGGTCCCCGTAGAGTCCCTGCCCGGGCGGCAACACGAAGTCCGCGATCACCGGACGGTGGTCGGAAGCCATCCCACTGGCCGAGCTGGGCATCGAGAAGCTGGCCACCTCGGGTGGGAACCACTGCGTCGGCAGGCCCGAGCTGTTGAAGACGAAGGCCCGCCGCAGCAACGCGATGCTGTCGTGCCAGGCAAGGTAATCCAGCTTGCTCGACGAGTACGTGGAGCGGTTGTTGTTGTAGGGGTTGACGGCCGAGTCGTAGGTGGAGTCCGTGCGGTCCCGATCGGTGCCGTCGGTGCCGCCGGTCTGCTGCGCCAGGGTCATCCACTCGGCCGGGCCCTTGCGCCCGTTCGTCTGTTCATCCTCGTTCCAGTCGCCTCCCCAGAGGAACGGCGTGTTGCCGTCGAGAATGGACGTGGCGGGCGGGCTGTCCACGATCTTGTTGTTGGGGTCCGGGATGCCGGTGCCGGCGCCGTTGAGCCAGTAGTCAATCACGTAGGCGACGTTCTGGGCGGCGCGCAACCGGTCCGCAAGGTCGTCGCTGCCGCTGCCGGCCTTGAGGTGACAGCAGCCGACTGCCAGATCACCAGCGTACAGGCCATCCGGCAGATCGAACTCGGCCACCATGAACCCGCGGATGCCGCCGTTGCCGCCCGGGGCGTAGCCGTCCGGCAACACCATGGGGATATCGCCCCGCTGGCTCAGCGTGTCGCCGTTCAGGTCGAGGAAGGGGAAGCGGCTGACGATGACATTCCGGTTGTAGCCGTCGTCCCGGTCACTCACGAAGATGTACGGCAAGCTGCAATCCGGAGCATAGAGACGGACATAGGACGTGATGGGGACGCCGCCGTGAAACGTGTCGGAACCGCCCTCGAACAGCATGTGTACCGTCAGTTGGAGATTGGCGACGGTGTCCACCCCGCTGCCCGTGCCGTTGCCGCTGTTGTCTCCGGCTTCCTGGAGCAGCAGCACGTCGGGTTTCATGGCCGCGATGATGTGAGCCACCGCCGACCAGTCGTTCAGGCCCTCCTGCTTGGCGTTCGTGGAGCACACCGTGTCATGGATGTTCCACGTCATCACGCGAACGTCAGTGGGGTTCTCCTTGCCCCATTGACCACTGGAGGGGTCCCACTGCGCCAGCACCGGCGTGCCCGCCCCCCCAAAAAAGACCGCACCGATGAAGACGACCATACCCCTTGACCACATATCGTTCCCCCCAAGATTCTGGGCCGCACGCGCGTACCACACTGCCCGCTAACGCCGGCGTGCCTACCGCGTCGCGTCCCGTGTGAGGAAAGAGGCCCCGTGCGGCTCTTGCCACACGGGGCCCCTACTAGACCACATTGCTCAACTGCCTGTCAACCGCGGCCACGAACGTGGGGCCCCAGCGCGCGCGGCCGTGCCCCTTACGGACACCCGTCGCCCGTCGGCTTCGGCGTGCTGAACCACACGTCGTACAGGCTCGCCCCGTTGAGCAGGTTGATCTCCGCGGTCAGGTCCGCCACGGTGATCGTCCCGCTCTGGTTGATGTCTGCCTCCCACAGCGGCACCGACCCGCCGCCCAGCGCGATGTTGAGCCGCTGAATAAGCTGCGTGATGTCCTGCGCATTTGTAAACGACGACCCATCGACGTTACCCGGGTGCTTGTAGTACTTCACAAACGCCCCGCCGTTGTAGCGGATCGTCGTGACGTGCCCCACGCCCACGGCCGGTGCAGCTGCGCCAACGTCATAGGCCGAGATACCGTGCGCCAGGTTGATCGTGTACACACCTGCGGGGCCCTCCAGCACACTAGTGATCGAGTTTGCCCCGCACTGCGGCGAGAACCCAGTTTCGCACAGGTCCCAGCAGGACAAGTCGGCAGCCCCGGACACCCCCAGATCGACCGTAATCGGTTGCCAGGACGTGCCCACGCCTGTGCACGGGGTCGTGTCGCTGACCGGATGGGCCTGCGTCGCATCCACGATTCCGTCGGGGGGGTACGGCACAAACCGCACGGGGTCCGGGCAGGTCGGTGGCGCTTGATAGGCACCGACGTAAACCAACGCCTGGTAGGCTTCGTCCGCCGGGTAGGTCGGGTCGTAGTTGCTTGAACTCGGGTCGTTGAATACGTCGTCGAGGTTGATGTCGTAAACGATCTCCACGTTCACGACCAACCCGCCGAGCGAGGTAGCGTCGCGGGTCGGCAGTGTCGGGCTCGGATCAACACCCAGATGCGCCTTCTCGCTGATATTGCCGGACCAGGCCGTACCGGAGTCCACCGAGTCGGCGTCGGCGATGCCCATGAAGGAGATCTGCCAGGGCAACCCGCTGTTGAGGCCGGTGAACGTGCTGCCCAACTCCAGGACCAGCTCGAGCCGATAGCCGAACAGCGTTGGATCATACACGGCGCGGAGCAGGGCGGAATCGTAGTCGATGTACGGCTGTCCCTGGCTATCCACCTTGTTCAGCGCCACGGCCGAGATGAACCAGACGTTGCCGACCGAGTCGATCATGGGAGCGGAGATCGACGGCCCGAAGGGAGCGCTCCCGGGAAGGTCGTCCATCAGGCACATGCGGCCGATGACGGGCCCGGTCGGACCAGCCAGGATTGGCTTGCCCGTGCCTGGGGTAGCCGTCTGGTCGATCGTGTACCCCGCCATCGTCCAGCGCGTCTGCGCGGGGCTGCAACTCACCCGGGCGACCGCGACGTAATTGAGGGGGTTGTCGTTGAACGGCGATGGCTCGTAGACAACGCCTGCCGCCAACAGGCACCCGGCCTGGTCCACGTTGAGGGCCACCGGGCTGTTGCCGCCCCGGAAGGCGGTCTGGTCGTGATAGTGGTCGAACGCGTCGCCGCCGGCCGACGGAATGTTCGTCGCGCCAGTGACGTTGTCCGTGATGGTAGTCGGCAGGGTGAGAGCGCGCTGGCTGCCGGCGGCCACACTGCCGTCGGAGTTGAGGCCCCAGACATTGATGGTGCGTGTCAAACCGCTGGCGTCCTTGCCCAGGATACCTGCCGTCCCGCGGGTCCCCCCGATGCACTGCACGTTCCTGCTCATGTACGCCAAGGCACCTCGATGCGCCGTCACCCCGGTGGCGAAGTGAGACGTCGTGAGGGCGGGTGGAAACGCCGGCCCGTAGGCGTACTGGTTGTCGAAGTTGGTGCCCAGGTAATACGGCAATCCGAAGACGCTCTCCGGCCCGATGTTCGGCGTGTTGTAGCTGATGCCTGCGTGCTGGACGATCCAGGTCCCCGCGCCGCCGTCGAAGAGGCCATTATCATCGACATAGTTAACCAGCGCGCAGTCGCGCTCCAGCATGCCAACGTTGAAGATGTTGACACCCGTCAACACGCTCGGGCCGGTGGACTCGTTCCCATCCGCCCGGAACATAACGTTGCCCCACTCGTCCACTGCCCCGATGCCGAACTGCGCGCGGTTCTCCGTCGCCCCCGCGCTGTTCGTTGCCGCCGTCACCCGGTGCACGTACAGACGACTCGGGTTGGTGGGCCGATAGTTGACGACGGCTCCGACAATGCCGTTGTAATCCCGCTGTGGGACGGCGTCGGTGTAGCCAAACTCCGCCGCCACCGCCGCGAACTGGTTGCTCGAGCCCGATGCCGGCAATAGCACACCCGCGTCATTCTCGTCATCATTGACGCCGGCGCCCGGAACGTTCTCCCAGAGCATGTACGCCTCGGCCGGGAAGCCCACGGCGAGCGCGTGCTTCCGGCTGAGGCCCTGTGCGCTGAGCAGGCAGTTGAAGTGCGCTACCGTCGACTTGCCCGACTTCACCAGCGGCGCAATGCCGAACTGAGTGCCCCAGGAGGCCTCGAAAGGAACCAGGTCAACCACATAGTCGTTACACTGCTCGGTCCCGTCCCACACCCAAACGGCATCCCCCGGCAAGCCACCCAGATTGTTGGAAACGCTATCCTGTGCCTGCACAACCCCGCCCAGGGCCAGTGCCACCACCGCCGTTGAACCAAACGCCTGCTTCCACATCCTCTTGACTCCTCCTGAAACCTAATGACATGGGTTGGGGTCGCACCACCGGGCAAAGGCGTCAGCCCGGCCCCGGCTGTCTGCACGCTCGAGCCAGCCGGGCCCGCACCCGGGACCTGAATTCCCCTCTCCCACCGCCTCGCCACCCCGAAACTCTCGTCGCCGCGTGGAAGTGCCCCTCCCACCCGCCGGCAGAACAGGAACCTCGCGCCGCACCGAACCGTGACCCCCGCTCACCGAATCACGTAGTTCTCCTCCACCTTGTGCATTCCCTCCTCCGGAGCCTGCAATACCGCTCCCCTCGGATACCAGAGATCGATCTTGCGTGACTCACGGTCGTAGAGCGTCTTCACGTGTCCGTCAAAGAACAGCGCGTTGATGGCGCCCTTGTTGCCTTGGCAACTGCCGCCGGCTGACGAGCCCTTGCCGTGTCGATACGACAGGCTCAGGTTCCGCCCGTTGCTCGGCGAGCGAGCGGTGATCGGCTCGTCATCCCAGTTTGTGCCGGGCATAGCCACACCGTACGCGGTCGAACCCTGCCACCATGCCCCCGACGAGCTAAACGATCCGAAGTCGGTGGGAAAGGGGCTTACGTCGTGATCAAGGGTGTCCTGGTCCGTGAGGTACCGCGTGCCGTCGGCGGCAGCGACCTTCTGCGCGGGGGCTCCCACCCGCCCGATCCGCGAAACATAGTCGTGCACGCGCACCTCCCACTCCGGATCCGCCGCCTTCACGCGCACCATCATTCCGGGGATGCCCAACATTGGCGCCTGCGGTTCGTCGTTCTGTCGCTGTCCCCAAAGCTGAAAGTGCACCGGCATCAGGTAGCTCAGCGCCACCCAGTCCTCCATGGCCGTGAACTCAGCCCAATCCGGCACGCCGCCGCCGCTGAATGGGTACAGCCGCGACTGTACTGCCCGCTGTGAAGGGCACTTGTAGTGATCTGTAGCGATCCGGAAACGCTCGGCCCGGCTGTCAGGCAGGCTGCCCTCCAGGTTGAGGAACGGGGTGATCCAATCCTGCGGCTGCACGGGAACCTTGGGCTTCTTCAGTCGCCAAGACTCCGACGTGGCCTTGAAGCGCAGCGCCCGGATGGCCACGCCGGACGTGTTGTACCCCGGCAGCCACTCGTTGAACTCCGTGCCATACGCGGCCAAGCCGTTGCCGCATCCGTGGAGCTGCGCCGCGCAGGCGGCCGCCTTCGCCGCGCCCCGCGCCGAGGCCAGGCTCGGCAGCAGAATCGACAGCAGCAACGCAATGATCGCGATCACCACCAGCAGTTCCACCAGCGTAAAGCCGGCGCGTCCACTGTCCCCGCGCCCCGCCGGTCGTGACCAGTGATACTTACCGCGCCTCCGTGAGACCTTCGTGCCGGGTACCACTTGGCTCGCCTCCGATGTTGTTGCCTTCCTGCCTTGCCCGGTGCCGAAGACGCAGCCACCGGGCGCTGCAATCGTCGAGCGCCGATCACCGCCCTGCCGCTGCACCTTCCCCCGCCTGCGTGATCCGCGCCGACCTCAACGGCTAGGGACCATCCCCCGCACGCCGTCACCATGTTGCGCCAACGGATACGCGAGCGACGCGCCGCCGCTCCGCGGAGACTCACGTGCCCGCCACGCCGCCGGGCACGCCTCAAGCCGCATACTACCCCACCCGGCTACGATTCTCAAGGCAGTAGCGCTAAAGAACCGCGGCAGCGAGATCAGTCCCCTCATCCAGGCGCATCCCGGCCCCCTCGATCGTCCCCGCATTCTACGCCGAACCTCGCGTCCACATGTTCATCGACAATGAAAAAGGCGCTAATTCACGGCCAAACTCCCCAACTTGGCGCGCCGACATCCGTTGGGGTGAGCTAACCAAACCGCGATCGTGTTGTCCGGCCGCGACTCCTTGCACCACCACGACTTACAGCCATTGGCGCGCCGGCGACAGAATCAATTCACAACCCGCACACCCCGCAAGATCAAGGCCCATTGAAGTTCGTCCGCAACCGCCGACAAGCGGACAACACGGGCCGCAAGTTCGCGGGGCGAATGGGCAATACCCCCCGCATCGCCCCAGTTCCGTAGCGGACCTCCCCGCAGGCCGTGCCGGTGGGGCGCGCAACCGTCTCCCGCTGGGGCCCGTCCGGGCGCCGGCGATCAGCGGCGTGCGAGTCGCCCGCACGCCTCGCCTTCTCGGCGCAGCGCTTCCCCTGACTTGGCCGTTGCCGTACATTACCCTCGCTTCCCCTGGGCAGGCCGCCGCGGCGCCGGTTGTCTCCGCCCACGCGGGTCGTCGGTTGTGACTCAACGAGGAGAACAGCCATGGGCATTCCCGAATACTGGTGGCCCTACCTGTACCAATACGGTGTCGGTGGGGTCGTCTTCGTGATCGGCCTGGCCCTGATCCTGGGCTACCGAAGCTGCAACCTGAGTCGGCGCGAGGACCGCTTCTGGCTGGGCGTGCTCGTGTTCGGGTTCGCCTGGTATGCGGGGATTCACCTGCTGTGGTACCTGGCGGCGTTGTACGTGCTGCCGGCGACGCCCACCGGAGGGCCCCCCGCATGACCGGCACTCTGCTCGCACAAGCACAAGCCCGCGGCACCACGCTCGACTACGTGATCATCATCGCGTATTTCGTGGGGATTCTGGGGTTCGGCACGTTCTTCGGACGGACCACGCGGACCACGCGTGACTTTTTTTTTGGCGGACAGCGGTTCAGTTGGTGGCTCATCGGCTTCAGCATGGTGGCCACCGGAGTGGGTTCCTACAGCTTCATCAAGTACTCGCAGAAGGGCTTCGAGTACGGCATGTCGAGCTCGATGACCTACATGAACGACTGGTTCTTCGTGCCGTTCTTCATGTTCGGCTGGCTGCCGATCATCTACTTCGCCCGCGTGCGCTCGATCCCCGAGTATTTCCAACGCCGCTTCGACGGCCGCAGCCGCCTGATGGCCGTGATCATCCTGCTGACGTATCTGATCGCCTACATCGGCTACAACATCTACACGCTGGGCGTGGCCGCCCACGCCGTGCTGGGTGTCAACCTCTACACGGCCATGGTCGTCATTACCGTCGCGACGACGATCTACGTGGCCGTCGGGGGACAGACGGCCGTCATCTTCACCGACTTGGCTCAGGGGGCCATGTTGCTGCTGGCGGGTGGCGTGCTGCTGCTGCTGGGGTTGGACCACCTGGGCATGGACGGCGGGATCGTGGCCGGCCTGCGCAGTTGGTGGACCAGTCTCGACCTCCCCGCGCGCCTGCCCTTCGCCGGCTTCGCTCGCCCCGAGGACTTCAACTTCGTGGGCATCTTCTGGCAGGACGGCATCGCCAGCAGCATCACCTTCCTCTTCATCAACCAGGGCCTCATCATGCGCTTCCTGGCGGCCAAGAGCGTCAACGACGGCCGCAAGTGCATCCTGTTCAACACGGTGTTCCTGCTGCCCATCTCCGCGGTGGTGGTGAGCTGCGCGGGCTGGGTGGGGCGGGCCATGGTGGCACGCGGGCAACTGGATCCCGACACCAGCTCAACGCAAGTGTTCGTGACGGTGGCGGAGCTGGTCTGCCATCCCGGCGTGTTCGGGTTCGTACTGGCAGCACTGTGCGCCGCGCTGATGTCCACCATTGACACGCTCACCAACGCCGTGGCCGCCCTGTTCGTCTACGATATCTATCAACCGTATATCAAGAAGCACGCCCCCGATCGGCATTACCTCGCCACCGCGCGCTGGGTGACACTGGTCGGGTCAGGCATCAGCCTGGGGCTGGGCATCTACTTCTCGTTCAAGCAGGACCTCTACCGGACCCACGGCGAGTTCATCGCGGCCGTGACGCCCCCGCTGGTCATGTCCGTGTTTCTCGGCGCATTCTGGAAGCGCTACACGCCGGCGGCCGCGTTCTGGTCGATGTTCCTCGGGGCGGCTCTCATTTACGCGTCGAAGTTCTTCCCCGCGCTGGTGAAGCCCATTGCCGACCTGCATGGGAGCGAGCCCGCCCAGGACGGAACCTACTCGTACATCACCGCCTTGTTCGGCCTGCTGGTCGCCGGCACGATCGGTATCGTAATCTCGCTTTTCACGAAGCCCAAGCCGCTGCACGAGATTGCCGGCCTGTGGATCGGCTCGATCGACCTGGGGCGGCGCAGGTTCAAGGGCGCTGAGCCGGACTTCCAGCGCGGACGACCGATCAAAGCCGCGATCCGCGTCTCCCCGGATGGCACCACTCCCGCCACGCCCAGCCTGACCTTCGAGGAGTACGTTGCCCACGTAAGCGACCAGGAAACGCCGGAGCAGCGTGATCGCCGTCACGAGTTGGCCGAGTCCGGACAGAATCCACCTGAGTACCCGCTGGTTCGCCTCGGCGTGCAGGACATGTATCGCCTCCACGTCAAGGAAGGCGACCTGCTCTTCGTCGGCGATGCCCGACGCTGGCTCGGCGGCCTGCGGTCGCTGCACTGTCGGGCAGGCAAGTCGC
This sequence comes from Planctomycetota bacterium, assembly GCA_029558835.1. Classification (GTDB taxonomy): domain Bacteria; phylum Planctomycetota; class Phycisphaerae; order UBA1845; family UBA1845; genus JAKQDH01. Next base: position 14,828 of record JAKQDH010000163.1, on the reverse strand, counting down.
ATGCGGAAGGCAACGTCGTCCTGATGCATGCGGAGGCGTTCCGCGCCGGCACCTTCCTGCCGGACCGCCCGGTGCGCGTGGAGAAGTTCTTCTGAATCACCGGCGCGGCGCCGACACCGCGGAGCCCGACCGTTACGGAACGGCCGAACCCCACGGCCGGGGCGCGGGGGGGCGCACGCTCGTTGGGCGGCCCGCTGCAGGCGTGGCGTCGGCCACGCAGTGGCGTAGACGTTTAGCGGCTTCGGCGTTGGGCGGGCTACGCTTTCCCGCGACCTCTATCACGGGTAAGCACGCCTCCGCAGCCGCGGCGCCTGCCCACCCCCGCCCGCGGCGGATGAGGGCCTGGCGCCCATGCATACCAGGAACCGGGGGGGTGACGGCACGAACAGACCGACCCTGCCGCGCTCAGCAAGGCACTCAATGTGTCGCGGACCCCACGGCAGCCGCCCGTAGGCTTCGTGCCCTGGCTTGACTTTGCGCCCCGCCGCGTGGTATCCTGAAGCACACTTGTTGAGGCCAGCGGGACTGGGGACTCACTTCACTCGGTGCGCCGGCCCGAACCTGAGCGACTCCGCCGACATTCCTGGGGGAATATCGCGGGGGACAGTCATGCCGTGGGGGACAATGTCATGGTCAGATCAACTTCGCTCGTTGCGCTGGTGTTCGCCCTGACCGCCGCAGTGATGCTCGGGGACCCACTGACCGGCAAACGCGAGGTCGTCGGGGCGGGCTCCGTCGGCCGGACGCCGCCCGCTGCTGCGGCCCTCCGTCAGGGCGGCGATACCTGCGCCGAGGCCGTCGTCATCCCGGGGTTGCCCTTCGAGGACTGGGGCACGACGTGCGGCTATGCCAACAACTACGACGCGGTTTGCCCATTCAGCGGCTCGATCGCGCCGGACGTGGTCTACGCGTACACACCTTCCGTGGACGAAGTAGTCACGATCAGCCTCTGCAACGACGGCACGGACTACAACACGAAGCTGTACGTCTACGCGGCGACGTGCCCGGGACCGGTGGTCGCCTGCAACGACGACGCGTGCAACACGCCGCAGTACCCGCCCAACCACGTGTCCTACTTGACGGAGGTGGAGCTGCTGGCCGGGCGAACGTACTACATCGTGGTGGACGGCTACGGCACGGCCTGCGGCAGTTACCATCTCACGGTTGAGCCCGACAACGAATGCGTGCTGGAGTGTCCCGCCGGCGGGGTGCCGGAGGGGGAGCCCGACTGCCACAGTGGTTACGAAGACGAGTACAACGGCGGCTGCGGCTCCATACCGGCCGTCTTTCAGCCGATTTCCTGTGGGCAGGTGATGTGCGCCCGGTACGGCACCTTCCTGTTCGAGGGGATCGAGTACCGCGACACCGACTGGTACGAGGTCGCCCTGGCTGAACCAACGGTGCTGACCTGGACGCTGCGGGGCGAGGCGCCGACGCTGGGCATCATCATCCATGCCGTCTCGGGCGACTGCTCCGACTTCGAGATCATCGCCAGCGGCACCGGGGACGCCTGCGTGGAGTTCTCCGTGCAGACGAGCCAGACGGGCGTCGGACCCGGGCTCGTCTGGCTCTGGGCTGCCACCTCGGGATTCAGCGGGGTGCCCTGCGGTGCGGACTACGTGGCCACGCTGCTTTGTGAGCCGGCCCAGCCCCCGCCTACGGGGGACACGTGCGCCGTCGCCTTCTCCGTCGGCTCCCTGCCCTTCACGAGCACCGGCAATACCTGCGACTTCACCCACGACTACGATGAGGTATGTCCGTATGGCAACTCGCATGCTCCGGACGTGGTGTACTCCTATACGCCCGCCGAGAACGAGTCGGTTACGATCGACCTCTGCGTGGACGGCACGAACTACGACACCAAGGTCTACGTCTACGCGGGGTCATGTCCCGGTACCGTCATCGGCTGCAGCGACGATGCGTGCAGCAGTCCGCAGTTTGCGAACTTCGTCTCGCGTTTGACCGACGTTCCGCTGGAAGGGGGTTTGACCTACTACATCGTGGTCGACGGCTACGGCTCCCAGTGCGGCAACTACACGCTGGAAGTATGGTCAGAGTGGGGACCGCACACTGACCTGTGGTACACACCGTACCACGAGGACGACCCTGACAACTCGTACCAGGACTTCACGGCCGAGTACACGATTCCCGCCGGCTTCTTCGGCCCCGGTAGCGAGCCGTTCGAGGGGACAGTCTATTTCGTGGGCGAACCGCTTGATCCCGAGACCAGCGACACGGATACCGTCATCGAGCGGCCGTTCGACCCGGTGCAGTCGTGGGAGCCGGTTGGGGCGATCGGGTTGGTTCCCCTCGAGATTACCCAACTGAGCCTGCGCTCAGCGGAGCCGATTCTGGTGCTGCACGACGGCGGGTTGCCCGGCTTCTGGGATGTGCGCGTTGGTCTCTCACCCAGTACGCCGGCGCCCATGGGCCAGATGACGGCCACCAAGACACACGCCAACGGCGGGACGTTCAACTCCACGCTGTATGTCCAGCCGCTGCTGACGTTCACCAGGGTTGGCGGCTGCGGCCCCGGCGGCGACCTGGATGGCGACGGCGACGTCGACCTGGATGACTACAACGGGTTTTTCGCGTGCTTCGGCCTGACGGGTCCGGCCGGGGAGTGTGGGGAATGGGACTTCGTCTGTAGCGATCTGGATCACAGCGGCGCCGCGAATCTCGCGGACTTCGCCGGCTTCCAGAACGCATTCACCGGGCCCGGCGGCGGCTCGGGGGAGACGGTAGTGCTCGATACCGGGACGGCCGGCCTGCCACCGCTGATGTTGGAGAGCTTCGAGTCCCCGTTTGTCCATGAGGTGAATCCTGACCTGGGGCTGTACCTGTCGCCGGGCGCGCAGTTCGTCGCGGGCGTCGAGGAGGTGATTCCCGGCGATCCCGAGTCGCAGCAGGTCGTGTTCGTGGTGGAGCAGGGTTCTCGGGAGCGTCATCGAGTGCGGCCGCCGAAGGGCAAGTTCTGCATTTACGAGGTGACGTGCATCGACGGTTCGTGTCAGGATTGCCCGCTGCGCGATGGTGACCTGTGCTACGACGCGGCCTGCCCCGGCGGGACGTGCACGCAGTTGTTCTCGCGCGAGTGTGGCGATCCGGAGTGCTGTCTGGACTATACGAACGTCGCCTGCCGCCCACCGGAGGGTGAACCGCCCTGTCCGTCTGGCGACTGGTGTGAATGCGATCCTGCGGAAGGCGCCTGCTGTGATTCGTCCGGCGGCTGCTCAATCCGGAAGGAGTCCGACTGCGATGACGCCGGCGGGCAGTACCTCGGCGATCACTCGACCTGCACGCCGACCGGGGCCTGCTGCTTCACCGACTTGACGCACTGCATCATTACGAGAAGCGAGTGTTGCGACTTCGCGGGCGGCTTCTTCCAGGGCAACGGCACGACCTGCGGCGGCTACGGGGCCTGCTGCTTCGACAACGGCCTGTGCGAGGAAGCCTACGAGCGCTGCTGCCTCGACGCGGGCGGCACCTTCCACGAGGGCGCCGGATGCGACGCGACCGCCGCCTGCTGCAAGCCGAACGGACAGTGTGTTACCACCACCGACTTCTGCTGCGACGACCTCAACGGCGAGTTCCTCCCCGGCGAGGCCTGCGGCACGCCCGACCCCTGCGAGAAGGGCGCCTGCTGCTACGGCAACGCCGTCTGCGTCGAGGAGAAGGAGGAGGAGTGCGGCGGCGTCTACAAGGGCCCCGGCACGCGGTGCGCCAAGTACCATCCGACCATCACGCAGCAACCCCAGAACACGGGAGTCTGTGCTCTTGGTGATGCCGCGACTTTCACGATTGCCGCAACCTCCAGCGAGGGCACTCTCCATTACCAGTGGAAGAAGAACGGCGTGAACGTGGGCACCGACAACCTGACCTTGATGGTGAACAACGTGCAAGCGGCCGACCATGGAGCGCAGATTACCTGTGAGGTCACGGATGACTGCGGCAAGGTCACGAGCACCGCCGCGACGCTCGCCGTCCTGACGCGGACGTCTCAGACAGAGGCCGAAACCCCGGCCAACAGGGACAGGACCACCCTTGGAATCGCAGAGAGGGTGACCGTTTCCACCAATTTCGGAGTCGTGGTTACCTGGTCCGTAAGCGGCGGCGGAATCGTCAGCCCGGTTTCCGGGACCAGCACCGTGTTCACGGCCAGCAGGAGCCCCTCCGTATCCAGGGTCAAAGCCACGTTCGGTACGGCGAGCTGTGATATCGAGTACACGGTCATCGCCCCGACCGGCATGGACAGCGCCGTCAACGCCAACAACGGCTGCGGCGCCGCGGGACCGCCGAACAACACGATTGGTGCCTCGACCCGCTTCGATTGCACCGTGCAGCCCCTGACGGTTTCCTTCTACCGGGCTCAGTTCCGCGAGAACATCCCGGGGGAGGCGTATACCTGGCCTGACGGCACGGCTGGAAACCGCGCCCCCGCTATTGTTCCGTGGAGTGTCAACCCGGCCAACGGGACGACGGACGACGTGTCGCAGTGCGGCGACGGCATCGGCAGGCTAGACGAACCCCCTCCGGGCGGTGGGTATGTCGATTTCCACATCGACGTCCGCGTGCCCGAAGAATACCAGGACGAAGGCGGTAACTGGGTGGCCTGGCTGCCCGGGGAAAACCACCCCCGAGACTACCGTGGAGCGGATGCCGCCGCGAGAGTGTCTATCGAGGCCACCAACACTGCCAACGGGTCCTGGCAGGGCCCGTGGCAGTGATGAGTCAGGGCATGGGGTGCTGCATGGCCCAGCATCGGTGGATGTTCGAGAAAGGACAGTCCCAAATGAATCGCTTAGCCAAGTACACCATCGCGGTCGCGGTCTGTTGCGGTTCGGCGGCGGGAGCGGCGTGGGCGGATGCCGGCGACCTTCAGCGCAGCCTGGCGGCAATCGACATGCAGAGGAGTGGGGTGACCACTCCCAGCGAGAAGCTGGAGGCGGAATGCCTGGCTCTTCTGGAAGGAAGTCGTACCCCGGAAGAAAAGGGCATGATCTACGCGGAGATTGCCGTGATCTACGCGCAGAACGGCATGAGCGCGCCCGACAAAACCGTCGAGTACTGCCGGAGGGCGTTGGAGTTACCCCTGGAACTGACTAAGCGCTGCCAGGTGTACGTCTTCTGGGCGGACGCGCTGGAGGTGAAACATCGGGCAGCCCTGCGCGAGAAGTCCGGAGAAACGCAACGCGAGGTCGCCACGGTTTGTCTGCGCGGCCTGAATACCATTCTCGACCACCGACCGCCGCAAACGGCTCAGACGGTCCCGGTGGTTCACAAGTTTGACTGCCCCCCGGATGACCCCGCCTATCAGGAGTTGGTACGGCGAAGCCAGGAGGAGATCGCGGCGCGGGAACAGGTGATGCGCCAGAACGACCTGGTCCTGTATCGGGGCATGCTGATCGAGAAACTGCTCAGACTTCAGCGAGAGATGGGCGGCGGGGAGACGGAACTGGAGACGTTAGCCAGGGATGTTCTTGACGACCCGCAGAAGGTCCGAGAGGTGGTTGACTTGGTCCGCTTGCAGGCGCAGCGAGCGTCGTCCGAGGTAGCCAGGCCGGAGGACGCGGCCGCGAGCGGGTCGGCGGCGGTTGGGGAGGCGGCGAAATCCTCCGAGGAGACGAAAGGTACCAACGCTGTGACTCCCTGACCCGGCCCTCTCCCCCGCAGCCCCGGTGCTGCGTTCCGCCGGCGATCGTCAGGAGAGAGCATACGGGGCGGCCTCCCACGACCTCGGGGTGCCTGACGGCTTCCGCGTGGCCTCCCGGTCTGTTAAGCAGGTAGCGTTGGCCCGCTACGGTCGACACGGGGACCCCAAGTGTTCCCGTTACGCGCCGCCGACCGCGGCGCGCAGACGACGCCCGCGCTCGCTCCCTTCCGCACCCGGGCGCAGGTACATGTTTAGCGTTTCCCGCGTCGGGGGGGAGTATTCCGTGCCTCAGGCAGGCGTCATTGCCTCCGCTGCCCTCACCCCTACCCCCCTCCCGAGGGGAGAGGGGTTCAGACGCCGCGCGCTTGCCCCTGCCCGTGGCGGGTGAAGTCATGGCACCCACGCTAAACACGTGCGGGTGCAGTGCGGCCGGGGCCGTGGTCCGCACACCGAACCGCAAGTGGCCGAAGACCGTATAATCGGTTACCCTGAATCCCCCCCGCTGGGCCGGGTGGGGGCTCGCTTGAGCCGCGCCCGGTGGATGCCACCGCGGCAGGCAGGCAGCATCGCTCAACGCGGACTTTGCCCGCAGCCGCAAGCGTGGCACGGGCGTTTCCTCCGTGCGTCCACCGGTAGGACGCCGGTGCCACGGGATTGCTGCGGCCAGGCAAGAAGCTGTGCATCAGGAACACGGAGGACTCTGCCATGCTCGGTATCGTCTTCGACCCGATGTACTTCGTTTTCATCGGTCCGGCCGTTCTCCTGGGCATCTGGGCCCAGGCAAAGGTGAAGAGCGCGTTCGCACATGCCAGCCGCGTCCGGGCCACCACGGGCTTGAGCGGCGCCGAGGCGGCCCAGCGCATCCTGCGTTCCTACGGCCTGGCGAACGTCCGCATCGAGCCCACCCACGGCTACCTCGGCGACCACTACGACCCCAAGGCGAAGGTACTGCGGCTCAGTCCCGACGTGTACGCGGGCCGCTCCGTCGCCGCGCTCGGCATCGCCGCCCACGAGGCCGGGCATGCCATCCAGGACGCCACCAGCTACGGACCGCTCGCCCTGCGCGGCGGCATCCTGCCGATGGCCTCCATTGGCAGCAACCTCTCCTTCGCCTTCGTCCTGGGCGGCATCTTCCTGGGCATGACCGGCCTGATCTGGGTAGGCATCGCGCTCTTCTCCGCCGTGGTCCTCTTCCAGTTGGTCAACCTGCCCGTCGAGTACAACGCCAGCGCCCGAGCGCTGCAGATGTTGCGGGCCGACGGCCTGATCGTGCAACAGGAGGAACCCGAGGTCCGCCGCGTACTCAACGCGGCCGCCTGGACCTACGTGGCCGCCACCCTCACCGCCATCGCCACGCTGGCCTACTACCTGACCATCGCCCGCGGCCGCAACTGACCGCACTCCCGCACCGCCAGGCGTCGGGTGGCATGGCCAAGCGCAGCGCCGCCTTGCATTGGGTGGCATGGCCAAGCGCAGCGCCGCCATGCTCTCCGTGGGACGAACAAGCGACTGCCGCGCCGGCATGCCGGTCTGTCTGCCCGCATGCCGGCGCCTTCGGCTTGGGCATGCCACCCTGCCGTTTCCCAATCTGGTCCTTTTGCTCAGTGTGGTTGCGGCTTCGCCGGGCACCGGGTACGATTCAACCGCTGCGCGGGAACGGCGGCGGCCCGCCACACCCTTCCTTCTGGCGCGGAATGGCACCGATGGTATACGCAGGCCGAGGCGAAGCAGCGGCGTCCCGCTTCACGGCGTGGGCAGTCTGCCTGGTCGCCGTCGCGTTGCCGTGCCTTCCGGCCGGTTGCCACACCGCCGACAAGGTTGTCCAAAGCGGCACGGCCCGCACGCGTGCCCTGATCGGCAAGATCGAGCCCACGGGCACCGTCCAGGAAGTGGAGAAGCGCGGGGAGTTCTGGGACGCCGCCCGCGGCCGGCTCGATCAACTCGATGTCGAGGCAGTTAACGCCACCCTGCGCGAACTCGAGCAACTCACGCAGTGTGCACGCGAACGCGTCGAGGCGGTCTCCCCGGAGGAGGTAGCCCAATTGCGGGCGAACCTCGCCGCCTCAGCCGAGGCGCTGCAGCAGCAACTGGCGGACGCGCCCATCCGCCGGGCGGCCACGGCCGTCCTGAACGTCGCGGAAACCCTCGATTCGCGTCTGCGCGTCCTCGAGCTCGACCGCGTCAACATCCTGCTCCAACAGGCCAATGCGGCGCTTGACGACCTGCGTGCCGCCGTCGAACAACTGCGAACCAACCTGACGACCTCGTTTGAGGATACCCAGCGCGTGCTCCAACAGGCCCAGAAGACCGTCCAGAGCCTTCCCAACGAGGAACTCCGCCAGGCGGTCGTCGGCGTGCAGGAGGCCTTGGCGGCCACGCAGGTGCGTTTGAACGAGTTGCCGGTACTCTCGCAGCAGGCGCAGGTCACCCTGCGCTCGCTGCGCCTTGCCGCTCAGGTGGCGACGGCCACGCTGGTGATCATCGCGTTATGCGGGCTCCGCTATCTCTTTCGGCGTGGTCCCGGCCGGCGAACATAGGGGGTTGGCGGCGGCGCAGTCGTGCCGCGGGCTTGCTCCCCCTGACGCCGAGTGTCAAGGGCAGCCCGCGCGGTGCAGCGGCAACCTGACGGTCGCACGACTGCGTACGTTCACTCAGGAGTCGTCCAGCGGCGCGCTGCGGATGCGTTGCCCCAGCCCCTTGGCCGTGAGTCCGCATGCGAATCGGGAGGCATCGGTGCTCCGCAGACTGCCATACCGGGTGCCCATCCTCATCGCCTGGTTCGTCGCGACCTGCCCGGCCACGGCGCAGGTCGAACCGCCCGCCGGCGACCCGGACTCCTTCGTCAACCGCCAGCGCGCCTGGGACGAGCAGTTGCGAGCCCAGTTGGATGCCGAAGCCACGCTCGCCCAGCGGCTCTCCCTCGACTACGGCGGCTGGCTGAGCAATTACGTCTTCCTCTTCGATGACGGCCTGGAGAGCTCGCGGACGCTGCGTCGGTATGATCTGCGGCTGTGGGGCCGGGTTACGGCCTCCCGCGGAGCCCACGAGTGGTACGTCCGCACCCGCGCCGGCCTGCTCGATTTCAACAGCGGCGACGCCTACGACGGCAACGACGACGACATCGAGGGCCCCAACCTCGAGCGCGGCTACTACCGCTTCGATCTGGCTCGGCTGCGCGAAGACGGCCCGGCCGACGGCTTCTCGAATCTCGTGCTGCTGGCCGGCCGCGACTTCGTCCGCCTCGGTAACGGTCTGACCCTGGCCACGCCGCTGGACCACGTCTCGCTGACGCTCAGCGCCTACGGTTTCGACTTCCGCGGTCTGGCCGGCCGGACCGTCGGCTCGACGCCCGACTTCGACCTCGCGCGCACGGCCGAACGCACCAGCCGCGCGTTCTTCGGTAGTGAGGTTCGCTATCGCCACTGGGACCGACACGAACCGTTCGCCTATGCCCTCTGGCAGCGTGACCACAACCACGAGTCACGCCCATCGCTCGAGCAGCCATTCGAGTATGACTCGTTCTACGCCGGCCTCGGTTGCGTGGGTGAGCTGCTCCCCCGCTTGATCTACCGCACGGAAGGCGTGTTCGAGAGCGGCCACAGCCACGCCGACGCCGGCGGCCGGGATGCGAACGTCATCCGCGCCTGGGCGTACGACGGCGAGCTGGAGTACCTCCTCCCCGGCCGCTACCGACCCCGCGTCTCACTCGCGTATATCTTCGCCAGTGGAGATCGCCAGCGCGACCTTAGTCCCACCTTCTCCGGCGGCGCGTCCTCCGACCCCACGCGGGCCGGCGACAACCGCTACGACAGCAGCTTCGTCGGCTTCGGCTACCGCAACCTCGGTCTGGCTCTCGCACCCCGGTACGCCAACCTGCACGCCTGGCGCCTCGGCGCCTCCTGCTTCCCCCTGCCCGACTACGCCCCCTGCAAGGACCTGCAACTGGGAACGGAGTGGTTCCTCTTCCACAAGCACCACCGGGAGGCCGCGATTTCCGACCCGACGGCCGATCTGCCTTCGGGCTACCTCGGCTGGGAGATGGACTACTACGCCAACTGGGCGATTACCTGTGATCTGGCCTGGACGACCCGCGTCGGCCTGTTCTTCCCCGGTGATGCCTTCGATGACCGTACCACCCGCGCCTTCGTCCTGGTCGGCCTGAACTGGAGCTTCTGACGTGTACGTTACATCGGCCTCTACCGCCCCTGGCGATCGATCCGAACCGCGCCCCTTAGTGAGCGAAGCACGTTCCATGCTGCCCGGCCGGACTACGGGATGGCCATTGTGGCTGTGGATGTTCCCGGTGTGGGCGGCCGCGCTGGCCGGTTGCGCGGCGCCGCTACGTCGCTTTGAGCCCGTGCAGGATCCAAACGCACTGGACGATGCCGTCTTCGTCCACTACCTCGCGGCCGTCCCGGTGGTGACCGTGGACGAGGGCTACCGGGCGATCCTGTTGCTCGCGGATCCGGCCGGTCACGCCGTCACCTTTGAGGAGCGGCGCGCGGCCTTGGAGACCCGCGGACTGATCAAGCCGTCCTGGCGGATGCAGCCCGACCAGATTCTCGACAAGGGCACGCTGGCCTATATGCTCCGCCGCTTGTGCCACATTGACCCCGGTTTGAACGAGGGCCTCGCCGGGCTGACCCGCATCGGCGAGCGCCGCTACGCCCTCCGCAGTTGCGTGGCCGCCAGGCTGCTGCCGCCCGGCCGCCCGCAGGATTACGTTAACGGCGGCGAGTTGGCGGCCGCCCTCGCCCGAGCCGACGAATGGGTCACCCCTCCCGCCCGGCCGCCTGCGGAATCACCCGAGCCGGCCGTTGAAGAAGCAGCGCCGGCCCCCGCGGCTGGAATGGAACACACCACCGCCCCGTGAATCACCGTGCGTGATTCGGCGCCGCCGACCGGAACCGTCCGGACACAGGTCTGGACCAGCGCCTGGCCGAATCCAGATGCCAGCGGCGCGTGCGTGTGCGTACGCATTCAGGTCGTGGCGTTCACCGGCAGCGCCCGGCTCCTCCGCCTGGCTGCTCCCGGAGCAGAAGCAAGGTGGGTGGAAACGCGGCCGCGTCTCCACCCACCGCCACTCCATCCTGCGGAAGCTCAGATTCCGCCGCCGGGACTGCACCCAACGGCCACCTTCCGCAGCCGTTTCGCCGAACGCTTACGGGCAACCTGCGCCGGTCGGCTTCGGCGTACCGAACCAGATGTCGTACAAGCCCGCACCAGTGAGCAGGTTGATCTCCGTGGTCAGGTCCGCCACGGTGATCGTCCCGCTCTGGTTGATGTCCGCCTCCCACAGCGGCACCGACCCGCCGCCGAGCGCGATGTTGAGCCGTTGAATGAGCTGCGTGATGTCCTGCGCATTCGTGAACGACGACCCATCGACGTTCGCCGGGTGCTTGTAGTACTTCACAAACGCCCCGCCGTTGTAGCGGATCGTCGTGACGTGCCCCACGCCCAGCGCCGGCGCCGGCGCGCCCACGTCATAGGCCGAGATACCATGCGCCAGGTTGATCGTGTACACACCCGCCGGGCCCTCCACCACGCTGGTGATGGAGTTTGGGCCGCACTGCGGCGAGTACCCTGTTTCGCACAGCTCCCAGCAGCGTACTTGATCGGCACCCGACACGCCGAGAATGACGACGATCGGCTGCCAGGGCGGAGTACCGGGCATTCCGATGCCCTTGCACGGCGTCCCTGCGTTGATTGGATGTGGTTGCGTAGCATCCGTGATCCCGTCCGGCGGGAACGGGATGAAGTACGTCTGCGCGGGACATGGCTCGCACGTGCAGTCGGGCAGGCAGTGCCCCGGGCAGGCGCCGTCGTCGGTTCCGTCACACTCCTCATCGCCCTCGCGAACGCTGTTGCCGCACACCGGTGGCGGTTCCTCGACCACCAACTTCGCGAAATAGAGATCATTGTCACCGCAGGTGATGATCGTGTCCCAGTCCCGGGGCCCGGCCCACAGCCAGTAGGTGCCCGCGTCGAGTGACACGGTCACTTCCGCCGTCTCGCACACGCCGGTCGTATCGGAACCGAGGATCGTGTAATCCAGGCAGTTCCCGCTGCCGGCATCGATCGCAAAAACGCGCGACGGGAACTCCGCCGTCATGTCCCAGGAGACTCCCTGCGGCTCAGTCAAAGTGAACACGTACCAGTCGGTGTCACGGGTCGACCCATCACACCACGCGGTGCCACACACGGTGCTGTTGTACGCAATCGGCTCGAACGCCGGCGTGGACATGTTGCACCCACCGTTCGTGTCGTCACCACATCCCTCCTGCTCCGCGACACTGCCGGGCGGACACCAGAGGTCGCACGGGCAGGGGTTGATCGGTTCGCACAGCAGCCCCTCAGCCGGATCATGCCACGTCCCGCCCAAGTTCGTGCACTCCGCCTCGTTCTGGAAGTACGTGCACTCGCGCTCGGTGCCCGGCAGGCAGCAGGTGCCATAGCCGCACGGTGGTTCCATCGTCCCTTCGCACACCCCCTCACCCGGTGGGCAAGATGCCTCCGGCCCGTCGCACTGCCGACCGCTAATGCTGCACTTCCAGCACTCCGCGCCCGCCTGGAACCGCAGACTCGGACCCTGGCACAGGCTCAGAGGCAAGTTGTCAAAGCACTCCGCTAGGCCGAAGGTCGTGTCGCAGCAGGCACCGATCGGGTCGTGCGGGTTACCCGTTATGCACACGCTCAGGTCAAACGCCTCCGTCGTCCAGGTCGTCCCGTCAAACAGCAGCGACTTCCCGTCGGTCTCGTCCGCGCTCATCCACAGGAAGTAGCAGCCCTCCGGGGTCGTATCCACGGCCTGGATCGACACCCAACCGTTGTACAGCAGGCCCGGATCGATGCACGGCGTCAGCGCCGTCGAGAAGTAGTACAGCGGGAAGCCTGCATACAGGTCGCCCGTCGCCACCGGGGTCACCACCACGTTGTAGGTGGCCTTTACGGTGCCCGGCTGACCACCGGCATCCTCGTAGAACCAAACCTGGAACTCCATCGGTGACTCAACGCATGGCGACCACGGTGGCTTGCATGTCACGGACTTCAGGAACCCCTCGCCGGTGTTCCCGCCGCCCAGCCACGCTGTGACACCCCACCAGTGCAAATCGCAGATGTCGCCGTACAGATCCCAGAACTTCTCATACCGGATGGAGCCGAACTCGAAGTCCGAAACCCCCGCGGTCCAGTTCTCATCCGGCCCGGCCACCGGCTGTCCGAACAGCGTGTTCGCCGGGCAGAACTCGTAGCACGGCTCGCAATCCACCTGCATCACGTAGTCGATCTCGCCGTAGGGGTTGTTGCACGGCCAGTCCTCCCACGTCTTGCTGACCCAGAACCAGTAGATGCCGCCGCGCATGCACGGGACGTTGAGCGTCTTCTCCACACAGGCATTTGCCGTCACCGACGGCCGGATGTAACCGGTCCACTGGTTGCAATCCCCCGAGCCTTCGTAGCCTGGGTTGTACTCGGCCAGACCCGCGATCACGCCAAACTCGGCCGTGATCGTCATGGTGTACTTCGAGTCAACCGCGGTCGTGATCTTGTACCAGTCGATGTCACGCAGCGATATCGTCGAGTAGCACGTCCCACACACCGGCACGTCGCACGCGATCGGCTCCGCGTCGGGGCAGGAGCCGTTCGCGCTCGTCCCGCACGGCTCGTTCTCGATGTGGGCGCCCGGCGGACAGGTAAGCATACAGGAGCACGTGCAGTCGGATTTGCACACCGTGCCATGGCAGTTGGCATTGTCGGTCCCGTCGCATTCCTCGCAACCCTCCCGAATGCCGTTGCCGCATATTGCGGGGCCAGTGTCCACCCAGATCCTGAACCAAAGCCCGATGTACGGGAGCGCGTCGCACGGTTCCGGCATCTGCGGAGGCTCGTGGTACTCCTCGCAATGCCGCGAACGCACAGACTCCGTGTCCGTCGGAAAGTCTCCCGCAATCCAGGGCCCGCCGAGCTTGGGGCGGTAGTACCAGACGCTGTCCGTGTAACCCAACTCTGCTTCCTCAGCGATCGACACGCCAAGGTCGTTTGATGCCAGATCGAAGACCACGAAGACCTTGTTTGGCAGCGTCACGCTCGGTGTGAAGACCTGCGTGAACGTCTGCCATCCGTACCCGCTAGTAGTCGTCACGGTTCGCGACGTGTTTGGAATCACCGTCCCAGGCTGCGTCGTGCCGGTCCACAAGCTGACCGTACAGGACTTCGCTCCACTAGTTCGGTTGCGGAGCACAAATTCGTATTGCTCCATCGGCATTCCGCCGCAGGCCAGCGTGCAGTCGTCGGCCAACAGATAGTCCAGAAAGTGGTACGCATGGTAACGTCGTGGGCTGACGGTATTTGAGTACGCCAACGCCAGCCCGCCACCTTCAGGCAGAAGCTCCACCGGCTCCTCCGCGTCAAGCGCCTCGCCGACCGAGGGCGCTGCGCGTTCGGCCGCCACTTCCATCCCAGGTGCGTCCGCGCGCGCCGACACCGCATCCGCACTCCCCGAGCCGCTCACTCCGATCGCCGGCTGCGCAGCAGTCTCGGCAAACGACCACGACGCCGCCGGCCCGCTCAACCCTGCCACAGCCAGCAAAACGATGCATCCGACACCAACGACTCTCGTGCGCATGACTTACTCCTCCTGATGTGATGGTTCCCGCGTCGGCGACGAAACTTGGGGGCAGAACGTGCGAATGGCCGCGTGGGGTCGGCCTGCGCGCGCGCCGGCGTTGCCGGTGCGCACGGCACGTTCTGTCCTGCCCGTCGCATTGCCCTTCCATTCGTGCGTAGGTTGTGATCCGCCGGCGATCCGCCAGAACTTCCCCGCGTTTCGCCGATCTGCCCCACCGCGCCGGCGGGGGTCATTTCTGTTCGTCCCAACAGCGCCTGGGCACCGCACGGGCCCGTCCGAGGAGGAAACACAGTCCTACTTCGCGCATCATAACTGCACACATGACCGAAGTCCAGCTTATAGGACCTTGCGCCAATAAAGCACCACTGCATACCGGCCAGAAAGCAGTTTCTGGCGTGCGTTTGCCCCGCCGGCTATCGCCGGGTACGCGGCCTGAGCCGACCCTCCGCACCCCGCGCGCGACATCCGCCCCTACTTCGGGAGGATTCCCCGAGATGGACGTGACACTGCCCGGACCCGATGGGTCACGGGCCCCCCGCCGCCGGGCTT
>JAKQDH010000159.1 GCA_029558835.1 Planctomycetota bacterium | reverse complement strand
CACGGCTTCGCCGTTGTTCCGGTTAGGTCAACATGAATTCCGGGCGAATCAGTCGTTTGAGCAGGACAGTTGGGTGGAACAGGTGTTGACGCAGTTGTGCGGCGACGTTGGCGGCGCCGAGGCGCTGGACCACGCTGAGGGCGAAGTTGCGAACGTGGGCCAGATTCAGCCCGGCGTGGCCTGTGCGGACACGGCAGCGGTCTTCGCCCAGCGTCACGTCGCGGACGTAGAAGCAGGAGTTCTCGATCCCCCAGTGATCCCGCCAGAGCTGAAGTAGCTGTCGAGCGGTGAGCCGGCCGACGGAGACGCTCGTCACGGCGTAGCTGACCGTGCGCGTCTCTTGGTCGCCGGACGTGACCACCCGCTCCAGGCGCAGGACTTGCTGCAGGCCCGGCCAGCCGCGGAGGCCCAGACCCTGCACCGTCGAGACCGTGAGCGTGCGGCGTTCGATCCGGCCGTGGCCTTTCGAGAGCGACTCAGCCTGCCGTCGCCGGGCTTGACGTTGTTTGAGTCGGTAGGGGGAAAAGCCTTTCGAGTCTCGAAAGGCGCTCTGGGCATCTTGATGCAGTCGCGGCTGGTTGTCCTTGACGACCAGCAGGTAGTCGCCCCCCGAATCGAGAATCTGCTGACAGACCTCCTGCTGGCAGAACGCCGCATCGCCGACGACGATCCGCCCCTCCAGCAGCAGCCCGCGGAAGATCTCGACGGCGGTCTTGGCCTCGTTGGTGTCGCCGGTGAGTTGCTGACGCAGCACGCAGCCGGTGCGGTGATCCCACACGTTCACCGCGTGCAGGGCGGCGGCGATCCGACTGAGCGTGCCGCAGAGCCGCTTGCCGTCCACCGACAGGCCGGCGGGCTCATCGGCGGCTGCGGCTGGCGCGGGCGGCAGCCAGCCGCACAACGCCCGCTCGAAGGCCTCCGGAGCGACCTGGGCCAGCAGCGTGCGGAACGTCGTCTCGCTGGCCGGCGTCCATTTGAAACCGAGCAAATGCCAGAACCGCGGCGGCTGGGCGTGCAGCCACTGCACGATCGCTGACAGATTCGTCAGACCGCACAACACTCCGCAGACAACCGTCGCCAGCATGGCGGACGCGGCATGACGCTGTCCCTTTCGTCCCCGAGGATCGGGCACCTGCTGGAGTTGCTCCAGCAGTCCCCTCGCAGGACTCGTCGACATCTGACACTCCGTTGAAAACCTCCGTTCCCTCAGCGACGCCAGCGACCAGACGCCGCCCCCGGGAATACTACGGAGCAAGTCAATAGCCGGAACTCCTGCCCAACCCGCCCAACCGGAACCTCGGCGAGGCCGTG
>JAKQDH010000155.1 GCA_029558835.1 Planctomycetota bacterium | reverse complement strand
AAGTCGAAGATGGCACAGGCCGGCGGGAGCGGCAACCGGCCGAAGCACTCCTGCAGGCTGGCGAAGTCGGCCAGGTCCAGATCGGCATCGCACTCCACGTCGCCCAGCGCGCACTCGCAAGCGTCGGCCGTGCCGTTCTCGTCGGCGTCGGTGCAGTCCGTCGCCATCCCGTGCCACGTGCCGCCGGGGATCGTCCCGCAATCAACCTGCGTCGCCTCCACGCACCCGCCCGCGCTGAGGCAGCAGGCCCCCCACGGCAGGCACGGGTTCGGCTCGCACGCCAAGTCGATCGTCCAGCCTTCCCCGCCGGCCGCGGTACAGGCGGCCTGCTGAAGTTCGTCGCAGGATCCGTCGTAGAAGCAGCAAGCGCCGAACGGGTAGTCCAACGTCGACAGCGTCGCCACCGGCCCCAGGGCCGTCTCGAGGTTGTCGCTGTTGCGGGCCTTCACCGCGAAGCTGTACGCCGTCGCCGCCTGCATGCCCTGCAGCGTGATCGTCCCCCACGTGGCATCCGTCTGCCACACGGCCGCCGCGACGGGCTGACCGGCCGCGTTGACATACTTGCCATTCCACGCGGCATCCGCCGTCGCCGTGCACTGGACGGCGAACTGCGTGCCAACCGGGTTACCGTTCGCGTTCACGTCCAGCATCATGCTCGTCTGGCTCGGATTGCTCAGCGTCGGCGCCGCGGGCACGTTCGCGAGCGTTACCTTGCTGGCCGTCGCGCTGTAGACCGTCTCCACGCTGTTCTGGTTGCGGGCCTTGACCTGGAACGTGTACTGGGTGTTGGGGCTCAGGCCGGTCGCCGTGTCGGTCGCAACCTGTACCCACTCGTTGATCCCGCCGTCGCCACCGACCGTCGTCGAGTCGAAGTACACACCGGAGGTTCCCACCGTGAGGTTGGTCAGCGTCCCGGTCGCCTGCAGCCCGATCGTGCTGGCGGTCACGGTGCCGAAAGATACTCCCGTGGGCGTCTGGATCCACGTTGCCGTCGTGGCGTTGCCCGAATAGGTGGTCTCATTGGGCGTCGATGCGCTGTCGCGGGCCTTCACCCGGTAGGTGTAGCTCGTGTTCGCCGCCAGCCCGCTGTCGGTGTAGGACGTCGAACCCTGCCACGCGCTGTCGTTGCCGCCGGAGCCGCCGGAGACGAAGTTGAAGTAGTACGCCACCGGCGGGGACTGCGCATCCGTGGCCGTCGTCGCCGTCATGGCGATGGCCGAAGTGCTGGTCGGCGCCGGCGCCGAGGCAAACGTCATGGGGTCAGGCGTCGGCGGCGTCGTGTCG
>JAKQDH010000142.1 GCA_029558835.1 Planctomycetota bacterium | reverse complement strand
CACGGGCAGGCCCACGGTTTCCTTGATCCAGCGCTTGGCGGTGCGGTAGTCCGGGAAACGGCCGTCAACCAGGAGAGGCTGGATCAGGTGGGGCATCATGCAGGTGTCGCGCCACGGCCGGAAGACGGCCGCGGCATCCAGGGCCGGCGCGTCCAGGGCGTCGTTGATCCGCCCCACCAGCGCCTGGAGCCGGTCGCGGCGCAGTCGCTGCACCTCACCGAGATAGGCGGTGAGGCCGGGGTGAACCGGGTCCAGCTCGTAACCGAGCATGTGGATTTCCACCCCGCCATGGGCGCTGTCCAACTCAACGCCCGGCACCAGCCGGATGCCGGCCGCGGCGGCGTCGCGGCGCACGTCGCCGAAGTGAATGTACGCGCCCACCGCGTCATGGTCCGTGATGGAGATTTCGTCGATGCCCAGCCGGGCGGCGGTGCGGAAAATGTCCGTCGGCAGCCAGCGGCCGTCTGAAACTTCGGTGTGCAGATGGTAATCTTTACGCATACATTCTTCCATCCGAGGAGTGTGTTATTATACTGTCAGTGAAATGAACATTCCACCCGGTAAGTTGGAGGATACCATGAGCCGACGGCATGTATGGCTGAGCGTTTTCGTCATCGGATTGTTGGCGTTTTTACCGATGACGGGCGCTGTCGCTGCCGAGAAGAAGCAGGAGAAGGTGGGCGGCGGATTGAATTTCTTCTCCGAAGAGCAGGAGAAGTCCATGGGGAAGCAGTATTCCGATGAGCTGAAGACCAAGCTGGACCTGGTGCAGGATTCGTTCGTCCAGTCCTACATCAACCAGATCGGCCAGAAACTGGCCCAGAATTCGCTCCGTCCGGATATCGGCTACGAGTTTCAAGTGGTCAACACCGGCGAGATCAACGCGTTCGCATTGCCGGGAGGCTATATCTACATCAACCGGGGTCTCATCAACACCGCCGGCAGCGAGAGCGAGGTCGCCGGCGTCATCGGCCATGAGATCGCCCACGTGGTGGGCCGCCACTCCACGAACCAGATGTCCAAGCAGCTGCTGCTCACGGGCCTCGTGATGGGCGCCGGCATCGGCGTGGGCGCCAAGAGCGAACGCTGGGGCGAGATCATCAACGCCCTGGGCGGGGTGGGCGTCGCCCTGACCAGCATGAAGTTCAGCCGCGACCACGAGCGCCAGGCGGACAAGCTGGGCATGGCCACGATGGTCCAGTCCGGTTACGATCCCGGCGGCATGATCAGCATGTTCCAGCGGCTCAACGCGGAGAGCATGAAGAAGGGCTCCACCGCCATGGCCTTCATGAGCACCCATCCCCTGCCGGCGGAGCGCGTCAAGAACATGGAGGCGGAGGTCCGCAGCCAGTACGCATCCGCCGCCTCCCTGACCAAGACCACGCGGTCGTTCGATCTGGTCAAGGAGCGCATGGCCGCCATGCCGATGCCGCCGCCGCAGCAGGAGAAGACCCTCTCGGCCGCGCTGGCATCCCTGGACCAGGATGGCCGCGGCCAGGCCGCCGGCGGGGCGGCCGCCGCGCCGGCCAGCAAGCCCGTGTACACGGGCCGCAAGGCGCTGGCTCTGCCCGGCGACACCGCCTGGCTGGACACCGGCATCGACCTCGTCCCCGGCCAGGTGGTGGAGATCATGGCCAAGGGCCAGGTATACTACAAACGGAACAGCAAGGTCTTCTGCGATCCTGACGGCGCCCCGGGCACCGCCAGCGGATTCTGGAAACCCATCTCCAAGGCCAACACGGGCGCCCTGATCGGACGGATCGGCGACAACCCCGGCGCCTTCGTCATCGGCTCCATGCGGGTGTTCCAGACCAACGTCGGCGGGCGCCTGATTCTGGGCATCAACGACGACAACGCCACGGACAACCTGGGCGGCTACCAGGTTTACATCCTTGTGCGCTGACGCGGAGGCATCGTACACGATCGAAGCTCACGGCGGCGACGTGGCCCTGCGGCTGAGCGGCGCCGACCTGGCGGAGCTGGCCGCGCATGCCGCCGCGGGCCTGGGCGCGGTGATCACTGATCCCGCGCGGATGGAAAGCGGCGAACGCCGCGTCATCGAGCTGGACGCCCAGTCGCCCGAAGACATGCTGGTCCGACTGCTCAACGAGCTCATCTACCTGTTCGACACCCAGGGATTTGTCTGCACGCGGCTGGCGGTGCGCGCCGCCACCGGCCGCCGCCTCGAGGCCGAGGCGCAGGGCGGGCACTTCGACCCGGCGCGGCACGAGGTGCGCGGCGTGGTCAAGGCGGCGACGTACCACGACCTCGCGGTGACTCGCGGCGCCGGGCGGCTGCACGCCCGGATCGTGCTCGACTTGTGACGACGAGGCGCCCCATGGGCTTTCAGATCGAGGACATCATCGCCGGCATCGAGCCGGTGGACGCGGTCACCTGGAAGATCCCGCGCCATGGGCCCATGCGCGTCGATGCCGTCTTCTACGCCTCGCCGTCCCTGCTGGAGTCGCTGCGCCACGACCAGAGCCTGCTCCAACTGGCCAACGTGGCCACCCTGCCGGGGATCCGGATGTTTTCCCTGGCCATGCCAGACATCCACTGGGGCTACGGCTTTCCCATCGGCGGCGTGGCCGCCTTCGACACCGCCGACGGCGTGGTCAGCCCGGGCGGCGTGGGGTACGACATCAACTGCGGCGTCCGCGTGCTCGCCTCCCGGCTGACCCGCCCCGAGGTCGTCGACCGGATCCGCGACCTGGTCGCCGCGATGTTCCGCAACGTGCCGTCGGGCGTCGGGTCGCGGCGGAAGGACCTGCGTCTGGACGCCAAGGCCGAGCGGCAGGTGCTGGAGAAGGGGGCCGAGTGGGCAATCCGCCACGGCTACGGCGACGCGGAGGACCTCGACTGCATCGAGGACCGCGGCGCGATTCCCGACGCCGACGCCGGCCGGGTCTCGGAGAAAGCCCGGGAGCGCGGCCGGACCCAACTCGGCACCCTGGGCTCCGGCAACCACTTTCTCGAAATCGGCTATGTGGACCAGGTGTATGACGAGGCGGCGGCCCGCCGGCTGGGCCTGTTCATGGACCAGGTGACGGTGAGCATCCACACCGGTTCGCGCGGACTGGGCTACCAGGTCTGCGACGACTCCATCGTCGCCATGAAGCGGGCCGCGGCCAGGTACGGCATCGAGCTGCCCGATCCGCAGCTCTGCTGCGCGCCGGTGGCGTCACCCGAAGGGCGGGAGTACCTCGCGGTGATGGCCGCCGCGGCCAACTACGCCTTCGCCAACCGCCAACTCATCACCCACTGGGTGCGCGAGTCGTTCCAGGAGGCGCTGCGCCTGCCGCCGGCCCGCCTGGGCCTGCGGCTGGTCTACGACGTCGCCCACAACATCGCCAAGATCGAGCGGCATCTCGTGGAGGGACGCGAACAGACGGTCTGCGTCCACCGCAAGGGGGCGACGCGCTCATTCGGCCCGGGCCACCCGGCGCTCCCCGAGGCGTACCGCGATATCGGCCAGCCGGTGATCATCCCGGGTGACATGGGCCGCTGTTCATACATCCTGGTCGGCGCCGAAAAGTCCATGAGCGCGACGTTCGGCAGCACCTGTCACGGCGCGGGCCGGCTCCTGAGCCGCCACGGCGCCATGAAGGCCGCCAAGGGCCGCTCCATCGACGCCGAGCTCCGCGAGCGCGGCATCCATGTCATGGCTGCCTCGCGGGCGACGCTGGTGGAGGAGATCCCCGAAGCCTACAAGGACGTGACCGAGGTGGTGCAAACCGTCCACCACGCGGGGCTCAGCCGCATGGTGGCCCGCCTGCGCCCGATGGGAGTGGTCAAGGGATAGTTAGGAGATAGGAGTTGGGAGCCCGTGCTCGTCATCGTAATTCGTAATCGTAATTCGTAATCGTGATCGTAATCGTGATCGAACCGTTTGAATGTTTGATGTTGGAATGTTCGCAGGTTCGCAAGTTCCAGGTTCTCAGGTTCCCGGACAGTTGATGGTTGATCGTTGATGGCTGTCCGTGTCTGTTTCCCGTCTCCCGACTCACCCATTCACCAATTTGCCGATTCAC
>JAKQDH010000134.1 GCA_029558835.1 Planctomycetota bacterium | reverse complement strand
CGGGTCAATTTACCTGCGGGGCCCCTCCGGCTCGATCGGCGTGGAACAGCCGCAGGTAGGCATCGGTGACCCGCTCCCAGTCGTAGTGTTCGGCGGCCCGGCGGCGGGCGGCCTCGCGCAGCGCCAGGAACCGGTCCGGCGCGTCCTCGATGGTTTGGAGGGCGGCTGCGGCGGCGGCCGGATCGCCGGCGCGGAACAGCACGCCGGCGCCGGCCAGGACCTCCGTGTTTTCGGGTGTATCCAGGCAGAAAATCAGGTTGCCGGCGGCCATGTTCTCCACCAGTGCCGGATGGGTGCCGCCCACCTCGGTGGCGTGGATGTAGCAGTGGGCATGGCTCACCAACTCCCGGTAGCCGTCGCCGTAGATGGCGCCGGGAAAGAGGATCCGCGGATCGGCAGTCCGATGCAGCTCGCGGATGTAGTCGGCGTTGTACGGCGCGTCGCCGACGACCAGGAGCTTGCGCTCCGTGCGCAGGCGCTCGAAGATCGCCACCACCAGCCGGGCGTTGTTCTCCGGCTCCAGGCGGCTGACGTACAGGTAGTAGCCGCCGGGCTCGACGCCGAGCGCCGCCAGCGTCGGACCGGCCGGCCGGTCGAAGGCGCCTCCGCCGTAGGGGATCATGGTGGTCGCCTTGCCGTAGCGCCGTCGGAAATAGTCCTGGATGGCGGCGGCGTCGGTCACCACGGCGTGGGGGAAAAGACAGGCCAGGCGTTCGGAGACGCGGTAGTGGAGTCGCGCCAGGGCGTTCCATTTGCGCCGCTTGCGCTCCAGGCCGTCGACGTTGAGCACCACCCGCTGCCCCCGCAGCCGGGGCAGCAGGCAGAGTGCGGCGTTGGCGGCGTTGCACACGAGCAGGACCTGGTATGGGCGGAACAGGGCGTGGAGCACCGACAGGGCCGTGTGAGAAACGGTATCCAGGTACTTGTGGCGGATCGCCGGAAGCACCACCAGCCGGACCCCCCGGTGTTCGCTCCGCGGGGTGTCCTGATAGTGTCGGCGGCAGTACACCGTGACCTCGTGGCCGCGCCGGACCAGCCGGGTGGCCAGTTCCTCGGCGAAGGTCTCGAAACCGCCGTAGTTGGCCGGGATCCCCCGGGTGCCCAGGATGGCGAGCTTAAGCGGTGGCGCGCTCATGGTCCGTGCCGGGACGGAGGATGGGCAAGTAGGCCAGGCCGGTAAAGGTGCAGAACATCAACAGGACTTCGGAGTCCCCGAAGTTGTATTCGAACAGGCCGCCCACTAAGAGGGCGACAGTGACGGCAATGGCCAGCACGGGCCACAATATTCCGTCGTTTTCCGGATCGGCGCGCAACTTCCGGAATCGCCGCCAGTGGTCGGCCAGGATCTGTGCCATGAGCCAAAGCCAGAAGGCCAGGGCGGGCAGGCCGCGCTCGGCGGCGATTTGAATGATGTTGTTGTGGAGATGCTGGTAGAAGTCAGGCCGGATGTGGGGATCCGCCCCGTAGCGGTAGATGGACTGGTCGATCATCCGCGGGCCCACGCCCACCAGCGGCCGGTCGGCGACGATCCGCAGGCCGGTGCGCATCATGTCCAGCCGCGCGGCGTTGCCCGCCTCGGCCGGGTCGAGCAGGTGCCGGACCCGCTCCCGGACCAGGCCGGGCGCGGCCAGCAGCACCACGGCCAGCACCACCGGCGCCGCCAGCAGCCAGCGGGGCCGGGTCAGCAGCAGCGCGGCGGTCGCGCCGAAGCCGAAGCCGATCCAGCACCCGCGGGTCAGGGTGAGCACCAGGGCCGCGGCGAGCAGCCCGCCGGCGGCGAGCAGCAGGGGCCAGCTGGTCCGGCGCGCGCGGAGGTCCGTGAGCAGGAGCGGCACCAGCGCGGTGAGCGCCAGCATCAGTTGGCCGGAGAACGTCATGTGGTGGCTCATCAGGCCGTGGATGCGGTGAAGCGGGTCGGCGACGGTGGCGTACTGGATCAGTCCCACCCCCGCCGAGAGGGTCATGGCCGTCAGCAGGATCACCAGGAACGTCCGGGCCTGGGCCGGGCGGTCGAGCACCATCAGGAGCATGGGGATCAGGAAGAACAGCAGCAGCTTCTTCAGGTGGAACAGGCTCAGCAGCGGCGCGTCCGAACAGAGGGCCGAGACGACGGACCAGACGATGAAACCCAGGAGGGGCCAGTAGAACCGGGGAAGCGGCAGCCAGCTTGGGAAGCGGAGCACGGGGTAGGCCACCGCGCCGCCGACGACGGCGATGGTCAGCAGAATCTGGGCGGCGGACAGGCTGACCGGGATGGTCGCCACCGTCGCCGTCAGGAACAGCAGGATGATGATGCGCCGCCACCACGCGGGGAGGTAGTGGCGCCGCAACCAGTCCATGAAACGTGCCGCCGACGGTCGGGTCATGATCGCCCCCGGGTTCAGCTTCGGTCGAAGAACGCTTTCACGGCTGCGATGGTCTCGGCCACCTCGGCCTCGGTGATACCCTGGTACAGGGGGAGCGACAGCACCGTCCGCGAGCATTCCATCGAGACGGGGAAGACCTCCGCCGCGTAGCCCAAATGCAAGTACGCCTTCTGGACGTGGAGCGGGATGGGGTAGTGCACCGCGGTGCCGATGCCCTGTTCGGTGAGGAAGGCGCGCAGGGCGTCGCGCTGCTTCGTGCGCACCGAGAACAGGTGCCAGGCGTGGGTCGCGCCCTCGGTCACCGGCGGCATCACCAGGTCGCCGGTGTGGCGCAGCCCGGCGTAGTAGGCGTCCGCCCAGTGGGCCCGCTGGCGGTTCCACTCAGGCAGGTGCCGAAGCTTCTCGTTGAGCACGGCCGCCTTCAGGGCGTCCATGCGGGCGTTGTACCCCTCGAACTCGTGGGCGTAGCGGGCGCTCTGGCCGTGGTTGCGCAGGGCCAGCACCTTCTGGGCCAGCTCCTCGGAGTGGGTGGTCACGAAGCCGCCCTCGCCGGTGGCGCCCAGATTCTTGGTGGGGTAGAAGCTGAAGGTGCCCATGGTGCCGAGCCCGCCGACGACCCGGCCGCCCAGCGTGGCGCCGTGCGCCTGGCAGGCGTCCTCGACCACCCACAGGTTGTGGCGGCGGGCGATCTCCATGATGGCGTCCATGGGCGCGGGGTTGCCGTACAGGTGCACCGGGATGATGCCGCGGGTGCGCGGGGTGATGGCGGCCTCGAGCTGGCGCGGGTCGAGGTTGTAAGTATCCGGGTCGATGTCCACGAAAACCAGTTTGGCGACGTTCTGGGTGATCACCTCAGCCGTGGCGATGAAGGTGAACGGGACGGTGATGATCTCGTCGCCGGGCTCCAGGCCGCAGGCGGCGATGGCCAGGCGCAGCGCGTCGGTGCCGCTGTTGACGGCAACGCCGAACGGCACTCCGCAGAAGCGGGCGAAGTTGGTTTCGAAATCCTGCACGTAGGCGCCGCCGATGAAGGCGCTCTTCTCGAGGATGTCCGAGAACAGGGTCAGGGCGCGGTCGCGGATCTCGCGGTTCTGGCGGCTGAGATCCAGGAAAGGAACGGGCATAAGGGCTACTCCTTGACGGTGTGTTCGGTGGGTCGGGCGTCGGTCCGCGCCGTCGCGGGCGGCGGTGTTCGGCCCCGCCGCCGGCTCAGGGGGTGGCGGCGGCCGCCTGCGTCTGGAACCAGGCGAGCGTCCGGGCCAGCCCTTCCTCGAAGCCCACGCGGGGCTGGTAATTCAGGTACTCGCGGGCGGCGGCGATGTCGGCCTCGGAGTGCCGCACGTCGCCGCGGCGGGGCGGTTCGTGCACGGGCCGGAAATCGGTGCCCAGCGTGCGGTTTAACAGATCGACGATGGTCAGCAGGTCCACCCGGATGCCGCAGGCGACGTTGAACACCCGCCCGCAGGCCGCGGGCGGCGCCGCGGCCGCCAGCAGGTTGGCCTCCACAACGTTGTCGATGTACGAGAAATCGCGGGACTGCCGGCCGTCGCCGTAGATAATCGGCGGCTCGCCCCGGAGCATTCGGCTGATGAACAGCGGGATGACGGCGGCGTACTGGGAGGCGGGATTCTGCCGCGGCCCGAACACGTTGAAGTAGCGGAGCGCCACCGTCTCCAGTCCGTATAGCTGGTGGAACTGGCGGCAGTAGATCTCGCCGGCCAGCTTCGTCAGGGCGTACGGCGACAGCGGGTCCGGCGGCATCGTCTCGCGCTTGGGCAGCGCCGGGGTGTCGCCGTAAGCGGACGAGGAGGCGGCGTAAACGACGCGCCGCGCCCCGCCGTCGCGGGCGGCCAGCAGCACGGCCAGGGTGCCGCCGATGTTGTGCTCGTTTGTCCGGAAGGGGTCGTCCACCGAGCGCTGGACCGACGCCAGGGCCGCCTGGTGGTAGACGGTGTCGACGTCGGTGCAGCAGCGGCGCAGCAGCGCGGCGTCGGTGACGGAGCCCTCGACGACCTCCAGCCGGCCGTCCCCGGCGGCGGCGAACGCCCCGGCCAGGTTCTCCCGGCGGCCGGTGCTGAAGTTGTCGATGACGCGCACCCGCCGCCCGCGCGCTAGCAGCGCGTCCACCAGGTTGGAGCCGATGAAGCCCGCGCCGCCGGTGACGATGTCCCACGCCATGGACTACCCCCGAATAAAAGATGCCATCTTAGCAGAAAGTCGCGGCGCCGGCCACCGGTACTTGAAAAAATATTGCAACACCCGGGGGCGTGTGGTACCCTGCTCCACTTGATTTCGACCAGGAGGTTGACCATGGCCATCAACGGCAAGCATCTGTTCTCTTCGGAATCGGTCACCGAAGGGCATCCCGATAAGATCGCCGACCAGATTTCCGACGGCGTCCTCGACGCCATCCTGGCCCAGGATCCCTACGGCCGTGTCGCCTGCGAGACCCTCGTCACCACCGGGCTGACCCTGGTGGCCGGCGAGATCACCACCGATTGCTACGTGCACGTTCCGGAAATCGTCCGCGAGACCATCAAGAAGATCGGCTACACCAGCGCCGAATACGGCTTCGAC
>JAKQDH010000132.1 GCA_029558835.1 Planctomycetota bacterium | reverse complement strand
CGGGTCAATTTACCTGCGGGGCCCCTCCGGCTCGATCGGCGTGGAACAGCCGCAGGTAGGCATCGGTGACCCGCTCCCAGTCGTAGTGTTCGGCGGCCCGGCGGCGGGCGGCCTCGCGCAGCGCCAGGAACCGGTCCGGCGTGTCCTCGATGGTTTGGAGGGCGGCTGCGGCGGCGGCCGGATCGCCGGCGCGGAACAGCACGCCGGCGCCGCCGAGCACCTCGGTGTTTTCGGGAGTGTCCAGGCAGAAGATCAGGTTGCCGGCGGCCATGTTCTCCACCAGCGCCGGGTGAGTGCCGCCCACCTCGGTGGCGTGGATGTAGCAGTGGGCGTTGCTGACCAGCTCCCGGTACCCCTCGCCGTAGATGGCGCCGGGGAAGCAGATCCGCGGATCGGCGGTCTGGCGCAGCTCGCGGATGTAGGCGGCGTTGTACGGTGCGTCGCCCACGACCAGGAGCTTCCGCCCCGTGTGCAGGCGTTCGAAGATATCCACTACGAGGCGGGCGTTGTTCTCCGGCTCGAGGCGGCTGACATACAGGTAGTAGCCGCCGGGTTCGACGCCGAGCGCCGCCAGCGTCGGGCCGGGCGGCCGGTCGAAGGCGCCCCCGCCGTAGGGAATCATGGTGGTCGCCTTGCCGTAGCGCTGCCGGAAGTAGTCCTGGATGGCAACGGCGTCGGTCACCACGGCGTGGGGAAAAAGGCAGGCCAGGCGTTCGGACACCCGGTAATGAAGCCGTGCCAGAGCGTTCCATTTGCGCCGCTTGCGCTCCAGGCCGTCAACGTTGAGCACCACCCGCTGCCCCCGCAGCCGGGGCAGCAGGCAGAGCGCGGCGTTGGCGGCGTTGCAGACGAGCAGGACCTGGTACGGGCGGAACAGGGCGTGGCCCATCGACAGCGCCGTGTGCGAGACCGTGTCCAGGTACTTGTGGCGGACCGCCGGGAGGACCACCAGCCGGACCCCGCGGTGCTCGGCCCGCGGCGCGTCCTGGTAATGGCGGCGGCAGTACACCGTGACCGCGTGGCCGCGCCGCACGAGCCGGATGGCCAGCTCCTCGGCGAAGGTTTCGAAACCGCCGTAGTTGGCCGGGATCCCCCGGGTACCCAGGATGGCGATCTTAAGCGGCGGCGTGCTCATGGTCCGTCCCGGGACGGAGAACGGGTACGTAGGCCAGGCTGATGAGGGCGCAGTACATCAGCAGGACCTCGGAGTCCCCGAAGTTGTATTCGAACAGCCCGCCCACGAACAGGGCGACGGTGACCGCGATGGCCAGCACGGGCCACAGCGTGGCGCCCGGGTCCGGACCGGCGCGCAGTTGCCGGAACCGGCGCCAGTGATCGACGACGATCTGCACCAGGAGCCAGAGCCAGCAGGCCAGAGCCGGGAGGCCGCGTTCGGCGGCGATCTGGATGATGTTGTTGTGGAGGTGCTGGTAAAAATCGGGCCGGATGTGGGCGTCCGCCCCGTAGCGGTAGATGAACTGGTCGATCATCCGCGGCCCCACGCCCACGAGCGGCCGGTCGGCGACGATCCGCACTCCGGTGCGCATCATGTCCAGCCGCGCGGCGTTGCCCGCCTCAGCCGGGTCCAGGAGGTGCCGGACCCGTTCCCGGACCAGGTTGGGCGCCGCCAGCAGCACCACGGCCAGCACCACCGGCGCCGCCAGCAGCCAGCGGGGTCGCGTCAGCAACAGCGCGGCGGCCGCCCCGAAGCCGAAGCCGATCCAGCATCCGCGAGTCAGCGTGAACACCAGGGCGGCGGCAAGCAGCAGGGCGGCGGCGAGCAGCAGCGGCCAGCCGGTCCGGCGTGCCCCGAATTCGAGGAGCAGGAGCGGCAGCAGCGCGGTCAGCGCCAGCATCAACTGGCCGGAAAATGTCATGTGGTGGCTCATCAGGCCGTGGATGCGGTAGAGCGGTTCGGTGGCGGTGACGAACTGGACCAGGCCCACTCCCGCCGACAGCGTCATCGTGGCCAGCAGCAGCAGCAGGAATGTCCGGGACTGGGCCGGCCGGTCGAGCACCAGCAGCAGCATGGGAATCAGAAAGAGCAGCAGCAGTTTTTTCAGGTGGAACAGGCTCAGGAGCGGTGCGTCCGAACAGAGCGCCGAGACGACGGACCAGACGATGAAGCCGATGATGGGCCAGTAGAACCGGGGGAGCGGCAGCCAGCTCGGGAAGCGAAGCACGGGATACGCCACCGCGCCGCAGACCACGGCGACGGCCAGCAGGATCTGCGTGGCCGACAGGCTGACCGGAATGGCCACCACCGTGGCCGTCATGAACAGCAGAATGATGATGCGCCGCCACCACGCCGGGAGGAAGTGGCGTCGCAGACCGTCCATGAGGCGTGCCGCGGCCGGTTGAGTCATGTTCGCCCCTGGTTTCAGCTCCGGTTGAAGAACGCGCGCACGGCCGCGATGGTCTCGGCCACTTCGGGCTCGGTGATGCCCTGGTACAGCGGAAGCGAAAGCACGGTGCGCGAGCACTCCATCGAGACGGGGAAATCCTCCGGCGCGTACCCCAGGTGGAGGTAGGCCTTCTGGACGTGAAGCGGGATGGGGTAGTGCACCGCGGTGCCGATGCCCCGCTCGGTGAGGAAGGCGCGCAGGGCGTCGCGCTGCTGCGTGCGCACCGAGAACAGGTGCCAGGCGTGGGTCGCCCCCTCGGTGATCGGCGGGAGGACGAGGTCGCCGACCTGGCGCAGGCCGTCGTAGTAAACGTCCGCCCAGTGGGCCCGCTGGCGGTTCCACTCGGGCAGATGCCGGAGCTTCTCGTTGAGCACGGCCGCCTTCAGGGCGTCCATGCGGGCGTTGTATCCCTCGAACTCGTGGGCGTAGCGGGCGCTCTGGCCGTGATTGCGCAGGGCCAGGACTTTCTGGGCCAGCTCCTCGGAGTGGGTGGTCACGAAACCGCCCTCGCCGGTGGCGCCCAGATTCTTGGTGGGGTAGAAGCTGAAGGTGCCCATGGTGCCGAGGCCGCCGACGGCGCGGCCGCCGAGCGTGGCGCCGTGCGCCTGGCAGGCGTCCTCGACCACCCACAGCTTGTGGCGGCGGGCGATGTCCATGATGGCGTCCATGGGCGCCGGATTGCCGTAGAGGTGCACCGGGATGATGCCGCGGGTGCGCGGGGTGATGGCGGCCTCGAGCTTCCGCGGGTCCATGTTGTAGGTGTCCGGATCGATGTCCACGAACACCAGCCGAGCGACGTTCTGGGTGATCACCTCGGCGGTGGCGATGAAGGTGAACGGGACGGTGATGATTTCGTCGCCCGGCTCCAGGCCGCAGGCGGCGATGGCCAGGCGCAGAGCGTCGGTGCCGCTGTTGACGGCGACGCCGTGCGGCACCTGGCAGAAGCGGGCGAAGTTGGCCTCGAACTCCTGCACGTAGGCGCCGCCGATGAAGGCGCTCTTTTCGAGGATGTCCGAGAACAGGGCCAGGGCGCGGTCGCGGATCTCGCGGTTCTGGCGGCTGAGATCCAGGAAGGGAACAGGCATAGGGGCTACTCCTTGACAGTGTGTGCGGTGGGTCGGGCCTCGGTCCGCGCGGTCGCGACCGGCGGTGTCCGGTCCCGCCGGCGGGTCAGCGTGAGGCGGCGGCCGCCTGCGCCTGGAACCAGGCGAGCGTCCGGGTCAGGCCGTCCTCGAAGCCCACGCGGGGCAGGTAATTCAGGTATTCGCGGGCGGCGGTGATGTCGGCCTCGGAGTGTCGCACGTCGCCGCGGCGGGGCGGCTCGTGCACGGGTCGGAGACCTGCGCCCAGCCTGCGGTTCAGCAGGTCGACGATGGCGAGCAGGTCCACCCGGACGCCGCAGGCGATGTTGAACACCCGGCCGCAGGCGGCGGGCGGCGCCGCGGCCGCCAGCAGGTTGGCCTCCACCACGTTGTCGATGTACGAAAAGTCCCGCGACTG
The DNA here is from genome assembly GCA_029558835.1 of Planctomycetota bacterium. Lineage (GTDB taxonomy): Bacteria > Planctomycetota > Phycisphaerae > UBA1845 > UBA1845 > JAKQDH01. Next base: position 1,038 of record JAKQDH010000132.1, on the reverse strand, counting down.
CCGGCCGTCGCCGTAGATGATCGGCGGCTCGCCGCGGAGCATCCGGCTGATGAACAGGGGGATGACGGCGGCGTACTGGGAGGCGGGGTTCTGCCGCGGTCCGAACACGTTGAAATAGCGGAGCGCCACCGTCTCCAGTCCGTAGAGCTGGTGGAACTGACGGCAGTAGATCTCACCGGCCAGTTTCGTCAGGGCGTACGGCGACAGCGGGTCCGTCGGCATCGTCTCGCGCTTGGGCAGCGTCGGGGTGTCGCCGTAGGCGGACGAGGAGGCGGCGTAGACGACGCGCCGCGCCCCGCCGTCGCGGGCCGCCAGCAGCACGGCCAGGGTGCCGCCGATATTGTGCTCGTTGGTCCGGGCGGGGTCGTCCACCGAACGCTGCACGGACGCCAGGGCCGCCTGGTGGTAGACGGTGTCGACGTCGGTGACGCAGCGGCGCAGCAGCGCGGCGTCGGTGACGGAGCCCTCGACGATCTCCAGTCGGCCGTCCCCGGCGGCGGCGAGCGCCTCGGCCAGGTTCTCCCGGCGGCCCGTGCTGAAGTTGTCGATGACGCGGACCCGCCGCCCGCGCGCCAGCAGCGCGTCCACCAGATTGGAGCCGATGAAGCCCGCGCCGCCGGTGACGATGTCCCACGCCATAGACAACCCCCGAATAAAAGATGCCATCTTAGCAGAAAGTCGCGGCGCCGGCCACCGGTTCCTGAAAAATTATTGAAACACCCGGAGGCGTGTGGTACCCTGCTCCACTTGATTTCGACCAGGAGGTTGACCATGGCCATCAACGGCAAGCACCTGTTCTCTTCGGAATCGGTCACCGAAGGGCATCCCGATAAGATCGCCGACCAGATTTCCGACGGCGTCCTCGACGCCATCATGGCCCAGGATCCCTACGGCCGCGTCGCCTGCGAGACCCTCGTCACCACCGGGCTGACCCTGGTGGCCGGCGAGATCACCACCGATTGCTACGTGCACGTTCCGGAAATCGTCCGCGAGACCATCAAGAAGATCGGCTACACCAGCGCCGAATACGGCTTCGAC
>JAKQDH010000130.1 GCA_029558835.1 Planctomycetota bacterium | reverse complement strand
CGACGGCCGCGCCGTGATCCTGGTCAGCGACGCGATCAAGGACGTCCTCGCCGGGCGCGGTTTCAAGACGACCGGTCTCAACACCGGCCGCGCCAAGACGCTGGCCGCCGACCAGCTCTACTGGAACGAGCTGCCCAAGGATCGCCGTGAAGCGCTCGACGAGGCCAACGCGATGCTCGGGTTCGACTACTTCGCCTGGTCGGACGACACGGTCACCTTCCAGGCGCCGGGGGCCGGACCGCTGAAGAAGATCGACATCACCGACCCGCGCGTCACACTGGGCCTCTCGGACGACATCGACCAGACCTACTCCGGCGTGCGGGTGCAGTACACCAACCGGCTCGGCAGGGTGCGCGAGGTGATCGTCAAGCGCCGCTCGGCCGCGCTCGGCAAGCTGCTGCGGGCGACCACCATCTCGGCACCGGACTCGATCAAGACGGCGCGCAGCGCGCGGCAGGTCGGGCAGCGCTGGTTGAAGGACCACTCGACGACGACGCATTCCGACCGCGTGACGCTCCGGGGCATCATCCCGGGATTCGGCGACTGCCTGCTCACGCGTCCTGGTTGGCGGGTCACTCTGGTCGGCGCGCGCGGCGCCGCAAAGAAGCTCAAGGTGACCGGCGTGCGGCTGCGGCCGCTGGAGTGGGAGGCGGAGCTCTCCTTCGACATCGAACCCTGGAAGTTCGAGCGCTGGCTGTCCGCCAACGCGGCCAAAGCCTACACGGTAAGGCGATAAGGGGGTGATCGTGGCAGACAGTGTGATCAGCGGACTCACTCTGCAGGCCGAGCAGCAGCTCAGGATGGTGGTCCGTGAGGAGATGGCGAGCGCCATGGACAGCTGGTCTCACGACCGGCCGCCCTGTGAGAACGTGACCGAGCTCTCGGAGACGGTCAGTCGCCTTGAGGAGCGCATCCGCGTGCTGATGTGGCTGGCCGGCACTTCGTTCACGATCTCCGCCACGGCCGCGACGACGCTCCTGGCGAAGATGCTCACGGGAGGCTGAGATGACTCTGCCGACGAACCAGCAAGTCAAGCGCGCCATGGTCGACTACGCGCGCAAGCAGCAGCCGCCGATCAAGGTCGGTCCGGGCATTAATCTGGCCAATAACGCGTGGGGTCCGGCGGCGCGCACGCTGGCCTGGCGCATCACGCGGCGCGCCAAGGACGTCAAGACGACCACGCGCAAGACGCCGGAGCTCTGCCGTCTGGTCGGGTTCAAGGTCGTCCCCATCGTCATCGAGCATGACTGGAAGTGGGCACGGCCGCTCGGACGCCGGGCCGGTAAGCCGCCGTTCATCATCGTCCACAACCAGGCCGGGACCGGCACGACGGCTGCAGTCCACGCCTACCACAAGAGCATCGGCATGGTCGGCATCGCTTACCACTTCCACATCACACTGGAGGGCGAGGTCCACCGGGGCCGTCCCGAGTGGGCGATGGGTGGTCACACGCTCTACTACAACCACTGCATCGGCGTCTGCTTTGAAGGCAACTACGACATCCGCAAGTCGATGCCGAGAGCACAGCGTGAGGCCGGCCTGGCGCTCATCGCTGACCTGAAGCGGCGTTACGGCGTGCCGGTCAAGGGGCACCGTGAGATGCCGCTCAACTCGACCTCGTGCCCCGGCAAGCACTTCCCCTTGAAGGAGATGAGGTAATGGCTTGGGACAACGGTTCCATCACCTCCGACACGCCCGGCGCGGCGCTCTCGGACAAGCTCAAGACGCTGGTCGGCTCGACCAGCAACTGGTCGTTCGTCGAGAACGTGCCCGCCGGGACCGGGGCGGGGCAGAGCGGCAGCGCGAGCTACTCCGTCGACGTGTTCAAATGCGCCGGGACCGGGGCGGGGGCGAACAGCGCAGGAATCGACTTCTACGTGGGGGTGGCCTGTTACGCGAGCGGTAACAGTGTTTGGATAGCGACGTTCGAACGTTACTCCCCCATCGTGTCCGATACGAACAAGGGCATGTGCGCCTGTCCCATCGGGCAGTACAAGAACCCGGCCATCGTGCCGGACGCTACTGACTACACGCATGACTCCGCCGACGGCACGCCCACGTGGCGCACGTTCAACGCGCGCTACGGCACGTATGGAATGTATTGGGCGCCAACCCTCATCAGTTCCGGGTTCGCTTACGCGCTCAAACTGACCAAGGACGTGCTTATCGTCGCTTGTCAGGTGAGCGCGACCACCTACTCGGCCTACTTCGGCCTGCTCGACTCGCTCGTGGGGACAGACCCGATGCCGCTGTGCTGTGTGGCGCTGTCGGGGGGTAGCGCCACTGGCAACATGACCGGCGTAACAACAAGCAGTCCCGTCACCTACGGCGGATTCTCGCGCCTGCCCGGCGTGACGGCCGCGCTCATGGCCGGGTCCGGCATTGCATCCAGCTCATGGAACGCCATCTGGTGTGCCGTGACGCGGCCGTGGCTCGACCGCAACCTCCTCGCGGGCGGCAACGTGAGCGGCGCAAGCGACCTCTGGCTGGGCGGGGTCAACCTGACCAGTCGCATCGCAATCCTGCAGCGCAACGCGCCCGCCGCGGACACATGGCCCAGCGGCGTGGGCTGCATCCGGGGGCTGCTCAAGGAAGACGTGCTGGCGCTCTACCTGCCGAGCCCGAACGTGTGGGACACGACCACGGTCGGGGCGCAGAGCGACTGGACGGTCATCGTCGGGGGCGGCTACTGCTACCTCGGCGCGGGCATATCGAGCTACTCGACCATCACGAGGGCGGTCTGATGGCGGCGCTGGCGCCGTCGTGCTCCATCCTGCGCACGTCGGACGGTACCATCGGCAATAACACCGACGTCTATCCGTCGCTTACGAAGTCGGCGACCGTCGAGTGGGATACGGACGGCTTCTTCGACTCGGACTCGCCGGACGGCATCACCATCCCTGTCGCCGGCGTCTACCTGCTGGACCTGTCGTTCTGTTGGGCAGCCAACGCTACCGGCTGGCGCTCTATCGGCATCGTGGTCGGCAGCGACCTCGTCGTGCGCGAGCGCATCCCCGCGCCGGGCAACGCGCTGTGCATGCAACAGGTGTCGTGCATGCGCGAGCTCGCCGCCAACGACGTCGTGAAGATGTACTGCAGCCAGACGAGCGGCGGCAATCTCTCCATGAACGCAAACGCCTACGCGCCGCGCCTGGCGGCGACCTGGCTCTGCCCCACGGGAGTCATGCCGGTTGACATGATGGGAGGTGTATCGGCATGAGGCTCATCAAGTCCGGCGCGGCCGGGTTCTCGACTTACTGGGTGCTCAGGGACGCCACGACGCATCTCCCCAAGACGGACGTGGCCATCACCGATATCGACACCTACTACCAGAAAGAGGGCGCGGCTCAGTCGGAAAAGAAAGACCTTGAAGCACTCGCCGCCGCAGACTCGGCCTTCTCGGCAGGCAAGGGATACCACTGCGGCAACGGCGTCTACCGCATCGACTTCACCGCCGATGCCTTCGACGGCGCGGTCGGGTCCGAGGTCGTGCTCATCGTCGTTGCCGAGGGTTGCGACACGCTGTATCAGCGCATCCTCATCGCACCGACTGTGAACACGGCCTACATCAGCGGCTCCGCGCCGGCGATCCCGAGCGCCGCAAGCATCGCCGACGCGGTCTGGGACGAGGACATCTCCGGTCACGACGATGAAGGCTCGGCTGGGGAGGCGCTGGCAGCCGCAAGCACGGGCGGCGACCCCTGGGCGACGGAGCTGCCCGGTTCTTACGGAGACGGCACGGCGGGCAAGATTCTCGGCACCAACCTCAACGCCAAGGTCGACAGCCGGCTGGCGGCTGCGTCCTACGCAGCGCCGCCGTCAGCATCCGACAACGCGACCGCCGTCTGGGGCGCGGCCACTCGTGCCCTGACCGACAAGGCCGGGTTCACCCTGCACGGCGATTACGACGCCGCCAAGACCGCCGCCCAGGCGGGCGACGCGATGAAAGTCTCGGTCGGCACCGGCGCGGGCCAGATCAACGCATCTGGCGGGAAGGTCCCGGCGACGCTGGCGTCTGGCGACGTGACCGGCAACGTGCCCGCCGACGTGAAGGCGATGTCCGATGGCGTGATCACAGCCGACAAGCTCGCCGGTGACGCCATCACGGCGGCCAAGATCGCGGACAACGCCGTCTCGGCCGATGCCGTGGCGGCGGGCGCGGTGACCAAGATGCAAAGCGGGCTCGCGCTCGACTCCACCGTGGCCAAGGACGCGACCGTGGCGAAGGACGCGACCGTGGCCAAGGCAGCGACCGTCGGCAGTCCGCTCCAGGCCGGAGACTACACGACGCCGCCCACCAAGGAGGCTGTCG
>JAKQDH010000129.1 GCA_029558835.1 Planctomycetota bacterium | reverse complement strand
GGCGTTGATCCCTTCGCCTACTTGCGTGACGTGCTGACGCGCGTGTCCACGCATCCGGCCGAACGGGTGGGCGAGTTGATCCCCCGCGAATGGCAGCAGCGCTTCGCTCCCCCCTCCGCCGCCGCCACCTCGGCCGTCGCCTGATCCTCACCTCCCCCTCGCCCAACCGCTCCCCCGGCACCTCCAAGGCGTTGGTCGCACGCTTACGGCCGGGCGCACCGCGGGATCATCGGGGAACTGCGGAAGCTCGGCCTGAGGGTCGGCCGCTCGTCGGTGTGCCGGATCCTGAAGGACGAAGGCCTGACGCCGTCGCCAACCGGGCGCGGTCGCGCCCTTATCCGCGCAGGGGCCGAGGCGGCTCGAAACAGAGGCGTTGTCGTCGGTGACGCCGGGCGAGAGTCAGGGCGCAGAGCAGCAGCCCCGCGGCCGAGGGCTCCGGCAGCGTCGAGCCGCCCCAGATCGTGTCAAACGTCACTGGGTCGATGATCTCAAACGGCTGCGCGCCGGGCTCCCCCGTCCCGAGCCACTCGAAGCGGACGGTGAAACCGCTTTCGTGCCCGCCGACGGGGATGCCCGTCGCCAGCGTCAGCGCGTCGTAGAATCCGTCAGCGTGCAGGATCGGGTCGGGCTGGGCGACCAGCTCGTCCCACGCGCCCGCGGGCGGGTCCGGTGTCTCCAGAGCCAATTGCGCGTACTGCCCGAGCGCGAACCAGATGGTGAACTCCTCGATGGGGCCAGGCAGCGAGTTATTGGCGACATCGTAGACGTATTGCCATTCGTTACCGCCCAGCGGGGTGGCTTCATAATAGATGCTGACGGGGCCGGCCGCGCAGAGGGACGCCGGCAGCAGAAGCGACAGCGACAGTGCTAAGAGGTTGCTCTTGCGAATCATGGTCCGTCTCCTGCTTGAGGGCGCCGATTGCCTGGAGCGTCTGACAGAACCCCTCTCCCCCTTGTACGTGTTCAGCGTCTACAGCTGCAAGGGTGCCATGCTTTCCCGCGACAGCAGTCGTGGGTAAGCATGTTCTTACGCCCGACTGCATGCCCACCCCCGCTTGCGGCGGGTAAGGGCATGGCACCCACGCTAAACACGCTCTCCCCCTTGGGGGAGAGGGCAGGGTGAGGGGGAATGTCACGCCCATTCGACCCTCCCCGACCCCTCCCTGCCAGGGAGGGGGGTTGTGTTACCAACTCTTAGGGCGCCCGTCGATCAATCTCCCATCTGCACCACGCGCCAACTGAAGCCCAGCGGCGTTACCGGCGTGGTGCGGTCCACTTGGATGACGAAGTTCGTAAGGCTCGTGACGGTCACGCCGGCAGCCACCGGGCCGACGGTGACCTCGGCGCCGCTGATGATGGTCACGTTCTCCGGCACGGCCAGCAGTTCGAGGATCACGTTGGGGGCGTCCTGATCGCTGTGGTTGCAGACCACGACGGCCATCTCGTATTGGAACGTGGTGCGCCCCACGCGCCGTTCGGAGATCACCACGTAATCCTCAATGTAGAGCCAGCCGCGGGTGGCCGCTTCCGGCGTGTTGCCGTAGGCGCCGATGTTGATGCGCCCGCCGTCCGGCTCGGGCTCGAGGCTGAAGTCGTACGTCGGGTCACCCGCATCAATGCACGGCGACAGCGGCAACAGGTGGACGTCATCGTCAGGTGTGCCGGCCACGCCGTCGGGCCCCAGCGTGTCCACAAACAGCGGGTCATCCCCGAAGTTCCCGACGCCGCCGAGGTCGCCGGTCCAGCCCTGGACGCAGGAGTAGTTCACTTGACCACCACTGATTTGCGCCGTCTCTCCTTGTCCGGAAGAATCCGTGTTGCCCCAGACGATGCAGTTCATCAGGAGATTGCCGGTGCCGGCCACGCCCGCGGTGGGCCCTTGCTGCGCCCAGTTCGTCGCGATGGTGCAATTGGTGAGGATCATCCTGCGACTCTCGGGGGAAGCTTCTACCACGCCTCCTCCGAATATCGCCGCAAGATTCCCCGAAAAGACGCAGTTCCGCCAGACCGTGTCGCTGCTGCTGCGATTGAACACCGCGCCACCGACAGCGGCGAGGTTATGAGCGAATACACAGTTGATGAATTGCGGACTTGACGTCCCCCCCACGTAAACGGCTCCCCCATACGTGGAGTAGCCAGAAGGGTCGGCCACATTGCGGGTGAAGACGCAGTTGCGCACCACGGGGCTGGCATTCATGATGTACATGCCTGCGCCGCTGTAGTACAGGGGAGAGCTCGATGTCGCATAGCCGCGCGTAAGGACAAAGCCGTCGAGAATCGTGGAGGCCTCGCAGTTCTGCGCGATGACCACGTGCGCGCCGTTCTCCGCCATGGGCATTAACAAGCCTCCACACTCGTAGGCCGCAATGTCTGCGCAATCCGCGTCCCAGGAAACCGTACAACACGACGGTTGCCCGCGACAAACCTCGGCCGCGCAGGCGGGGTCATCACATCCGGGCGAAACGTGCATTTCATAGCAGTTGGTAGGTGACGTTGGGTCATCCCCGGCCACGTCTCCGGTCAGGATGGTGGGGTGGTCCGCCGGGCTCCGCTCCGCCAGTTCCGTCTCGCCGCCCGCGAAGCCGCCATACCATGCCACCGCGTCTTGCAGCCGAAACCCCGATCCAGCCGGACCCAATGAGTGATAGGTCCCCTCGGCCACCCAGATCTCCGTTACGTGCGGGTACCCGCTCGCGACCAGCTCAAGGGCCCACTCCAGTTCGGTGAACGCGTCGGCCCAGCTTGTGCCGTGGTTCAGCCCTGTCGCGTCGGCATCGACGTACAAGCGCGTGACCTCGCACTCGTCGGGCACGCCATTACCGTCGTCGTCCCAACTGGCCCCGGTAACCAACTCCACCACGTCCGGGCTCCCGTCGCCGTCGCAATCGGGATCGTTGAGGCTGAGCACGAGCGTGCCGGGCCCCGTGGCCCCCCCGTAGCCTCCGATTCGTATGATGTTCGGCACACCCGCCTGCACGGGAAAGGCGAAGGCGGCGCTAAGCGGCCAGTCGTCGACGGCCTGGCAGGGGGCGTCGTCCACGCAGACCGCCGTGTCCACGACGGCCCACACGTCGTACAGCACGTCGCACAGGAGCAGGGTCGCGGTCCCCGTGGCGGCCGGGACGTACTCGAACCAGATGTCACGCGCGATCAGGGGGTCTCCCAGTGATTTGCAAATACATAGGGCCGGACCATCGGTCGAGGCCCCCCGCGTATCAAACGCAACGGCGCCCTCCGTAATCGGCAGGCGGTCGGCGAAGTTATCGTTGATCGGCGAGGTCAGGCACCAGCGGGCATCGCCCGGCGTCACGTTCAAACACCACGCCAGATCGTCCACTCCGGCCGTGGCGGCGTCATACTCGGGCGGGCCGGCGCCCGGGCCGGCCTTGGCCGCCCGCCGATTCCCCAACGCCTGCGATTCACCCGATGCACCACGCGGAGCCGCCTCCCACAGCCAGACGCACGACTCGAAACCCGGGTTGCTGATCTCCACCCAGCAACACTGCCCCGCAGTCACCGGCACCGGGGCATGTTGCGCGCTGTACTCATATTCGAACAGCCTGTCCATCACCAACCCGCCGGTAGACACCGGGCCCTGCACCAGCAGCGTGCCCTCCGCCTGCCGAAACGGTCCGGCGAGCAAGGTCCCCGGCAGGCCGCCGTCATCAGCGAAGTACCTGACCTCGAAAGTATCCGACCCCCCGGGCAGGCAGTTGCCGCTTTCGCCGTAGTACGTCCCCCACCAACAGAGCGCGGAGATGGAGCCGTCAGTCGCGGGCCTGAAGTCGTCCGCGACGAGATACTGCGCGCGGTCGCTGGCATACGCGTTCCAGCCGTCGGGCGGCTGGCAATTCTCGGGCGGTTGCGCGCAGGGCAGCTCGGGCTGGTCAGCCGACGTGATGTTGAACGTGCCTTGCCCGCCGCCCAGACCGGGATGCACGCCAATGCGGATCAGGTAGCTCCGCCCGGTCGTGGCCGCGAATTCCACGCGTGACTGATACACACAGTCGTCATCTGCGCACGCCAGCAGGTTCGCGTCGCTCGGCGGACACGTGCAGCCTTGGTACACGACGAGTTTCGTATCCACCGTCGTCTGCCGGCAGGTCTCGACGGCAACCGGTCCGTCCGTGTCGCTCGTCCAGCAGTACCAGACATCGAGCGGCGTCTGGGGATCGACATCAAAGGCACACGCGGCATGTGCCGGCCCATCAGTCGTCGCCTCCGTCGTGTCGAAGGCGAAGAAACCGAACCCGGCGATGGCCTCCGCCTGCGCGCAGTTGTCGTTCGACACCGCCGCGCGGACGAGGCCGGGCGCCGCCACCGCTGCGTCGGGGCCGGCAAGGCAGTCATCCACCGTCAGGGCACCGGATGCCTCGACGCCGCGGATGCCCGCCTGACCGGTTTGCGCCAGAGCCGGCACCGCCAGCAACGCCACGAAGACCGATGTCACAACGTCCGCTATCGCTTTCACGCTCGCCATAGCAGGGCCTCCCCGCTTGAAATGTGCGTGTTGATGGTGACGTTCGCTGGCCCGCTCTCCCGTACTGGGCTCGCTTTACTCGTGGACGCAATCCTCATACGACGCCCGCCCTTCCCCGCAACTCCACAGACCGGTGTTGATGTCCTCGGCAGGCAGAGTGTCCTTCTGCCACCCGGGCCCACGAATGATCACACAGCGCATGCTCTGCTGCTGGTTCGAGTCGTCGGGAAACACCACTTCGGAGAGATAGTGCCAAGCGTACCCCTCGGCGTCCTCCGTGCGGTCGATGTAGATTCTGTTCATCCGGGCGTGCCCATCTCCGAACGCCTGGTTGTAGCACCAGTCCTTCCCATGCCAACCGCGGATCACACGTGTGGGACCGATGTCGATGCCCAGCAGGAAGTCGCACCAGTCCTCGCGCGCCGCCCACGCCCAGCGCCCGATGTTCTCCTCGTAGAAAATGGTCCGCGCGGGGTTCGGCACGCGGGCCAGCGGGCGCAAATACGGCGAGTTGGACCGCATGTATCCGCCGCCTTGCGTAGAGATCATGAAGATGTTCGCCGCGTAGCTGGTGCCGAAGTGGTCGTACGACGATTGCCCCGGGTGATTCAGCCAGTCTGGACAGTGGCCGCCGTCCGGCGGGCCGTCGTCGCCCGGACACCGATACACCGCCAAGTCCAGTTGCGTGTCCAGCGTCGCCCCCGCTGGGTTGAACACCGGATTGAGGGTGTCGCGGAAGCCGTGTGGATACAGAATGTCGTTCAGTGGACGCGTCGCCGGCCCGAAGCCCGCCCGCGTGCCGTACTTGCTGTTCAGCGGATCGCCCGGCGCACCCGTAACCCAGTAATCCCGCCCGATCCCGCTCTTGCCACCCCACTCGTAAGCCCCAATGAACGACGGGTTAGTCGGATTCTGGTTGAACTGAAGCGGGTGGACGGGGATCGCCCAATCCTGCGGGTCGTTTTGCGCGTACGTCTGACTGGCGGCCATGATGCTCCGCAAGCGTTCCAGGCAATGCGACTGCTTCGCCTGATCGTGCGTCGCCTCCAGCGACGGCTGCAGCAGCGCCGCCAGGCACACCAGGCACCCCCCAACTGCCATCAGTTCCGTCAGCGTGAACCCGCCACGCGGCCGACGCCATCGCAGCCCGCCGCTTCGCGCACGTCGTGTGGGCGACATATGGTTGATCTCCTGTGTCCGCCAGGTAGTCCGACCCCGCGTGGGGTTTCTTACACGCGGCCGGGGCGAAATTTCCGTTTTTTTCGCCTCCCGTTGCCGGGCCCCAGCCTTCGCGAGGAGCCCGCTTACGGTGCCACTGGATTTAGTGTGCATAACGGCGTTCGATGATAAGATGGGCTAGGTCTGCCTGGATAGAAGGTCGCGTGCGTTGGGGAGTCCGCCTCCCGCCCGGTTGGGGACCCACGCCGCGGTCCCTACACTCCCGGCGGGACCGGTGGCTCCCTCTGCGCGGTCAGGTACCCAGGAGGCTCAAGCTGATGACCCAGGAAAAGGCGGGCAAGTGCGGCACCACGAGTAAGGCCAAGATGCCGGCCGGGGAGGTCCTCGACTTGGCGGGACTTGTGGAGTACGGCGCGGGGGCGATTGTGAGTCGGACGCTGGTGGGCAACCACGCCGGTACGATTACGCTGTTCGCGTTCGACGCGGACCAGGGTCTCAGCGAGCACACGACGCCGTTTGATGCTTTCGTGCAGGTCGTGGAGGGTGCCGGCGAATTCACCGTCGGCGGAGAGCCGTTCCAGGTGGGCAGCGGTCAGATTCTGCTGATGCCGGCCGGGGTTCCGCATGCGGTGCGCGGCGGTGGGCGTTTCAAGATGCTGCTCGCGATGCTGCGCGCGGGAGGCGGCAGCACGGAGGCGTAGAAGTTCTTACACGTCGTCCTTCCGAGTCGGAGGCGGTCGGGGCGAGTTGTCGCAGGTTTCTCCCTTACGCAGCCCTCTCCCCAGATAAAAGAGGCGTTTGCGGGCGTGGCGCAGAGTTGTTGCGGGTCGCCCTCTGGCCGTGCCGTCTCCGTTGGGGGGGGCGAGGGGTTCGGTGCGCAGGGTTGAGTTCTCGCCGATCTCCCCCTCACGCCGCCCTCTCCCCTGAGGGGAGAGGGGGAAGCCGGCGGACGCGCGCGGCGTATGCGGGCTCTGGAAATGGACAGGGCGACCCGTGGAGAGGGGTCGCCCTGGTCCATGCAAACTGGTTCCCGGCGTGCAGTGTGGTCGAGTGACCTGCGGCAGTGGCCGGGCTTTAGCAGCGGGGCCAGTTGAACGGCTTGCCGTTCCAGGTTTGCGAGGTGGCAATCATGAACCACCCGTTCTTGGCCCACGACACGGCCTTGATCGTCTGCTTCCCATACTTCCACCACAGGAAGTTCTTGCAGGAGGTCAGGCTGTTGGGGTTGAACTGCTGGCTCCAGTTCCGCGCCCAGCGCGACACCTGCGTCGGGCTCACCGTGTGCACAATCGCGCCCTTGGTGACCCAGTTGGCGAAGGTGTTGAGCGTGGTCGGGGTGGGGCGGTTGTACTTGGCCGGGCCCCGCGTCTGATTGTACAGCGTCTTCCAGCTATTCATCTTCGCGCAGAAGTTGTACGCGTAGGTCTGGTAGCCGGTCGCTGCCGTCGGTCGGGTCGTCGTCTGCGACTGACCGTACTGCCGGGTGCTCTTCGTGGTCGTGTAGCGCGTGCCTCCCCAAGGCCCGTTGTTGCTGCGCTTGTTCGTCGTACGTCTCTTTGTATACGTTGGCATAAGCTGTCTCCAAAAGACTGTCGGAAATCTCCGGGAACCGGACGATGCGCTTCATCGGACGGGCTGTAGTGCTGCTTGAGATAGTTGCGCCAAACTGGGTGGGAATATCGGCCGCTTTCTCGTCGCGTTCCGCCGCGGGCGACGTGACTGGCCCGAGACGGGCGGGCGGGTCGTATGCCGGGGAGGGCGCGGGGAAGCCGCTCCGAGCGGGCAAGTGGTCGAGATCTCGACGCCGGCTCTATCGAGTCGTCCGTTCCGCGTGTCCAACCGATCAGCGTCGGCGTGATGCCCCCGGCGGTTGGCGTACGGCGTCCGGGACCGTATATGCCGGTTGTGCGGGCAGTACGCCTCAGGTTGCCTCCCCGGGACTACCGGGCCCGCGCCCGCCGAGTAGACTCCGGGGGCCGGGGGCGTAAACTGGTCCGCCCGGGGCGGTCACGCGACCTGCTGGGCGGGACGCGGTGTAATCGTTGATGGGCGGAAGCCGGCGGCGCCGATGACGTGGACGCGGTCAGGCCGTGCGGTGCAGTAGATATGAAGGGCTAGCCCTAGGCGGGAGACTGGCGATGTTAAATCGTGGATGGCTTTTGTTTCCTCTTGCTGGAATCGGTTTGGCGTTGAGCGGGTGCGATGGTGCGATGATCGTCGTCCACGAACACCGACGTCCACCCCCGCCGGTGGTTGTAGTGCACCCGGCACCTCGGCCCGGCGTGGTCGTGGTTGAGCCTCGGCGCCGGCCGGATGTAGTGGTGGTGCATCCGGAGCCCCGACCGACCACGGTGATTGTCACGGAGCCCTCGCCGCGCCCGACGGTCATCGTCACGGAGAAGGAACGCGGGATCCGCAAGGCCAAGCCGTAGGCTCGGGTAGGCGTCGAACCTTGCTGCGGCGGCCGGCGGTGCTGAGCCGGGGGCGCGGAACCGCGAACCTTGCGGAGGGCTCCAGGCTGTTGGTCCGCGCCGAGTGCGCCGCCGACGGGGTCAACTGGCTCACGCGCCCGTCGCCTCGGGGGAGAAGCACCCGTCTTGACACGGACCCCCGTCCGGCCGAGCCTCAGCATACGCGGCTAACTCCTGGATCATGCCGCTGTGACGAGCCGCCGCTACCGGCGGGCGGAGCGCGGGGACGGTATGCGGGCCGTGGTATGCGGTATTGACCCCGGGTTGGGCATCACGGGCTACGCGGTGGTGCGGGCACGTGACGGCGCAGTCGCGGTGCTCGACGCCGGCGTGTGCCGCTTGGATGCTCGTTTGCCCCTGCCGGACCGACTCGTTCAGCTCGAGGCAGATCTCACGGCCCTGCTCAATGAGCACCGGCCGGCGGTGGTGGCCGTGGAGGAACTGTACGCGCACTACCGCCACCCGCGCACCGCGATCCTCATGGGCCATGCTCGGGGCGTGATTCTGCTGGCCGCGGGGCGCGGCGGCATTCCGGTGCGCGCATACGGGGCCACGCAGGTGAAACGCTATCTGACCGGCAACGGCCACGCCGGTAAGGGGCAGATTCAGCGGGCGATCCAGGCGACGCTGGGGCTGGTTAAGCTGCCCGAGCCGCCGGACGTCGCCGACGCCTTGGCGATCGCGCTATGTGCGGCCGCCGACCTCCAGGCCGAGAAGGCAAGGGAGGTGCAACGATGATCGTCCGTTTGACGGGGACGCTCATTGAGTTGACGGATGATGCGGTCGTGCTGGAGCGCGACGGCCTCGCGTATGAGGTTCTTGTGCCGCGTTACGCGCTGGGGGAGTTGGCCGCCCATCGCGGGACGGACGTGACGCTGCACACTGTGCAATTCTACGAGGCCAGCCAGGCGTCGGGGCATCTGACGCCGCGGCTACTGGGTTTCTTGCATCCGGAAGATAAACGCTTCTTCAGCCGGTTCGTCAGTGTAAAGGGGATTGGCCCGCGCAAGGCGCTGAAGGCGCTGGCGGAGCCGGTGCGGCGGATTGCGACCTGGATTGCGAACGCCGACACGCGGATGCTCGCGCGGCTGCCGGGAATCGGGAAGAAGGCGGCCGACATGATCGTCGCGTCGCTGAAGGACCAGATGGAGGGCCTGGCCGGCGCGGAGACATCGGCCGGCGCGTGGCAGGCTGCCCCCGCCGGCTTCAGCGCCGCCCAGCGCGACGCGCTGGAGGTCCTGGTCGCCTGGGGCGACGCACGCGTCGATGCCCAACGCTGGCTCGAACGCGCGATCCAGCTTCATCCCGACCTCGACAGCCCGGACGAGCTGGTGCGCGCTGCCTATCGCGTGAAGACGGGTGTGGAAGGCTGACAGTGCGGCTTCGACCGTGGACGGGCTGGCGCCTATGTATGCGCGCGCCGGGCGGGTGCCCAGGTTCTTTGAACCTGGGGGAGCGATGAATGCTCCGCGCGCGCACCCTGCTGCGGGTTCATACGGTAGAGGTCGGCGGCGCAGTTTCAGCAGCGGCGCGTTTGGCGACCGGCGTCATTCATCAGTCCCCCACCTCCAGAGGAGGTGGGCCACCCGCTTGGGTGGGTGGGTCACCCGGAAAGACGGCACGCCGTGGTTGTGGATACTGACACATCGGCGGCGAATCTCGCGGTACCGGAGGGCAGTGCGGAACGGTGCTGCCTGGCCTGCGGGTACAACCTGCACGGGCTGGGCGAGGCGCCGCGGTGCCCGGAGTGTGGGCTGCTGCACGTGCCGAGTGCTTTGCGCGAGCAGGTGTGGCAGTTGGTGGACGCCGGGACGTGGTTTCTCTCGGGGATGTTCACGCCGTGGCGCAAGCGCCCGCCCGGCTGGTGGTGGGCGCTGGATCGGCCGGGAGATGTGAAACGGTCGTTCCGGTTCGCGGGTTGGTGCGCCCTGGCGATGAGCGTGATCGTCATCGGTGCCACCGTGCTGGCGGATTCGGTGGTGGTGGAAGCGGATCTCCTCGTGCGAGTGTGGCCCATTGCGAATAATCAGGTGGTGGGCGCGCCGCAGACATACAGCTCTGGTGAGGTGAGCAGGGCCGGCCTCGGGAACATTGATAGAGAGGGGCCGTCGCGCATGAGTCGCCGGTACGCGAGGCCCCTGACATTCTACACAGCAGGAAGCTGCCGCATCGCGGTGCAGGCCCCGTCGTTCCTGGCGTGGCGGATCGGGGTGGGAGTGGCAGTGCTGTTGTTGTGCATGTGGGCGGTGCCGCTTTGGGTCGGCTTGATGACGCAGCTTCGGCCCGAGTTGCCCGCGTTCGCCCGGGCTCCGCGCACGATCGTGGCCGCGGGGAACTATGAGGCCCATCGCCTGCTGCATAGCGCGGCCGGCTGCGTGTTCGTGGTGGCAGCCGATGTGCTCATACGAATCGCCACGAAGGCAAGCTGGCCCCCCGAGGGGATGCTCATGCTCGATTTCCTCCTGCTGCTGGGTGTTTGCGGCTGTGCGGCGCTGGGGTGGATCGGGCCGGTGCGCAGCGACTATACCCACCAACTGGTGCGGACGCGCGGGCACGCGACGCGCATCGTGATCATGTATGGGTTCTTTCTCGGGCCGGCGATGGGAGTGATCTTTCTCGGGGTCGTGACCGGCGTCATCTTGCTTACGGTTCAGTGACTCGCGGGGCGTTCATCAGCCCCCCACCTCCAGAGGAGGTGGGCCACCCGGCGTACCGGCCTGGAGGTCCGAGCGCGGTTCGCTTGCGCTCCAGGCGAGAGGGAGAAGAGCGGAAGGGGAGCGGCTCCCAGGGTCTGGAAGGCCCGCGCAGCGTTCGCGCGCCCTCAGGGCGGAAGCGGACGCTCACCGCTGGAAGGGGACGCCGACGGCTGGGAGAGGACGCTCGTTGCCGCTTGAAGGCGACACTCAGTTCTCGCCCGGAGGGCGCACGGTCGTTGCCAGGGACTTCGAGTCCCTGGAGGGCAGCCCACCCTCTTTTCCCTTTCCTTGCCTCGCCCGGAGGGCGGGCGATGCTGGAGCGGAGCGTTGCTGGCATATGCTGCACCGTTTGCTCCGTTACGGTCGCGGTTCAAAGCGATGCTTTCATTCGCCATTCGCACCTCGCTATTCACGGGCCGCTCCCTTACGGTCGCGGTCTGGAACGGGGACTTGCCGTCACGTGGTGGGCAGTGCCCACCCTACGCGTGTCCACTTGCCTCTTGCCTCTTGGAGCCGATGACGCCCTCCGCGTGCGTCAAACTCGGCTACAGAATGAACCTGCTCAGGTCACTATCCTTGGCGATATCCGCCAGGCGCTCGTGAACGTACGCCTCGTCGATGACCAGCGTTTCGCCGCGGCGGGCAGGGGCGTCGAAGCTGATCTGCTCCATGAGCGTTTCCATGACAGTCATCAGCCGGCGGGCGCCGATGTTCTCCGTGGACTGGTTCACGCGCCAGGCGATGTCGGCGAGGGCGGTGATGGCGTCCGGCCGGAAGTCCAGCAGCACGCCCTCCGTAGCTAATAGTGCCGTCTGCTGCTTGGTGAGCGCGTTCTTCGGCTCGGTGAGGATGCGGACGAAGTCGTCGCGGTTGAGGTCGTCGAGGTTGACGCGGATCGGCAGGCGGCCCTGCAACTCCGGCATCAAGTCGCTGGGCTTGGTGCCGTGGAACGCCCCGGCCGCGATGAACAGCACATGGTCGGTCCGTACGGGGCCGTAGCGCGTGTTCACCGTGCAGCCCTCGATGATGGGCAGCAGGTCGCGCTGCACGCCCTGGCGCGAAACGTCCGGGCCATGGCGGTAGTCCGTGCCGGCGATCTTGTCGATCTCGTCGAGGAAGATGATGCCGGTGTTCTCCGCCCGGCGCAGGGCGAGTTCCTGCACCTTCTCGCGGTCGATGAGCTTGTCGCACTGCTCCTCGAAGACAATCTTGCGGGCCTCGCGGACCGGCATGAGCCGCTGCTTGGGCTGCGAGGGCATCAGCCGGTCGAAGAAGTTCTGCATCTCCGGGTCGATCTGGTCGAAACCGAAGGTGGCCATCACGCCGATCGGCGTGGCCTTGGTGTCGATCTTCAGCTCGACGTTGCGGTCCTCCAGCTCGCCGGCGCGCAGTTGGTTGCGGAACTTCTCGCGATTGCGCCGGCGGCGTTCGGCCGTCTCGCTGCCGGCGTCGAGGTCGTGGCGATCGTAGTCGGTGGCGGGCAGCAGCAGGTCAAGCAGGCGTTCCTCGGTGAGGCGGTCTGCTTCGGTGCGGACTACCTCCGTCTGCTCCGTGCGGACCATGTGCACGGCCAGTTCGACTAGGTCGCGGACGATGCTCTCCACGTCCCGGCCGTGGTAGCCGACCTCGGTGTACTTGGTGGCCTCGACCTTCAGGAAGGGCGCGTTGACAAGCTGCGCGAGGCGTCGGGCGATCTCGGTCTTGCCGACGCCGGTGGGGCCCATCATGATGATGTTGCTGGGGCCGATGTCCTCGCGCAGCTCCGTGGGAAGCTGGAGGCGGCGCCAGCGGTTGCGGATGGCGATGGCCGCCATGCGCTTGGCCGCGTTCTGCCCGATGATGTACTTATCGAGTTCCTCGACGATCTGTTTGGGTGTCAGTTCCTGCATTTTAGTGCGTTACTGTTAAGATGCCGCCTATGCCGGCAACAGGCCTTTCCGAGCGGGTGGCATGGCCAAGCGCAGCGCCGCCATGCTCGGTTCCCCGCGCAAGCCCGCTCGCCACAAGAGCATGCCGGCGCCTTCGGCTTGGGCATGCCACCCCAGTACCATCGCGTTTGAGGCGTTCGCAGGATGTTGTGCTCAAGCTGCGGGTTATCTGCTCCAAGGGTCCGTCGGGTTGCGCCGACGGCTCTGATGCATCGCTCCCGCGCTGTGCGGGAGCAGGTCTACGCGATTGTCTCCACCACGATCTCGCGGTTGGTGTAGACGCAGATTTCCGAGGCGATCTTCAGGGCTTCCTCCGCGATGGCGCCCGGGGGGAGGTCCGTGTGCCGGAGCAGCGCCCGGGCGGCGGCGGCCGCGTACATCCCGCCCGAGCCGATCCCGATCACGCCGTCCGTCGGCTCGATTACGTCGCCCGACCCGCTGATCATCAGTGTGGTCTCCTTCGACACAGCCAGCAGGAGCGCCTCCAGCCGGCGTAACACCTTGTCAGTCCGCCAGTCCTTGGCGAGCTCGATGGCCGCCCGGCGCAGGTTGCTCTTGTGCTGTTCGAGCTTGGTCTCGAAGCGTTCGAGCAGGGCGAAGGAGTCGGCGGCCGAGCCCGCGAACCCGCACAGCACCTTGCCCCCGGCCACGCTGCGGATCTTCCGGGCGTCATGCTTGACGGCCGTCGCCCCGAGCGAGACCTGCCCGTCTCCGCCGATCGCTACGGACTCGCCGCGGCGGACGGCCACAATGGTCGTACCGTGAATCTTCACTTGCTGTCCGGATTCGGTCATGGTACATGCATCCTCTCGCGGGCAGGAACGGTACAACAGGTGGGGCCGGGGTGCAAGCGGGGCCGCACCGGAGGGCGAGCCGTGCATCGCTATCACGCGGGTCGGACAGCAGGTGGGGGGGCGGTGGTTGCATGCCTGTTGCTGGCCGCGGGGCAGACCGGCTGTCGTCAGGCGCAACCGGGTCCGAAGGCCGACAACGCAGTCGCACGCCCGGAACCGCCCGCGCGAGCGGTGCAACCGCGCGAGGAGCCGCCTTGCCCGGCGCTCGATCCGACGGCCCTGCTGGCGCCGGACCCGGAGCAATGGCTGACGGCGGAGTCGTTGCGGGAGGGTGCGGAGGGGGGATGGGTGACCGGCTCCTTCGATCCGCGCCGGAACAAACTGGACATCCGCACCAACGATGTTACTGCCTTCGCCCTCGATACCGGCCGGCTGCCCATCGACTGGCGGCAGCTCGTCGTGCTGTCCATCGACGGCAGCAACAGCGAACTACGCCGCCGCGAGCGTTCCATCTACCGCTTCCAGCGCGAAGAGAGCGGCGGTTGGACCGTGCGGGAGGAGTGAAGAGCGGGGGATGGCCGCGCAGCCCTGGCGCGGCCGAGCGGCTCCACGCCACCGACCACATGACATCCGCCCCGGGGCGCTCGTCCGAGCACAGCCCGCTCATGCGCTGCCAAGCCGTCCTGTGAGCGCCTGCACCAGCAGGTCGGCGCTGGCAGCCGGAATATGCCGCTCTGTTTCTCTGGCGCCCGCTGGTTCCACGAAGTCGCCTGTGGCGTCTGCCGACAGCGGGTCAAGCGAGCCTACTGCTTCCGCATGTGTTCGATCCGCTCCCGCGCCTGCGGACCGGCGCGATGCTCGTCCAGCCGCAGGGCCTCTTCGTACTGGGCGAGCGCCTCCTCCGGCCGGTGCCGGCGCAGCAGAATGTCGCCGCGCAGCAGCGGCACCCGCCCGTCCAGCGGTGCCACTCTGGTGTAAAGATCCAGGACTTCCTCCGCACTGTCGTACTGTTGATTGAGGATCAGCATCTCCGCGAGTGAGCGAATGAGAAACACATCCGACCCCTGCCTCGGCGACTCACGCAGCACCGCGATTCCTTCCGCCGCCCTCCCCAGTTTCAGAAAGCTGAACGCCAGTACTCGACGCGCGTGACCGCAGGATTCACACTGGTCCAGCACGTGGCGCGCCAGGTCCGCCGCCTCCTCGAACCGACCCTGGGTGTACAGGCGTTCGGCCCGCGCGGATTCGTTGTAAACGGGCATCATGGTCTTCGGATCGGCGAGCAGCGTCGTCTGCTGGACGCCCCCCCCGGCCTGCACGTATCCCAGCGACCCCAGACGCCGGAGCTCTTCGTCGCTGACCGCCCGCCCCGATCCTGGCCGCGTGCCCGAGTCCTTCATCCACTCCCCGAGCGCCGCTTTCAGCCGGACTAGTTCCGGGTCGTCGTCCGCATACCGGTTCCTCTGCTCGCCTTGGTCGGCCGTGAGGTCATAGTACTCTGGTGTCGGCGCCAGGATGTACTTGCGTGCCTGTGTGCGTGCGCCGTACAGGGGACTCCACCCTGCATGCTCAAATGGTGCGTATGTTTCCAGGTACACGGCACGTTCGGGCACCGCGGCGGGGGCCAACAGGCTCCGGCCGTCGGTCGGTGACAGCGGCGTGACTCCCAGCAAGTCCTCGAGCGTCGGCCGGACGTCCACAAGTCCGACAACCTGGCCGTCCACGTAGTGCGGCCCCTGAAAGAGCGCCGGGCAGGAGATGATGAACGGCACGCGCACCGTTGCCTCGTACAGCAGCATGCCGTGGGTCGGCTCCCCGTGCTCGCCGAGCGACTCCCCGTGGTCGCTCACCAGAACGATCACGGTCCGCTCCTGGAGCCCAAGCTCGCCCAGTTGATCCAGCAGACGCTTGAGCTGCTGGTCCACGAACGCGATTTCCGCGTCATAGGGGCGCCCGGCGAACCGGGGCTGCGACGCCAGCGGCGACCTATACGGCAGATGGGCGTCGAAGTAGTGCACCCAGACGAAGAAGGGGGTGCTCGTTCCCGCCGCCTGTCGCCGCTCAAACCAGCCCAGTGCCGCATCGGTCACGGCGTTGGCGGGCCGCTCGTTGTAGTCCACCATCTCGCGCCGGTACCCCTCCTCCGTGACCTCGAAATCGTAGATGTCGAAACCCTGGTCGAGTCCGAAGCGGGCGTCCAGGACGAAGCAGCCCACGAAGGCGGCAGTGTCATAGCCGCGTGCCTTGAGCAACTCCGCCAGCGTCTGTTGCCGCGAGGCAAGCCGGTATTTGCCGTTGTCCCGGACGCCGTGATGGTGTGGGTAGAGCCCTGTCATCAGCGTCGCGTGCGAGGGCAGCGTGATCGGCACGCTGGTGACGGCGTCGTCGAAACGCACACCGTGCTCGAGCAGGGAGTCACACGTCGGCGTCTGCGCCTGTCGACGTCCGTAGCATCCCAGGTGGTCCCGTCGCACCGTGTCCAAGGTGATCAGCAGAACGTTGAAGCCCGTGCCTGCACCGGGTCGCACCCAATGCTCGAGCCCGCGCGGTGCCTCCGGTTGCCCCGTATGGCGGAGAGAGATCGCCCCGCCAGCGGCCACGCCTGCTGCCACGCCCATCAGGATGAGCAGCTTCCGGACGCGCATAGGGCTGTAGGTAGGACGACTCTGACGTTTCCTGCTGGAACTGTTTTTCTGCATCTGCGTTCCACCCATGCTCCTGCACCGCAGAGCCAAGACACACTCGCAATACCGGCCGCGATCGTGTCGCACTTGAGCTGCGCACCCCAGTCGCCGCGCGAAACGCGGCTCCCGCCGGATCAGCGCCTTAGCGCGCGGCGTCGGGCTGCGTTTACACGCCTGAGGTCATCGGCTGGCTTCGTGGCGTCTCAGCACAGGGCAGAGGACACCCCGGGCTTGCCCCACGGCCGTTGTATGCACGTGCGCTCGGTTGAGACACGCGATCCGGCGCGGTATGGTCGAATGAAGTACCCTTCGATGCTCGCAGCCGGTGAAGGCTGCTATCCCCGTTTGGTCGGTTCCCCACACCCGGATACACACCGGATGTACTCCCCACCACATTCTACCCACCACAACGGCAGAACGGAACCCGGCACCCCCGGAACCACCCGCGCCGGCCGCGCGGCCGCGCGAGGAGCCGCGTCAACCGGCGGTCGCCCCAACGGCCCCGCCGATGTCGGCACTGCAGCGATGGCTGACGCCCGAGAACCCGCGCGAGGACGACGCCGGCGGGCGGGTTACGGGCTCCTTCGTTCCGAAGAGCAACCCGCTCAACATTGGCACGGGTGACATAAACGCATTGGCACTTGACCTGGGCCGCCCCGCAATCGACGGGGGCACCTCGTCCTCCTTCCAATCGACGGCGGCAACAGCGGCGAAAAGCGGGGACGCAGCTTGTTTTCCGGAAGAGCGGCAGGTGGCACTGCGGAGGCACAGCGCGGGCCAAGCTTGCGCTGTGCCTCAGTGGTGCATGCGTGACGGAGTGGTGTGGATCGAACGGCAAAGAACGGATGCGAACGACGCGCATGCCCAGACGGCGGGCGTCCTCGCGTCCTGCACCCTCACCCCTGCCCGTCTGCCTGAGTACCTGTTCAGCGTGGATGCCATGCCCTCACCCGCCGCAGGCGGGGTTGGGCATTTGCCGCCACTGCAAAGGCATGCTTACCCGCGACCGCAGTCGCGGGTAAGCATGGCACCCACAACGCCGAAGACGCTGAACACGTACGAAACGGAGAGGGGCTTGGCGCGCGGCTCTAGGCTCCCACGAGCTGCGGGGTTCGCCCGCGCTCGTTGCGCGGCGGTGCCGGCTGCTGTAGCAACTCCGCCACGCGTCGGCCGGATAGCAGCATGCCGCCGAAGGTCGACCCCATGCGCGGCAGGCCGAACGCGCTCGCCACGGCCATCCCCGCTACGTACAGACCCGGATACACCTCGCCCGTGCGTTCTACGACGAGGCCTTCTGATTGCCGGACGTTCATGGCTCCATTGCCGGGCACCTTGAGGAGGCCTCGATCGGCCAGGTGCCGGGCGACCGCGGCGTCGTGTCCCGTGGCGTCGATCACGGCCTTTGTCTCCAACGCCACGGGGTCCACACACGTGATCTGCCGCGGGAGACTCTGCACCGGCGTCCAGTTGATGACCACGCCGGCCACCCGCTGCTGATCGTCGAGGAGCACGTCCTCGACCGACGTGAGGTTCAGTACCCGCACGCCGGCCTCACAGGCGGAAGCAATTAGCTTTGCGCAGGCGTGCGGGCCGTCGGCCACGTACAAGCCCGGTTCGACCTGCTGGCAGAGCACGTGCAGCCGCTCCAACTCCTCGTGGGCAGGACTGCGGACGGTGATCTTGTTCATCAGGTAGCCGCCGATCCAGAAGCCGCCGCCGAGGTAGTTGCTGCGTTCGATAAGCAGTACCTTGCGTCCGGCCGTCGCCAAGTCCCGCGCGGCCACCAGACCCGCGGGCCCGGCCCCGACCACGACCACGTCGCTTTCGACGTAGTTCAACAGCTCGTCGGCAAACCCCTTGACGATCGCGCGCGTGACCGCCTTCTCACCCACGTTGGCGAAGTCCGTCATGATGAGTCCTTTCATGCGTTCGTTTGGATGTACCAGCGGCATTGGCGACGCGGCGTACGGCTGGTGGAGTTGTCCGCGCTGAGGCGCAGACGCGGGCGCTCCGCGTCGCTGGGGCGACCCCTCCCGGATCGGTGGGGGACTGTGGGCAGCGCTGCGGGGGGCGTCAACCTGCTTCGGCACCGTGCGGGCGGAAACGTGACATCGGTCGGCGGGGGGGCGGGCGGTTACCGCCAAATTCTGGTCGCCGCGGCGGATACGCTATTGACCCGGCACGCCCCCGGTCGATACACTACTCATGGAGGTCGAGGCAGCGGCGGGTAGGCCTACAGATGGGCAAGGTAGCCCCGCCTTCTGCTCCCTCCCGCGGGTGGTTCCGACTACCGCGCGTGGGTCTGCTGGCGACGGTCGGCGGACAGGGCAAAGCCCGGCGGCCCCCTGCCCAGGGGTATACCGGGGAGGCCCGCCCATCGGAAGGAGGTGATCAGTGGACATAGGCAAATGTGCGAGGTTGCTGCCGTAGTGCAGCGAACGTGGCTGCCGTTGGCAGCAGCCAGCGAAATAAGGCCCGCCGGTCGTTCCCGAGGGAACGCCGGCGGGTCGCTTTTTTGTCGAAGTAGCGATGGCGACAGGGTGAGCAGAATAGCGAAGACGGAAAGCTACGACCAAGGGCACCCCGCGACGAGCATGATGGGGTGGGCGGCGTCCACCGAGCGAACAGCATGGGGTAGATGCTAAACGCGGGCGGCACCTTGCCCTTGGCTTCCCCTTCGTTTGCTATTCGCAACTCGCTACTCATCTCCCCCGCGTCAACTGATACGCCCGCAGTACTTCGGCGACGCTCCACGCCTGGGCGATGCAGCCGCGCGGCTTGTGCGGCGGGTCGCCGTCGAAGATCTCGCTGATGGAGCCCACGCCCGCCTCACCGTAGAGGTGATTAATCAGCGGTTCGAGCATCGCGCGCGCCTGGTTCTTCGCCTCAGCCGACCAGTCGTGCACGCGCAGATACGCCTCGATGAACGGACCCGTCAGCCAGGCCCAGACGGTGCCATTGTGGTAGGCACTGTCGCGCTGGTACGGCCCGCCCTCATAGCGACCCCGATAACCGGGCTCGAACGGGGCCAGGGTGCGCAGCCCCATGGGCGTCCAGAGGTGCTTCTGGACGGCCTCCAGCACCGCCCGCCGCTGGGCGGCATCCCGTAGCGGGCTGTAGGGCAGCGAGACGGCCAGAATCTGATTGGGACGCAGCGCGCCGTCCTTCTGCCCCGGACGCACGCAGTCGTACAACCACTGCGCGTCTTCACGCCAGAACGTCGATGCGAAGCTCTCCTCGACACGGGTAATCAGCGTC
The DNA here is from genome assembly GCA_029558835.1 of Planctomycetota bacterium. Taxonomy (GTDB): domain Bacteria; phylum Planctomycetota; class Phycisphaerae; order UBA1845; family UBA1845; genus JAKQDH01. Next base: position 34,945 of record JAKQDH010000129.1, on the reverse strand, counting down.
GCCAGGGCGACGGGGCAGGTGCGTCCCAACGTGCGCTCCCGGTCGGCCAGGGTCCGCAAACCTGAGTACCACAGCGCGTTGACCTCGACGGGGGCCCCATGACGCGGCGTGAAGACGGTTCCATTGGCCTTGGCGTCCATCCAGGTGATCTGCGTGCCGGGGTTGCCGCAGTAGACCAGCCCCGACTCATCGACGCGGATGTCGAAGTCCGTCCCCCCCAGAAACGCCTGGATAACACGGCAGCACGCCGGCCAGAGGACCTCGTCGTAGGTCGTCAGGTCGTTGGCGTAGCGCAGGTAGGCGTCAGCCGCGTGCAGGAACCACAACGAGGCATCAACGCTGTTGTAGTCGCACACGCTGGCGGCGTCATTGAAGCGGTTGGGAATCAGGCCGCGTTGCTGCGCCCCGGCGAACGTCACGAGCACCTGCCGGGCCTCACCAAAGCGGCGCGGGATCAGCAGAAGCCCCTCGAGCGCGATGAGGGCGTCGCGCCCCCAGTCCGTGAACCAGTGATAACCCGCCAAGACCGTCGTCCCGCCTGCCCGGCGCCCGGTTCCGCAACGCACCACGAACTGGTCTGCGGCGGCATGCAGGGCCGTGGCGACTGGATCGGCATCGGGCACGGCGATGCGTGCCCCGGCGTCCTTGGCTTCCTGCCGTGTGGACTCGGCCGTCTCGATTGCCTCGAGAGGGCTACCCGCCAGCCCGACGGCCACCAGCTCCATGGCAACCGAGCCGACACCGGCCGCGTCGAACGTGCCCAGGTTCTGCAAGTCCTCTCCGCCGGGGAAGCTGCGGGCGAGTTCCTCGCGGTAGCGGAAGTTGTGCCACCAGACGGGCTGCATGCGGAAGTGCACCCGGCCCTGTTGCTCCTTCGGTTCGGTGAAGATCGCCAGCGTGACCCCCCGATCCGCCCGCAGTTGCACCCACGAAAGCTTGTCGCCTTCGTTGAGCAACCAGGGGTCCTCAACGGGCTGGTGACGCAGGTCGTGGATGCTGCGCATGGCAATCAGCGGCGACACGCGCAGGACAATCGGCTCGTCGCGGTAGGCCCGGACTGCGTAGCGGACCCGTACGACGTGGGCATCGCGCGCGAGCTGTACCCGCTTTTCCACGGCGAACCGCTCGTGCTCGAACGTGAACCGCACCCAGGGATCATGTTCGGTGAGGTTGTAGGCGAAGTCCTGCAGCAGCCGGTGTCCTTCCGGGTGGAACGTACCGGGGAACTCGAACGTGGACAGCGGAATCTCCTGCCCGCCGCAATTGACCTGTTCGAGCAAGGACGCCAGCAGGACGTATCGTACCAGCGGCGGACGCCGTGGCGCGCACAACAGGCCGTGGTACCTTCGCGTGGGACAGCCCAGCACCGTCCCACTGGCGAAACCTCCATAGCTGTTGGTCAGCAGCCACTCGCGTTCCAGACGCTGCTCGAGGCTACCCTCCAGCAGCCGGCACCCCGATGCCACAGCAACCCCTTCAGCTTCTCGGTTCACAGTGCACACTCCGCGCAGGTGGTCAAACGTGAAGGCCGGCCGATACGGTGCCGGCCGCTCCCGTTGCCCCTTGTCCCTCCCTCGCCCGACGAGCTCGTTCATGTAGCCTGGGGCACGCCGGGCACGACGCGGGCCACGATAACAGGTCGCCCCGCAGCGTCAACAGTCAGTGGGGGGACGCAGGAGGCGGCAGGGGACCAGCGGGTGGTGCTGACGCGAGCGCATACTCTCTCACGCCAAGAGAAATGGGCATTCTGGTCGCGTGAAGGTCCGGGAGATTGGAGAACCGAGAGAGGAAAGGGAGACGTGTCCCCTATCGTTTGCTGAAGTCCAGCAAGGCTCCGCCCACCATGTCACTGAAGGACTCGCCCAGCAGTTGTTGCTGATTATCGGCGAGCAACTGAGCACAAGTGCGGAAACCGCTGCCGCAGGCGCTGAGGTTCCAGCCCATCAGCCCGGTGAACACGTCGGCGTCAATCGTTAACGTGCCGCCCCCCAGCCGGCAGCCGGCCGACAGCAGCACCAACGTTGCGCCCAGCATGGCCGTCACGATGCCGGCACCGTGACGATGTTTGGAGGACCGGCGCTGCACCAGACGCGCCGAGCGTGCGCGAAGCCCCGTGACGAGGGCGGCCAAGTGTGCTCCGAGGTCGGCAGGCATCAGTGATGCGGGAGTGGACATGGCGGCGTGCCTCCTGCTGTGAACGAGCCCACCAAACCGTCGAATACAGCAAGGGCACTGTCAAAGTCCGAGAAGTGAAAGGAGCGCACCTGGGCGGACCAGCGTGGCGGCGCTTGGTTCGCGGCTGGTCAGTGTCTGGGGGTGGGGACGAGCGGACCACTTGTCACTCGACAGACCGGCGGGTGTTTCGCCCAGTCGAAGGCATGGCGCCCGATCCGCGTGCCGGGCTGCGACCAATCGGCCTGGCGAACTAAGGCCTGCACGAGAGCCTGGAACGTCGGATCCGGATCGCACTCGGCGATTTCGCCGCGCGGGCGGTCCGGGTTTGCCCGGACGTGGTATGTCGTCTCCTCTGTCTGCAGGGAAAAACGCATCGCGTATCCGTCCTCGCGGCCACCGGGGCGGTAGAACTCGCAGACGGGCGGCGGGGAGGTCGCCAGCCAGGCGTCGATGGCCGCGCGGATGCGTTGCATGTCGGCCGCGGGCACCGGCTGCCATGCGTCTTCAAGCGGCAGCTCCGGGTGCGAATTGTGCGGTGCCGCGATCAGCGGCTGCGGCCGTCGCGCCACCACGGTCTTTGAACGGCCGCGACTACGCAGGAAGTCGACCTGGCAGACCCACAGCGATGTTCGGTCGATGCCGGCCCCGCGACTGCGTGCCCTCCATTCCCAGATCGTTACGTGCACCGGTGAGGCACGTTTCGAGTCCGCGGCCGGAAGTGGGGGGGCAGGCAGTGGTGGGAGCTTACCCGGCAGCGGGGCGTCGCCCGGACCCCCTTGACAGCCCGCCCACGCAATCAGGATGAGAACGCCGCATCGCCGCCGCCGCACAGCTTACCTCCTGGGCACCTGGTACGTGTTTTGATGCCGGAAGGAGGCTGAAGTTCCCACAATCCACTTGCGTTTCCTGCGCTGTCGTGCCCAGGGAGGGCGGCAGAGTCTCCCGTCGTGCCGCGTGACTCGCGCATCCTGACCAGCGGAAGCTGCCACCGGCTGCCCGCTCCCTACGCGTCCCGAATCCAGCCTTCTTATCTGTGCGGGCGCGGCCGGAGGGGGAGGCCCTGCGACGCTCCCCCTCACCCTGCCCTCTCCCCCGCAGGGGGGAGAGGGGTTGTACGGGGTGCTCGTACGTCTACGAACCGGTGAAGATCAGGTTGAAGCTTGCGACGTCCGCCAAGTCCACGTCCTCGTCGCCGTCCAGGTCGGCCTGGGCGAAATCGCTGGGGTCGCAACCCGGTGGGGGAGTGGTCACTTCCGGTCCCGCCAGGCAGTCGGCGAAGACGGCGAAGTCGTCGACGTCTACGTCGTCGTCGTCATCGAAGTCGCCCGGCATGGCGACCAGCGTGATCGTCACGTTGGTCGCGTTGTAGGTCACGTTGTAGCCGCCGGCCGCGGTCACCGTACCGAATTGCCCCGTGATGGTCCCGCCCGTGACGATGGTGAAGCTCTGCCCCAGCGTCGGCACGAAACCATTGATGAGTGTGACACGCAGCTCGCCCGCGAGATTGGCCGTGCTCGTTACGCGGAGCACGTCGTACCCCGTGATCGGCGTGGCGCCGCCCAGCTCGATGTGTACGCTGCTGTCGGCGTCGTGGGTGCAGCTCCCGCTGATGGTAAGCCGTCCGGCGGAGTTGCCGGGCGAGAGGGTGCCGCCGGCCGCCAGGGTGACGGACCCGCTGAAGGTGCCGCTGCCGGCCAGAACGCCGGCCATCGGCGTGGTCCCCGGCGCGGTCAGCGTGCCGTTCACGAGGGTGGTGGAGCCGGCCGCGCCGCTGTAGGCAGTGGTGCACAGCAGCGACGTGCCCGTCGGCACATCCACAATGCCTTCGTTGACGAGCGTTGGCTGAATGTCGTTGTTGCTCAACGTGCGGATGGTGTGGTCGGCACCGTTGGTGAGCGTGCAGGCGGCATTGTAGATGTCGTTGTGGCCGCCGATGAGCAGGGTGCCGGTCCCGCTGACGAGGACGTTGCCGCTGATGTACATAGCGGTGCCGCTGCCGCCGCCCTGGACCTCGAGCGTGCCGTTGTTGACAATGGTTCCCTGCAAATACCCCGGTCCCTGACCGTTGGGGATGCGCACGTAGGCGTCGCTGGTCAGGTTGACCAGCCGGCCACTCGAGGATAGGTGAATCATGCCACCGGCGAAGCTGCGTAGTTCGCCGCCGGTAACGGCCGCGCCGCCGGCAATCTGCGTCGTGGAGCCGTCGAGGGCCTGAATCACACCGCCGGTGTTATCGAAGCTTCCACCCGTCAGTTGAAGGATGCCGCCGCCGGACGATTGCATGACGCCGGTGTTGTAGTTCGTCACCGCGTCCGCCGGGTTCACTACCAGGGTGGAGCCGCCGCGGTCGGCGTCAATGAGACCGGCGTTGCTGACGGCGAGGGCGTTGTAGCCCAGCTCGCGGGCGCCGTGGATCGTATGGTCGGGGCCGTTCGTGAGCCGGTCCGTGGACGCATTCCCCCGTACATAGTTGGGGCCGCTGGGCAGGATGTCCAGGTCGCCGCTGCCCTCCAGAGTGACATTTCCGTACATGTAGAGGGTGGTGCCGTTTCCGGTGCTGGCGAGTTCGATGGTGCCTTCGTTGAGAACGGTGCCTTGCAGATAGCCCGGGCTGCCCCCGTTGGGGACGCGGATGACGCCCGTGTTCGTGAGGTCAGCCACCAACCCGCCCTCGCGCAGCTCGATCAAGCCGCTGCCGCTGCTCGTCAACTCACCGCCGGCAACCACCGCCCCGGCAATCTGAACGATCGAGCCATCCAGGGCCTGGATGACGCCGTCGCTATTGTCGTAACTTGCCGTGTAGAGACGCAGCGTTCCGCCGCCGCTGGCCTGCATCACAGCGTGGTTTTCCTGGACGGCACCGTCGGTAAGGTTCACCACGAGGGTGTCGCCCGCGTCGTCGGCGTCGATGAGGCCCAGATTCGTGACGCACAGATCGTTGTTGCCGAAATTGCGGGAGCCGCGGATGGTATGCTGCGTGCCATTGGTGAGGCGGTTTGAGGCGGACGAGCCGCGCACATAGTTGGGGCCCGCGGGCCACAGGTCCAGGGCCCCGTTTCCTTGCAACGTGACGTCGCCATAAACATACAGCGCCGTTCCAAAATGAACGCTGACCATCTCGATAAGGGCATTATTGGTGATGGTTCCCGAAAGGTAGCCGTTGCCGCCGCCGATCGGTACTTGGAGGCGTCCACTGTTGGTCAGATCTACGATCATGCCGTTGTCGCGCAGTTCGACGACACCGGTGCCGGCCGTGGTCAACTCGCCGTGGCTGACGGTCGTGTTGGCGATTTGCGTGACGGACCCGTCGAGCGCCTGGATCACGCCGTCGGTGTTGTCGACCGTGCCGTTGGCCAGCCACAGCGTCGCGCCGTTGGAGGACTGCATGATACCGGTGTTGTATACCGTCTGCGTGTCGGTGGGATCCACTTCGAGGGCAAACGCGGGGTTATCCGCGTCGATCAGGCCTTGGTTGGTCAGAGCCATGTAGTTGTTACCGAGCCGTCGAGAGCCGCGGATGGTGTGGCCGGTGGCATTGGTGAGTCGGTAGCCCGGCGACATGCCGTACACGTAGTTGGGGCCTTCCGGGTGCAGCACCAGTTCGCCGTAGCCGGTAAGCAGCACATCGCGATTGATTCTCAGGTACGTCCCGCTGCCGGCACTGGTGAGCTTGATCGTGCCGTTGTTGTCAATCGTGCCGGCCAAAGGACCGGAGTCGATGACGAGCGCGGCCGTGTCGATATCCAGCGTGTCGCCGGCATCCACGGTCAGATTGTCGATGTAGACCTGCAGGGACGGCCCGAGGCTGACGACCACGTCGCCGACCGAGCCGGCGTCGATGTGGGCACTGTAGTGTTGGACGCCGTTGTTGTTCGGCCAGTTGATGGTGCTCCAGCAGGTGCCGCAGTCCCACACTCCGACGTCGGGGTTCCGCCAGACCGCCGTAACCTGATGGATGCCGAACGGAGCAACGATACCGGGCCCGTCGATGGAGGCATAGACCTTGTTCTCGGCGATGTTCAAGCCGCCGTTCGCGGTGGCCGCCCACGCGGAGCCGTTCCAGCGGTAGAGAGCGAGGCTGGCCTCGTTGACAAGCCGGACATCCGCCTGACTGTAATGGAGCGTCAACGTAAGTTGGCTCCCCATGCCCAGCTCGACAACCTCGGCGCGCCGTGCCACCGGCCGCAACGACGGCGGGGCGGCCGGCGCCGTCGTCGTGCCGCGCAACGCGATCGTGCCGCTGTAGTCGAATGAAACCGTGGTGGCCGCAGCGCCCAGAAACAACTCAGCTACGCTGCCGCCCGGTGAATCCACGGCGCGGAAGTCGCACGTGGTGTTGACGTCCGCGGCGTTGTCGGCGATGGCGTACGCCGTGACTGCGTCCACCAGGATGCCGATGTCATTTCCGGAGCAGGTGTTGGCCTGCACGGTGCAGTTGCTGGCCGTCGGGGCCACATAGATCCCCGCGAAGCCGGCGTTCGTGGCACCCGACAGGGTGAGTCCCTGAATGGTCACGTTGGCGGCGGTCACCGCCACGACGTGCGCGGCCGGGTCGACCGCCGTGACGGCTGCCGTGCCCAGTGCGGTGTCTGCGATGATCGTCAGTTCCTTGTTGACCAGCACGTTCTCCGCGTACGCCGCGGGCCCCACCTGCAAGTTGTGCCCGTCCAGCGTGGTGGGATCGTCAATGGCTCCCTGAATGGTGGCGAAGCTCTGCCCCGTGTCCGCATTATACACAAGAGGAACCGAGGCAAGCGCGAAGTCCACATGCGTGGCGGCCAGGGGATAGAGGTCCTGGGGCCCCTCCTCGCCGTACACTGTATAGGGATCATCGAGGACGCCGTTGCCGTCAGCGTCGGTGCTCGTGTGCGTGTCCCAGTAGTTGCCCAGTTGACCGGTGTAGTCCGCGCCGTTGTACGTGTAGGCCAGGGGGGCTGGTGAGTACCACGCGGTGTTCGAGAGGGTATCCAGCGTTACCTGATAGGGGGAGTTGCTGATGAAGTTGTTGAGGTAGAAGCAGCTTGCTTGTACATTGTAAGTAGCGATGCCACAATCGTTATTCGAGAAGGTATTGCGGGCGACGATGAGGCCCGACGACTCGCGCAAAGCGATGGCGCTGCCTGTGTTGTAGCTCAGGTCATTGCCCAGAAAGGATGTATAATCGCTTTGCAGGTCGACGTACACACCCGCCATATTGTTGTCATGAATCGTGTTCTCCACTACCTGGTTGTGCGTTGAGCTGAAGAAGAGCACGCCGCCGGCATGCTCGATGCCCAGGGAGTGGATGTCGTTGCCGCTGATCAGGTTGTGGTTGCTCCCGGAGACGACCATCATCCCGTGCTGCTCATTGCTGCCGATCGTGTTGCCGGTGATGGTGTTGGAGCACGCCCCTGGACCATTCTGCTCGGCCCGCGTGAGGATGATGCCGTAGAAGTTCTCCACCAGCATGTTGGCGCTGATGGTGCAGTTGTGGGCCCCGCGCAAGGCAATGCCTCCCTGTGACCAGCCCGCGCCGCGCACGGTGAAGCCCGTGAAGGTTATCCCATGGGCCTCGATGGCAACGGTGGCAAGGTCGGTGGCGGCGGCCTCCACCGAGGTCGTGGCGGATCCGTTCTCGGACTGAAGCGTCAGGCCCGTGCGGTCCTGCAGTCCGCTGTTGACGTCGCCGGGTACGACGTTGTTGTCGACGAGCACGTTCTCGACGTAGGTTCCGTCCCGCACCACGACCACGTCGCCGGCGTTGGCGGCCGTCACCGCGGCCTGAATGGTCGTGTAAGTTTCCCCGGCCCCCACATAAAGCGTGGCCGCGCGGGCTGTCGCCGACAGCACGGCCACTACGAAGACAACTGTGAGAATCAGTGAGTTTCGGTTTGACGTTTGCATTGCTTTCCCCACCTCGATCGCGTCACCTTCGTCCTTGCGGGCGCCGGGCCGCGACGACGCTGCCGGGCGACCGTAATGTCCGCGGAGGCGGCAGGTTCTGCTGCCGTGCGCCCTCCTGCCGTCCGGACGCCGGTGATCAGGAACGAGCTTCCTTCCTCCTTGCGGCAGAGGAGATCATCCTGGTCGGCGCCGCGAGAGCCTTCCCGGAGGCATGGTCCGGCCGCGTTGTTGCACGGCGCAGGCAAACTCGGGAGTGGACCCCGCTCTCGCTTCTGCGGCTTAAGCGGGTTTCCGGCCGGCGCGCCACGCGGTGCATCGGGGTTTCAGTGAAGTTCGGGTACGGACGGTGGCTGCGGCACGCCCGATAACCAGACCGGCCACTCGGGGAGGCTCTGCGCCCGCGCCAGGAAGACTTGCGCGAAGCGATATTGGACGTAGCTGAACACGCCGGTGTTTACGCACGCCTCGAGCGCGGCCACACCTTCCGTACGCCGGCCGCCGCCCAAGCTGCGCAGGCCGATGAGGAACTGGTATTCACAGGTCCACCCGGGATGCCCGCGGGCTGCGGCGAGCAAGCCGGGTTCGTCCAGCTCACCGCGAAGGTACTTCAGCGCGGGACCGTACCCCCCGCGCCCGGATTCTTCGAGCGGAATGTCCGCTGGTGGCCAGGTTTCGACCGCGGCGCGCGCCGCCTCCGCGTCGCCAAGCAACTCCGCCACCGCGGCCGCAATGGTGAGTCCCGCCAGGCCGGTCGAGCGATTCCGGAGTGCGTCCCGACAGAGACTGCGTGCCTCCGCGATGCGTCCGAGTTCGGCGAGCAGCACCGCCCGCTGCAGCGGCGCCGGCACGAACGAGGGCAATGCTTCGCACGCGGCCGTGATCTCGTCGAGGGCCGTCTCCAGCTCCCCGAGCGCGTGCAGCGCCAGCACGCGGTGATGAACCAGGCCGGGGTGCGAATCGCCCGCCCGCTCGTCATTCAGCGCAATGGCCTCGGCCAGCGTCTGCGCCGAGGCCCGGAAATCACCGCGGTATCGCTCCAGCGTTCCGCGTCGCGCGAGCACCATCCACGAGTCCGGCGCCAGCGCCAGGGCATGGTCCAGATCGCGCCGGGCGTCGGCCAGCCACTGTGCTCGTCGGCCGTCAAGCTCCGGGTGCGCTTCGGCATACGCGGCCGCGTACAGGTACCCCCATGCCCGGGCCGAGTACGAGGTGGCCGCGTCGGGCCAGAACGTGACCCACGCCTCGTAGTCGTTGAGCATCGGCTCCAGTTCCTCCCGCGCCCCCTCCGTGAGCAGGCGATTGGCACGCTCGCCGGCCCGCGCCCGGATGGCAGGCGTAAAATCCGGACGGATCGCCAGGGCCCGCGTGTAGGCTTCGCCGGCGCCGCTGCGCCCGATCTCCGAGAGCGCCTGTCCGCGCAGCAGCCACGCCAGGGCGGTGTCGGGGGTGAGTTCCGCCCCGCGACGGAGGTAGTGGTCGCCGTGGACGGCATCGCCCGTGGCGTGATAGGCCAGGGCGAGGGCGCAGCAGACCTCGGCGTCGTCGGGATCGCGCTGCCACGCCCGCGTGAGCGGCGGTATGGCGCTGTGCGGCTGCCGGTCCCACAGCGGGATCAGACCGCGATACAGATGCAGCTTCGCGGAGTCGATGCCGAAGGACTCGGCCTCGTCGAGCAGGCGTGCTCCGCGGGTGTGGTCGGCCTCGAAAAGGATGGCCGTGAAGGCCTCGTCGAGGCGCTGCTGTCCCCGCAACTGCCGCACTTCCGTTGCCAGCGCGAGGATGCCCACCGTCAGCGCGATCACCAGCACCGTCCCCAGCGTGTAGTAGCGGTGGCGACGGAGGAAGCGAGCGGCCTTGAGGACGACCGGTGTCCGCCGCGCCCGGATGGGTTCATCGGCCAGAAAGCGGCGACAATCGTCGGCCACCTCTTCAGCGCGCGCGTAACGCCGCTGCGATTCCTTCTCCATACACTTGCCGACGATCGTCTCCAGGTCGCGGGGAATGGCGGGGTTGAGCCGGCGCAGCGGGGCTGGATCGGCGAACGCGATCAGGTTGAGCACCGCCTCCCGTGATTCCGCCTCGTGGGCCGGCCGCAGCGCCAGCAACTCGTAGAGCGTCGCGCCCAGCGAGTAGATGTCCGTCCGGGCATCGAGTTGCCGCCGGCCGCCGCGGGCCTGCTCCGGAGACATGTAGCGGGCCGTGCCCACGACGTCGCCGGTGAGCGTGATCGTCGCCAGCGTGTCGCCGCGCGCCAGGCCGAAATCCGATACCCAGACGTTGTCCCGCGCATCCAGCAGCAGGTTCGACGGCTTGACGTCACGGTGAATGATGCCTTGCGCGTGGGCGTGGGCGAGGGCGTCAGCCACCTGCTGCCCCCAATGGGCCACGCGGCGGTAGTAGTCCCGGCCGGCTTCCGTCCCCTTCTCCCGCATGCGCTTGAGGTGTTCGGCCAGCGAGCGACCCTCGATGAACTGCATGGCGTAGTAGTGAATGCCCTGCTCTTCGCCGACCGCGTAGATGGGGACGATGTTCGTGTGGTGCAGGCGACCGCTGGTGGAGGCTTCCCGCGCGAAGCGTTCCAGCGCGTTCTCCGCCAGCAGCGCTCCGGGCGGCAGGACCTTCAGCGCCACCCGCCGATTCAGCGAGGTCTGAATCGCCTCGTAGACCACCCCCATGCCGCCGCGACCGACCTCGCGTATGATTTCGTACTCGCCCAGGCGCTGCCCGCGCTCGAGCTTCGCCGCGTTGAGCGACCTGCTGGTGGCCTCGACGAACGCCAGTGTGCGGAACACCCCGCGCAGCGCTTCCGCCATTTCGGGGTACTCCCGCAGGTAGCGCTCCTGGTCGGGGCTACGTCCCTCGGCCAACTCGTCGAGGTACTTGCCGAGCACGTCTTCCAACGACGTAGCGCGACCGGCGGTGGGGTCACGCGGAGGCAAGGCGTCGCGGTGGGGACCTTCAAACGGCATCGCCCAGCAGCTCCCGAAGACGGATCAGCGCCCGCACGCACAGGCTGCGCACGGCCCGCTCAGTCCGATCCATCTTCGCCGCTGTCTCGGCGACATTCAATTGGCGCAGGTAGCGTAACTGGATGACCTCGCGCTGGTCCTCGGTAAGCTGGTCCAGCGACTGCTGCAGCAGCCGGGCGCGCTCCGCCCGCCCGACCACCTCGCTCGGCGTGCTTACCGTCCCTCCCAGGGCGTCCAATAGCGGTCCCATCGTGTTGCCTCCCTGCAAATCACCCGCCCGGACCTCGCCCCCCCGTTTGGTCGTCTGGAACGCCTTGCGGTCGAAGTCGCAGATGCGGTTGACCGCGATACGCCGCAGCCACGCGAAGAAACTGTCCGGCCCCCGGTCCACGAACTGCTCGATGCTGCCCAGCGCGTCCAGGTACACCTGCTGCATCACGTCCTGCGACTCCAGCCGCTGCCGCAGTCGCTCGCCCAACTCAGCCCGCACGGACCCCAGGAGCCGTTCTGAGTAGGCATCCAACAGGGCAGCCAGAGCCTCTTCATCATGCTGCTGTGCCCGGCCAATCAGGACGCTCAGCTTATCGGGCGGCGCGGGTGCCATGGATCCTCTCCCAAGTCCCAAGCGTGCTTGCCGGCGGAGCGCTTCGCAGGAATGGTACCATCCCGCCCGGCCGCCGTGGAAGTCAGCCTCAGCAACCCGGCCTCCGGCAGGTGTGTGACAAGGGGGGGACGGTCGGCGTGTAGGGTTGGCGTCGTCCGGAGTGTCCGGACTGGCCCGGGCGAAGCGAGCGTGCGTCACGTCCCCCGCACGCTCGTGAGGGGGCTGACCGGCCCCGCCCGCCGTCCGGGTGGCCCCTTGCAGCCTCGCCCGGGGGGCGTATCCCGGAGTGCCGGGATCGCCGGGCCCTCCAGGCCGTACGTGCCTGGCGTGGGTGCCATGCCCTCGCCCGCCGCAGGCGGGGGTGGGCATGTGGGCTGGATGCCACCCGCGACTCCCGTCGCGGGGAAGCATGGCACCCGCGGACATCGGAGACGCCGACCACACACTCGAGGCCCTGGGGGCGGGACCACTCTGGGTCTCCCTCCATCGCTCGGGGGGCGTGACTGTCCCGGCGTTGCTGCCCTCCACGTCGCCCGTGGGGGGCAACGCTACATAAACAGCGGGGCGTGCGCGTCGCACGCCCCGCCGGGAGTCGAACTCGATTGAAAGTGAGTCCTCGATGGACTGCTACGCGACCAACTCCTGTCCTCGACGGGTGAGGGCGGCCGCCCACATCGTCTGACCGTTGGCATTCGTCAAGGCGCCCGCCCAGAGCAACCCTTCCTGGCGGAGTTCGTCGAGCCACTCGGCCATTCTGTCCATGGCCTGCTCGACCGTGAAACCCGTGCTGGCTACCACCTCGCTGACCAGCTCAAACTCGGTGAGCGGGCCACCGCGCAGTCGCCGCAGAATGATCAGTTGATGCTGCCGCAGCGAGTCGATGGTTGTCGTCATGGCTTTCCACTCCTGGCTGGCACCTTGCCGCAGGCGGGGAGGCGTGCGCCACGCCGCCGGTTTCCGCTCGGCGCCGATTCTAGGCGCGCCGCGGCGCGCTATTCAAGCCGCACGTCGCGCAGCATGGAACAGGCGAAAGTCGCCGCGGGCAGCTTGACAAAGCTCCGCCGCGAGCATAGCGCCGGCCACAATGACGAACCCTGCCTCGGCGGTAAGGGGTCTGCGTGCCATGGTCATCCGCCGGCGGGGGGCAGTAACTTGGCACTGCAGCGGCAGGTGGCGAAGGTCCCGCGGCTTGCGGCATGCGGCGCGCACGCGTGCCATTCCAGGGGGACGCAGTTGCACATGGCATGCTGAGGGGTATCGGGCTTGCCGAAGGCCCGCCAGCCGCGCCCGCTACTTCGTCAGGTTCCCGGACTCCTGCCGCCGCATGAACACCCGCACGAGCAAGTAGTTCTGGCCCTCGAACTCAGTCACTTCGCCCGACACGATGAACACGAGGCCCGTCGGGATCGTCTCCGCCATCCGCGCCATGACTTCGAGACTGCTGTTGGGCAGGATGCGGATCGGCGGCTCAGGGTGCTCGGGGTGGTCCGACTCAAACACCAACGTCCACCAGATGCCGTCGCGGACCACGCGCCCGGCGCGACTGACGATCGGCGTACCCTCCGGCAGCAGCGTCCGCGGTCCGGCCGTCCGCGGGGCGGCATCACCGGTGTCCGGGGCGTTGGGTCGGATGATCTCGCTGGCAGGGCGCTGCCGGCGCAACTCCTCGACCATGTCCTCGGCCGTCGGGCTATCCCAGGGATCCTTTGCTCCCGCGGCGGGCGTTGCGGGTGAGGTTGCCGGCGGCGGCGTCCCTTCCTGTGGAGGTTGGGCCTGCTCCTGGGCGGGCGGCGTATCCGTCTTCGAGTCGGTAGCTTGGCCGCTGGACTCTCGTTGCGGAGGCGGCTGCTGTTGCCTCGGGCTGACTCCTGCCAGGATCACCGCCAGCGCGCCAGCTATACTCAGTCTGCCGAGTAGATGTGCCATGATTGGGACTCCTCGAGCTGAACCGACCGGCCGCACCGGCGGCGGGGGCTCCTTCCCCGACCGGGGCGCCAGCCGCGACCACCAGTCTATGCTAACGAGCGTCCAGCAACTTCGCCAGTTCCTGGGGTGTGGTCACTGGCGGCCGGCACACGCGGTCCACGCATACGAACGCGGCCGCCCGGCCGTGGACGGGCCCCTTGCCCAAGAGCTGGGGGAGCTGGAGTCGTTCGTCCCCGACCGGCTGGCGGTCGGTGCCCAGGGTGTGCAGCACGACCTTGTTGGGAAGGTATGGCCGGCGGATGACGCGCAGGAGGGCTTGGGTGTCCGCCCGGCCCGGATCGCCCGCGATGACGACCTCCGGGACTCGGTCGTGGTAGAAGTCGGCGGCACAGAGGAGACGCTCGAAGGCGGCCGGTGACCGCTCGGCCAACGGGGCGAACGCGCGGAGGATGGCAGCCGCCCGCTGCCGGTATTCATCCCGTCCGAGCAGCGCGGCCAGACGCAGCAGGTTCAGGGCGTGGACCGAGTTACCCGAGGGCAACGCACCGTCCTGCGGGCTTTTCGAGCGGACCAGCAGCGGCTCGGCATCGTCGGCCGTGAAGAAGAAGGTACCGTCTGCTGGGTTGCGGTAGTGCTTCGTCAGCACCTCGTTGAGGGCGACGGCCTCAGCCAGCCAGCGCCGGTCGAAGTCGGCCTCGTAGAGGTTGAGCAGGCCCTCGATGAAGAAGGCGTAGTCGTCGAGGTACCCCGGCAGGCGCGCGGTGCCATTGCGGTAGGTACGCAGCAGGCGTCCATCGCGACGCAGGTGCTCGAGGATGAAATCCGCAGCGCGGGCGGCAGCGTGCGCGAACTTCGGTTCGTCGAGGGTCCGGGCGCCCTTGGCCAGGCTGGCGATCATCAGGCCGTTCCAGGCGGTGAGGACCTTGTCGTCCAAACCCGGGGGCACCCGCTGGGTCCGTGCCTCGCGCAGCTTGGCACGCCAAGTCTCGATCCGCAGTTCCAGTTCCTCGACGCTCAGCCCGTGCATCCGGGCGAAGGCCTCCGGCGGCTTGCTGACGTGCAGGATGTTCCTGGGGCCCGGCGGGGCGTGGCTGAGGGCATCGGACCAGTTGCCGGCGTCGGTGATGTCGAAGTACGCACAGCACAGCGGCGCATCTTCCTCCCCCAGGATGCGCGTGACCTCGTCTTTGGTCCAGATGTAGTACGCCCCTTCCATGCCTTCACTGTCGGCGTCGCGGCTCGAGTAGAAACCGCCGTCCGGCGCCTGCAAGTCCGCGAGCACGTAATTCAGGATTTCGCGGGCCGTGCGGGCGTAGAGCGGGTTCCCGGTCACCTGATACGCGTCCAGGTAGGCCGAGCTGACGAGGGCCTGGTCGTAGAGCATCTTCTCGAAGTGCGGCACCAGCCACTGCGGATCGGTGCTATAACGGCAGATGCCGCCGGCCACGTGGTCGAAGATGCCGCCGCGGGCCATGTGCGTGAGCGTCACGTCGACGGCCGCCGCCAAGTCGGGGTTGCCGGTACGCCGGTGGACCCGCAGCATGAGGTCGACCGCCAGGCTCGGCGGGAACTTGTTGCCGTTGCTGCTGAAGCCGCCGTGCGTGCGGTCCACGTGGGCGGCCAGCACGCGGGCGCCCTGGTCCACGAGCTGCCGCGACACCAGGTCACCGTGCCCGCGTGGAGGGCGCGGATCCGAACCGTCCCGACACAGGTCGGGATGAGGGAGCGGACGGGCGTCGCCCCCGGCGCCGGCTGGCGTGTCAGTTGCGCCAGTTGCGATGCCGGTCGGATCGGCCCAGCGGGCGAAGAACGCGTGTACGTCGGCGCGCCCGTCGGTGATGGTATTGCGCTGCGTCTGCCACAGCTCGGCGATCTGCGTGCAGAGGGCCACGAATTGCGGTCGCGGGAAGTACGTGCCGGCGTAGAACGGCGTGCCGTCGGGCGTGAGCCAGACATTCATGGGCCAGCCGCCGCGTCCCGTGGAAGCCTGCGTATAGGCCATGTAGATTTCGTCAAGGTCGGGTCGCTCCTCGCGGTCCACCTTGATGCTGACGAAGTGGGCGTTGAGCACGCCCGCCGCCTCCCCGGACTCGAACGTCTCGTGCCCCATGACATGGCACCAGTGGCACGCGGCATAGCCGATGCTCAGGAAGATCGGCTTGTCCTCGCGCCGGGCCTTCTCCAGTGCCTCCGGGCCCCATTCGTACCAGTCCACGGGGTTGTGAGCGTGCTGGAGCAGGTACGGACTGGTGGCGTGGATGAGGCGATTGGTGGTGAGCGTGGCTGCGGTTGCGGGCGTACGTGCGGGTAGAGTCATACCTCTTCCTTCCTGCTGAGCGGGCGGACACCACGAACGACGCGGGCGACGTTCTCTCGCCACGGGTCGTCCTCCTGCCCTGCATCATCTGGTACCGCCAATCCGGCTGGGGAATCGTAGGGAGCCCTGGGGCCCATTCCAAATGGCGGTCGCCCCCACTCCAGGGGCGTCCGGGGGGAGGTGCAAGTCAAGCGAAGAGCTCTACTTGGCGTTGGACCGTGGACTCCAGGCACGGCCAGCGCTCGACAAAGGCGGCTGCGGAAATGCGCCCTAGCTCGCTTGGCTCGATCTTGTGGAGCCCGCCGCCGTAGACTCGTCCCTCGCCGCGCAGCTCGTGCCCGGTGACACGTTGCAGGAGTTCGTGGATCGTTGTGTTGCCGTCTGGTTGCTGGCGCAATATGGCGGCCAGCCTGGGCTGTGGATGCAGCATGAGGTACAGGTTCGTCGCGATGGCGGCCGAACGGTTCAAGATGAAACGAAACGGCTGCTTCTCGTCGGCGCCCCGACCCATGTACGTGCACAGAAAAGGCGCAGGCGACCGTTGCTCCTGCTTGTACCAGGGCGTGCGCCTGCCGACGAGATAGCCGTCTTTGATCCCCAACGCCTCAGCGGTTTGCAGGTATGCCCAAAGGGCCGGGTACTTGTCCTCAACGACATGCTCCGGCAGGTCGCAATCTAGGACGCAGAGCTGTGGGGCAATCAGCGGGTAGCCATCCTCGTTAGCATTGATGATCGTCGCCTTGAGGTGGCGAGGGCTGGGGAGGATGGGGCGCAGAAACTTCTTCGGTAGCCCGCGTCGGGTCGCGTCGGCCCGCTCCAGAACGAAGAACTTGTTGCTGCCCGTGGCAATCCCCCGTTGGATTCGGAACAAGTCCGCGAGTGTTAAGCCTTCGCCGTTTGCGGACGTGCGACGGTCGTTCCCGGCGTGCTCGGGATACACGGTCCACTTGCGTGCGTCGCGCAGTCGGTCGAGCGCGACGCCTTCGCGGGCGTGTGGGCGGGCCATCGTGCCACCGAAGGTAAACTCCACGGTGTGCCCGCGTGGCGGCGCTGCCTTGTGCAACACCAGGACGACGGAGGAGACCAGGGCGTCGCCAAACTGAACATCTTCGGCGTCAAAACGATGCACGCGGACGAGCGTCACGCAGTCCGTGAGGAAGCGTTTGAGCGCCGCTCCGTAGTTCACGTCCATGAACTCCGATGGGACGAGCCATGCCGCCCAGCCGCCCTCTTCCATCCACGCCGTGGTGAGAAGAAGGAAATAAACGTACAACCCGGCAAGCCCGTTGACTTGGACGCCTGTCAGGTGATGCGCCAGCGCTTGCAGACGCTCCTTGTCCTCGCGCGTCAAGTGGTGGTGCCGTACGTAGGGCGGGTTCGCCAGAATGAGGTTTGGAGCGCGCGGGTGGGATGGGCTGGCGACGATGCGCGTGAAATCGCCACCCACGATTTCAAGCCCGGCGTCGCCCCAGAGCTCCCGGGCCGCAGCGCAGAATGCGGGATCGAGTTCGATGCCGACAGCACTGGCGATGCGCTTTCGCCCGAACACCGTGAGCGCGGCGGAAAAGAAGCTGCCGGTTCCGATCGCCGGGTCGGCGAAGCGGATGCCGTCGGTCTTGCGGTCCAGGAGCGTCGCGACGTACTGCGCGATCTCCACGGCGAGCGCGTTCGGGGTGGCGAATTGGCCAAGTCTGTTTCTTTCGGCCGCGGACCGCCGGGAGTCGATCTCCAACTGAATCGCCTGCCGGCGGGCCTCGACTTGGTTCTCGTGGTGTGCGATCATACCGCCTACAGCCCCAGCTTGAGCAGGTCGTCGATGCGGTGCTCCCATACCCAGTCCAGGCCCTCCGCTGCCTCGTAGCCCAGATAGTCGCTGCCGAAGTAGCCGCAGAGAAACAGCACAAATGGGACGGTCGTGCCGTAGGTCGCCTGAAGTTGACGTATTTTCGTCGCCTCTTCCTTGCGGCGTTTGTTCGTGTTCGTGAAGTCACCCGCCGACTTCGCTTCGATGAGAATCGGGAGCCGATCCTTGCGCGGCTTTCTGGGCTGAATCACCACGTCAACGGGAATGTTCAACTTGAGGGTCTTCCCGACACGCAGGTTCATTCGAAACGCGTAGGTGCCTGCCTCCATGTCTTTCAGTGGTTTGTCGTCCGGATGCGCCTGTTTGTGATAGCCACGGTCCCCCAGGTACTTACCGATCAGCGCGAGCTGGCGTTGCTCTTGGGCGTTGCGAATGATCGGGTTGGCGACGGCGCTGCACAGGCGGTCGGCGACGATCGTAGCTGCTCGTTCACGCTCGTGGTCGCTGGGGCTTTGACTCCCGGTGATCCATGGAAAGATGTCGCGGTCGAGCAGTTTCACCAAGATTCGGCATAGGGCTTTCAACTCGGTGTCAAGATCTGCGCCAGACATCCGTGCGGGCAGCTTGCCCTTCTCCATTCGGCTGACGACATTCTTGCTTGCCCTGGCAAGCCCGATCAAGCGGTCTACTGCCAAGGGCGGAGCCGTACACATGCGGAGCGTGGGCAATGCTCCGGGGTTACTCCGCAGGGTCTCCGTGTCCAGGTGCCGGAGGTTATTCGTGGCCAGGAGCGCAGCCTTGACGTGCTCAGTCGTCCTGATTCGCGTCGCCCGAAACGCTTCAGGAGCGAACTCCATGAACCACTCGTTGAACTGATCGACGGAGGCGGCGATATCCGCTTTCCAGAGGTGCGGTTTGTCCGCGTTGATCCGTCGGGGGCACAGGTTGCCACGGCGTTGTTGCATCGCCAACACTCCCGGCGGACGAACGGGCCTTGCGGCCGAGTTGGTCAGGATGCAAAGAGGATAGGGCGATGCGGTCTCGGTGGCAAGAGCGGGAGACGCCGCCGGGCCGGCGCGGGACGGTGCGAGTCTCAGCGGGGCGGGCGGACGCGGCGCCGGTCGACAGGAGTAGCGTTCCTCCGCCCCATCCGGGGCGGGGTGGGCGCGACACGCACGACACCACGGGTTCCGTTCGCCTGCGGAGAACTCCACCCGTGGCTACAGACCCTTGCCCCCGTCGGGGGCAGGGGCGAACCGCCTGGGTGCTCACCGGCGTGCTTGGTGGGCGCCGTTGGCGGACCTTGTCGGCGGCGTGTCGTGCGTTTAAGCTACCGTGTCGCTCCGGTGGGGCGGAATGGTCGGGGGCGCGACCGGCGGCTTGCGCCGGCGGCTCTGATAGGTGGCGCCGGCTCGCAAAGGGCGGTTGCGGTTCGAGCGCGGGGCGCGGGCGGTGCGGAGTAGTTGCGTGTCGGCGTCAGTTCGCAGTGTGACCGGCAGCTTGCGCTGCCGGCTCTGATGGGCGTCGTCGGGGAGGGAGCGGCGCGCGGTCCTACGTCGGCCACGGGGGGCCGACACTACACGGGCGAGGGCATCGTTTCGGTGGGATCGACGGTGCGCGCGGGTGGTACGCGGGAAGGATGGACAGATGGCTCGGCGGTTTGTGGCGGAACTAGGGGCCGGGGAGCGGATTGACGACGAGGTCTACCTCGTCCAGTCCAAGGACCTGCGCACCACCACGCAGGGCAGCCTCTACATCCATGCCGTCTTGGCCGACAAGACCGGGCAGATTCCCGCCCGCGTCTGGCAGGCGACCGAGGCCATGTTCAACGGCATGCCGGAAGGCGGCTTCCTGCGGGTCAAGGGCCGCACCGAGGCCTACAAGGGCAACCTTCAGTTCATCATCGAGGCCATCCGCGTCGCGGACTCGGCCACCATCAACCTGGCTGACTTCCTGCCTCGGACTACGGGCGACGTGGACAAGATGTACGCCCGGCTGGGTGAGATCCTGCGGGGCATCAAGCAGCCCGACTTGGCGGCCTTGGTGGAGGAGCTCCTGGCGGATGCCGTGTTGATGGAGCGGCTGCGAACGGCCCCAGCGGCCATCGGGCTGCACCATGCCTTCGTCGGCGGGCTTTTGGAGCACACGCTCCACCTCCTGGAGGTGGCATTGCGGGTGATCCCGCTGTACCCGAAGCTCAGCTTGGACCTGGTGCTGATGGGCCTGCTCCTGCATGACATCGGCAAGACGGTGGAGCTGTCGTACACGACGAACCTTGCGTACAGCGATGCCGGGCAGTTGCTGGGGCACATCACCCAGGGTGTGCTGCTGATCGAGAGGAAGGTGGACGCGGTGGCCGCCCGGACCGGCCGGCCGTTTCCCGACGAACTGCGCTGGGCCCTCCAGCACATCGTGCTGAGTCACCACGGGCAGTACGAGTTCGGCAGCCCCAAGCTGCCGGCCTTCCCGGAAGCGGTGGCCATCCACTACCTGGACAACATGGACGCCAAGGTCAACCTGTACCTGACGGAGATTGCCAACGACCGCGACCCGGCCGGCCATTGGACAAACTATAACCGAGCCGTGGAGACGAAGATTTACAAGCCTAGATTCACCCAGGGGTGACCGCGGCCCGGACCAACGCAGCCCGGGCTCCCCATACGGCATACGGACTGGCGCGGATTATGCAAGACGGACCGCGAACGGCACGGCCGCCCGAGCCAACCAGGAGGGCGCAAGGCTGTCCATTGCGGCTCGGAGACGGTGAGGGGCCGCCCCGGCGAAGACGCGGGTGCCGGCGCTGATCTCCAAACACGGGACGAGACAGAGGATGCGATACACTCAACTTACGGATGCTCAGGTCAAGCAGATGCTCGCCACCATCGGCGTCACGTCGATCGACGAGCTGTTCAAGACCATTCCGCCGCAACTGCGTCTGGAGGGCCCGCTGCGTTTGCACCCGGCCCTGTCCGAGCCGGCGTTGCTGGAGGACGTGCGGTCGCTGGCGGCGCGGAACAACGACTGCGGCAAGCTCGTCTGCTTCCTGGGCGGCGGGGCGTACGACCACTTCATCCCCACGGTCGTCGATGCCCTGGCCGGGCAGACGGAGTTCGTCACCGCGTACACGCCGTACCAGGCGGAGGCATCGCAGGGCGTGCTCCAGGCTTTCTACGAGTTCCAGACGATGGTGTGCGAGGTGACCGGGATGCAGGTCGCCAATGCCTCGTTGTACGAGGGTGCGAGCGCCGTTGCCGAGGCGGTGATGATGGCGACGACGATCACCGGCCGCAAACGCATCCTGCTCAGCGAAGGTCTCCATCCGGACACCGTGCGGGTGTTGCGGACGTACGGTCTGGAACGCGGCATCGAATACGCCGGCGTGCCGCTGGCGGACGGTGGGCTGGACGTCGGGGAGTTGCGCGCGCGGCTCGACAAGACGGTGGGGGGGGTGGTGATTCCGTCCCCCAATTTCTTCGGCTGCGTCGAGCGGTTGGATCGCATCATCCCGGTGCTACATGAGGCGAAGGTGCTGGCCATCGTGGTGGCCGATCCGCTGGCGGCGGGGATGTTCAAGACCCCCGGCGCATTCGGTGCGGATATCGTGGTGGGCGAGGGACAGGGGTTGGGCATTCCGCTGGGCTACGGCGGCCCGTACCTGGGCATCATGGCCACGCGGGAGGAGCACCTGCGCAAGATGCCCGGGCGCGTGGTCGGCATGACCACCGACCGCGAGGGGAGACGCAGCTTCTGCCTGGCGCTGCAGACCCGTGAGCAGCACATCAAGCGGGAGAAGGCCACGAGCAACGTGTGCACGAACCAGGGTCTGATGGCGATGCGGGCGGCCATTTACCTGGCGGCGTTGGGGCGGGAGGGGCTCAAGACGGTGGCCACGCAGTGTTTCGACAAGGCGCACTACGCGGCCGAGGCCATCGCGGCGCTTAAGGGTTACTCGCTGTGCTTCTCGGCTCCGTTTTTCAAGGAGTTCACGGTGCAGACGGACCGGGGCGTGGATCACGTGCTGTCGGAGTGCCGGCGGCGGGGGATCCTCGGCGGCATTCCGATGCGCCGCCTCGACGAGCGTTACGAGGATTGCTTCCTGGTGGCGGTGACGGAGAAACGCACGCGGGCGGAGATTAACAGTCTGGTGGCAGCCTTCGAGGCGGCGTAAATGCGAATGACAGTGAGCGTGGGGCGGGAGAACAGCAGGAGCGGCGTACGCGACCCCTCTCCCTTCCAGGGAGAGGGGTAGGGGTGAGGGTGGGAGCCGCGACGCTCGCCGTTGCCCGTGACGTATAGAGCCCTAGCCCTCACCCTGCCCTCTCCCAGGGGGAGAGGGGTTGGATCCGGTGTTCTTAGGGAATGTGGACGCGAGTTTCATGAGTCAGATACCCAAGACACAGCAGCAGGATTATCCGGTACTGTTTGAGATGGGTGCGCCCGGCCTGACCGCGGTGGCGCTGCCGGAGTCGGGCGTGCGCGCGGCCGATCGGCGCCGGCACGTGCCCGCGGAGTTGCTGGCGGAGCAGCTTCCCGCTCTGCCGGAGGTCGGCGAGCTGGACCTGGTCCGCCACTACAAGCGTCTGTCGCACAAGTGCTTCAGCGTGGACGAGAACTTCTACCCGCTGGGAAGCTGCACGATGAAGTACAACCCGCGGATCAATGAGCGGGTGGCAGCCATGCCGGAGTTCACCGAGGTGCATCCGTACCAGGAGGATGCGGATGTGCAGGGGCTGCTGGAGATGCTCTACTGGCTGCGCTGTGATCTTGCGGAGATCGCCGGGCTGGCGGAGGTGACGCTGCAGCCGGCGGCCGGCGCCCATGGCGAGATGACGGGCCTGATGATTATCAACGCCTACCATCGCAGCCGCGGTGAAAACCGGCGCCAAGTGCTCGCGCCGGAGAGCGCCCACGGTACCAATCCGGCGAGCTGCACGATCTGCGGCTGCACGCAGATCTCCGTGAAGGGCAAGCCCAATGGCCGGGTTGACCTGGACGACCTGCGTGCCAAGGTCAACCGCGACACGGCCGCCCTGATGCTCACAAATCCCAACACTGTCGGCATCTTTGATGAGCAGGTGGCCGACATCGCCCGCATCCTTCACGCCCAGGGGACGCAGTTCTACATGGATGGGGCGAACATGAACGCGATCCTCGGCATTACGCAGCCGGGGCGGTTCGGCGTCGATGTGATGCATTACAACACGCACAAGACGTTCAGTACGCCGCATGGCGGCGGCGGTCCGGGGGCCGGGCCGGTAGCGGTGGCGGAGCACCTCCGACCGTTCCTACCGGTCCCGCAGGTGGCGCGGCGGTGCGACGGCTCGTTTACGTGGGACTACGATCGACCGCACAGCATCGGCAAGGTGCGCTCGTTCTACGGCCAGATCGGCGTGCTCGTCCGGGCGTACACGTACATCCGGGCGTTGGGCCCGGACGGCCTGCGGGATGTGGCCGAGAAGGCGGTGCTGAATGCCAATTACCTGGCGGCGCGAGTGAAGCACCGTTACGAGCTGCCGTTTCCGCCTCCGTATGCCCATGAGTTCATCGCCATGCCCAAGTTCGGCGACAGCGGCATCGGTGACCTGGAGGTGTCCAAGCGTCTGCTCGACCACCGTATCCATCCGCCGACCATGAGCTTCCCGATTCACCACTGCCTGATGATCGAGCCGACGGAAACGGAGTCGCTGGCCGCCCTCGACCAGTTCGTGGCCGCGATGCTGGAGATCGCGGACGAGGCCGAGAAGGACCCCGAGATGGTCAAGACGGCCCCGCACACGACGTCCGTCAAGCGCGTTGATGAGGTAACGGCCAGTCGCAAGCCGAACGTGCGCTGGAAGCCGGCGGTCCGCTGAAGGCTTCTGCGGAGTGTCCCGGGCTTGCCGTGATCGTATCTGCGCCGGCTTTGCGGTGCAGTACGAGCATCGGCAGAAGGTACCCGTATCCGGCTGCCTCCGTCGCACCTGCCGGTTGGAACACGGAGACAAGCAGCCGGGCGGCGTGGTGATCGACGCGGCTGCCGTGTTGCCCAGTGTTCGGGCAGGCGGTGGCCCCGTGGCCACGGTAACCTGACGCAAACACTCCGGCGAGCGGACTGCTCGACCCCGCCCAAGCACGTCCATATATCAGGGAATCCGACAACGTGGCCGGGGTGGCATGGCCAAGCGCAACGCCGCCATGCCTTCCCACCGACCGCCGGCTGCGGCAACCGCCTGCCGGCTGGCTTGCCGGCGGGCAGGCGCGTTCGGCTTGGGCATGGCACGGGAAAGGATCGCTACGTTTCACGGGCCGGCGAAGTGGTCAGCGATCGCCGTCGCAATGTTAAGGGATTCGGCGTCGCCCGCATCCGGATACACGAAGATACCGTTGATCACGCCGGGGGCGCCGTCCGCCGCGCTCCACAGAAACCTTCTCTCCAGAATGTCACAGGCCAGGAAGAATGGGGAGAGCCCGAGCCCAGAACGCTCGGTGGCGGGACGCACGTACGCCCCGAACACCTCGTACTCATACCGAATCCGGCAGTTGAAATGCGGCTGGTCATAGAAGGTATCCTCGGTGATGCGCGCATGGCACAGTGGTGCGTAGACATTGTTCGGATGCAGAGGGAGCGAGTGGTTGCCTATCGGGTAGGCGAAGTCCACCCGTCCGCGCGCGGCCGCCTCCTGCACGGCCGCGCTCATACGCGCGAAATCGTCAGGATCCAGCGGGCTGTGGAGGTACGTCTTCAACGGGGTGTTCCCGTAGGCCTCGCAGTCGAGCGATGTGAATTGAATGCCGAGTTCGGCGGCCTCGGCCTGTACCTGGGCAATGATCCCCGCGTAGAAGTCGGGATCAAAGACATCTTCCATGGTCTCAAACTCAGCCCAACTGTTCCACAGGTGGCGACTCCAGATCACCGGGACATTCGCGGCTTGGCAGATGGCGACGGCCCGCAGAACGTTGGGGCCGTCGTGCGGAGCGATGACGCGGTCATCCCCGTGCAGCATCACGTGCGTGAAAACACCGGAACGGATGATCTGGTGCAGAATCTCCGGATCATAGGACGGGTAGTAGTACCAGATCACCGGCGGCGGCGCGGCGTTGCCGCCGCCCGTGGGCGGGTTGACGTACACGGATTGACTGCGGTACTGAACACCCTCGACTGTGTACAACACGCTGTACCAGACTGTCCCCGGGTTGGGCACCTCGATCACGCTGCGGTAAACCCCATCCGCGTCGGGACTGATAACGTCACTCACCTGGTCGGGACAATTGCAGCAGTCTTGCAGGAGCTTCACTTCGGAGAACGTCCTGCCGCCCACAAACGTCCAGGTGACTTCCGCGGGCCCGCTCGGCGCGGGACCGGCGGGACCGGAGAGAAACCAGACCGTCGCCCCCGCCGGCGGAGTCCCCCAGTTGACAACTGGCGGGGCTACCGTGACGGCCACGGTGTCGCTGTCCGCTTGCGTGCCCGACCGCACGGTCAAGCGAAACACCAGCGTCTCAGCCGCGCCCACCTGTGGTGCCCGGAAGCTGGGAGTCGCCGAGTGTGAGCTGACCAGCGACACACGCGGCCCTTCCTCCTGCCTCCAGGTGTAGGACAAGGGCAGGTCAGGCGGACCACTGCTCCCGGTCCCATCAAGATGGACGAGCGTGCCGGAGGTGACGCTCTGGTCCGGACCGGCGTTGGCGTGGGCCCCCCCGGGGGGGTTGACCGTATCTTCCGGCTCGTCCGGCGGCGACGGCAGTGGGTCTCGGCTCGGCGTTACGGTAATGACGACGCTGTCCTCGGCGCTGCTGCTGCCCTCGGTGACGGTTAACCGGAACGTCAGCTCCACGGAAGCGTCGACGGGCGCGGGGGCTACGAAGCCGGCGACCGCCTGGTCCGCATCGGCGAGTGTGACGCCCGGGCCCCCGGTCTGCACCCACAAGAACGACAGCGGTCCCGAGCCCGCGGCTCGGCTGCCCGTTCCGTCGAGGACCACCTGCTGATTCGCGGAGACCGTTTGGTCCGGCCCGGCGTCAGCGGTCGGCGTGCCGGCCTCGGCCGGCGCCACCACTTCATCTGGATTACCCGAGTTGCCTCCGTCGCCTGAAGGGTTATCGCCTCCCGGAGGCGGTACCTCGGGCTCATCCAGACTAAGCCGGAACTCCTGCTGGAGAACCTCCCCGGAACTCACCCGCACCGTGGCTACAACGAGGTACGTGTCCGCCCACGGAAACGTGTGCGTGACGCGAGGACCTCCCGCGTTGCGCCCGTCGCCGAAGTCCCAGGTGAATTCCGCGCCGACTTCGTAGGCGCTGGGCACGAGCTCGGCGGTCAGGTCGTACGACAGGGGGTTGCAACACACCACGGGCTTGGCCGTGACGCGCAACTCGATGCCCGTGGTATCCGTCGTGGCCGGACCCATGGTGGGGTCCCCGTCGCCCACGATCGTCGCGTCGAGCGTGGGTTGGTTACCCCGACTCGGGACCGCACCGCCGCTGTCGCAGCCGGGCAGGACCGACCCCGTGGCGAGGCTGACGGCGAGAAGCGCCGTGGGCAGGGCGGCGCTGCGAAGAATCCGGCTGCGGCGTACCCGGGTGGTGAACATGTTCCCTCCCTGGCGGGTCGGCGGCGCGCAGCGAAGGTCCCGCGCGAATGCGCTCGGGCTTGCGTGGTCGCTTCGCAAAGTGTGCGCAGGCGAAACGGCGGAGACGCGCTGCCGCTGGAACCCCTTGACAATGCGGCTGAGCAAGGACCGAGTGCGCCGGCGAACCGGGCATGCCAGCGTCCTGCGGCGCTGGGTCGGTCAGTGCTCCGGAGGTCCGTTCCACGTGGGAACCACACCCTGCCGCGCGCGGGCCCGGCCCACGTGCTCAGCGGGCCTGGTCACCCGGGAGGGGCGGGGGGGCGTCGCTCCCACCTGCGGCGCGCACGGAACGGACGAAGGTCCGCGTGGGCGTCGCGCGGTGGCGCGGGGTCATTCAGACCAACCGGTGCCTCGCCGTGTGGTTCACCATGAATAAGGCTAGAATATGCCGTTCGCGGGGGACGACTGGCCGGTTTCCACCGCCTCGCGCCGGTGATCCAGGTACGCGCGCGGGCGGTCGTCAGGGCTGATAATCAGCATACCCGTGGGTGCCCGGCGCGAGGCGTGTCCTTCTATTTGCGCATCTTTCACCGCCTGCAGAAACCTCAGCAGACTGCGGGGGTACGGCCCGCTTCGTGGCATGGGCGTCCCGCCCGTAGGTGCCGTCTGCACCGTGGCCGGCGCGCCCCGTGCGCACGGAAACCGTTCCGTCGCGGGTTCTGGAGCGACGCCTCGAAGCGGCGGCCTTTCTGATTGGTGAGCGCAGTCAGGCTACGGCCGTGCCGCCGACCTGATTCAGAATTGCCGTTGTACGACGAAATCCGCCAGGGCGAGCAGTGAGCTGCGCGCGTCGCTCGCGGGCAACAGGTCCAACCGGCACTGTGCCTGCCGAACGTAGCGTTCGGCCTCCTGCAACGCATACAGCAGGCTGCCGGAGTCCTCTAACCGCCCGCGCAGGTACTCCCCAGTTCGCTCCGCGCGGACCTTCAGCCTGCGGAGCATCGCGGCCCTGTCGCTCGACTCCGCTTCGCGGAGAAAGTGAATCAGCGGCAGCGTGGCCTTCCCCAGGTCCAGGTCCAGCCCCAGCGTCTTGCCGATCGTGTGCTCATTGCCGGCGATGTCCAGGACATCGTCAACAATCTGGAACGCAACCCCCACGGCCAGTCCGAACGACTCCAGGGCATCGATCTGAGCCTGGCTCGCTCCCGCATAGCGAGCCCCCAGCGCACAACAAGTGGCCGTCAGGACCGCGGTCTTGCGGCGAATGATGTCCAGGTACTCCGCCTCCGTCAGGGCGAAGTTGCCTTGCTGCCAGTCTTGCAGCATCTCGCCCTCGCAGACGGTGTTCGTGGTGGCGCCGATGCGCCGCGAGGCATACTGGTCGTTGAGGCTGCTGCATAAGTGGAAGGCGTGGCTGATGAGGAAGTCGCCGAGCAGTACGGCCGCCGTGTTGCCCGCCAGCGCGGCGATCGTCGGGTGCCGCCGCCGCTCCGTGGCCTCGTCGAGCACGTCGTCGTGCACTAGCGTGGCCATGTGCACCAACTCGACGACCGCTCCCAGTGTATGGTGGGTCGCGGTTATCGTGCCGGTGGCCTTGCCCGCAAGCAGCAGCAATGCCGGCCGCAACATCTTCCCGCGATAGGAGCGGACGGTGGCCACCAACTCGTTGACGAACGGCAGATCCGCGGTGACCTCCGCGTCAAACAAACGCACCACCACGTCCAGGTCCCGCCGGACGGGTGCATACGCGCTGGTGAGATCAAGTTGTGACGTTGTCGGAGCCATGACCATGGCCGCCAAGAAGTCGTCCAGCTTCAACGGTCGGTCCGTCGCGGCGACAACCGACAAGATCCAACGCGCGCCGGCTTGGGTCCCTTTAGCGCGGGGGGAGGCCTACCTCCGAGGTGCTGGAGTTGGACGCAGCTCCGGTGCAGACGCCCCCGGCCATCGTTGGCATCTTAACGCAGCGGCGCTGTTCCTCCACTTGTTATCAAAACTTTTGAAAACCCTGCGCAAGTGGCAGCCGGCGGTGCATGGTGCCGGTCACGCCCTGCCGCGGGTGCCCTGTGGCTGGCGTCGCGGGTAGTCCTGCGGGAATGCGGCCGCACCCCCCAGACCCCCAAGAAACGTCCGAAATCCGTTTCTCCGTTGACTGCGGCCTACCGATACCCAGCATCATGACCGTCGCTGCCTATCAGTGTCCCGACTTCACGACACCGCCACAGACGGGTTGGTGCCGTCGCATTATGGCGGTATTGGACTGGTTTCAGGCGGCCCGGCGACGCCGCATCCTGCTGCTTGTCGGGATTCTCGTTGCTCTCAACGCGCTTGATCTTGCCTTCACCGTCCTCGCGTACCACCACGGTGTCCTGGAGGAGACGAATCCGTTCGCGCGCATGCTGCTCGTTGGAGGAACCCCGGGAATCGCGGCCTACAAGCTGGTACTGGTGGCCGTCGGCATCTACCCGATGCTGCGGTACCGCACGCACCGGGTCGTCGAGCTCGGCGCCATCCTGGGAATCGTACTGTATCTGACCGTGACCCTGCGCTGGAGTCACTGCTACCAGTTTTATGCGTTCACGGTAACCCAGGAAGCCCGCGTTGCTCGCTGCCACTCATGGCACGGTCAGTGTGGCCAGAGCCACGTTGCGCAGAGCAGCCTCAGCGAGTAGCGGTTTCCCTCCAGCGCAGACGCCGGGCATTCCGCACGGGCGGATGACGCTTGGCTCGCGAAGTCAATCGTGGTGTCGTCAGTCGCCTCTGGCGTCGAGGAGGTCCGCCTCGTCGAGCAAGTCGAAGCTGCGCTCGCGGAGGACTTTCACGGCCTGATAGAGGTTGTCGGGGCAAACCGCCAAGGCGGCGGTGTTGCGGGGCCTCGTCAGCAGTGGGTACGTGTAGTTGACGTTGACCTCGCCGCCCAGCAAAGCCGCCCAGGTATGCAGGAGCCCGCGCTTGCCCGGCGGCAGGCTGACCACGAGGAGTTCGGCCTCGCTCACCTGAAACCGCGCGTCGCGCAGGATGTCGTACGCCCGGTCCGGGTCGTCCACCAGCATCCGGCACACCGCGCAATCCACTGAATGCACCACCGAAATCGCGAGGATGCGGATGTCCGTGTCATCGAAGAGCTGCGTCAGGCGAAGCAACTGCCCCACGCGGTTCTCGATGAACACCGAGAGTTGGCGGACCGTCGGTAAGCCCTGTGCCTCGGCTGTGTCCAGCGGTTCAACGTCCATGGGTAGCCAGTGTATCGGCGAGTTGGCGTTGAGGAAGCGAATCTTCCCCGTTGCCGCGGCTGCGCGGCGGGTGTGCCAGTTGAGCAGGTCGAGTGACTGTCACGTTGGCAGCGTCGCGAGTTTCCGCCGTGAGCACGGCGCGGACGGCGTTCATTAGTGCTTATGTGGCAATAGGTTAGGAATCTCGGCCTGGGTCCGGTGGTGGCACACACCGTGCTCACCGGGTCTGCGATGCGCACCCTGCACCTGGCAGGAGCGCGAAGTCGTCAAGGAGGCATGTATGTCCAAAATTATTGGAATTGACCTGGGCACGACTAATTCCGTTGTGGCTGCCATGGAGGGGGGCAACGTCAAAGTGCTTACGAATGCCCATGGGGCGCGGCTGACACCGTCGGTCGTGGCTTTCACGGACAAGGGCGAGCGGTTGGTCGGTCAGGTTGCCCGGCACCAGCAGGTCACGAACCCGCAGAATACCGTCCACTCCATCAAGAGGTTCATGGGGCGGCGTCATGGGGAGGTGAACACCGAGGAGAAGATGGTCCCCTACCGGATTGTCGGGTCCGCGGACGACCTCGTGAAGGTCGAGGTGCGCGGCAAGCAGTACACCCCGCCCGAAATCAGCGCCATGATCCTCCAGGACCTCCGCAAGACCGCGGAAAGCTACTTCGGCGAGAAGATCGACCGCGCGGTCATCACCGTCCCCGCCTACTTCAACGACTCGCAACGCAAGGCCACCAAGGACGCTGGGGAGATCGCCGGCCTGAAGGTCGAACGCATCATCAACGAGCCCACGGCCGCGGCGCTCGCCTACGGACTGGACAAGAAGAAAGAGCAGACGGTGGCCGTCTTCGACCTGGGCGGCGGGACGTTCGACATCTCCATCCTCGAGATCGATCCGGAGATCGGCACCTTCGAGGTCAAGAGCGTCAGCGGTGACGGGCACCTGGGCGGCGACGACTACGACGAGGTGCTCATCAACTTCCTGGCGGACGAGTTCCGCAAGCAGGAGGGCGTGGACCTGCGTCAGGACCCGATGGCCTTGCAGCGCCTGAAAGAGGCGGGTGAGAAGGCCAAGTGTGAGCTCTCCACGGTGATGGAGACGACCATCAACCTGCCGTACATCACCGCCACCGCCAGCGGACCGAAGCACTTGCAGGTAACGATGACACGGGCGCAGTTCGAGCAGTTGACCCGCCACCTGACGGAGCGGTGTCGGGGACCGGTCATGGAGGCGCTCTCGGCCGCCAAGATGACGCCGAAGGACATCGACGAAGTCGTCCTCGTGGGCGGCTCGACGCGGATGCCGGCCGTCCAGGCCCTCGTCCGCGAGGTGTTCGGCAAGGAGCCCAATCGCAGCGTGAATCCCGACGAGGTCGTCGCCGTCGGAGCGGCCATTCAGGCGAGCATCCTGGCGGGCGAGCGCGGCGACATCGTCCTGCTCGACGTGACTCCGCTGTCGCTCGGGGTGGAGACTCTCGGGGGCATCGCGACCCCCATGATCGAAGCGAATACCACGATCCCGACGTCGCGCACGGAGGTCTTCAGCACGGCCGCGGATGGGCAGGTTGAGGTGCAGATTCACGTGCTCCAGGGCAACCGCCCGATGGCCGCCGACAACCGCAGCCTGGGACGCTTCATGCTGACCGGCATCGCCCCCGCCCCGCGCGGGCTGCCGCAGATCGCCGTGACCTTCGACATCGACCGCAACGGCATCATCAGCGTGGCCGCCAAGGACAAGGCCACCGGCAAGGAGCAGTCCATCCGCATCGAGAACAAGGACGGGCTCAGCAAGGAGCAGGTCGAACGGATGAAGCGGGAGGCGCAGGAGCACGCCGCGGACGATGTCAAGCGGGCCGAGGTGGCCAAGCTGCGCAATCAGGCGGACAACATGGTCTACGACGTCGAACGGCAGTTGAAGGAGCACGGCGACAAGATTCCCACGGACACGCGGGCGAAAGTCGAGGCGGCGGCCAACAACGTCCGGCAGGTGATGAAGGGCGACGACGCGGACGCGCTCAAGCGCGCCCTCGACAAACTCAACGAGGACGCCCAGTTGATCGGCAAGATCGTATACGAGGAGGCGGCACGCCGGCAGGCGGCCGGCGGCGGCGCGGCTCCGGGTGGTGGGCCGACCCCTCCGCATGATGAGCGTCCCGACGCCGGTGGCGGACGCGACGGCGACGTGATCGACGCCGAGTTCGAGGTGAAGGACAGCAAGTAACGGCGACCGCGGCCAACGGGCTGCGACGCGCAGAGAAAGACCGCCCGGGGAAGGCGCTGGCAGCGCTTCCCCGGGCGGTTCTGTTGTCACTTTGCCGGGCGCACGTCCTACGGATTGCGCCGCGGGCATCAGGTGTTGCTGCGTCCCGTCGTTCCAGCCGACCGCCACCGCTCGCCGGCGCGCTGGCAGAGGGCGTGGAGTGCGGGGGATGCGTCGCGACTACTTCTGCCCAGCGGGCTTGGCCGGCTCAGCGGGCTTCGCGGGCTCGGCCGGCTTGGCCTTGGCAGCCTCCGCCTTCGGGCACGGCTTGGCTTCCTTCTCACACTTGGCCGCACAGGGCTTCTGGCAATCGCTCTTGCAGGGCTTGTGGCAGCCGCTCAGTGACAACGCCAAGACCGAGAAACACGCAATCGCCAGCACACGGGTAAAGAGCTTCATAGAGACATTCTCCGTCACACAAGAAGATCAGCGGTGGAATTCACATGGCCCCACCCCAGCCAAGGTAGACTCCTCATTCAGAGCACAGGAACATATCGTCGGCCGGCTGAAACGTCCACAGGGCGGCTGGTGCGGCCGCCACCTGTTACGCGGGCGTTGCGCAAGCCAGCGGTCGGCCGTGCTCCTCCGGGCAGTGTAAATGCCCGGGGGTGGCCCAGGTTCGCCCCGGGCGGCCCAGGTCCGGTCCGGCGGGTGGCCCAGGTCCTGGGGACCTGGGGGACTGACGAAGGCGCCGATTGCCTCACACGCCGCAGGCGGGGCTGGGCGGGTGGCGTCCAAGCCCCTCGCCCTTCCAGGGAGAGGGGGGGGAAGAGCAGCGGCCGCAGACGCCGGGGCGGGCACCGCCCGGCCGGCCACGGCGGCGGGAGGACTCCCGATGTGGCCTGCGAATGCGGGCTATGGTTGGCGGCTGCCGATGATTGGGTGGCGGCATGGGCGGCGGCCTCAACGTCCGTAGCCGGGGGAACCGCGGGCATGCGGTCCGACGCGCCGGCCACGCAGTGCGGACGCCCTGGCCACCGGGTGCCGGCAGAGCGGCCGGCGGGTGCTAACGCCGCTGGTGATGCTGGGGCGGTAGCGGCTTGGCTGGCCGGTGCTGGCAGAGCGGCCAGCCGGTGCTGAGGCGGCCGCTGACGGCCGAGGACCGCGCCAGCGCCTATCGGACGCCGGTTACGCGCCCGGGCCAGGCGACTGCGGGGGGCAGGCCGGGTGTGCCGCCCGTGCGGCCAGCCACCGCCCAGCCCCTGCGCTGGTTGCAGTGCGGCCAGGTGCAGCGCTGGCCGTGCGGCCGGCAGGCGTGCCGGTCGCGGCCGATCGATCGATGCCGCCACCCGGCGTGTCTGCTGGGCCGACGGCATCTTGACACGGCCGGCCGGCGCGGCTTCAATAGCAGCGACGTTTGCTTGGGCTGTAGTTCAACTGGCAGAACGTCTGACTCTGGATCAGAAGGTTCGAGGTTCGAGTCCTCGCAGCCCAGATCCGAAACGGGGACGCAGCTAGTTTCCGAAAACTAGCTGCGTCCCCGTTTCCTGGTGTTCGGCCATTTCATAGTAATCTGGGCGGGTTCGCAAGCGAACTTGGCGGAATGACCGAGGGAGAGTGGAGCGGGAACGCCTCTTGACAGCTTCCGGGCCTGGTGGTATCTAGTTATATGACTAGATACCGAAAGGAGGCTGTCATGGGGTACCCCACCAAGGTCCAACTCATCCAACGTCAGGAGAGCGAACAGTGGTACATCAACTTCCCCGCCCCCCTCGCCCGAGCCCTGGAGTTCGACAAGGGCGAGGTCGTCGAGTGGGTCATTCAGGACCGCCACACCCTGATTCTCCACCGCACCGCCAAACGCCAGGCGGCCGCGGCGGGGAAAAAAAAACGCTAGGCTTGCTGCCGGAAGTCTCGGCGTTGCTGGACGAAAGCCGGCACGTCTTCGCCCAACACCGTACCGGCCGGCGCGCCCGACGCCTGAGCCTCAGCCAACTGGTCTGCCTGGGGCGGCATACGCTGACCGGCCTGCTCTGCACGTCGGGGCGGCAGTTCGTCGACTGGTCGGCCGACTACCGGCTCTTCTCCCGCGACGTCTGGGACGCCCGGGAGCTGTTCGTCCCGGTGGTGCACGGTCTACTCGAACTGCTGCCCCCGCAGGCACCGCTGGTGACGGCCTTGGACGACACGCACCTGCGCAAGACGGGGAGGCACATTCCGGGGGTGGCCTACCGCCGGGACCCGCTCTCGCCGGCCTTCCGTCCTAACCTCATTCGGGCGCAGCGCTTCCTGCAACTGTCAGGACTGCTGCCCCATGCCCAGCCGGAAGGCTCGGCCCGTGCCCTCCCCCTCGCCTTCGAACACGTCCCGCCGCTACCCAAGCCAAAGAGAAAGGCGTCCGCCGAAGAATGGGCCGCCTACCGTCGGCAGCAGCGGCTGCAGAACCTCAGCACGGCCGCAGTGCAGACCCTGCAACGCCTCCGGGACAACCTCGATCAACGCCAGGACGCCGCGGCTCGAGACCTGGTGGTGGCGGTGGACGGCAGCTACACCAACCGCACCGTGCTGACGGGCTTGCCGCGGCGGACCACCCTGATTGGTCGGGTACGCAAGGATGCCAAGCTCTTTGCGTTGCCGCGTCCCGCCGACCAGCCGCCCGTGGGGAGCAAGCGCCAGTACGGTGCCGCCCTGCCCACGCCGGAGCAGGTGGGTCAGGATGAGCACCTGCCTTGGCAGCCCGTGCGTGCCTACGGGGCGGGGAAGATGCACACCTTCCGCGTCAAGACGGTGGCCCCCCTGCTCTGGCGGAAGGCCGGCGCGAAGCTGCCGCTGCGTCTGGTGGTCATCGCGCCGGTGGGCTATCGGCCACGCCGCGGCAGCAAGCTTCTCTACCGGCAGCCGGCCTATCTGCTCTGCACCGACCCGAACCTGCCGCTCGACCGGGTCGTCCAGTACTACCTCTGGCGCTGGGACATCGAAGTCAATCATCGCGACGAAAAGCAGCTCATCGGCGTGGGGGAGGCCCAGGTTCGCACGCCGCAATCGGTGGAACGCCAGCCGGCCTTGGCCGTGGCCAGCTACGCCCTCCTGCTGCTGGCCGGTGCCCGAGCGTTCGGGACCGATACGCCCCGGGGTCGGCTGCCTTTGCCGAAATGGTACTCGAAGTCGGCGGAGCAACGCCTCTCCACCGGGGAATTGATCCAACAACTCCGTAGCGAGGTATGGAACTATGCCCTTGAACGCCTGCTGTCCGATTCCGAGGACTTCGCGACCGCGCTGTCAACG
>JAKQDH010000115.1 GCA_029558835.1 Planctomycetota bacterium | reverse complement strand
CTACTGCTCCGAGCGAGTATTCCTAAATGCCGCGTGGTACCGACCATCTGTAAAACAGAATCGGCATTTTAACAAAATTACATGGAAGGTACAATGATAAAACTTTAATGGAAGCATTAAACCGGAGCGTCTCACCCGTGGTGTGTATCGTGCCGTCGGCGACTTGATTTTTGGACGGGATTACCGGATGATGGCATGCCGTGACGATCTGACATCCGTTCGGAGTCCCCGATGGTTCGTGTCCGCTCGACGGTGGTGACGGCATGGTTGCTCCTGGCGGTGATCGCCGCGGCGGCCTCCCGTCCCACGACTGCCCCCGCCGCCAGTTGGAGCCATTTCCCCGATGTGCTCGAACTTAGTCAGACGCCGTGCTGCACCGATGAACCGGCGCCCGGCTGCCTGTTTGACTGCGGAGCCTGGCATGGCTACGCCATCCCGGCGGACGGAACCGCCGTCGGTTTTGCCGGACCGTATCTCACGGAACCGGGCCGGTGGCTCAGCCGCTCGATCGCCCGGTTCGCACCGGTGGACGCCGCTACCGGTTCCCCGCTGCTGCCCCTGCAACCGGCGGTGATGATCCGCACGGTCTACCCGGGACTGCTGCGGCTGTCGACGGAAACGGACCGCGCGACGGTGAGGCTGGAACTGTTCTTCGCGTCGGCGGCGACGGCCCTGGTGCGGGCGGAAGTGACCAATCGGTCGACGTCACCGCTGGCCGTCCTCTGGCGATGGGAAGGCGAACTCCTCGACGCGACCGTCCGGCTGGAGACAGGCGATGCGGGCATCCGCGCGGTCTGGAGTGCCGAAGCCGGCTCATTGCACGTGGTGCCGCCTGATGCGCCGGCGTGGCGCGTCACCGGCGGTGGCTTCTCCGGATACCGTGCGGACTCTTCGGCGCCCACAGTGATCGCGCCCGGCGGCAGTGCCGCCACCGCGCTCGCCCTGGTTCTGGTGCGGTCGCCGTCCGGTGGAGATCCCGAACTCGCCGCGGCCGATGCGGCGCTGGCCGACACCGGTGCCGCGTTCGCCCGCAACCGGGAACGCTGGCAGGGCTATCTGGACCGGGCGCTCGGCGGCGATGCACCGCTTCTGCGCCGCGACTCCTGCCGCCGCCTGGCGGTCAAGGCGGTGATGACACTGGTGAACAACTGGCGCGCCCCGGCGGGCGCGCTGCGCCACGACGGCGTCATCCCTTCCGGCGCGGTTGGGTACTTCAACGGATTCTGGGCGTGGGACTCGTGGAAGCATGCCGCCGCGCTGGCCGAGTTTGAACCGGAGCTGGCCCGCTCGCAGATCCGGGCCATGCTGGAGCGGCAGAATGACGCGGGCATGGTGGCCGACTGCGTG
>JAKQDH010000053.1 GCA_029558835.1 Planctomycetota bacterium | reverse complement strand
CCTGGTCGAGGGCCGCCAGGTCGTGATCTACAACCATGAGTTCGACGTCCGCGTGATCAGCCAGACCGCGCGCCGCTATGGTCTGCAGGCGCCGCAGGGTTTCGACCAGGTGCTCGATCCGGGCCGCATCCATTGTGCGATGCAGGCCTATGCCGGGTTCCGCGGCGAGTGGAGCGCGGAGAAAGGGCAGTATCGATGGCAAAAGCTCTCTGCCGCCGCCGCCCAGCAGGGTGTGACCGTCACGAACGCCCACCGCGCGCTCGGCGACTGCCTGATGACGCTCGGTGTCGTGCGGGCCATGGCGTCAACGGAGAATGCCCAAGGGGTATGATGAACGCGTTTAAAAATCAATGGTGAGCACGATGGCTGCCCCGAAACTCGTCTTCAGCACGTCCGCGGAGATCAAGGCGTTCCGCCACAAGCACGGCATGAACCAGTCGCAGTTCTGGGGGCGGGTCGGGGTGACCCAATCCGGTGGTTCGCGCTACGAGAGCGCGCGCAATATCCCGCAGCCGGTGCGGCTGCTGCTGCACATCGCCTACGCGCCCGCGGATCGTGCGGACCGGCTCGTCGATCACCTTCGGACGTGGAAAACCGAGGCGAAGTCCGGCGCGTGAGCGATCACCGGGCGGAGGTTTTCCTCGCCTTCCTGAAGTCCCAGGGCGCCACCGGCGCCCGGTCGGCCCACAGGCCTTGCCGCGCCTGACGCGCGCGGTCTTCCGCTTTCGCGTAGCGCCACCGGTCTGCTGGCGACTGCTCCCGCGTGTACGCCTTGTAGTGCCACGCCATCCCGGCCTCGAGCTGGGCCAGGTTGGCGTCGACGCCGTCGACCTCAATCCTGCACACCGCGCGCTTGCAGCGTCCTTCTTGCCGCCCTTGCCTTCACGCCCCTGCGGGGCTACAGCGCGGCTTCGCCGCTCGTGGCCGCCCCCTCCCTCCCTGCGGGCGGGCAAGGGCGTCTCAGGCTCCCCCGGCGTTCGGCTCTGCCGCCCCCCGGTCTCACCTCCTCGGACGGGGCCGAGGACCTCCGCAAGCGGGGTGACACGCCCTTGCCCGCCCACAGGGCGGGGGCGGGGCTTCGCCCCCTACGCTTTGGATCGCCCGACTCGGCTTCGCCTCGCAAATGGGCGTCCTCTGGAGCGTCGGTTCCCCGCCCCGGTGGCAGTCCTGGCTTGGCCAGGCCTGCTAAGACCACGCGCATTCATCCGAGCGCATGCCACATACAGCACGCGCATACAGCATTCAGTATGCGTCTGGATTACTCCCTGCTGGGCGGTGGCTTGCCGGCTCCTGTCCCGTCTGGGCAATCAGTAGCGTCCCGGTTCTGCTCGGTTGATTAATCTTTGAGCAACCGGGACAACCCTTGCGCAGCAAGCGCCCCGCAGACTTAACCGAGCGACTGTCCACAGATCCTGTGGATAAGCTCTGGCCAGTGTCTCGCGTGCTCAGCGTTCAGTCGGCAGGTGGCGTCAGAAGCACGTGAACCGGCACGCCCAGGGTGCGTGCAAGCCGCTCGATGTTGTCGAGGGCGATGTTCCTTGCCTGGCGTTCGACGTGGGCGATGAAGCTGCGATCCAGTCCGCTCTCGAAGGCGAGCTTTTCTTGTGACCATCCACGCTCGCGTCGGAATCGAACCAGATTCGCAGAGAGTACGGCTCGAGCGGCGGGGAAATCTTGTGGAGTAGGGTGGTCGGGAGACATTTTCCAGAGTCTCCCGGCTTGATGTTTTTAAGTCAGTGGGTTTTGAGTCACAATATAGGGGCGAAAAATATCCAAAACGCCTCGACCGTCCCTCACCGCTCTGGCCCAAACGAGCCTTGATGAGACGGTCGA
>JAKQDH010000091.1 GCA_029558835.1 Planctomycetota bacterium | reverse complement strand
GACGGGTTCTGGTGCACGGAAATGACGGGGTACCCGAATCCGGCGTCGACGATGATCGTGGACTACCCGGCGAGCTATCACAATGGGGCGGCGGGTTTTTCGTTTGGGGACGGGCATGCGGAGATCAAGAAGTGGCAGGATCCGCGGACGACACCCAAGCTGAAGAAGGGGCAGGCGATACCGCTGAACGTGTCGTCGCCGAACAACCGGGATGTGCTGTGGCTGCAGGAACGTGCGACGCGCAAGCTCCCGGGGAAATAGCCGCAGGCCGCGAAGCGGTTTGGCGCGGCGGCGCGCTGGGGGTGAATCCTTGACTGGACAGGAGGTTGGGGGCGCGCTTTGATGGGGGTCGAGACCCGTCACCCATGTGGCTGCAGACCTATGATCCGCTGGGGAACTTCGTGCTCAGCACGTTCCTGGCGGCGCTTCCGGCGGGGGTGTTGCTGTGCGCGATTGCGTTCCTGGGGATCCGGATACACTTCGCCGCGCTGTTGGGGTTGGGGACAGCGCTGGCGGTGGCGCTGGGGGTCTATCGGATGCCGGTGACGCCGGCGTTGGGGGCGACGATCCACGGTGCGGCCTACGGTCTGTTTCCCATCGGCTGGATCATC
The DNA here is from genome assembly GCA_029558835.1 of Planctomycetota bacterium. Taxonomy (GTDB): domain Bacteria; phylum Planctomycetota; class Phycisphaerae; order UBA1845; family UBA1845; genus JAKQDH01. Next base: position 5,926 of record JAKQDH010000091.1, on the reverse strand, counting down.
CTGAACCTGATCTTTCTGTACCAGCTGACCGTTCGGCGGGGTTTGTTTGAAACGCTGCGGCTCAGCCTGGCGCGGCTTGCGCCGGACCGGCGGGTGCAGGTGATCCTGATCGCCTTCTGTTTCGGGGCGTTCTTCGAGGGGGCGGCCGGCTTCGGGACGCCGGTGGCGGTGACGTCGGCGATTCTGATGAGTTTGCGGTTCACGCCGCTGCAGGCGTGCGGACTCTCCTTGATTGCCAACACGGCTCCGGTCGCGTTCGGGTCGCTCGGCACGCCGATCATCGCGCTCAACGCGGTGACGGGTTTGGATCTCCACCAGCTTTCGGCGATGGTTGGCCGTCAACTGCCGTTCTTCTCGCTGATCGTGCCCTTTTGGGTTGTGGCGGCGATGTCCGGCTGGCGTGGCGTGCGGGCGGTTTGGCCGGCGGCGCTGACGGCGGGTGTGGCGTTTGCCGTGCCGCAATTCCTCGTGTCGAATTTTCACGGGCCGTGGCTGGTGGACGTGGTTGCCGCGGTCTGTTCGATGGGGGCGTTGAGCGGGCTGCTGGTGTTCTGGCGGCCGCGCGAGGTCGAGGCGGTGCCGGCGGCGGACGCCGTCGCACAAGGCCCGACGGGGGCCGGTGCCTCCGCGGTTGCGGGTCCGGGGATGGCCCGTGGCGAGGTTGCGCGGGCGTGGGTGCCGTGGATCATTCTCAGCGTCTTGTTGTTTCTGTGGGGCTTGCCGCAGGTGAAGGCCTTTCTGAACGCCGAGGCGCCGTTGTCCGTGGGCGGCCTCTCGCTCCGGCTGCCAGCGAATCTCACGCAGATCAAGGTGCCGATTCCGGGCCTGCACGAGCGTGTTCAGCGGGTGCCGCCGGTTGCACCGGCCGGGGCGGCGCCGGAGAAGGCGGTGTACACGTTCAACTGGCTTTCCGCCACGGGCACCGCGATTCTGCTGGCGGCGGTTCTGTTCGGGCGGCTGGCGCGGTTCACGTGGCGGGAGCTGGCGGGAGCTTACGGTCAGGCCTTGGTCCGCGTGCGGTTCTCCTTGCTGACGATCGCCGGGATGTTGGCGTTGGGGTATGTGACGAAGTACTCGGGCACGGACGCCACGTTGGGCCTGGCTCTGGCGCGGACGGGGTTTCTTTATCCGTTCTTCGGGACGCTCCTCGGTTGGCTGGGGGTGGCTCTCACCGGGTCGGACACGGCGTCGAACGTGCTGTTCGGCAGCCTGCAGAAGATCACGGCGGAGCAGACCGGCATCAGCCCGGTGCTGATGGGGGCGGCCAACAGCTCGGGCGGTGTGATGGGCAAGATGGTGGACGCCCAGAGCATCGTGGTGGCGAGCACGGCCACGAATTGGTACGGTCACGAGGGGTCAATCCTGCGGTACGTCTTCTTTCACAGCCTTGCGCTGGCGATGCTCGTGGGGTTGCTGGTGTTCCTGCAGGCCCGGGTCGAGCCGTTCACGTCGATGGTCGTTCGCTAGCCGGCATATTCCATGGATGCAGCGGAACCCTGCGAAGCGAACAACTCGAGGTTCATCCTATGCCGGCTAGAAAGCAAAACCGCCCCGCTTCGAGAAGAAACCGGAGAGCTGAGGCCATGGATTTGCCGACAGACTTTACGCTCATGGCGACCGGTTTTCCCACCTGGCTTTTGTCTGTTTCTCCATCCGGGTGCGGTTTTGCCAGCTAGCCCGGATATGGCGCGCCGCAAAGCTCGTGCAATATCCGGGCTGGGGTTCGGACTCGGTCTGTAGCCGCGGGCCCTCACCGCGGGCGGCTACAGGAAGGCGTCGCGGACTCTACCGCCGGAGAATCGTTCGCACCGCCCGCAGCAGCGCTTTCGCCTCCGCGGGGGTCCCCACCGTGATCCGGAGGTAATCCCGGACGTCACGGGCTCCGAACCAGCGGACCAGCACACGCCTTTCGCGGAGCTGCCGGAACCAGTCCTCGGCCGGGAAGTGCGGCGGCCGGCAGAAGATGAAGTTCGTCTGGCTGGGGGTGACGTCGAAGCCGAGCGCGCCGAGACGTTCGCTGAGCCACCCGCGCGTCGCCCGCACGCGGGCGAAGTTGGCGCGGTAATAGTCCAGGTCATCGAGGCTGGCGAGTGCCGCCACTTGGCCGAGGCCATTGACGTTGTAGCTGTCCTTGATCTTGTGCAGGGCGGCGACGAGATCGGGAGATGCGACGGCGTAGCCCACGCGCTGGAAGCAGAGCGAGTAGGCCTTGGAAAACGTGCGGGCGACGAGCACGTTCGGATACCGGAGCGCCAGGGCGAGGGCATTCTCCGCTGCGAAATCGACGTAGGCCTCGTCGAGCACGACGACGCCTCGCTGGTTGGCGCAGAGAGCCTCGAGCGCGGCGCGCGGGTAGCCGCACCCGGTCGGCGCGCTGGGGGTCGTCACAAACGTCAGGGCCGCGTCGAAGCGCCATCGGCCGCCCCGTCTCAGATCGGTCACGGTGGGGAGCCGGAAACCGGGTTTCAGCGGCACCGGGTTTCGGACGGCGCCGTGGATATCGGCCAGGACGGGGTACAGCGAGTAGCTTGGGGTGAAGTACTGGACGAGGGTGGCGCCCGGCGGGCGCGCCGTCTTGGATCGGGGTTTTTTTTCGGTCGGCGATGCTGGCTCGACAAACGCCCGCGTTGCGAGGGCGAGAATCTCGTCCGAGCCATTCCCCACGACGATGTGATCGGGGGTGCAACCGTGGAGAACGGCCAGACGTTCGCGCAAGGCGTCGGAGGTCGGATTGGGGTAGAGGCGGAGGCGGCCGTCGATGGCGGCACGGAGGGCCCGAAGGACGCGCGGGGAGGGCGGGTAGGGGTTCTCGTTGGTGTTGAGCTTGACCAGTCCGCGGATCTTGGGCTGCTCGCCCGGCACGTACGCGTGCAGGGTCTCGACCAGGGGACGGATGAGACGCATGGGGCAGTCTTTCAGGGGCGGCTCCGACCCAGGCGAATGGCGGCCGACCGACCGTGGGCGTCGAGGCCTTCGAGGCCGGCGAAGGCGTTGACCGCTTCGAGCGAGCGGCCGAGGGCACTGCGCGAGTACTCGACCACGCTCGTGCGGCGCTGGAATTGGTCTGCCGTGAGCCCTGGAAAACTGGCGCCGGCGCCGCCAGTGGGCAGCGTGTGGCTCGGGCCCGCGACGTAGTCGCCGAGGACGGTGGGCGACCAGGGTCCGAGGAAGATGGCGCCGGCGGTGGTGATGCGTTGCGCCAGGCGGCGGGCGCCGCGCGCGTGGATCTCGCAGTGCTCGGGCGCGATGCGGTTGGCGAGGGCCACGCCTTCATCCAGCGAACGGACCTGGATGAGCCAGCCCCCCTGGGCGAGGGCCCGTTCGATGAACGTGCGGCGGGCGAGCGTCGGCAGTTGCCGCTGGATCTGCGCCGCCACCGTCTTGAGCAACGGCCCCGAGGGCGTCACGAGCCAGACCCGTTCATGGCCCGATCCATGCTCGGCCTGAGCGAGCAGGTCGGCGGCCACGTATTGCGGATTCGCCGTTTCATCGGCGAGCACCAGCACCTCGCTGGGTCCCGGCAGCAGATCGATGGCCACGCGGCCGAACAGCAGGCGCTTGGCAGCCACCACGTAAGCGTTGCCAGGCCCGAAGATCTTCTGCACGGGCCGGATCGTTTCGGTGCCGAAGGCCAGCGCGGCGATCGCATGGGCGCCGCCCACGCGGTAGATCTCGGCCGCTCCCGCCATCCGGGCGGCCAGCAGAAGGGCGGCGTTCACCTGTCCGTCCCGGCCGCAGGGCGTGCAGACCACAATCTCGGGACACCCCGCCACCTGGGCGAGTGCCACGGTCATGAGGGCGGTGGAGACCAAGGGTGCCGTGCCGCCCGGGATGTAGACGCCCACGCGGCCGAAGGGATCGTATTTCTCGCCGACGTGCGCGCCCTGGGCGTTTCGTCCCGACCAGCCCTTGCGCAGCGAGCGACGGCTGAACTGCCGGATGTTGCGCAGGGCAACGTCAAGCGCCTGGCGCAGCGAGACGTCGGCCGTCACGGAGATCCGCAGCAGTTCGGCCTGCGTGATGGGCAGTCGATCCGGCGTCAGGCGGGCTCCGTCAAAGCGCTCGGTGAACTCGATCAACGCCGCGTCCCCGCGGGTCCGCACCGCCTCGACCAGGGCGCGGGTCTGCTCCTCGATCTTGGGATCGAAAAGACTCGAGGCGGCGGTCAGTTCAGCAATCCGCTGCGCATAATCCGCATCGCGATGACGAGTCACGTTCATGCGAGGAATCCTGCGCAAGACCGGGCGGAAAGTCAAAGACGGGACAGGCCCCGAGAGGTTGGGGGCAAGGGAACCTCCAAGAGGACCAAGGAGGCGGTGCGCCCCGATGGAGCTGGTGTGTGGACGGTGCGCGGTGACGGCCGGTGGTGCGAACCGGCAGGACAGTGCGCCGGTGAGTCGGTACGCCAGTGGGTCAGTGCGGCTTGACGGAGTCTGGTGATTCGCCGTGCATTCGCCGGGGGATGCTTTATACTGTCCCTATGCCGAGCGTGAACGAGCCGATGGGCCGCTCGTCCGGGCCTGGCGGGCAGTTCGTCACCACGCAGTGGAGCGTGATCGTGGCTGCCCGTGGCAGCGATTCACCTCGGGCCAGGGAGGCCTTGGAGGCTCTTTGCCGCACCTATTGGTATCCGGTCTACGCTCTCGTCCGGCACAGCGGTCATACGCCCGAGGACGCCCAGGACCTCACCCAGGAGTTCTTTGCGCGACTGCTGGACCGGAACTACCTCTCGGCTGTTCAGAGGAGCAAGGGCAAGTTCCGTTGGTTCCTGCGGTGTGCGGTGAAGCGCTTCCTGCTCAAGGAACGTGAGCGCGCCATGGCCCGGAAGCGAGGGGGAGGGCTCACGTTCATTTCCATTGACGTCCAGCGAGCCGAGGATCGCTATCGATTCGAGCTTGCCGAACCCAAGGCCCCCGATTGCCTCTTCGACCGGGCATGGGGGATTGCCCTCATCGAGAAGGCCCACGCGCTGCTTCGGGAGGAGTACGTCATGGAAGGCAAAGGCGATCTCTACGAGCGGCTCAAGGTGTTCATTTCTGCTGACTCGGGGGACGCAACCTATGCCGCGCTGGGCAGGACGCTGCACATGACCGACGGGGCGCTCAAGGTGGCCGTCCACCGGTTGCGCCGGCGCTTTCGCGAACTGCTGCGGGAACAAGTGGTCCAAACCGTTCAACGTCCGGAGGATCTGGACGATGAACTCCAGCACTTGCGCGCGCTGTTCGCCCGTGGGTAGGCGATTCCGGAAGAGCGCATGGCGTGATGGGCTGGATTGAAGTCCGATGAGTGCCACTCGAACCTGCTCCAAGTGCGGGGTGGCGTTGCCCCCGGGGCTGCCCCTTGGGCTCTGCCCCACATGCCTGCTGGGTGAGGCGCTGGACGGCGGGGCGGAGACGGGGGCGGCCAACGCGGAGCCGATCGGAGGCAGAGCCGATGACGCGGTGGGCGGGGGGGAAACGCTGCCGCGGGCGTTGGGGGACTTCGAGCTGATTGAGCGCATCGGGCAAGGTGGCATGGGCGTCGTCTACAAGGCCCGGCACAAGCGGTTGGGCAGCCTGGTCGCCATGAAGGTGATGGGCTCGCAATGGCTGGACGACCCGCAGGCGGTCGCCCGCTTTCAACGGGAGATGCTGGCCGTCGGCCGGTTGCAGCACAAGCACGTCGTCCGTGCGCGGGATGCGCGTCAGGCGGGCGGCACGCTGATCCTGATCACGGAATTCGTCGACGGCGTGGATTTGGCGGCATTGGTCCGGGCACGCGGTCCCCTGCCGGTGGCCGCATGCTGCAGCATGATCCGCCAGGAGCGTTGGGGCTGCAATGCATCCACGAACAAGGGCTGGTCCATCGCGATATCAAACCGTCGAACCTGATCCTGACCACCGGCAAGGAGCCGTCCGCGTCGGCGGGCAAGGGCGGCCGCATCATC
>JAKQDH010000065.1 GCA_029558835.1 Planctomycetota bacterium | reverse complement strand
TCTGCCGGCAGCACAGCGCTGAGCCGCGGCTGGACATGGGGGTGCATCTGACCCTGAACAGCGAGTGGGACGCCTACCGCTGGGGGCCGATCTCCACCCGCGACCGCGCCAGCGGGCTGTTGGACGACGAAGGCTATTTTCACCGCCGCGAGCCGGCCGTGCAGGCGCAGGCCGACCTCGACGCGGTGGAGCTGGAGCTGCGCGCCCAGATCGACCGGGCGTTGGCGGCCGGCATCGACGTGACGCACCTCGACACGCACATGCTGACCCTCTTTCACCCGCGTCTGCTGCCCATCTACCTGCGACTGAGCCAGGAAACCGGGCTGCCCGCCTTCCTGCTGCGGCCGGAGACCGCGGCTTTCCGTCAGCGGAGCCACAGGCTCGACCAGATCGACCTGTTGATCCAGCAGGCGGGCGCGGCCGAGGCCGCCGGGCTGCCGTTGTGCGATCACCTGGTCGTCATGCCGTTGGATCAGCACGAAAGCCGCCTGGCCGTGGCCCAGGAGCTGTTGGCCTCGGCGCCGCCCGGTCTGACCTACTTCCTCTGCCATCCAGCCATCGATTCACCTGAGCTGCGCGCCTTCGCCCCCGACTGGCGCGCCCGCGTGGCCGACTATCAGCTCTTCACCAGCGAAGCCTGGCGCACCGCCCTGGCCGCCTCCGGCGCACAGGTCATCGGCTGGCGCAAAATCCGGGAGGCGTTGCGTAACTCGTAACACGTAACTCGTAACCCGGAATGGCGGTGGGTGTCTCTGGGAATGCGTAACGAGTAACGGAATGCGTAACGAGTAACGAGTAATGGAATGCGTAACGAGTAACGAGTAATGCGTAACCCGGAATGGCGGTGGGTGTCTCTGGGTTACGCATTACGCATTACGCATTACGCACTGCACACACCCCACACGACTCAAACACTCTCCCCACCATTCCGGGTTACGCATTACGCATTACGCATTACGCACTGCACACACCCCACACGACTCAAACACACCTCCCACCAATCCGGGTTACGAGTTACGCATTACGCATTACGCACTGCACACACCCCACACCCCACACGACTCAAACACCCCCCCCACCATTCCGGGTTACGAGTTACGCATTACGCATTACGCACTGCACACACCCCACACGACTCAAACACACCTCCCACCATAACTCCCCATGAACTACTACCTCGGCATCGACATCGGCGCGACCAAGAGCCATGCTCTGATCGCGGATCAAAACGGCCGCGTGGTGGGCTTTGGCCAGAGCGGGCCAGGCAACCATGAAATCGTCGGCTACCATGGCCTGGCAGCCGCCCTGCAGGCGGTCACCGATCAGGCCTTGGCCGAGGCCGGCATCGCCCGCCAGCAGATCGCCGGCGCGGGCTTCGGCGTGGCCGGCTACGACTGGCCCTCGGAGCTGCCGCCCACCCTGGAAGCCATCGCAACCCTGGGCCTGACCGCGCCGTTGGAGGTGGTCAACGACACCATCATCGGCCTGGTGGCCGGGGCCGAGGCCGGCTGGGGGGTGGCCGTCATCGCCGGCACCAGCAACAACTGCTGGGGCTGGAATGCCCAGCACCGCATCGGCCGCGTCACCGGCAACGGCGGCATGTTTGGCGAGTATGCCGGCTCCGGCGAGCTGGTGCAGGAGGCCGTTGTGGCCGTGGCCAAAGCCTGGACGCAGCGCGGCCCGGCCACCGCGCTGTCAGCCGCCTTCAGCCGGCTGGTGGGCGCATCGTCCGACGCCGACCTGCTG
>JAKQDH010000051.1 GCA_029558835.1 Planctomycetota bacterium | reverse complement strand
TGAAGTCCGACACCGACGCCCGCCTCGTGTCCGCCGCCTCGCCGGTCGCTGGCGTGGTCGAGATCCACGAGATGCTCATGGACAAGGACGTCATGAAGATGAACCGCATCCCCGGGCTCGACCTCCCTGCCGGCAAGGACGTCGAACTCGAGCCTGGCGGTTACCACGTGATGCTGATGGATTTGAAGGCTCAGGTGAAGGAGGGCGACCAGGTACCGGTGACGCTGACCGTCGAGAACAAGGATGGCAGCCGCCAGACCATCGAGCTCACCGCGCCGGCACGTCCGCTCAATGCGCCGATGAAGATGCAGCACGGCAAGCACTGAGCCTCGGGGATCACAGCGATCCACCGACGTGCATTCGGGCCGCCCTGACCGCCGCGGCCCGCGAGTTTGCTTTTCGACAATCGAATCGATGTCCGATCGCCCACGGGCGAGCGGGCGGGCGTTCTCATGCCTGCGATCCGTGTGGGTCCGGCGGAAGGCCCGATCAACGAGAACACTCATCATGAAGAAGAACTTTCGACGTCTGCCACTCGCCGTGGCGATTTCCCTTGCGCTGCCGGCGCTCGCCCTTGCCCAGGAGACGACGCTCGGGCGCGTCATCGTCACAGCGCCCGAGGCCGCGGCCACTAACAGTGGAACCGTGGTCAACGCCCCTGCACTGCAGTCTCTGAAGCCCGCCACCAGTGATGCTGCGTCGCTTCTTCGCGATGTGCCGGGCGTGAGTCTCTACGGCTCGGGCGGGGTTTCCAGCCTGCCGTCGATTCGCGGTCTGGCCGACGATCGCATCCGCATCAAGGTCGACGGCATGGACCTGATCGCGGCCTGTCCCAACCACATGAACCCGGCACTGTCCTACCTCGACCCCTCCAATGTCGGCCTGCTCGAGGTCTATCCGGGCATCTCGCCGGTGAGCGTCGGCGGCGACAGCATCGCCGGCACCATCCTTGCCGAATCCAAGGCGCCGGTGTTTGCCGAGGACGGCAAGACGCTGATGACGGGTGAGGTCGGGGCGTTTTACCGCAGCAACGGCAATGCACGCGGCGGTAATCTCGGCGCCACTTTCGCAAGTGATTCGCTGAGCGTCAGCTATGCAGGTTCGACGGCCGAGAGCGACAACTACGAGGCCGCGCGGGCGTTCAAGACGCGGACGGCGACGGGCCGGGTGGGGCATACCTTGGCGCTCGACGAAGTGGGCTCCACCGCCTACAAGAGCCGCAACCACGAACTCGGCTTCGCCTTCAAGGGCGGCGACCACCTGTTCGAGGCCAAGGTCGGCCTGCAGGACATCCCCTATGAGCTGTGGCCGAACCAGCGCATGGACATGCTCGAGAACGACCAGAAGCGTGTGAACCTGCGCTATCAGGGCAAGTACGACTGGGGCAAGCTCGAGGCGCGCGCCTACCACGAGAAGGTCGAGCACTTCATGGATTTCGGTGCGGACAAACGCTACTGGTATGGGGGAAGCGTAGCGAACGACGTCATCATCGGCTCCGGAGGCCCGACAGTTCTCAACGGTACGCCGTGTTCGCCGCTCAGCCCGTCCTGCGCAGCGGGCATGCCGATGAACACCGAGAGCAAGAACACGGGCTTCGCGCTCAAGGGCGACGTGGATCTTTCGGCGACCGACCTTCTGCGCGTGGGCGCCGAGATCCAGCGTTATCGTCTCGACGACTGGTGGCCGGCATCGGGCGGCGGGATGTGGCCGAACACCTTCTGGAACATCAACGACGGCGAGCGCGATCGCAACGCGGTCTTCGCGGAGTGGGAGGCGCAGCCGAGTGCGCAATGGACCACCCTGGCGGGCGTGCGCTACGAGCGCGTGAAGACCGATACCGGTCCCGTGCAGGCATATAACAACGCTGTGGCCCCTGCCACGATGCTCGTGCCCGCTTTCAACAGCGCTGATCGCGAACGCACGGACAACAACTGGGATGTGACGCTGCTGGCCAAATACACCGTCGATCCCACGCTCGACGTGGAGGTGGGTTTCGCGCGCAAGGTGCGCTCGCCCAGCCTCTACGAGCGCTATAGCTGGTACAGCCGCGGCATGGAAATGCTGATGGTGAACTGGTTCGGCGACGGCAACGGTTACATCGGCGACATCAACCTCGAGCCCGAGAAGGCGCGCACCGTATCGGCGACCTTCGGCTGGCACTCGATCGACCGCAAATGGGAGCTGAAGGCGACGCCGTTCTACTCGCGGGTCACCGACTACATCGATGCAGTACGCTGTCCGACGAGTCTCGGCGGGTCATGCTCGGCCGCCAATCTCTCCGCGACCAACAGCTTCGTCTTCCTGCAGCTCGCCAACCAGTCGGCTCGCCTGTACGGCATCGACCTCTCGGGCCGCATGCCGCTGGCGAGCACGCCCTATGGCGAATTCGGGCTGCGTGGGGTGCTCAACTACACCGACGGCAAGAACCGCGAGACCGGCGACAACCTCTACAACATCATGCCGCTCAACGTGAAGCTCACGCTGACGCACCAGCATGGTGGCTGGGACAACGCGCTCGAGTGGTTCGCCGCACAGTCCAAGGACGACATCTCGGCGGTGCGCAACGAGCAGGAGACCTCGGGCTACAACCTGGTGAACCTGCGGACTAGCTATTCCTGGAAGCAGGTGCGCGTCGACTTCGGCGTGGAGAACGTGTTCGACAAGTTCTACTACCTGCCGCTCGGCGGCGCCTATGTCGGCCAGGGAACGACGATGACCAGCAACCCGGTCGGCGCGGTTCCGCTGTGGGGCACGCCGGTCCCGGGTGCGGGCCGTTCGATCTACGCGGGCATCAACTACAAGTTCTGAGTCATTCTTCAGACGATAAAAAACCCCGGTCCCGCAACAGCGGCACCGGGGTTTTTTCTGCTGCCCGCGAATGCTTACTTCTTGCGCATCGGTGGCAGGTCGGTGCAGCTGCCGTGGGCCACTTCGGCGGCCATGCCCACCGTCTCACCCAGGGTCGGATGCGGGTGGATGGTCTTGCCGATGTCGGTGGCGTCGGCCCCCATCTCGATGGCCAGGCACACCTCGCCGATCATGTCGCCGGCCGACGGCCCGACGATGGTGCCGCCGATCACGCGGTGAGTCTCGGCGTCGAAGATCAGCTTGGTGAAGCCGTAGTCGGCGCCGTTGGCGATGGCGCGCCCGCTGGCCGCCCACGGGAACTTGGCGGTATCGACCTTCTTGCCCTCGGCCTTGGCCTGCGCCTCGGTGTAGCCGACCCAGGCCACTTCCGGATGGGTGTAGGCCACGCCCGGGATCACGGTGGCGTCGAACGCTGCTTTGTGTCCGGCGGCGACCTCGGCCGCCACGTGCCCCTCATGCACCGCCTTGTGGGCGAGCATGGGCTGGCCGACGATGTCGCCGATCGCAAAGATGTGCGGCACGTTGGTGCGCATCTGCGCGTCCACCGGGATGAAGCCGCGCTCGCCGACGATCACGCCCGCCTTCTCGGCGCCGATCTTCTTGCCGTTGGGCGAGCGGCCCGCCGATTGCAGGATGAGGTCGTAGCGCACGGGTTCGGCGGGGGCCTTCTCGCCCTCGAACTTCACCCACAGGCCGTCGTCCTTGGCCTCGACCGCCACGGTCCTGGTCTTCAGCATGATGTTGTCGAAGCGGTGGGCGTTCTGCTTCTCCCACACCTTGACCGCGTCGGCGTCCGGGCCCTGCATCAGGCGATCGAGCATCTCGACCACGTCGACGCGCGCGCCCAGCGTGGAGTACACCGTGGCCATCTCCAGGCCGAT
>JAKQDH010000046.1 GCA_029558835.1 Planctomycetota bacterium | reverse complement strand
CGCTGCCCCTTTTCCGTCGCCGCTGACGCGGCTCTCCCCTGCCCTTCGCTTCCGGCCACCCGGGCCTCTCGGCCCGGGCTACATGCCGCGGCCGCCGGCGCGGCCGGGTCCCGGAATCGAGCGATCCGAACCCATGGATCGTGCGGATTCAACGGGCCGCGTCCGGCAGACGCGGCCGGATCGCGGGTTCGAGCGATCCGAACCCATGGATCGTGCGGATTCAACGGGCCGCGTCCGGCAGACGCGGCCTACGACGAATCCAAAGCGGCGTCCAGCCGCCGCACTCCAGAGCGCGGGCCGCGGACGGCCCGCGCCATCCAGAGCCAACCCCCGGAGGAAGGAGGAGAAGTCGTCTCTGCGCACTGAGGCCTCGACCTGAACGCGGTGCCATTCTGCAGCAACGGCACACGTCTGGATGGACGGCGGGCGGCACTTCAGATCAACAGCCCTGATGCATAGTATGGCGAGTCTGAATACAATCATCAGACCATCTGGGCGCAGCTGGCCCTGGCGCAGTTCATGGAAGTGGACGGCGCGTTCATCGAACGCCAGGTGAAAGCCGGCTTGTGGACGAATCCCGGCATCGATAAAGCCGATGTTGCGCTCCTCGCCGAAATCCCGGCGATCTCACACGAACAACCGCGCCACGGCGAGGGCGGCCAGGACGATCCACACCGGGCGGTTCCAGTCCCAGACCCGGCGGCCGTTGAAGCTCACAAACGGGAAGAACGGCAGGGCGATGTCGAACAGGGCCGCCAGGGGTCCGAGCGTGGCCGTCAGCTTGATGAACGGTAAAGCCATCGGCGGGACGGCCGCCCATCGCAGCAGCGCCCACGCGCCCCAGGACAGGAGCAGCAGCGCCAGACCGCCGGCCGCCGCCGCCGGACCCAGTTTCCGGATGGTGTCCCGATACCGCCAGCCCGGAGCCTCCGGATAGACGGATCCGAGAATCGGGAACCACCAGGCCGGACCCGCGGCCAGCGCCAGGCCCAGCGGGAACGCCGACTCCCAGGCGCGGTAGCGCACCGCCAGTCCGTGCCCGCGGGCGACCAGGCGCATCGCCAGTTCCCGAACACCGACATACGCACCCAGCACGAGGGGCAGTTCGTAGTACAACGTCGAGGCCAGAAATTCCGCCCCCATCAGGCGCCAGAAAACCAGGAACAGCAGCAGGCTGTTCATCGCCAGGTTGCCCCACCACTGCAGCGGGGCGCTGTCCGCCCGGCCGGGCCCGGGATGCGCCCACACGAAATGTCCGATGTCGATGTAGTGGAAGATCTTCAGCCACACGAGGAGGGTGTGCAGCCCCCAGCGGCGAAGCTGCCGGCCCGGCGACAGGATCTCGAAGCCCCGCGCCGCCAGCAGATTGCTGGAACTCGTGTTGTTGCCCTCGACGCAGCCGAGGATTTCGTCGCACCCCTGCTCTTCCAGATAGCGGATGCCGGCATCGAACAACTGCCGGCCCATTCCCTGCCCCCTGGCGTCCGGACGGGTAAAGGCCCAGTACATGAGCCCGCCCCGGCCCCCGCGCGGCAGCGAAAACAACTTGAGCACGATGGCGCCCTGGATTTCCCCCCCGGTCTCAGCCACCAGAACGTGGGGAGTGAAAGAGAAAAACCACCGCTGCACCAGCGGAAACGACCGCCGCATGATGTCGCGGACCGCCGGCTTCTCCTCGTCGCGCATGGGGCGGATCTTCGTTTCTGCGGTCATGTCTCGGACTCCTCCATCGGTTGGATGTTACCCACCAACGCAACCATCGGGGTGTTGTCATCAAGAACGTACCGACGGTCGTCGATGTTCCGTTTTAATCTCTTGGCGTGTCCGCCCCGATACCCCGATTCTATCCCCAATGCCCACCATTCACTCTATGGGGCGGCGCTTCCAGGCGCCGACGAGCAGCGGACTCAACACATAATAGCCGCCGGTCTGGATGGCCCCGTCGATGGCATCAAAAATCCGCCGCCGGTTCGCCTCGTCCGTCAGGCCCAGCTGTTGGGCCATGGGGAAGATGCTGGTGTAGACCTCCTGGGTCATGCGGCCTCCAACTGCCAACTCACTGACCAATGCCGCGACGTCGATGCCGTCCGGGGGGCCCAACCCAGCCGCGATGAAGCCTGCGGGCAATTTGAAGCCGAGCCGGGTGTCACGCCCCCCTTTCTTCGCCACAGCGCGAAACGTCTGGATCACCTCGACCACGGCGTCCAGTCTCGGGCAGACGTCCCACGACTCGAAGTCGTACTCCTGCACCACGACAACGCCGCCCGGCTTCGTCCAGCTCATCATCTTGCGCAGAAATGCCTCCGGCTCCTTTAGATGGATCAGCAGGATGCGGGAAAACACCGCGTCAAAAGCACCGCCGGGGACTCGTTCAGCCGACTCGACGTCCATCTCGTGGAACGCGTATTGGCCGCCGGCGGTCGCCCGCAGCACGTCGAGCGCCTCGCGACCGAGTGCCCCGTCCACATCGACGCCCGTCACGCAGGCCGCCGGGCCGGCGATCTCCCGCATGAGGCGCATCGCCTCGCCCGGCCCGCAACCGATGTCCAGGCATGACATCCCCTCGCCCAGGCCCGCCTGGCGGAGCACCCGCCGGGTGGCCTCCGCCCAGCCGAGCGCCTGGACGCGCAGCCGCCGATACTCGGCGGACGTCCGGCCCATGATGTAGTCGTCAGCGGGTGCGGTCATCCCACTCCCTCCTTGCTCGGATTGCGTGCAACATCACGAATTCGCCGATCGCCGTGCGGACCGTGGCTGCGCGGACGAAGTCATCTCGGCACGACCGCCTGCCCGTCACCTTCCCATCGGATAGACTTCCGCGACCGCTTCCGCCGCCGCCTCGGCCATCATGTCGTACAGCACCACCTCGTCGGGCACGGGCACGTCGTGGCGGTGCTCCGCCGACCACTTCGCCAGTTCGTCCTGGAGCGGGTCCACGGCGTCCACGAACGCCTTCTTCTCCGCCGGCGGCACGCTCCGCATGAAGTGGTCGCGCTCCACATCGTCGCCGATGGCCCACATCCTGGCATAGACCAACAGGTGCCGCAGGTGCTCCGGGATCCGGTTCGGGTCGATGGACACGCCGTCCGCCTCGGCGTAGCGGGAGGTGATCTCAACGGTCTCGACGGCTGGAGAAGCGCCGGCCCCCGGCTGTTCGCCGGCCGGCGACACCGACGGCGCCTCGCCACGATCACCCAGGTTCCAGACGACCGCCACCACCACCACGATCAGCAGCACCAGGGCCGCGACAATCAGCACAATCGTCATCATGGCTGTCTCCTCGTTCGAGAATGCGCCAGTTCGTCCCCGACGCGGCGCAGGAGCAGGCCCAGCGACTCCTCCCACCGCGCGAACGCGTCCAGCCACTGGCACGTGCCCAGCAGGTAGCGCATGCCCCCCGTCGGTTCCACCGGTTCCAGGCGCAGGGGGATGATCAGGGCCTGTTGCCGCAGGCCGGCTTCGATTTCCCGGAGGACATGCGGGGACAGGTTGGACGCGCTAGAAAAGACCACCACGACGATCCGGGCGCCGTCGATGCCGCGCATGATGGCATCCGGATACGACTCGCCAGGCAGGATGTTCCGGGGCGCAATCCAGCAGGCCGTTCCCCGGGATTCCAGGTGCTGGCAGACGGCCCAGGCATGGGCGAAATCGGTGGACGAATAGCTGATGAACACCGGCGGCTCCCCG
>JAKQDH010000044.1 GCA_029558835.1 Planctomycetota bacterium | reverse complement strand
CAGCGTCAGCGCCCGGCGCCCCGCAGAGCGACGCAGCCGCCGGCCCGGCGTACCGCGCAGCGCCGCCGGAAAGCCACCCCGCGGCGGTGACTCCGCACGCCGTGGCCAGCGGAGTTCTTCAGCGGAATCGACAATTGACACCCCGCCACCTTGTCGCAATTCTGCGAGCCGGGATCGCATGGCGGCGTCCCGCTGGGCAAGTGCGTCGAGACGCTGCACGACGCGCAGTACGCCGCTGCCGTCGGCGTAGCCGAGCGTGCGGGCCAGATCGACCGGCCGTTCGCCGCCGAGTCGCACCCGCAACCAGATGCGCACGCGGCAGTCCGGCTCCTTCTCCGCGAGACGTTGAATGAGGCCCCGCGCGGCTGTCTTGCCGACGCGGCGGCGCCAGCGAATCTCCTCCTGCCCCGCGTGGGCCTCTAGGTGCTGTGACGCCTTGGTCCACAATCGCTCGCTGCCCAGGGCAAGCCCACCGCGCACGGCGTCGAACGGTGACGCCGCCGGCCGGCCGAACATCTCCGCCATGGACCGGCGATACGCACGTTGCGCCTCTCCCCTTCGGCGACCCCAGTACGCCAGCCAATCGAGCGAGAGCCACGGCGCGGCCGAAACCAGCCCGGCGTACGCCCGATGGCTGCTCCACGGGTAGGCGGCCAGTTTCCCGTGACGCTCCGTGGGCACCGGCGCCCGCTTGTTGGCGGGGCGCACCGGGTTGGCGTGCACATAACGCACAAGTTCACGTGCATACGCGTCGGCCTCGACGACGATGGCTTTGTAACGCCCCTGGAAGAGGTGGCCGGAGCGATCGTGGCGACGATTGAAACGGATCGTATATGTGGTTTGCAGCCACCCGAGCGCGGCACTGAGGTTGGCCCGCGGGGTCTCCACGATCAAGTGATAGTGGTTCGACATGAGGCAGTAGGCGTGCACCACGAGCCCGAAACGCTCCGTGCACTCGGCCAAGGTGTTCAGAAGCCGGTAGCGATCGGCATCATCACGGAACACCGCTCGCCGCTCGTTGCCCCGCGCAGTGACGTGATAGACCGCCCCCTCGTATTCCACTCGGATAGGTCGCGCCATGGCCACAAACTAGGGCAGATTCGGCATCCTGTCAATTGTCGATTCCGCTGAAGAACTCCGCTGGCCACGGCGTGCGGAGTCACCGCCGCGGGGTGGCTTTCCGGCGGCGCTGCGCGGTACGCCGGGCCGGCGGCTGCGTCGCTCTGCGGGGCGCCGGGCGCTGACGCTGCATTTGCA
>JAKQDH010000033.1 GCA_029558835.1 Planctomycetota bacterium | reverse complement strand
TACGAACTGAAGCTCACGGCCTTGGGCGTCGGTCACGCGAGTCACCCGCAGCTTGGGAAAGAGGTCCAGCGGCAGGACGCGCGCCCCGCCGACGAGCGCCCGGAAGCGGGCGGTGACTTTCGCCCGGAGGTTCTTGTCCCGGGCCGTGGCGTCGATCTGGTAGTGTTCCATGTCCACGAGCCGCAGATCCACTTTTGGCGGAGTTTGGCCCGTGTAGCGGTCTCGGAGCTGCTCTGACACCCAGATGCCGAGGTTCCCCTCCGACAGCGCGGCGAGCACCACTTCTTCCGGCGTCACATACGGTGCGCCGAGGGGGTCCACGAGGAAGAGCAGGTCGCCGTACTGCTTTCCCTCGCAGTAGGCGTGGAAATAGCCGCCGTGGCCGGGCCAGAGGAGATCGGTCAGCAGCCGCAGTTCGAGGTTGTACTCGAGGAAGGCCGCAGCCAGGTTGGGATTGATATACTGGCGGCCCTCGCGGAAGAGCTTCCGGGCCGATTTCCAGGCGTCGGCCGCACGACCGTCCACGGAGCCGGGCTGGGGCTTGTCGAACCGGGTGATGTCATCGAGCGTGCCGTCGGTGAACCGGATCACCATCCGGGTGAACGTGTCGCTGAGGGTGCGGGCGTTCGCGAGCCAGCCCAGGTGCCGCTGCTCCACCGCCAGGTGCGGCTTCACCTCGATCCGGCCGTCGCCGAGGAACACGATGCCGGTGATGCGCCCGCCCACATCATGAGCCAGGTGGCAACGGCCGTTGACGAGCGTGATTGTGGCGACATCCCGCTGCAGGGTCAGGTTCTCCACCTGGACCGATTCGCCGGACAGCTCCAGCGCGCGCAGTTGCGCATAAACCGGCTCGGAGTTGGCCGTGACCGGCTTCGGATCGTCGGCCCGGACCGGCAGCACCGCCGCCAGGACGGCGGCTGTCAGGAGACCGACACACAAAACGGTTCGACGACTCATTCGCGTGACCCTCCCCAGGGTTGGAATGGGGCAAGGATAACCCAGTGTTGTGGTGAAATAAACAGAAATGTCCAGGCGGGCCGGCGGCCCGCTCAGTACGCGAAGCGGTGCACGATGGGCAGCCGGCGTCCGAACCCGAAGGCCTTGCCGGTGACTTTCAGGCCGGGTGGCGCCTGACGCCGCTTGTACTCGTTCCGGTCCACCATACCCACGATCCGATCCACCAGCGCGGTGTCGAATCCCCGCTCGATGATCTCGCGGCGGGACTGCTGCTCCTCGATATACAGCCGGAGCACCGCGTCCAGTACGGCGTACGGCGGCAATTCGTCCTGGTCGGTCTGGTTCGGCCGCAGCTCGGCCGACGGCGCCTTGGTCAGTGTGGATTCGGGGATGACGGGACGGGCCTGGTTGATCCAGCGGCAGACCTCGTACACCTGCGTCTTGAGCAGGTCGGAGATGACGGCCAGCCCGCCGCACATGTCGCCGTACAGGGTGGAGTAACCCACCGCCAGCTCCGACTTGTTGCCGGTGCTCAGCACCATCGCCCCGAACTTGTTGGAAAACGCCATCAGCAGG
>JAKQDH010000016.1 GCA_029558835.1 Planctomycetota bacterium | reverse complement strand
CACGTAGGCGGAGCCGTCCGTGTTCCAGGTACCGGTGACGGGATTCACGGTCACTGCGACCGGGTTGGATTCCGTCACCACGCGCCCCAGCACGTCGAAGGTTTTCACCGAATAGGCCGCCTGGTCGCCGGTCAGGGTGGTACAGGTCTCGGCGGCGCGGCCAAGGGAGTCGTTGCGCACCCGGGTCCAGCGGCTGAAAGAGTCCGGCCGGGTGGGGGCAGAGGATTGAGGGGCGGCAGCGGGCGACTCGCTACGCTCATCATCCGGTGCGTATGTTGTTATCAATCTGATCAGAATCTCAGTCAGCGGAGTCGTTGACCATTAATACCAGCGATCTGAGTAACAACATAATACTCAACCCGATAACCACGATCCAGATTGACTCGAGCACCGAAAAGATAGAGCTCAGCATCCCAAGTAAGATGCTGTTCTGTAACCGAGTTTTTATGAAGAGTCATCTGACTCACAAAGACCATTGGCTTGCCTTGATAGAATGGCCAAGCTGGCTCATCTTCTACCCAACGAGGAGGTTCAGCTACACACAGAAATTCCTTTTGCAGTCTAACATCTAACCACTGCTCGACATCTTTAGGCATACCAGCGTGCTTGAAATCTGTGTAGAGCATCTGGATAAATGACTCAGCTTCCTTGCCACTGCAAGATGCGCGAAACTGACGTTCGGCAACGGTTATCACCTTACCGTAAAAACGTATTAGATCTTTATCCACATCACACCCCGTTCTTTCATATCCTTCGCAGCAATGCTGCTAAAACTGGCTGGGACCACGTATAATCCTCAGAAGATCATACCCCAAGAAACGGTGCGGGTCCATCGATGCATGTCCCCATGGCATTGTCATCTCGAGGTTCCAGGGTTCGTGGGCTAGTGCTGAACCTGTGCGTTGTGTATAAAATCGGTGATGAAGCTCAAGTGAGATGTTCCTCTGCACCACAAGTCCTGTCTTGTGAACAAAGATTTCAGCACGCACTTGCGGCGCCTTGCTCTCCAGCATTCTAGCAATATTCGTTGGAGAGAAACCACCCGACGGATTCGCGAGCTCTGCCTCACCGATTGATTTGTAGATTTTTCCACGAGCCACAGACCAAGAAGAGGTAGATCCGCCGGTAATGCGACTCTCACGATACTGAGCTACCCATTCTTGGCGAGTCAGTGATCGCTCACCGACTGCAGGATGGTAGCCACGAGATGACAACCCCTTCTCTGGGAGTTGAGGTATCTGAACTAGGTCAGGAGATTCTTCTACAATTACCGGGCGGGGGGACGACTTTGGACCGGCAACGAAGCCCCCTTCGTTGAACAGCGTGGTGAGCCCGGACGGTTTCACCGCGGACGATATCCGGCTGGCCACCGGTGCGGCTGCAGTCGCCAGCGCCGTGCATTTTACCATACCGGATGCGCCGGCGACGATCTGGTTCCCCAGGCTCGCCTGCGGGTCGCTCAGCACCGCATATTCGTCCACCGGCAGGACCTGATTCCCCGTGTTGTACACCGCCTCGACCACGCCGCGTCGGACCGACACGCCGACATCCAGAGTTGTCTGATACGTCTCCACACCTTTCCGGAAGCCCCCGTAAGTGGCGTTATCCACCCACTCCACGGCCGCTTCCGCGCCGGCTTGTTGCAGCGCGTCAACGACGGACGCACCCTGCGCCGGTTGCCGGGCCAGTTCCTGGACGAACTTCTTGCCCGCCTTGTATTGACCCGCCGTGATGAGATTGACGGATTCTTCCATCGCACCAACGGTCAGATCCCCTGCCCGTCGACCAAACCCCTGGGCGAAGACCGCCCAATCATAGGACCGCGGGTCCCACCAGTCGCCGGCGGCATAGCCGGTGAGATCCACATAGCGCAGCGGGCTGGCGTAGGCGTAGAGATAACGATGAAGACTGGGGGGTGTCTGCGTGTCGCCGAGGTAGGAGTCGGCGGAGGCGAAGCGGCCGAGCTCGGGGTCGTAGAAGCGGGCCTTGAAGTAGTAGAGCCCCGTCTCGGGGTCGAATTCGTGGCCGGTGTAGGTGAGGCGGTTCCAGACGAGGCTAGAGGCTAGAGGCTCGAGGCTCGGCCAGAAGGAGCCCTGGATGCTGGCGAGGTAATCCTCCCAGACGTAGAGGCAGTTTTCATCGAGGTCGGGGTTGGCCGTCCAAACGGGTTCTCCGGGAACGGACGGATCGGTGATGTCCAGTTCCCGGTAGTTGCCCCAGGCGTCGTAGAGGTAGGCGGCGGTGACGGCGCCGGCGGCGGGACCGCCGGGGAGATTCTCGCCGGCGGTCAGGTTGACCGTGGAGCCGAGGGAGTCGAGATGGTAGAAACGGGACCTGGGACCTGGGGGCTGGGACCTGGGGTCGAAGGTTTCGGCAGTGAGGAGGGCCGTGCCGTAGAGGTACTGGCGCGCCTTGAGCAGGCCGTCGGGGGCCGCCGGATCGATGGGATCAGGCGGTCCGTCCGGGTCGGGCGACGGGTCGGGCGCGTACTCGGCCAGCACCGCCGCCCCGTCGTAGACATATAGCCGGTTATCGGAAGGAATAGAGTCGCCGGCCCCGTCGCCGAGGCACACGAACCGGCCGTCCTTGCGCACCCGCCGGCCGGCGTAGTCGTAAGTGAACTCCGCCATCCGCTCGGTCTCATCGGGCTCGCCCCCCTGCCCCGCCACCGTCCGAACAACCTGCCGCAGGCGCCCGGCGGCGTCCCAGGCGAACGCCAGCCGCAGCCGCTCGTCCACCACCGTGCCGTCGGGTGCCAGCTCGCCGATGATCCTGGCCGTGGTGTCGCCGGCGGCGTTGTATTCGTAGCGGACGCTCCGGCCGGGCGTCAGGTTGTCGAGGATGTACGCCAACTGGTTTTGATCGGTGTAGTGATACGCCCGGTCCTTGATCGCCCGGAGCGGATTGCCATCTCCGTCCAGCGCCTGTTCGAACTCGGTGAGCCGATTGCCGGCCCCGTCGTAGGTGTACGCCACCCGCCGCGCCGGAGCGTCGGGCCCGGCCGCCGGGTAGGTGACCGCGATCAGCCGGCCGAGGTTGTCATAGGCGGAGCGGGTTTCGCGCGCCGCCGCTCCCCACATGGGGTCGGCCGCGCGCCGGGCCGGCGTGGCGTTCCACTCCCGCATGGCGGTGCGGTTGCCGTCGGAATCGTAATCGTACTCGTAGCGACTCACCAGCTCGCCGGCTTCGGTGAGGGTGACGATAGACTCCACCCAGCCGTTGTCCCGGTAGGTGTAGCGGGTGACGACGCCGTTGGCGAAGGTGACGGACTCCACCAGGCCGTCGGCGAAGTAGGTGTAAGCGGCGATCCCGGCGGAGGCCTTTTCACCGCGGAGGCGCAGAGGGCGCAGAGAATTCGTCTGGATCAGAGCAGAGCCCGACGCATTCGGAGTCGGGGGAACGTCCAAGCGTCGGGGCGGCGACGCCGGGTCCCCATGGCCGGCGGAGAGCAGCGGCCGGGGCGCGGCCGGGTCCGTCCCCTGGCGGCCCGGGTGCGGCCGGTCGTTCGGTAGATCCGCCCCTGGGTCCGGGTCTCCGTCGGAATCGCTGCCGGTGTCGTCATCGGACGACGCACGGTCACCGCCGGCATCAGCGGATCCTGCCGCGCGATCCGCGACGGATGCCACCGCGGCGGCTTCCGCGGCCGCCCGCTTGTCGGCGGTGTGGCGCGTGACGCCCAGCAGCCGGTGAGCGGCGTCGTAGCGGTAGGCGGCCGATGGCGGCGCCGCCGGCAACTGCCCCGGGGGCGGAGCGGACCACTCGCCGGGGTAGCCCACGCCGGTCCGCGACCCGGCCCGGTCGTACCAGAACGCCGTCCGGGTGCCCCAGCGGCCGTCGGTCTGTTCCTGGACCCGGTCCAGGGTGTCGTGGACGTAGCGGGTGGTGTACGCCACGCGGCGCCACGGACCCTCGGCGC
>JAKQDH010000015.1 GCA_029558835.1 Planctomycetota bacterium | reverse complement strand
CGTTGGTGCCGCTGCCAAAGAGTTCGGTGAAGAAGTTGGGGATGTCCGGGGTGGCGAAGTTGTAACAGTAGCCGCCGTTGTCATCGACGACACTGTTGCCGGCCTCATCCTCCGCCTCGACGCTGAAGTAGTAGGTGGCGTCCTCATTGAGGCCGCTGAGGGCAACGCTGGCCGCGGTGCTGTAGCCGCTGCCCACGGCCGTGTGGTTGAGGTTGCCGCAGGACAACCCGTAGTAGACCGTCCCCCGCACCGGCTCGTTGGCGGTGATCTGCACGACCGCGCTGTGGGGCTGGATCGCCGTGGTCTGCACATTGAGAATCTGCGGCGCCACGCAATCCACCCCGGCGGTATCGGTGACCACCACGTTGTAGTGGCCCTGCCCGTCATTCGCGTCGATGTAGGTCACGGTAACGACGTTGCCGTGGGCTACCAGCAGCACACCGGTGCTGTCCGTCGTGCTGATGGGCAACGAACCGAGGAACTCGGCGGACGAGGGGTCGGTCTCGGTCAGTGTG
Organism: Planctomycetota bacterium; assembly: GCA_029558835.1. Lineage (GTDB taxonomy): Bacteria > Planctomycetota > Phycisphaerae > UBA1845 > UBA1845 > JAKQDH01. Next base: position 18,408 of record JAKQDH010000015.1, on the reverse strand, counting down.
ACCTGCTCACCCGCCGGCTCCGATGTGGAGCTGACGTTGACGGTCACGTATTCGACGACCTGGTCATTGGTGTTGAGCCCGCAGTCGTTCACGAGAATCGTCAGGGTGTCCTGGCAGGCGTAGGAGCCGCTGTCCAGCTCGACGGTGCCGGCATCGGAGCAGGTGTTGAAGGCGGCAAACGCGTTGACGATGCCGTAGCCGCGGATGTACAATGGGTCAAACGTGCCGTATTGGACGAAGTAGTCGGCCGTCTCGAAGACGTGCTGGCGCATCTGGTCAACGGACCAGTACGGCTTGGCATCCACGAGGCACGCGATAGCGCAGGCCACCAGCGGGGTGGACAGCGACGTACCATCGGCCGTGGTGTAGCCCGTCGTGCTGCTGGGGGAAACGGTCGACGTGCTGACTCCGCGGGCCAGCACTTCGGGCTTGACGCGCCCGTCGGCCGTGGGACCGTCCGAACTGAACGAGGCAATCGTGCCGCTGCTGTTGACCGCGCCGCAGGCAATGACCTGGAAGCCGTCGGCCGGGGCGATCAGGTGCGCGACGGCCGGGTTGGAGTCGTGATACTCGTTGCCCGCGGCGTTGCAGTGATGAATGCCGAGGGACGTGGAAATGTTAACGGCGATCGTGGTCACCGCGGTCAGGCCGTTGAGCTGCGCCTGGGTGTACCAGTCGATGTAGCCCAGCGACGAAGTCTCCATATCCGCGCCGTGGGACTCGATGAACTCGAGCCCGGCGACGTAATTGTCCTCCTCGGCCGGGTACTCGCCCGTTGTGTCTTCGGTCTTGGCCAGCACGAAGGAGGCGCTGTACGCCCCGCCGACGAGCGAACCGGGCATATACGCCCCGAGGCAGCCGAGGATCATCGTGCCGTGACTATGTTGATCCGATGGGTCACCGGGCTGAATACCCGCGTTCCCGTCATTGTCGACGAAGTCGTACTCGGCGATGACCTGCAACGGGTGGGCGATGTTGTTGAACGCGACGTGGTCCCGGCGAAAGCCGGTGTCGAGGATGCCGACGATCACGCCCTGCCCGGTGTAGCCGGCGTTGTGCAGGGCGGGCAGGTTGATCTGCGTAAGCTGGGCGGTGGCGGCGCCGTAATCGACCCGGTCGCGCTCACCCGCGGGAAACGGGCCGCCGCCGATGTCGGCGACGTTGAGCGGCTCGACCCCGCGCGAGCGGGCCACCGGCTGGACGCGGTCTACGCACGCCAGCGCGGCGATTCGCGCCAGTTGTGCCTCCGTCGCCCAGGCGCTGACGGCGTTGACCCACTTGCTGGTGACGTGGACCTTGGCGCCGGTGGCCGCGACTTCATTCACGTACTCCTGCACCACGGGCAGGTCGAACTCGCCGAACACCGGCCCGCCCCGGGCGGCCTCGCCCCGCAGCTCGCGGCGCTGCACGGCCCGCGGGTTGTAGCCGGCGGCCAGCGCGTCGATCGCCTCGGCATACGCCTCCGGGGATCGGACGCCCTTGTCCGTGAAAAAGACCCAGACCTTGACCGTCCCACGGTCCTCCGCCAGGCGCGTCCAGACGGTCGGATGAATCTTGGCGTACTGGTCCCCGTCCGTGCCGGAGGCGACGGTCGTCGCCTGCCCGCGGACACCGCCGGCAGCCAGTGCCACCAGGCAGATCGCGGCCACCCCACGCAGGACGATGCTGTGACTTCTGCAATTCACCAAGGACAACATGCCGGCAACCCCCTTTTGGACAAGACCCCTGTGGGCGTGCAACGCTTTCGCGACGTTATCGGGTTACGTACGTCAACCCCCTCCCCCGACAGGCAGGCGCTTCCGCGCAGATACCCCCTCCGCCGGTGCCCCGCCCGCCGGGCCGGACACCGCCAACCTCTTATTGTACCGCCCGAGGCCGGGAGAATGAAGCCCCCATCCGGGGCGTTCCCAAGCCCGGTAACCGCCGGGCACGGCCGGGTCGCCCGTGGGCGCAAAGTTGCGTTAGCGCCCGCTCGGCTCCACGGGTCTGGGCTCGGCTGGGCGCCCGCGCCCGCCCGCAGCGTCCGAGAGGGTAGACCGGGGCGACCCGAGCGCGCTATCACGCCGAGCTTGCCCAGCAGCAACTGGTGGACCGCGCCGGTACCCAGCAGCCGGTCATCGCCCGCCTGGAGAACTCCGCCGACAACGGCCACGGCCTCTCCATGCTCCGTCGCATCGCAGCCGCCCTCGACAAACGCGTGGAGATTCGCTTCCTGCCGCTGTGCGACAAGGTTCAACGCCGCTGAGCCGGCGCGCTCCTCCGGCTCGCGACAGCCCCCGCCCGGCCCGCGGCGGCACTGATCGTAACCCATTGCCAACACGGGCGTTGCGCACCTCACCCGGCATCGGGCAAAGCCCGACATTTCACGGGCTTGACAATCCTATACTTTCGGTGTATTGTACGCACATGGATATAGCGAAACAGGCCGAGGGCATCGTGGCGGACGCCGAGCGGCGTTTGCAGGAACTGGTGGGGGCCGCCGCGGCCACGCGCGACTACGGGCTCGCGATGCGTCTGACGCGCTGGGCTCAGGCGCTCAGCGCGATCGCCCGCAACGGCGGAGAGAGTCCGGCGGGGAACGCGTCCGCAGCCCTGTTGGGGCTCAGTGGGGCGGATTCCAAACCGCCCTTGCCGCCAGTGGCTGAGGTCCAACAGGGGACGAGCGGAGCGTCGCGTTCGCGGGGCCCGGGGCAGCCCGCCCGCCGGCGCACGGCAGCCACGCGTGGGCGCGAGTCACGGCGCGCGCCGGCCAAAGGCGAGTACCCGAAGTTCTTTCGCCAAGGCGACTTCCTGGTGAAGATCGGCTGGTCCAAGAAGGCCCACTCCGAGTATGAGCACAAGGCCCCCCGGCGGGTAATCGAGCTGCTAGCCGAGGCTATTGGACGTAAGGGGGGACATGGTAAGTTGTTTACGTCCGAGGACGTTCTGCCACTGCGCGATCCGCCCGATGGCGGCGAGGTGCCGGGGTATCAGGGGTATGTGGCGTTGGCTTGGTTCAAGGCGGCGGGGTTCATAAAGCAGAACGGCCGGCGGGGCTACACTGCCCAGACGACATCGCGGCTCCCTGAGTCTGTTGCATCCCGTTGGGAGCGGTTGCTCGAAGCGAAAGACTAGCGCATAGTCGGAACGAGCCTCACCGCATCAGGGAAGAAACCTGCACGGAGCGCACATGGCGACTTGGCATTTCTACACGCAGAAGCCGACCGACCCGATCCATAACCCAATATCCGGCGAGTTCTTCTCCACCGAAGCCGTCGGCAACGTGACCGAGGCGCTGATCCGCGAGGGGATTCAGAACACGCTCGATGCACGATGCAAGAACGACAGTGGGGTGCGCCAGCCGGCTCATGCACGCCTCTTCCTCTCAGGACTAGACGGCGCGCTGTCGCCGTCCCGAGCCCACTACTGGTTTGACGCGCTCTGGCCGCACGTCATGGCGCCCGGAAACGGGCTTCGCGATCAGCCGTCGCTCGACACCCCTTGCCCGTTCCTTGTCTTCGAGGACTTTGGCACAATCGGCCTGACCGGTGATCCGGATGAGCATCGCGTCACTGACCGTGTCACCAACCATTTCCTCAACTTCTTCCGAGCCGAGGGACATTCTGACAAGGGCGAGCAGGACCGGGGGAGCTGGGGTGTCGGCAAAACAGTTTTTGCCCGCGCCAGCCGCATAAGCAGTTTCCTTGGTCTTACGGTCCGAAGCGACGACAAGAGGCACATGATCCTGGGGCGGTCGGTCCTCAAATACCACCGCGTCGGCGACGAGTCGTACAAGTCAGACGGCTACTTCGGCCTGGCGCGCGAGGATGGCTTCATGCTGCCCACCGAAGACCTGCCCACGCTGGCGGCATTCCGGAGTGATTTCGGCGTCAAGCGCCAGGCCGAGAGCGGCTTGTCCATCGTCGTGCCTTGGTATGAGGGCGAAGGCAGTATGGCGAAGGTGACGGCGGGCGTCCTCCAAGGATTCTTCTACCCGATACTGACGGGCGACTTGGCGGTGACCATCGCCACGCCTGCGGAGGAAATGATGCTGGACCAGAATTCCATCATCCCGAAAGTGGAGGCCGTCGGCGGAAGCTTGGCAATCGAACTGCTTCGCCTGATCAAGTTCGCCGAATGGGCGCAGACCCGCATCCCGGCGGAGTTTCAATCTCTTGCACCGCCGCCGCCTGATCGCGCGCAGAAGTGGGCGCCGGAGCTGGTGCCGACCGATGTGCTGAAGTACGTCCGCCAATCGCTGGCGCAGCGCCATCGCGTTGCTCTCCGCGTGCCGATGTTCGTTCAGCCACGGAACACCGAGCCCCAGCCCACTTTTTTCAACATCTTCTTGGAATACAGCGGTAACGACAGCGGGAAGCCGGTCTTCATCCGCGACGAGCTGATCATCTCGGACGTCAAATCGCCGCACATACCGCAGGTTCGTTCGCTCGTGATCGTGGAGGACGGGCCGCTGGCAAGCCTTCTGCGGGACGCAGAGACGCCCGCTCACACGCAGTGGAATCAAGATACCAGCACGTTCAAGAATAAGTACAAGTTTGGCCCCGGCGCGATTGGGTTCGTGCGCTTGGGTGTGAGTGAGCTGATTCGCATCATCAATCAGTCGGAACAGCAGCCCGACCCGACCATCACGATCGACTTCTTCTCCGTGCCGGCGCCGGATGAAGACGAGGCCGTGCCCAGCCGTCGCCGTAGACCGAAGCCCGTCGATGGTTCGGGTCCGACTCCGCCGGTGCCACCGATCCCTCCGTCTCAGCCGCGGCGGTTCCGGATCGAGAAACTGCGGGGCGGGTTCGCCATTCGCGCCGGCGATGCCGGCGCATCACAGCCGCCCTTTATCGATATCCGCGTCGCTTACGACGTGCGCCGCGGCAACCCGTTACGGAAGTACCATGCGGCGGACTTCGATCTAGGTCGTTCTCCGATCCGCTACGACATGGAGTTGAAGGGGATCGACGTGAAAAGGGCCATCGGCAACCGGATGCTGGTTGCCGTCGAATGCCCCGACTTCAATCTCAATGTGACCGGATTTGACCCCGACCGCGACCTTTACGTCAGGGCAATGGTGAAGGAGGCCGCCGATGTCGATTAGGCGAATCAACTCGACCGGCCGCAAGAGAATCGCACGCGAGGATGCCCGAATACTGGTCCACCCTGATCCCGACGGGGTGTTGGCGTTTGACGCTAGGCTCGATCTGAGCGACTACGCGCTGCCCGGCGACGCGGATGTGTTCGTCGAGGCCTATCGGCAAACGACTTTCATGCGGTTCCCGCACGGCACCGTTGCGGCCCCCCACCCGACGGGCGAAACATCCTGCCGCCTGACCGACTTCACTAGCGGTGACGGACTGCTGTTTCGCGTGAAGGTGACCTCAACGGACGAGCGATCCGGCATATTGCTGGCAGAAGGCGACCGCATCCCGGTGAGCGACGACGAGGAGCAACCGGACAATCGCATCGCGCTGCTCCCGCCGGCGCCGGGCGAGTTGGGACAAGAAACCTGGCGCGTTGACTTTGCCGGCGCTAACGGCCCGCTGCTTCTGGTCAACAGCCGAGTCGGGGATTGGAAGGCGCTTGCCGCGTCCCCGCTTTTCCGGTCGCTCGTGTACGCCGCCGCGATGCGCCAGATTCTGTGGCATATCTACAAGGTCGAGCAGATACGAGACTTGGATGACGCCCAAGACTGGCGGTGCCGCTGGCTGTCCTTCGCCGCAGCGCTACCCGGCGGGGGCGACCCGCCGTTGGCTAGCGGGGACGACGACGAGTGGGACGAGTGGATTACCAGCGCGGTCGAATCATTTACGCGCCAGCACCAGATGCTCGACCACTTGAAGCCCGAGCTTGAGCGCATCAGGGGGGAGTCAGGATGAACCTTCACCGCTTCAATGACGAGGGTGTCAACCGGTTCGGGCGGTTCCTGGACGCTCTGGCGGCCGACCCGGCGCAAGCCATCCCCACTGGCCTGCTGACCGACGCTACGTGTGTCGTTCCGGTCCCGCCCGGCGTCGAGGTCGAGGCGCGGCAGTTTGCCAACCGCATGGAGGCCGCCCGCTACTTGCACGGCGTGCTGTCGGAGGTCACCGGCTGCGACATCGAGCGCGATGCCGGCCTGTGGGCTTGGCTGACCCTGTTCTACTTCGATCAGGTCTGTCCGCCCGATGGCCATCGCCGCCGTAAGGCCGGCGAAAGGGCGCGTTACGTTCCATCGGTGGCGAATTACCAGAAATACTACCGACACCTGCTGGCCGGTCCCTACCGTGTTTACCGCGCCCACCGCAGTGATCCCGATCGTGCGCTCGTGCTGCTGTGCGGCGCGCTCCACAAGCCGGGTGAGATCGTGGAGCAGATCGTCGCCCGACAGGAGATCATCACGAACCCGCACGCGGTGGAGCTTGCAACCACCATCTACTTCGATCCGGAATCGGGCTCGTTCAAACGTGGTGCTGCTGGAAAGGGCGGTGGCTCGGCGCGCAGACTCGCCGATGTGCTGAACCAGTTCGATGTCACGTGGGACCTGTATTGGATGTCGCCTGGCGGCATCTTGGCCAAGCTGCCGCGCGAGTTTGACCGCTTCCGCCCTGCCTGACGAGCCGGTGTGATTCAGATGCGCAGTCAGGCTGGTGTCCAAGTGTTCGGCTGACCGTGTCCAGCGCGCGCCGAAGTCGGCTTGCCGTCGTTGCGCTTAGGACGGACCGCCCGGACGCGTCCACGTAGTCGGTTGGGTCAGTATCAAGGTGGAACCCTGGGCCTATCGCTCTCGCGACGGAGCGCAGCCACGCACGTGCCTGTCTTGGACTGGGAGCCTCTGTCAATATCGGCACTATGGTGCGTCGAGGCTCACCGGCCCTCCAGGCGAGCGCGCTCAGCCGCTTCACCAGCCTGCATGACAGCGTCAACGTGTCAGCGACCTCGCATTCCCAGATGACCAGTGACTGCCATCGCAGATTCCTGAGCCTCCGCCGAACACGTTTGTCTCGTCTGACGTTTTCCTCGAATTTATCGGACCAGAAACCTACCCGAGTCTTCGGCTTATACGCGAACCTGCAGCCGCGATGGCGGTGCCAGAAGCACCCGTGAACGAAAACCACCGTGCGCATTTTAGGCAAAACGATGTCAGGCCTCCCAGGCAGATCACGACGCTGGAGGCGGAACCGGTAACCCATGCGGTGCAGCACGGAGCGTACGATCCTCTCGGGACTCGTGTCGCGACCGCGAATGCGCGACATGTTCCAGCTTCGGTGTTCTTTGCTGATGCGGTCCATGTCAGCCTGTCATGCCGGTCCGCCGGAATACACCGTACACGATTTCAGCAATCTCTCGCGCGAGCAGCGGAGGAACGGCGTTCCCAACCTGGATGTACTGCTTCGTGCGCGGGCCTGTGAACAGGTAGTTGTCGGGGAACGTCTGCAAACGCGCGACCTCCCGAACCGTCAAGCTCCTGCATTGCGCGGGATCGGGATGAATGTAGTAGTGCCCGTCCTTGTGAATGTGGCTCGTGATCGTCGTCGCGGGCTCATCCCCACGTTGCACACGGAAACGGTCGTTGAAGAATCCGCCGTTGAGCGCGTCGGGGACGTTACGATGGTTCGGCAGGAGATCGGGGGGAAAGTCCTTCAGACGCGGCGACCACCCGTTGACTTCGGCGAAACAGGCAGCAAACAGGTAGCGATGCAGATCCCGGTCCATGTGGACACGCGTGGCGTGATTGCACACTCCACCGATGCGATCATCCAGATACCACGCGGGTTCGTAGCCTACATTTACCTTGGCGCGAACAAACTCGGCGCCACGGTCGGCTTCGGGAACACGTAGTCGCTGGATTACGGACACGATGAGCGCACGGACAGAATCACGATTCTCGATCCCTTGGTTACCATCGACCCATCTGCTGTTCACCTCGCGACGAAGAGTCTCAAGCCAATCTTCCGGGCTGTCCGCCTCCCTGGAAGGACGACCAGACGCTCGAGAAAGCCCGCTGCGCAGTGGCGGTAGCCCATCAAGCACGAGGCCGGCAGGCACGGGTCCACATCGCCGAAGAACCCCCCCTGTCGCTTCGTCCAAGTCCTCCCGGACTCCCAGGAGGATGACGCGATGTCGGCACTGTGGAATCCCATGATGTTCAGCACGAACGACAAAAGACCGCACCGACTCCCCGTCGAACAACGTCCGCTCGGCGGGTTCCTCAAGTGACAGGATGCGATACTGATATCGCCGTTTGCGCCGGACAGAACGCCCCGGATTGCGGAGATCTTCGCACATGCGCTCAAAGAGAAGCTCATCCCGGATCGTTGCCGACAGCAGTCCCTTGACATTCTCCATCACAAAGATCGGCGGCCACAGGTCCGCGACGATGCGCAGGTATTCTTGGTACAGGCGGCGGCGCTCATCGTGCTCAAGCGTGTACCCACTCACCCCGCGGTTGCGGGACCTGCCGGCGATCGAATACGCTTGGCAGGGCGGTCCGCCGATGAGCACCCAAGCGCTGGCCCCATCCAGAGCGTGGCGAATCCGTCGGCGCACGACTTGCGGAGACACACGCCCGAGCTCCGCACGCCAAGCCTCTGCCGCTGCCTGTCGCGCCTCGCAAGGGTGCAGTGTAAACAAGTCCTGAAGCGTCAACTCCCCGCGAAGATGGCGGTAGTACGTCTCGGGGACTTGGTGCTCCGGAAACGCCCGGAAGAAACTGCGCAGTTCTAGCGTGCCGTGGGCGCTCTCATCCTTTTCGATGGCCAGCGCGACGTGAAACACGCGCAGCCGTCTATAATGGTACGCGTTGAACCCTTCCCCGAGCCCTCCGGGGCCGGCGAAGAGGTCGATCACGGGAATCGGCGCATGAACGTTCCCCATGGTGGTGCAACTCGTTTTGTCTTTGCCCACCTGTCAACAAGCCGACCGGGGTGGCAGGACGCATAGTTGAACGGAGAGGGCGGGATTCGAACCCGCGGTACCGGGATATACCCAGTACGACGGTTTAGCAAACCGTTGGTTTCAGCCACTCACCCACCTCTCCAAGGGCTGTCTTCTTCAGTCTACGTTCAGTTGTCTTCACTTCCGCATCAGCAACGCCCGCCGGGGGCAGGCCCCCCCGAATGCAGAATGGCGAAGTCAGAATGCAGAAAGGGAAAGCGACTGCGTGAGCACCCTTTCTGAATTCCTCCTTCTTCCTTCTGCGCCATCCGCGGGCTCCCGGCAGGTCGGGACGGGTTGCCCCGCGCGGCTGCGACCTCACCGCCCCCGCATGCTCACGCTCCGCGAGAGCATGGCACCCGGCACAGGGGTTCACCACGGCCGCACACCCTTGCCTGCTATCCGGATGCTACTTGTGATCCCTGTCTCCCGTCAACCGACGGGCCGCAAACGCCCGCCGGGCAAGCCGGGAAGGCCTGCTGCCTTGCCTGACCCCGCGCTCCTCCGCCCCCCCGTACGTGCTTAGCGTCACGCGCCCCGCGGGAACGCCTTTGTGCCCAGGTGAGCACCTTGATCCACGCGACCCTCACCCCTAACCCCTCTCCCTGAAAGGGCGAGGGGTTCAGAGGCCGCGCGCCCGGCCCCGCCTGCGGCGAACTCCACCCGTCCCGACGCTGTCGGGACACACCACGGCCCCACCGGGGCCGAAGGCGCCCGACCTCAACGGTCACGCCCCTCGGCGCAGCGCGGAACCGTCGCAGCCCGCGCCCCGTGAGGCCGTTTCGGCCATTCCGCACCCTCCGCCTGCGTTCCACCCCGTCACGCCGGGCCGGGTCTGACCCCTCGCCCGCCAAGGGAGAGGGGTAGGGGTGAGGGTGGGGGCCGCGACCACGCACACCTGGGCACGTCGCATGCGGACCCGCGACCCCGACGCGGGTATGCACGCCACACTCGCGGGTGCATTGAGCAGCGAGACACGGGCAAGATGCCCGTGCCACCGCACGGCCCCGCGCACGGAGGCGCCGCCGCCGCCCGTGAGCCGGGCGGCCTGACTACTCGCGATTCGGTGATTGCGGCCGGCCGTTCGGTGCGGGCAGGTGCCCGTTCGAGCCGGTCGGGTCCACCCCGAACAGGGCGGCCAGGGTGCTCAGCTCGAAGGGCTTCTCGACGCAGTGGGTGCCCGGCGGGGCGGGGGCGGCCTCAGCTAGGTCCGTCACCGTCCGCACCACCGTGACCGAGCAGTTCCGCAGCCGGGCCCACGTCTCGACCTTGTCGGCCGCATGGTCCGGCAGGGCGTCCGAAACGACGAGCAGGTCAACGGGGTGCTCGTCGAGCAGACCCTGGGCGGTGGCGGCCGAGTCCACCACGAACACCTCGAACCACCGGCTCAAATACGTGCCGAGCGACCACTGCAACAGCGGCTCCGGCTCGACAATGAGCAGGCACGGCCGGTCGCCCGCCGGAACTGCCTTCGCGCCGGGTGCGGTCCGCGTTCGAGTTGTCTTCTTCCAGCGGTTCATGGTGCACGCCCCGTCTAGGCCAGTTAGCAGGAAACGTGCCACGCCGGGAGGGGCGAGCCGCACAAACCGCGCGTGGGTTCGGGACAGGGGGCCCGCTCGCTGCCGTTCGGGCTGGGCGTGGCACGGGCGTCCCGCCCGTGGTTGCTGCGCAGCTCGCTTCCGTTCGGGCTCGGAGTGCAACGATCGTGATCGGTGCGGGACGGATACGCGCGGGGCCTGCCCGGCCCTACAATACCGGCGACGGCGTATGGCTGAGCCAGTCTTTGAGGAGATGAAGAGCTACATCGGCTTCGACCGGGCCGATGGGGACAACCTGCGCTCGCTGGCCCCGTTTGTGGAGCCGTTCTTCACCCCGGTCGTGGACTGCTTCTACCGGGAACTCCTGCGGCATCCTAAGACGCGGGCGGTATTTACGGGCGGCGACGCCCAGATCGCTCGCCAGCGGCGATTCCTGCGGGAGTGGCTGCACGGCCTGTTCGCGGGTCGGTACGACGACGCGTATTTTCGTGAGAGGCTGGCAATTGGCAAGGCTCACCTGAATGTCGGCTTACAGCAGCAGTACATGATCACGGGCATGGAGCTGCTGTGGCGGGAGCTGGAGCGGCGCTTGCGGGCGACGGCACTGCCCGAGGTCAACGCCAAACTGGTGTCGCTGCACAAACTGCTGATGCTCGAGCTGGGCATTATGCTGCACAGCTACCAGGAGAGTTACGCCGAGCGGGTACGCGAGATGGAGCGCAGCGCCGTCGAGGAGAAGCTCACCCGGGCGGAGCACCTGGCGCAGATCGGGCAGTTGGCGGCCTCGCTCGCCCACGAGATCAAGAACCCGCTGGCCGGCATCAGTGGGGCGATCCAGATCATCCGGGAGGCCATGCCGGAGGAGGATCCGCATCGGGCGATCATCGCGGAAATCCTGGGGCAGATTCGGCGGCTGGACGAGGCGGTCAAGGACCTGCTGGTGTACGCCCGGCCGAACCCACCGAAGTTGCGACCGGTGGACTTGAATGACGTGGTCCGCGCGGTGTTGACCGTGCTCCGGGAGGAGCCGGAACTGCACCGCGTGCACGTCGTGCGTGACGGGGCCCCCGGGGCGGTGCCGGTGGAGGCGGACCGGTCCCAGCTTGAGCAGCTTGTGATCAACCTGCTCATCAATGCCGCCCAGGCGTCGCCGGACGGCGGGATCGTGCGGGTGACGGTGTCCGGCGATGCGCAGTATGGCCAACTTCGCGTGGAGGACGCCGGCGAGGGGATGAGCAGCGACGTGCTGGAACGCGCCTTCGAGCCGTTCTTCACCACCAAGGCGAAGGGTACGGGGCTGGGGCTGGCCATCTGCCGCCGGATCGTCGAGACGCACGGCGGCGGCATCGAGTTGCAGAGTCGCCCCGGTGAGGGTACCACGGCGGTGGTGACGTTGCCTTTGACGCGCGCGACGGCGCCGGTAGCGGCACGCAGAGAGTCATGAAGATACGCGTACTCATCATTGAGGACGAGAAGCTCATCCGCTGGTCGTTGCGGCAGAAGTTCGAGTCGCGCGGCTACCGCGTGACCGAGGCGGCGGACGGGCGGGCGGCGCTGCGGGCCCTGGAGGACGGCATCTTCGACCTCATCATGCTCGACTACAAGTTGCCGGACATGACCGGGCTGGAGGTGTTGCGCAAGGTGCGCGAGGCGGACACGGACGTCGTGGTCATCATGATGACGGCGTACACCAGCATTGAGACGGCCGTGGACGCCATCAAGGCCGGTGCGTTTGATTACATCGCCAAGCCGTTCGACATGGAGCAGCTTCTGCGCACGGCCGAGAAGGCCCTGGAAACCACCAAGCTGCGCCGCGAGGTGCGCGAGCTGCGTCGCCACATCGAGCACGATTACGGCTTCGACCGCATCATCGGGCAGTCGAAGCCGATGCGCGAGCTGTACGGCGTGCTGGACCGGGTCGCCAAGAGCGGGGCGTCCACGGTCTTTCTGCGCGGGGAAACGGGCACCGGCAAGGACCTGGTGGCCCGCGTGATCCACTACAACTCGGAGCGGGCCCCGGCGCCGTTCATGAACATCACCTGCACCGCGCTGTCCGAGACGCTGCTGGAAAGCGAGCTGTTCGGGCATGAGAAGGGGGCGTTCACCGACGCGAAGACGACGAAGAAGGGCCTCTTCGAGCTGGCCGACGGCGGCACCATCTTCCTCGACGAGGTGGGTGACATGCCGATGGCACTGCAGGCCAAGCTCCTGCGCTTCCTCGAGGAACGCACGTTTCGGCGGGTGGGCGGGGCGGTGGAGCTGACCGTGGACGTGCGCGTCATCGCCGCCACGAACCGCGACATCGACAAGGCCATCGAGGAACGAACTTTTCGCAGCGACCTGATGTTCCGCCTGAACGTCATCACCATCTACCTGCCGCCGCTGCGCGAGCGCGGCGACGACATCCGGCTGCTGGCCCAGCACTTCACCTCGCGCTTCGCCCAGGAGTTCAAGAAGCCCATCAGCGGCATCGACGACGCGGCCTACAAGAAGCTCTACCAGTACAACTGGCCCGGCAACGTGCGGGAGCTGCGGAACGTGACCGAGCGGGCGGTGCTGCTGTGCCCGGGGGATCACATCACGGCCGGCGACATCGTGCTGGGCCCCCAGGACCCCGCGAAGCTGCAGACCGGCTACGGGGCGTTCGTGCTCCCGCCCGGCGGGATCGACTTCCGCGAACTGGAGAACCAGCTCATCCGCCAGGCACTCGCCCGCACCAACAACAACCAGACCCAGGCCGCCAAGCTGCTCAACCTCAGCCGCGACGCCCTCCGCTACCGCCTCGAAAAGCTCGGGCTGCTGTGAGGGCGAACCCCCATCGCGGGCGTACGGGGCGGCGAATACAATAGGGAGAATTCGGAAAGAACAAGCGCGGCGTCGGCCCCTCTTTCTTCATTCTGACTTCGCCAGCCTGCATTCGCGGGGGCTGTTTACGGCCCCGGTTCGGAGCACCGGCGCAAGCCCGGCAACGCTGGAGACGTGGACGCCACCGCTGCCCAGTGCCGGCCCGGGTCCGCAGGCTTGCGCCCGCGGCTCTGACCTCGCGGTGCCCCTTTCTTCATTCGGACTTCGCCATTCTGCATTCAAAAGGGCCCCTCGCCCCGCGGTTCCGAGGACCGGGCGCCCATACCGTGCGTTCGGAGCAGCGGACATCCGTGCCGCGCCGCCGCACTGTCGAGCGGGCAACGACGCGACCATGGGCAAGGTCGGTCTTGGCCGCGTCCCCGCCGTTGTGGTCAGCTTTGGATGGCACGGCGAAGGACGAAGAACTCGTAGGCGTAGTAGTCGCCGTACAGCCGGTGCAGCTCCGGCTCGCGTGCGATCCGGCCCAGCAGGGCAAGCGTTTCCGCGTCTCCCGAGTACTTGCGTCGGAGTTCGTCCAGCCGTCTCTGCATGGGCGTGTAGAAGTCGTCCCACCAGGCCTCGTCCGGCAGAGCGAAGTGGCCGAGGAGCTCAAAGCCGCTCCGCGCGACGATCGCGAGGACGTCATTGACGAAGCCCATGGTGGGGTAGTCCGACTCGAAACCAGCCCGTACCTCCTCAGGAGGGTTGGCTTTCCTCCAGACCGCATCCGTAAAAGCCAGGTGCCCGCAAGGGCGGAGGAGGTCTCGGCAAACCAGAAGCGCGGGCTCAATCCCAAGTTGGTAGAGTGCTCCCTCAGACCAGATGAGGTCGAAGCCGCCAGGTGGCAACCCAGGCGCCGCCATGTCGGCAACCAGCGGCCGGATCCGCTGCTCCAGGCCACGTGCCGCCACCGTCGAGCGGAGTCGAGCGATGAACGGGGCATGGTTGTCGATGGCGGTGATGATGCTGCTGGTCAACTCGGCGAGGATGAGGGTCTGCCCACCGACGCCACAGCCCAGGTCGAGTATCGAGGGTGTCGGCGGCAGTGCGTGGCAGAGAGCGAGCGCCCGCGCAGCCGAGGCGCGGTTGCCCGGCCCCTGTCGCGGCAAGGCCTCGAACACCTCGAAGAAGACCCGCCGGAACCGATCGTTTGGCTCAGCCACGCTCCAAACCTCCAGTTGCCCGGGCGGCTCGCGCCCGCAATCCGGGGCTCCCCGGACCAGCCGCGCCATTATCGCAGCATCCTACCTCAGTCACCATCGACCCGGACTGCCGTTGCCCGCCGAAGCCCTGGCCGCACGACCACGTCGCAGAACACGTGCTGATCCGCAACGCCGGCCGATTGACAGGGAGCGGCGGACGCCTACCTTTCTACGCATGTCGTTGGTGATTGTGGCGCGGCAAGCCGCCTGCGGACCGTGTGTTTGCCGCAAGGTCCAGAGTACGTCGCAGCAGGGGCAGCAGAGATGGATACCGTGGCTGGGCCGGCACGTCCATTGTCCAGCGTTGGCCCCTGGCCGATGCTCGGCAGTTGATTCCTGATCCAGGAATGAACTCTTGATCCCGTGATCTGAGTGACCCCTGGCGCTAATGACCACTTCGTCGTTGCTGGTGCCTGCCCGGATGAAGGAGACGCCACGGTGTTGCTTGAGCTTGAAGACGGCACTCGCCACAGGGATCCTGATGCGGCGACCATCGCGTCGGCCCTGCGCACTCTCGACGGTGAGAACAACAGCTTTGCCATCCTGTCGGAGGCGGACGAAGTGTACGTGCAGACGGCGGGCGGGCGCGACACCGGCTTCGTCCTGGAGTACCGCGAGGGAAGCGCGGACGCGCACTACCGGGCCGTCCGCAACGACCTGAACGTCGGCGAGGTTGTGCGTGCGTTCATCCAGTACACTGCGGGCGACCCTTCGTGGCGGGTGCCCTTTGACTGGAAACGGCTGGAAATGCGCAGGCTGCCAAGCCGTCGTGGAGGCATGCTCATCCTCATCGGCGCCCTGGCGTTGGTAGCGGTTGCCTTGCTCATCCTGACGTGCATGACGCCGTGACGCCGCAGGAGCCGCCCCGGCAGGCACGGGATACGCCCGCTTCCGGCGTCCCCACCCCTCTGCCGCCCGCGACATCCGGGCATCAACGCCTGGCACCGACATTGCCACGCGGGGAAGGGGAATCCGACTCGCTGACCGCCGTTGACACGCGCGGAACCGAGTCCTAAGGTGCCCACTACGGCGTGCCACGCGGGCGACGCGGATTCCATTCAGACAAGCGAAGGGTTAGCTGTGCTTAAGACGCCTTTGTACGACACTCACGTCCGGCTGGGCGGCAAGATGGTCGAGTTTGCCGGCTGGAGCCTGCCGGTTTCCTTTGCGGGCATTAACGAGGAGCACGTGCACACACGCACGGCCTGCAGTGTGTTCGATGTGTCCCACATGGGCCGGCTGAAGCTCACCGGCAAGGACGTACCGGCCTTCCTGGACCGAATCTGCACGCGGAAGCTCGCACCCGAGCCCGGACGCTCGTTCTACTCCCATGTCTGCCGGGAGGATGGCGGCATCCTGGATGACGTGATCGTCTCCTGCGGCGACGGCTACTGGGGCATCGTGTGCAACGGTGCCAACCGGGATAAGATCGTCGCCTGGCTGAAGCGGCAGATGGCCGGGCGGGCGGTCACCTTGGTCGACGACACGACCGCGACGGCCATGCTGGCCATCCAGGGTCCCCAGGCCATCCCCCTTGCCCAGGAACGGGCGGGAATTGACCTGAGCGGGCTGAAGCGGTACCGGTTCATGGTTCGCAACCTCTTCGGCATCGAGGTGCGCGTTTACCGGAGCGGGTACACGGGCGAGGACGGCCTCGAGGTGGTGCTGCCGGCGGGGGCGGTTAACCTGCTGCTGCCGCACCTGTTCGGCTCGGCGGACCAGCCGGACCCGGTGGTAAAGCCGGCCGGGCTGGGCGCGCGGGATACGCTGCGGATCGAGGCGGCCATGCCGCTGTATGGGCATGAGTTGACGGAGGATTGGGATTCGCTGACGGCCGGGCTGGCCTGGTGCGTCGATTTGACCAAGGACTTCATCGGCGCCGAGGCCATGCGGAAGATTCAGGCCCGCGGGTTGCAGAAGCAGCTCGTCGGCCTCGAGTTGGAGGGACGGCGGATCGCCCGCCAGCATCACGAGGTGCTCAGCGGGTCGGAAGTGGTCGGCGAAGTGACCAGCGGCACGCTCAGCCCGACGTTGGGCAAGAGCATTGCCATGGCGTTCGTGCCGCCGCCTCTTGCCGAGGTGGGTACGAAGCTGGAAGTGAATCTGGGCCGCGCGCGGGCAGCGGCCACGGTAGTGAAGCTGCCGTTCTACAAGCGTCCCGGCTAGAGCCGTCGTCGGGGCAGGGACGCCCAACAGAACCCCTCTCCCCCTGGGAGAGGGGCAGGGGTGAGGGCCGGCGGCGCACCGATTGGCGATTGACGATTGCCGATTCCGCGAGCGGGCAGGGGTGAGGGCCGGCCTGAGCAGGTGAGCAGGAGAGGGTAGACCCCTCTCCCCGTGGGGAGAGGGTAGGGTGAGGGGCAGCCGCGCGGGCATGCGATGGTCTCTGAAGGCGTCCGTGCGAAAGGTATGAAGAGTGTGAAGGGTCGTGGCCATCGCCCGGCAGGTGACACGCAGACGAAGGAATCGAGATAACCGATGAGCGTACCATCAGATCGCAAATACACCGAAACGCACGAGTGGTTCATGGTCGAAGGTGACGTCGTCACCATGGGGATCACGCAGTACGCGGCCGACGAGCTGACCGACATCACTTATGTCGATTTGCCCGACGTGGGGGCGTCGGTGGCGGCCGGCGAGCCCGTCGGCGAGGTCGAGTCCGTCAAGGCCACCTCCGACGTCTACAGTGCCGTCACCGGCGAGGTCGTCGAAACCAACAATGAGCTGGCCGACCACCCGGAAATCCTCAACGAGGACGCCTTCGACCGCGGCTGGCTCCTGCGCATCCGCGCCGACTCCCTCAAACCGCTCAACAAACTCATGGACGCAAGGGAGTATGAGGCGCACATCGCGCTGTAGGGTGGGCACCGCCCACCAGGGGATTGGCGATTGCAGGACGAGTCGATGGTTGCGGATGCCGCAACCGCCGGTCGTTTTCAAGCACGCGCCGCTCCGTCATCGTGACTCTCGTTCTCTACCAGAACGGCACTGCTACCTTCTCTGTGATCGGCTCACCGCATTCCGGGCAAACCCCCGACACGTTGCCGGTGAGGTTGTAGGCGCAGTTCATACAAAGCCCCTGGGCCCGGCGCCGGCGACGTATCATGCGCCAGATGGGTCCCCCGTGGTTACCCGGCGTCATTCGCCAGAACGACCACACCGCAATGTAAGCCGGAACGGTGGTCAGCAGAAGAACTGACAGCGGGATCCACGCCCACACTGGACATCCGGCAATGGCCAGCAAGGAAATGGAGATCGTGACAGGGACATAGCTCACTACGGCGATGAGCGTCCCGACTCCCGCAGCGACGATCATGCGAGTTGACAGCCGTTCAATCCTCATCATCCTCTCGCTGGATAGGTGGGCGATGCGCTGCGCATACCATGCGGCGTCCGCGGGGCACCATTGCAGTATACCACCAACCCGCGCGGGCGCTGCAAGCAGTGCCGACTTCCGCCCTGATGTCGTCGATGCCGCGTAGAGCCCCAAGGACCTGCGGAGCCACGGTTATTGCGTGGTCCGCCCGCCCTCCGGGCGGAAGAAGAGAAGAGTAGGGAGGATGGCCTTGCCCCAGGGACTGCAAGTCCCTGGCAACTATCGTACGCCCTGCCGGGCGAAAATAACGCAGAAGAGAAGAACGCGGGATGTGGCCGCGGGATTGCAAGTCACTGACAATCCCAACGCGTCGGGATTCGCCCGACCGGGCGAAAACGAGCCTCCTGCCGGCGGGCAGCGTCGTTCTCCTGCGGCCCGGAGGGCCAACGAGCGTTGCCAGGGTCTTCCAGAAGATTTCGCGCCAGGCTTTAACAGGTTGCATTTAAGTTCAAGTGGCTGCCATACTTACATCTCCAACGCCTGTTCAAGAACATGGAGGTGCAGTATGGACAGCCACGTATGGCGGGTAGTGTACGAGAATCTG
>JAKQDH010000215.1 GCA_029558835.1 Planctomycetota bacterium | reverse complement strand
ATTGGCCTCGTTCAGCGGCACACCGCCCGTTCCCAGCCATCCGATCACCCGGGCCCGGAGGACGGGCACCACGGCAAAGCCCGCCGTCACCAGCAAGGCGACAATGGCGCTGAGTCCCGCCCAGCGGTGTGTTGCTCCGATCCGTACACCGAAGGCGCAGGCGCGGCCGGACCCCAGCACCAGGTGCACGGCCGCCGGCAGCAGCGCCGGCAGGAGGAACAGCAGGTGATCCGGCGCCCCCGCCCGGTAGAAATCGCAGGCAATCCCCGCCGCGGCGGTGCCCGCGATGCCGGCCAACAGGACGGGCAATCGGCGCGGCCGGCGCTCCGCCAGCCAGTCGGAGGTCACCGCGGCGCCGACGCCGAGCGCCGCCAAGGCTGGAAACAGCCGCCAGGTGCCTGCGCCAAGCGCATGGACCAGGGCGGCGACAACCAGCCATACCGCCTGTCGTCCACGTGACCGGTGGGATGACCAGTCCGCTGCAAGCAACGCAGCCAGGACCACCAGGGCGGCGCCGAACGGTTCCGGACGCAGGATGCCGTACGCGCCCCGCGTCACCAGCGGCGTGGCGGCGGCCGCGAGCAGCATGGCCGACACCGCCGCATCGGCCCGTCTGGCGGCGCGCCAGGCGAGCCAGCCGGTCAGCGGGACCATCAGGCTGCCCAGCAGCGCACATAGCCCGTACAGAGCTGACTCGCGCGACACGCCGGCCCAGCCGGCCAGGCGCACCCAGCAGGCGGCCAGGTAGTGGAAAGCCGGCGGATACATGTCCCGGAACGGCACGCGCGGTTCGACCTGGACAAACAGCGGATCCGCCGCCATCGGCCGGCCGCTCTCAAGCAAATGATCCACCAATCGATAGTGGAACGCGGCGTCCGCCACGTACACCACGGCGAACCGCTCGCCGATGCCCCCCCGCCAGGCCAGTCCCGCCAGCCAGATAATCGCAACACCGAGCAGCACGATCCAGCCGGTCCGTTTGCCCAATGGCGCCTGTGTTTCCGTCCGGCGAGTTGGATGTGATTCCCGCTTATTCTTTCTGGCGCTCATCATGTGATCCCGAAAGATTGACCGCATCAACGGGCCACCCAAGGACCGCCGACCGGATTCTCCACTGCCGCACCACCTGGTCCGGAACTACCGGCCGAATCGAAGAATCTGTTCGCTCCCCCCCGGAGGCGTGATGTAGAGCTGCAGGGCGATTGCGGCCCGGGGCCCCTGGAAGTAATCCACCCGAATTTGATGCGGTCCCCGCTTGAGCGGAATGCTTCCACTTTTGCTTCGGGGTGGATGAATGCCGTCATTGTTGATGAGCAGAAGGTTGTCGATATACAGACACGATCCGTCGTCCGAATTCAGCCGGAAAACGTAGATTCCATCCCGCTCCACTTCAAATTGCCCGGCGTACTGGACACCGAACCATTCGAAGCGGTCAGTCACCCCGGGAAACCCCTGCATGAAGTCCTGCGTCGGAATGTTCAGCTCCTTGGTATAAATGGAACCCACCGGAAGCAGCGTGGAAAAATCGGGCAGGACTCTGGTGCTCGGCGGCAGATGATAGATATTCCCCTTCAAGGCGCCCTCGATGTACGTGATGCCTCCGAATACCGTCTCATCTTCCTGGCAGGAAAAGGTCAGGCTGCTGATCTGCGCTTTGGATTGGTTGAGCGGCACCTCCTGCCGGGATCCGTCACAGTAGGTGATGATGAGCTTGCTCTCGTCGGCCGCCGCGATGGATGAAATCAGGCAGAAGCAGGCGACGCAAGCGACCAGGCCCAAGATTAGAGTTTTGACTGACATGGTTTCCTCCTACATGGTGCGAATTCTGGCGATTGCTTCCCGCAAGCCGACCCCCGACAACTGGCACAGCCGCTTTCCGGACTGGGTTCCATTCTGTTTCATGCTGACCGGCGCCGCCAGACCAGTCAACCGACCGGATTCCAAAACCACTACCGGCGGCGAAACCAACGGCATCCGTTTGCTGCGTTTTCTTCACTATAAATTTTTCCATGGGTCAGCGCAAGAATTATACCGCTGCCCCGACATCGCACAGGATGCCCGGTGGAAGGAGGTCCTAACCGGTCAGATGACAACCGCATATTCCAAAGGTTACAATGCCGCCATCCACTTGAAGGAGGAAACCGTTCATGAAGTTCCTGGCCCTTGAGCGCGAGGTCGCCGGTGTCACCGAGGCCCGGTACGCGCCCCATCTGGCCGCCGAAGCGGCGCGCGCGTGGGAGCTGTACCAGCAGGGCGTCATCCGGGAGCTGTACTTCAGGTCAGACCGCGACGAGGCCGTGCTGGTCCTCGAATGCCCCGACACCCATTCCGCCCAAGCGGCCCTGTCCACCCTGCCCCTGGTGCGCCACGGGCTCATCGCATTCGAACTGATTCCCCTGACCCCGTATCCCGGCTTCGCCCGGCTCTTCACCGCGTCCGGCGGCGCCGGTGCGGAGTGACCGCCATGGCCGGCGGAGCGGACTTTCTCGTCATCTTCCTGGCCGCGGCGGCCGCCGGCGCCGTGAACGCGCTGGCCGGCGGCGGCACGCTGATCAGCTTCCCCGCCCTTATGGCCGTAGGCGTGCCGGCCGTCGCCGCCAACGTGACCAACACCGTGGCGCTATGCCCCGGGTATCTCGGCGCGACGCTGGCGCAACGCAGTGACTTGCGGTGCCAGGGCGATCGGCTGTGGTTGCTGCTGCCCGCCGGCGCCGCCGGCGGGGTGCTGGGCGGTCTGCTGCTGCTCATGTCCGGCGAGCGCCTGTTCGGCGCCCTGGTCCCGTACCTGATTCTGCTGGCCGCCGGCCTGCTGGCGGTCCAGGAGCCGGTGCGGGCCTGGCTGTCGCGCCGGGTCGGACCGGAGCGGGAGACCGGCGCAGCCCGCGCCGCGACGGCGCTCGCGGTGGCGGGCGCCGCCGTGTACGGCGGCTATTTCGGCGCGGGCCTGAGCGTCATCGTGCTGGCCGTCCTGGGCCTGATCCTCCACGACTCCCTGACACGCCTCAACGCGCTGAAGCAGGCGATCGCCCTCGCCACCAACGTCGCGGCGGCCGTGTACTTCCTGTTCTCGGGCCAGGTCGTCTGGACGGCGGCGCTGGTCA
>JAKQDH010000214.1 GCA_029558835.1 Planctomycetota bacterium | reverse complement strand
CCTCTGGATCGGCCTGCAGAGAATGCACGACTTTGCCCTCTGTTGGACGCTCTTCGGCCCGGCTGCCCGGAATCGACCATGACTTGTGTAGAACAGCGAGGGTTACCACCCTGGGCTAACCACTTCGACGCCTCCGGGGTCGCATCACGACATATTCCGGCACGTCCTGCCATTCATCGTGCTGGGCTAACGACTTCGATCCCTCCGGGGTCGCATCAGCGGCTTCGTCAGCCCATGCTGACGAGGACCAGGACTTCTCCGAGCAGGAGGATGAATGCAGAAAGACGAACGTGTGGCCGTGCGCCCTTTCTGAATTCTGCATTCTGCATTCGGTTTATTCCGGACTCCCTGCACTTCCCTCCCGCCGGAGTAGGCCGCCGCGCGCGCGGGGGGATGACGGCCCTTCCGGGTGGACACGTTAGAAACGTACAAACCCGCTGCCGGCGGCGCGTCAGTCGTGTGGGGCGTGGGGGGGCCAGTTCGGGGGGGTCTCGGCGCGAACCCGGCCGTGTTCGACGACCTCTGCCTCCCAATCTCCGGTCTGGCCCATGTCGCCCCCTACCCGCAGGAGTTCGGCGGGCACGACGAAGCTCTCCACCACTAGTGTGCCCCGGGCCTTCAGGTAGTCGTTGACAAAATGGTCCCAGCGGTGCTGCTCGTACCCCTTCTTCCAGAAGGCGAGGCGGAAGGTCTCCGCGAAGTAGCCGTGCGCTTCCGTGATGACCATCCACAGGCGGTTCTTGCCATCCGACGTGTCCACGCGGACTTCGACGTGAAACTCCGGCCGGACGGTCGGTTCCTCGCCGGGCAACGGCAGGTCCTGCAACATTTTTTGCGCGGCTTCGAGCTTCTCTCGCTCTGCTGGGGTCATGACGTCATCGTTCATGGACTCGTCGACGATACCGGTCTGCGTTTGCTGGCGATCGGTCTTCATCACGACCACCACCACGACCAGAAAGACCAGGAAGACGAGCAGAATGACAAAGCGGATGTTCATTGCGTGTTCCTTCATGTCCGTGGCAGCGGGAGTCCGGTGTGGCGCCGATCCATACAACCTCGCTGGATCCGGACGGGACGCCTCGGCGGGCTCGCACACGCCGCCCACAACCATATACTAGCCGAGCGCGCGCGATCCCGCCACGCCCGGGCAGCTACAGCCTCGCTCACGGGTCCGGGACGCAGCAGGCGGCGTCTGCGGTTGCCCCTGAGTGCGTGTCTGGCGTCCTCGCGCCCGGTGGAGGGTCCATAGATCCCCGCGCCAGGCAGGCGTGTGCTGCTTCCGCTGAGGGCGTGCGGATGGTCCCGGCGGGCTCGTCCGCCCTCCGGGCGGAGGGGGGGACCGCATTCGAGGCCGGTGTGTTCCTCCGCCCCATCCGGGGGGGGTAACCGGTGAGCGACCACGGGTTTCGTTCGCCTGCCCGTCGGTAGGCAGGCCCGTAGCGAACTTGAACCCGCGGCTGCCAACCTCGTCCCCGCAGGGGCCGAAGCGATCCCGCCTGGTCGGTCACGGCCCCGTCGCTCCCGTTGACGCCCTGTCACGGGCCTCCCGCCCGCACCGCGCGACTTCAGCGCGTCTGGGGCCGGATTGACGCCCGTGGTGGCCACGTCTATCGTCGGGCCGGTCGGACGCAGCGAACTACCCCGAGGAGGAGCTGGCCGTGCGGGTCGGATCTGGCAGACGGGCGGGCGTGTCGGCGTGGTGGATGCTGCTGCTAATATCCGCTTCGGTGGTGGTGGCACCGGGTTGTGCGTCCACGAGCCCGGGGCCGGTGGGGGAGGGGCTGGTCGTGGCGAGCAACCCCCACGAGCCCGACCTGCCGTTGCCGGCGGGGTTTCACCTGGTGGAGCGGAGCAGCGAGGACTTCCGGGCAGGGGCGTTGCGTTACATCCGGCACCGGTACGTCGGCCGGGCCGATAAACCGGCCGTCCGCGACTTCTACCGGCGGCAGATGCCCCTGGTACGCTGGGTGTCGCTCAGTGACAACCAGGTGGAAGGACGCTACACTATGCGGTTCGAGCGCGCCGACGAGACTTGTACGATTACGATCGACGGCGAGCCGGGGGCGCGTTCTGGGCAGGTGCGCGTCGAGGTGATCGTTGCCCCGAAACCGCAGCCGGGGCGTCTTGGGTGAAAGGTTGCCCGCGAGCGTTCCACCCGAGCGGTGACGCTCGCGAGCCGCATGGGGGGGACCGGCGGCGTCGAGTCGCACGGGGTCACAGGGAATAACGCCCCTCGCTGGGCAGGAGTGAGAAGGCAGGACCATGAGAGCAGAACGAAGGCATGAGCTGAAGGAAAACGACCTGATTCACGCCCTGCAATCGGCCCGCACCTACATGGTGACGCACCGGACGCCCCTGACCTGGGGTGTGATTCTCGTGCTGGTGGTCGTCATCGGCACAACGTACGTGGTGCGCGCGCGGGCACAGGCGGTGGATCGGCTGTGGGAGGAACGGGCGAAGTTCTACGCGGCGTCGCTTGGGGAGGACCGGGCGGCCGGGTTGCAGGCGTTGCAGACCTGGATGGAGCTGGTTCGCGCTTCGTCGAACGACGGCTTCGCGTTGCAGAGTCTCGCGGATCAGGTCTCCCTTGGCCTGCAACTGGCCGCCACGGGAAGCCCGCCGCCGGACCGCGCCTTCAATGATCACGCCCGCGGGGCCGCCCAGATGCTCCTGGACCGGTTCCCGCAGCACACTTTTGCCCAGGCCCTGGCGCTGTCCACGCTGGCAACCGTGGAGGAGAACGAGTTTGCGCTGGACGGCGACTTGGCGCACAAGGAGCGCGCCCGGGCGCATCTTACGGCCATGCTGGAGAGGCCGGCCCTGAACGGCACACCGTTTCAGACGCAGGCGGCCGACCGGCTGAAGGCGCTGGACAGCATCTTTACGGTGGTAGCTTTCGCCCCGCCGCTACCGCCGGAGGAAGCCGCGGCACTAGAGTCGCAACAGACCCCCGAGGGGCTGCCTCCCGAGTTGCTCAAGGCGTTGCAGGAACGCGGCAAGACCCCCCGCGTTGTTGACGTGGGCTCGACGGCGCCAGCGCCGACGGGGCAGGCGCAACCCGCGCCGGCGGCGGGTGAGAAGCCTGAGCCGGGGACGCCGCAAGCCGTTCCACCGCCTGAGGCACCGGCCCCAACACCAGCCGACGCCGCGCCCGATGCGAAAGAGCCGGCGCCTGAGGGCGGGTCTCCAACGGAGCCAGCGCCCACGGAGGGGTAACCGCCAGCGCTGCCCCGACGCGTGGCACGGGCGTCCCGCCCGTGGGTACCGCGGAACCACTGGGTCCCGGATGTAGCCGAACAACAGTCGATCGGAGATGCAGTCATCTCGCCCGTGCCTTCGTCCGTCGGTCCGGCCCGCCTCCGGGGACGCCATGAATGCGAGTGCTGCCCGAATCCGCTGTGCCGCCGGTATTCTCCTGACATGGGGGACGGGTCTCGGTCCGCTCGGCTGCGAGGCCCTGCAACGCCCCACCTTGTCCGCCTGGGTCATGCGGGATACGCCGGATGCCGTGCATGGTGACGGCATCGACGAGATCGTCGTGGACGGCGTTCAGCATTTCGCGCGGATCAGCCTCGGGGCGGCTCGCAACGAGACGGCCTGTTTCCGACTTGCGTTGCGCAGCGGTGGTCAGGCGGTGAGTGGTCTGCAATGGCGGGCATCGCCGTTTGGCGATCCAGCGGGGCGCGAAGTCCCTGTCCGGCTTGAGCTCTACCGCCTGCACGCCGTCGAGGTGACGCACTGGCCCGGTTGGCACATTCGGGCGGTGCCGCCGAACCGTCGGGAGCCCGCCCCCTTGGATGTTCTGGTACCCCTGGCGGCCCCGGTCGGCGGCTGGCCGGACCATCTTGATCCCGAACAGACGGTGTGTTTCTGGGCCGACGTGACCGTGCCGCCGGAGACGGCGCCCGGGCGCTACCACGCCGCGGTCGGAATCAGCGGCAGGGGGGTGGCACCGGTCACCCTGCACGTGCAACTGGAGGTGTACCCCTTCACACTGCCCGAACTGACCACGCCGTGGCTCGTGGCCGACCTCGACCACCGGGCCCTGTTTGAGCACCACGCGGGGTCGGCGGAACCGGGAGCCGAGTCGGGATCGAGTCCACCGGCCGAGACACTGCGGCGAGTGGTCTGGGACACGCAACGACTGCTGGAGGCCCATC
This sequence comes from Planctomycetota bacterium, assembly GCA_029558835.1. GTDB lineage: Bacteria > Planctomycetota > Phycisphaerae > UBA1845 > UBA1845 > JAKQDH01. The sequence continues at coordinate 36,878 of JAKQDH010000214.1, read as the reverse complement.
GAGTGGTGGGCGTGCTGCCTGAGTACGCCCCGGCCGCCCGGATCAACGCGGTCGGCGGCGTCGGTATGGACTGGGCGGACTACGATGCCTTGGTCGAGCCGGTGCTGGGTGGAACACTGTCGGCAGGGCGACCGCGGGTACCGGCCTGGCCGTTGCCGCTGGGGCCGATGCTGACCGCGTGGTTGCGCTCGGACGCGCTGCCGGCGCCGGGACGGGCGGAGGTGCTGGAGGACTACGTGCGTCAATGCGCCGCCCACTTTGCCGGGAAGGGGTGGCTGACGCGCAGCTACGCGGTGTTGCCGGAAGGGCTTGTCGAGTCGCCAGCGCTGCGTGAGCGCGGCTCGGAGCTGGCCCGGCGGCTCCACGACGCCGACGAAGGTGTCAGAGTGCTGGCACGCTGGTTCCCGCAGGACCTGCGGCCGTACGGCTGGGCGGACTATGTGCCGCTCGTTGGGGACGCGGCGGTGGACATCTGGGCGCCGCCGGCGCAGTTCTATGATCCGCAGGTGATGCAGCAGGAGCGTTCCGCCGGCCGGCGGACGTGGGTGGGCGTGGACCGCCCCCCGTTCAGCGGTTCCGTTGCGATTCAGGCCCGGGCGGTCGATAGCTGGGTACTGACGTGGCAAGCGCTGGCGCTGGGGGCAGAGGCGGTGCGGCTTGGCTGTGTGAACCGCTGGCCGGCGGCCGGTCGGGGTGGGCCCGGTGAAGGAAGCCCGTCGGCGTCGCTTTGCGCGCTGGCCGATCCGAACGTGCTCATCTACCCCGGTCTGCCTTTCGGGCTGGATGCGCCCGTGGCGTCGGTGCGTCTGAAGCATCTGCGTCGGGCGGCCCAGGACGCGGCCTATCTGAACCTGCTGGGCAATCACGGGTTGGGGCACATTCGCGGAACGCTGGTGCAGTCGCTGTCGCCCTATGCGGGCACGGAGGCGTACTGCACGCATTACGCCGATGGGCGGGCGCCGGGCTGGCCGGACGACCCGGCGCTGTTCCAGGTCGCCCGCCGAATCATGGTTGAGGCGTTGCTCGAAGCGGTGCTGGCGCCGGCCGGCGGTGGGGGGGCGGAGGCTTTCACTCGGCGCACCTCGTGGCGGCGGTTGATGCTCGCGACGCGGCGTTTCCGTGTCGAGCCGAACGGGGTGCGCATCCGCCTGGCCGGCGGCGCGTACACGCCGGAAGCGGGGTCACCGCCGGCGCGACTGGCCGAGATCGAGTGCGCGCTTGCGTTGAGCAACCATGCGCGGGTGCCCACGGGCGGTATCCTCCAGTTGGCGGACTTGCCCGACGTGTGGGAGGCGGACCCCGCGGAGCGAACCATTGACCCGCTCGCGCCGGGCAGCGCCCGGCGCACCACGCTGAAGGCGACGACCCCCGGCCTGCATTGCAGCCTGGGCGGGCATCTGTGGCTGCCGGTGGATTGGGCCGCCGATGACGGCGGGCACGAGCGGGTGCATGCCCGGCTTTCGTATGTGGCGGCCACGCGCACCGATCGGCCGCCGACCATCGACGGCGATCTGGCGGATTGGCCGGTGGGCACGGTGAACACGGCCGGTGACTTCACGCTCGTCAGCGGGGGATACACCGGCCCGCAGGATTGGTCGGTGGCGCGGCCCGGCGGGCAGACGACGGCTTTCGTGCTGCGCGATGGGCGGAACCTTTACCTCGCGGTGAATTGCGCGGGTGCGGCGTCGCCGGTGCCCGGCGGCGAGCGTCGCAAGGCCGTGGCGTATGACGACCTGGTGCCCGCGGGCGAGGACCTGGTCGAGATCCTGTTGGATCCGCTCAATGCCGGGACGCGCTCGCCGTCGGACTTGTACCGCGTGGTGGTGAAGCGGGAGGGCTTCGACATTCTGGAGAAGGGGCTGCGTACGGTTCCGCCGGTGGGTCGTTCGGCGCCGTGGGCGGCGGACGTGCGCGTGGCCACGCGCGAGGCGGCCGACGGCTGGACGGCGGAGATACAGATTCCGCTGGCGGCCGTGGACCCGGGCGCCGCTGACGCGGCAAGCGCCGCAGGCGCGGCCGGCGCTGACGACGGGGCGCGCGCTGCCGGTGCCACGGGTGCCACCGCCGTGATCTGGGGCTTCAACATTGCCCGCTTCGACGCCTCCCGGCAGGAGTTCAGCACCTGGTCCGGCGCCGCGCACAACGCCTATGACCCGCTCACGCTGGGGAACCTGCTGCTGCCGTGAGCGGACCCGCGTACGCGTGCGAGCCCGAGCGGGGGCGAGTGGGTAGGGGCGGGGAATAGCGAAGTGCGAATAGCGAATAGCGAAGGAAGGGCCGGAGGATGCCTTGCTGATCCGCTCCCGCTCGGGCACTGTTGTTGCTCCGCTTCGCTGTCCTGGGTGGGGGCCGACCCCGGCGGTGCTGGCGCGCCGAGTCGCCCCAGGGACCGGCGATTTGGCCTTGCCATCGAAACCGGATATAGTAGTCAACTCGTGAACGTCCGGGGGCCGTCGCTGAGTTGGGAGAGCGTTTGGTGTGCAACCGGAACGGCGAGGGTGCGAATCCCTTCGGTTCCAGTTGCCACAGTGTGCCAGAACTTCGAAGAGCGGACATCAGTGATTCCTCGAGGGGGGCGCCGCAGGGTGATCACACCCGTCCTGCGGCGCAACTCCTGGGAACGGATACGCCGCCGAGAAAGCAGCGATGTTTGCTTAGCGCTGAAGCGAGCTGCCGGCTCCTGCAGCGAGCGTGTCGAGATGTAGTGATGGGCCCGGACCCGCACGCACCATCTACCGGATTTCGCCCGCTGGGTTTCTGTCCGGTCTGCGGGTACGCCCTGAGCCCCGGACGGTGCCCGGAGTGCGGGACGGACGTGGCGCCTGCGGCGCTTCTCCTTGCGCAGAAACCGCGACCCGCGCGGCGGCGGCTCTTCTGCGGGCTGCGCATCGTGGGTTTCATGGCGATTCACTACGTTGTGCTCTTCGTCGTTGTCATTGCAGGCATCGCTTGGGGGGGTGGGTTGTGGCCACTTGGCTCCACGCCGTCACCCGCGTCAGGCATCATCGAGTTTCTGTTCAAGTGCCTTGTCGTTCCTTACTCTCTCATGAGCGCGGTGCTTGGGCAGTATACAGATGCCGGCGGTGTTGGGATCATCGTCAGGATTCTCAACTCGTTCTGTTACGCTCTGGTCACGGAGGGTTTGTGGCGCTTCTGGAGTGCACGGAGAAGGCGTCGCCGGTTGCGGCTTGCCAGTGCTCGGCTCGCGGGCTTGGGGTCCGGCGCGGTCCGGGGGAGCGTCCGGGAGGCAGACCAGAGGCGGGCCATCGTGCCACGCGAGCAGGTTCGCCCTCCCATCCGCGATTTGATGGGCAACCCAGTTCTGTGGCTCCTCGGCGCAGCGGCGCTGGCGCTCGCGGCGATCGGCGATCCGGCCGCAGTGCCGGTGCTCACCGCGGCCAGCGCTGACAGCGGTGGCAATACGCGCATCTTCGTCGCGCATGCACTCGGGCAGATGCAGGTGCGCGAGGCCATTCCACCGCTGCTGGGCCTGTTGCAGGATGCGGACGATCGGGTGCGCATCTGCGCCAGCAGCACACTCGTGCAACTCCGGGCGAGAGAAGCTGTTCCTCAACTCCTGGCACAATTGTCCGGGCGCAGCCCGTCCGTAGCGAAGGCAGCCGCGCACGCCATCGCCCAGCTTGGTGATCAGCACACCGTAAGCAACTTGCGCCTCCGTCTCTGCGACAGGGACCCCTATGTGGGCGAATTGGCCGCCGAGACCATTGGGTTCCTGGACGGCAGCGCAATCTGGTCCGGGCTTTGAGGGGTTCGATACGCGGAGCCGTGGAAGTCGCAACGCGCAGGTCAAGCAGGCGAGGATGACTGTACCTACGGCGGTCCCTGGCACCCAGGGCCGATGCGGCGTGCTCCGGGGGCGGTATCAGGGTTGACCCCCGACCCCAACCCGCGGGACGCGGTGGAAGGCGTGGGCGTACAGCAAGCCCCTTAGCACCCGCGTGTTGCGAGGTGCGGCGACGCCTGTCGCCGAAATCCGTGGATCGGCACAGGCGTCCCCCGCGGCGGCTCCGCGAGCGGCTCGGGCGCCTTGCGTTCTCTGTACTTGAACCGGCAACCCGCGATGCGGTATAGTAGCGTGTGGCGGCGCAGATGAGCAGGACGTGGGCGGCGCGCCGCTGATGCGCAGCTCATCTTCGATCGCCGCTGGAGAAAAGGAAAGCAGTACCCAGTTCCAGACGAGTCCAGTTCGCCAGACCGAGGGCGCCTTAGCTCGGGAGCGATCCCATGTGTACCATAGCCATTGTGACCGTCGCGATCTCCTGGCTCGCGGTCTCCCCCCAGGAAGCCCGGTCGCCCTTGCAAGACCAGCCGACACTCGAAGCAGCCCGGGGGTACGTCCTCAGCCAGCCGCGCTCGTTCGAGAACGAGGTGTTCTTCCACCTCGTCGATGGGGAGGTCGTCCGGTCGGACTACTTCCAAGGCGAGCCGGGCAGGACCTACGGGGATTTCGACAGTGACGGTGATGTGGACCTGGTTGACTACACCGTCTTTCAGATCTGTTACGAGGTGTCCGGGCCGGGGGTGCCGACCGTACCGGGCTGCTTGGTCTTCGACGGCAATGAGGACGGCGTCGTCGATCTCGTCGACACCGCGGAGTTCACCAGGGCGTTCACCGGATCGCTGAGCGCTGTGCTTGTCGAGGCGGGTGGGCTGTTCCCCATTGCCGGGGACCCCGAAGGGTATTACAGCGGCTGGCCTGGGGAACCCGGCAACAACGCGCTGAACGGACATGCGGCCCAGGCAGGGTATACGCAGGACGACTTCTGGTACGAATGGTCGGTGGTCAGCCAGCCGCCCGGCAGCGGGCAGCTCCTCTTCTCGAATCAGTCGCTGCCGGCGACCGCGTACGCCATCCTGGCCCCCGCGGCGCAGGGTGAGTACCTGTTTCTCCTGACGGTCACGAATCTGATCACCGGGCAGACCGGGACGGACACGGTCGTGTTGCCCGTGTACGAATGCGTCTGGGACGAGGATTGTCCGGCGGGAGCTGTTTGTGAGGACTACGAATGCGTCGTGCCGGTGTTCCAGTTCACGTTGGGGCTGGACGACCTGACGGGGACGGATGCTGATGACACGTTCGAGGCTCCGCTGATTTGGGATCCCGGCGCCGGCGCTCTGATGCCCTCGTTCCAGACCGGTGATGCGGCCGAAGGTGGGGCGGGGACTGACAGCCTCTACGCCACGCTGGCCTACGGTGCCAACCCGGTCGTGATGTCGACGAGCATCGAGAATCTGTACTTCACGAACTACGCCGCGGAGTGGATCGACGCCTCCAGCATCAGCGGCGCCGAGCTGATCGGCTGGGTAGGCGGCATCGCCAACTTGACCGTCGACGCGCTGCCCAACAAGGTGGACGGGCTCATCGCCGGTGTGAATTCGGCCGGCATTACGTTCGAGTTGAGCTTCGAGAGTGGAAGCGGTAGTCCGACCACCGGGTCTGCCGACGGCCTCTCCCTGGAGGTAAGTGATACGACGACCGGCACGTTCCAGGTAACGACGGCGGCCAACGGGTTTGAGATCCTCACCGTGGACAGCACCGGTGAGCACGCCAACACCCTGACGGCCATCACCCAGACCACCGGGACGACGATGGTCACCGCCAGCTTCACGGGCGACACCGACCTGTCGATCGGCACGATCCCCGACACGGTTCTGACGATCGTGGCGACCTCGATGGCGGGCGGGTTGCAGCTCGGCACGGGTACGACCGCGGCGACCTACGCGGGTTTCGCCGCGGCGGCCAACCATCTGATCGATCTGGACACCGGCCCTGGGGACGACAAGATCATCTTCGGGACCCAGTTCGATGGCAACGACTTCGCCGGCGCCACGGTTGATCTGCGCGGCGGTACCGACACAGTGCAGGCGACCTTCGCCAGCGACTACGGGACGCCAATGCCGTTCCGCAACGTGGAGGTATTCCGCTGCAACGCCACGGTTCCGTTAACGGTGAACTTCGCTGGAATCACGGGACTCGCCAGTCTAACCATCGAGGCTGACGGCGCGGCGACGGCGATCACGCTGCAGAACATTCCACCCACCGCAGCAGTGTTCCCGCAGTTGGTCTTCCGCGGCGACAACACGCAGGCGGCCCAGACCTATGACACTGTTACCTACCAGGCTACGGGGGTGACGGGTTCTGCGGACTCCCTGGCGATTGACGTGAACAACCGGGGCACACCCCTGAACGCCGGGTTGGGCACGACGAACGTGCACACGATCGGAGCGATCACCGCCCCCGGGTTCGAGACGGTGACGGTCGACATTGCCGACGGCCCGGCTACCTTCGGCGGGATCACGGCCTCGACGATGACGTCGTTCGACATCGACACCGGCGCCAACGTGCCGTCCGCGGGCACCATCACCCTGGGCACGGTGGCACCGACGACGGCGACGCTGGTGAGCGTCGATGCCAGCGGCGTCGGGTGCAACCTGAGCGCCACGTTTGACTACCTGGCCTCGGGTGCGTCGATCACGACCGCCTCGGGCAACGACACGATCACGGCCGGTGCCAACAGCACCGCCACGACGCTGAGCGTGTCGCTGGGCGCGGGCAATGACACGTTCACGGGCGACACCAACACCGACTGCGCCGATTCGGTCAACGCGGGTGCTGGGAACGACACGATCGATGCGTACGGCGGCAGCGACACGATCACGACCGGCGACGGTGCGGACACGGTGGTTTATCGCCGGAGGACGACCGGCAACCGCGAGGACATCAGTGACTTCACGACCGGTGGCGGCGGTGACGTCATGAGGTTCGATCAGAGCGATCTGGGCCTCACTGGGGTGACGGAGTACGTCGGTCCGATCGCCGGCGTCGGGAATCAGTACATTGTAGTGATTACCGGCGGGGCCGGCTACGCCAGCGAGGCGGTTGCCGAGGCCGCGGTAAACGCGGTGGGCACGTTGGGCGACGGCGTGAACCTGATCATCATCTACTGGGATACGACCGCCTCGATGACGAAGATCCTCTGGGATACCGACGCCAACACGGATGACGGGCTGGGAGCCAGCCTGGTGCTGATCGGTAAGCTCACCAACATCACCACGCTGACGACCCACAACACGCTGACAGCCGCGAACGTTGACAGCCAGGGGTAGCGGCGTAGGTTGGGTCCCCGACCTGACGGGAGGTGGCGTCGCCGGCATGGCCCGATGTACGGGCAAGAAACCGGCGTCGGGGCGCGGCTCGAACCTACCCGGGTGTGATTGGGAACAGCATGAATCGACGCGAATTCGTCTCCGTCGCGGGAGCGACGTTGTTGGGCACCGCCCTGCGGCCGGGGCAGTTGCTGGGTCAGCCGCCGCCGCCGGCCGGCGGTACGGGCCCGGTGTGGCACCGCAATGATCGTTCGCAACTGTTCGATCAGGTGACCGCGCAGGGTCGGGCGCTGCTGATGCCGCAAGAGGGGGTCGGGCTGCTCGACGGCTTCTGCTGCCTGATCGAGGAGGGCAAGCCAGGGGCGGAAATCGGGCTGGGCGGCGACACACCGAATCGTGCCTGCGGGCCGGTCCAGGTCGCGCTCGCCCATCAACTGCGTCGTTCCGCCGGGGACGCCAAGGAGGACCTCCTGGAAGCGACGTTGACGTTGAAGAACAGCGCCGACAAGCCCTGCGAAGTGTTTTGCGGCTTTCTGACGGGCGTGCGACCGTGTGCCGATCCGGCCGCCCAGCAGGTCTACGTGCCGCTGTCGGCGGCCGGGCTGGCCGATCTCGAAGGTGATCCGCGGCGCCGACTCAAGGATTGTCACCAGAGTGTCGGCGCGGAGGGTTTCCTCTGCCATTACCTGGAAGTGCCGGCCAGTGACCCCCGCAACGCAACCACGCGGGCCACGCTGCTGGCACCCGTGGTGGATGTCTTCGCCGATGCGGGGCCGTGTCACGTAGCGCTTTTCGGCACGTCGACGGAGCCGGTCTTCTTCGAGGCGTTGCAGGGCGTTTCCGGGCGGGCGTGGCGGGTGGGCAAACGCGTGAGTCTGACTGCTGGTCAGATGCAGGCTGTCAAAGTCTTCCTGCTGCTGCACGCCGGTGATGCGGCCGAGGCATGGGACGTGTTCCGCCGCTTCGGCCACCGCGAGGACTTCCCCGTTCCCGAGTGGACCCGCCGGTTTCGCGTGCACTATTTCGATTTCCTGTCCGGCGTCGAGGCCGACGGCCCGCGCGGCAACGGCTACGAGGCGGACACGCAACACTTCCGCGAGTTCCACGTGGGCATGGCCACCCAGCACGGTTACTACTTCGCCCTCGGCGACTATCTGCATCCCGAGCGCAAGGAGTGGCAGGCGATGCCCACCGATGCGAAGGGGCCGGCGGCCATGTCGCTGGAGAAGATGAAGGCGCGCCTGGCCGCGACCCGCCAGGCCGGCGCGCACCCGATGATCTATCTGCATTTCACACTGTTCGACGACGGCACGCCCCTGTACGAGAAGATGAAGGACTTTATCCAGGTGGACGCGGCCGGCAATCCGATCCCCTTCGGCTGGGAGGGACCGGATGTCATCAAGAAGACCTGGAAGATGTCGGTGGCGTCGCCCGAATGGCGCAGCCATCTGGTCAAGCAGGCGCAGTGGGTGATGGAATTGCTCGATCCGGACGGCATCGTGCTGGATGAGACGTTCACGGCCTGCGGTTACGACCATCATCCGAATCGGCGCGGGCCGCTCTCGCCCGGCGGCATCGACCTGATGCGCCGGCTGCGGGCGGCCGTGCGCTCCTTCGGCCCGGACAAGGCGTTGTTTGCCAGCGATTGCTCCATGGGCAGCTTCTGCCTGTGGGGGGACGGCGAGGCCGGCGACCACTGTTATGATCGTCTGGTGGGCCAGCCGCTCTACCGGAAGCCGCCGGTGCGGTACCTGGCCGCTTTGGGGACCAAGGCGTGGCAGCCCTGCGCGTGGATGTACAAGACGTTGTGGGCCCAGCAGATGGACCTGGCCCGCACGGTGGGAGCGGGCGTCGGCGTGACGAACGGCTGGGGTGACAACTTCGGCCTCACGCGCCTGCCGGCGGATGTGAAACAGCAGATGCTGCGCGATATCGAGTCGCTGACGATCGAGGGCACGTAGCGGGGTCTTCGCCCCAAGGGAAGGAGGGCTTTCCTGCGGCGCAGCGGCGCGCCACCGCCCAAGCAACGCCGCAGGAGCCAAGCAGCGGCTATTCATACAGACTGGGCTTCACGCGCCAGTCTTTGTCCTTCTCGTGCGCCCATTCCTTGACCCGCGGGCGGCGTTCCCGCAGACGGAGCGACTCGATCCCCAGCCAATTGCCGGCTGACTGCGCGTTCTTGCCCACGCATTCGAGGCGCAACTTGTACTCGCCCGGCTCCGGCCAGAAGTCCAGCAGGTGAAACTCCCAGTTGTCCGGCTGGGCCTTGTAGAAGTCCAGCACGGGGCCGATCTTCACTCCGTTCAGCGTCGCCTGGTACTTGCCGAAGTCGTAGCTTCTCGTCATATTCAGCAGCAGCCGCAGCGGAGCCTTCTCCTTCACGGTGAAAGGAATCTCAAGCCAGGCGTTCTCGGCGCCGGGCGGCTGATACAGAACCTGCCCCTTGGGGTAATCAAACAGTTGCTGGACGGTGGTCGAGCCGGCTCCGTGGTGCTCGTCGCCGGTAGAGTCGACGGCATAGAAGATCTGGTCCAGATTGGGCAGGGTACGTGCGCGGGCGTGCGGGGCCCGCGCGGCAAACGTCGGCTTGCCCGTCTGATACCAGAACGCCACGCTGGCGTAGTCGTCCTCGCGCTCGTTCCAACTGTTCGTCTGATAGTCCTTGTTCTCGTCGGGCGAAATCCAGCCGTAGTGCTCGATGGTCACTTTGATGCCCGTGTTGAATACGATCGGGTCGTGAATGTGCCAACGATACGCACTCGTAAAGCCCCCCACGATACCCCACTGGTCAAAGTAGGGCGTGCCGAAGTACGGCGTGCTCGTGGTCTGCAAGCCCCAGGCGGAGAGGAAGTAATCCTCAGTACCCGTGCCCCAGATGGAGGCCTTGCTCTCCCCGTCGATGTAGATCTTCTCGTCGCCCTCGCCGAACCAGGAAGGGCTGCGGGTCCGGACCGCGAGCACCGTGCCGACGTAGTGCCCCTTGCCGGTGGTCTCGAGGATCAGGTAGTCCTTCCCCTTCTCGGCCGGGTATTCCTGCCGGTACTGGGCGTAGAAGTAAGGCGTGTCGGCGGGCAAGCTGTCCTTTTTGATCCAGTCAATGTTGTAATACAGCAGGCTGATGGGCTTGTCGCTCTCGTTGACCACCTCGATGCGAATGGACTTGCGAAACGGCATCTGCCAGAAACAGTTATATGAGTCCGCATCCTCGACGACCACCGGGACGCTGATGACCTGCCGGCGCCTGCCGAAGCAGTTGGCAAAGAAGTCGCCGACCGGTGCCTCAACACCCGGCCGCTCGTCCCCATCGTAATAGATGCGAAGCAGCATCTCCTGATGGTTGGCGGAACCGTTCTTGGCCCAGCCTTGCGGCTCGGGGCTCAGGAACGTCATCCACATGTGGGTGATGACGCCGGGCCCTGCCTCTTCCAGCAGAATCTTGGTTTCGCCGGGCGGGACGTTCTGGTTGTCCCAGTTGCTGTTGGGATCGATCTCGCCGTGCGGGTCGTACTGGCCGTCAGGTCCGCTGCGGTGCGACGACGTGGCCCGCCGGCTGCGGCCGTGGTGCGGCTTGGCCAGGTCTTCCAGGTCACCCGCCCACGCCGGGGACAGCAACAGCGCCCCGATGAGCAGGCCTGCGACCTGCGCGGGCCTGCCCCGCAGCCATGGATGGTGGTTCAGCACCAGACGGCTCGGCGGTAACGGCTTGGTGTTCACGCGATTCTCCTCTCCCTGCGAATAGCAGCAGCAGTGCTCGTGGACGGTCATTCTACAGGCCCCTGTACGGGAGGGAAGCAACCGTGCCGGCATGCCCGCGCCGCCGTGTTCCTTCCGGTTGATCACCGGTGAGAGCCTCACTCCATGCCGGCGGTCGGTTTCCCCTTCGAGCGGAGCCGTTTAGCCTTCCGCGCACTGGGCATGTCTTCCTATTGGAGGGAGGGTTACACCGACGCGATGAGCCACCGTGTCCCAGGGTCGGTTTCCGCACCGTGTCGAGCTATCGAAACGGGAACATGCGAATGGTAAACCCGGCGGGTGGCAGGCGCAGGCTGAACGCGCCTGCCTGCCGGCAGGCCAGCGTGCTGCCGGGGGAACCAGTGCCACATCCAAGCGAGGGCACGGCCGCGTTGCCCTTGGTCATGCCACGCGGTTCGGTTGCCTGCCTTTCCTGGCGGTGAAGCTACCTGGTTTCATGGATCGCGCGACTGACGCGTGTCGCTTCGCCTGCTATGGGGTGTCCGAACCCTGCCCGCGCCATTCCTGCCAGGCCTCCACGTCGAAGCCGAAGTTGACACCGGTGATGAGGATCAGGGCGTCCTGGACTTCGGAGCGCAGCCGGCCGGTGGGGGCGGTGGCGGCGTCGGTCGCGGCGGACCAGAACTGGTTGAAGTTCGGCAGCACGATCGCGGGGGGACGCTGGTACGGCGCATCCGTAAGCGGCACCAGCATCGGCTTGGCGAAGGCGGCCGTGATGGCCTTCAGCAGTTTCTCGGGGGCGAGGCCGGCCGGGGTGGGCGGCGCGGACGCCGCGCGGGCGGACAGCGCGGCGATCAGGTCGTCAGTCGCCGACTTGTCCCGCATGGTCCCCAGGGCGACGGCCGCGCGGCGGACAATCGTTTCGGTCGAGCAACGCAGGGCCTCACGCAACAGGGCGCTGAAACGCTCGTCTCCGATCCGAGCGAGTTCGATGGCCGCGGCCTCGCGCACTTGGGCCTCGGGGTCGAGCAGCGCCAGCACCATAAGATTGAGCCGGGCCTCGTCCTCCTCGAACCCGCCGAGCATCTGGACCAGGAGCGTGCGGGCGTCGGCGTCGCCGGCACCCAGCGATCGGCAGGCGGCCGGAATCACCAGCGGCGCGTTCAGACTCAGTAGTTGAAGCCGACCGGTCGTGATGGAGTCGGCGCTGCTGCCGCGGGCGAAATACGTATCCTGTATGGCGCGAACGCGGCGCAGCCAGCCGATCATCAGACTCTCGACCATAGCGTCAGGCTTTGACTGAGGTCGCTGCCCGGCAACGGGCTCCGGCGGACCGGTATACAACCATACCGCCCCGAGGGGCACGTACCCGGCCAGCCTCAATGCCTCCGGCAGCAGCGGATCGAGTTCGAGGGCCGCCTTGACGTGCTGGCGGGCCAGTTCTCGCAAGCCTTCCTCCTCACACCAGCGGGCCAGTTCCGTATGCCGGGCGGCCGTCAGGGGCACTTTCCCACGCTCGGCGGCATAGCGTTCGAGCCGCGAGACGCCGCGCACGGTGCGGGTGATGGCCGGGCGCGGCACCAAAAGCAACCCGGTCGGCGTTTCGATCCGGACGCCGTCGCGCGTTTCGTCCACGACGCGACCTTCAATGACGCCGCCCTTGATGTAGAGCTCATCCGCGCGGGCGGGCGAGCAGCAGGCAAACCCGGCGGCACCGAGCAGCGTGAGCAAGGCCGCCGACCCTGCGGCCCCGCGGGCAACGAATGTCGATGAGCGCCAACGGTGCAACGTCACGTTCATGCGTGCACGCCCTCCATGCAAGTCAATGCAGAATGCAGAATTCAGAATGCAGAAACACGAGGGGCAGCGCTGTCTGCTCCTTATTCATTCTTACTTCTGCATTCATCATTCCGCTCTTCGAGACGCCCCCGGGTCACCAGATTGTCCACGTGCTCGATGCAGACCGACACTACGGCTCCTGGTTCAAGCGCGCCCGCCGTGAACTCGACCGGGAAGTACCGGTCGGCGTGGCCGACGCACACCGGCGGCTGCCCGGGGCGCTCGATGCGGCGTTCGACCAGCACGCGTTCCGTCCGGCCGACGAACTGCCGGCGAAACGCCAACGACGTGGACGCCTCCAGCTCCGCCAGCCGGGCCATCCGCGTCCGCACGAGCGTACCGTCCACGAAGTCCGGGGACCGGCGGGCGGCGGCCGTCCCCGCCCGCGGGCTGAACGGAAACGCGTGGATCTTCACAAACCCCGCCCGCTCGGCCAGTTGGAGGGTGGCCGCGAAGTCCTCCTCACTCTCGCCGGGGAAGCCCACGATCACGTCGGTGGTCAGGGCGGGGCGGTCGAGCCCGCAGCGCACGCGGTCGAGCAGGTCCAGGTAGTCGCCCGGTCCGTACTGCCGCCCCATGCGGCGCAGGGTGCGGGCGCTGCCGGATTGCAGAGGCAGGTGCAGGTGGGGTACGCAGGCCGGGTACCCTGCGAGCACCGCCAGCAACGCCTCATCCACGTCCCCGGGTTCGAGGCTGGAGAGGCGTAAGCGGGCCAGCCCGGGCACCTGCGCCAGGGCCGCGACGAGGTCCGCGAGCGGCCTGCCGGTCTCACGCAGGCGTTCTGCGCGGGCGGTCGCCCGACCGTAGGCCCCCAGGAAGATGCCCGAGACGACGATCTCGCGGTGGCCGGCAGCCACCAGGTCCGCAACCTCCTGCACGGCCCGGGGGATGGGCTTCCAGCGCAGGACCGGGCGCAGCTTCGGGATGATGCAGTAGGTGCAGTTGGCGTCGCAGCCGTCCTGCACTTTCAGAAACGCCCGTTGATGGCCGTCGAAGCGACGGATGGACGCGTCGAGCGTCCGCCCGGACTTGACATCGTCTGCCGGGGGGCTGATAATCGGCATAGTGAGTTGTGCCCGCCGACGGGCTTCCTGCCTGGTGCCCTGCCGTGTTTCGGGCATCATCCATCCGTCATTTTCCGGGGCAGCCGGATGCTCGACGGCGACGCAGGTTTCGAGTGGCTCCTGCGCGCGCGTAGACCCCGGCGGCTCGAATCCCAGCTTCTGGACGAGTAGATCGTGCAACGCGGTGGGCAAGGGAACATCGTGACCGAGCACCGCGCAGACACCCGGCAGGCGGCGCAGGCGCTCGGCCTCGCCGGGCGTGCTGCAACCGACGACGAGAACCGGCGTTCGGCAGGCGGCGGCCCGGCGAATGGCTTGCCGGCTCTTGCGGGCGGCCGTCGAGGTGACCGCGCAGGTGTTGACGACCGCGAGGTCGGGTGGTTCGCCGGGACCCGCCGGCGTCAGTCCGAACCCTTCCAGCGCCTCGCGGAGGTGCTGGGCTTCGTACTGATTGACTTTACAGCCCAGCGAAGTCACCCGATACTTGGCACCCATAGCCGGGCACTGTACCAGCCCCGGCGGGCGGAGCAATGTCCGCTGTCGCCCGGGGCGGTCCCCGAGGCGGTATCAGGCACGCGGTTCGAGCGGAGGTTCTGCTGATGGCCGGTCCACAGAACGTCTGGGGCATCGACATCGGGCGTTGCGCCCTGAAGGCCGTCCGGCTGCGGATGGCGCCGGAGGGCAAGGTCGAGCTGGTGGCGCACGAGTACGTTGAACATGCCAAGATTCTCTCGCAGCCCGATGCGGACCGTCCCGCGCTGATCAGTGCCGCCCTGGAGAAGTTCCTTTCCCGTAACGACATCACGCGGGACCAGGTCGTGGTGGGCGTTCCCGGACAGCACACGCTGGCGCGGTTTACCAAGTTGCCGCCGGTGCAGCCTAAGAAGATTCCCGACATCGTCCGGTACGAGGCGGACCAGCAGATTCCGTTCGACATGGATGAGGTGATCTGGGACTACCAGACCCTGCAACGCCCGGACTACCCCGACGTGGAGGTCGGAATCTTCGCGATGAAGCGGGAGCTGGTCCGGGAGCACCTGCTGTACTTCGAGCAGGCGGCCATCGAGCCGATTGCGGTGCAGTCGGGGCCCCTGGCGCTGTACAACATGGCGGTGTTCGATGGTCAGCTCGGCAAGGACACCACGGTGCTGCTCGACATCGGCGCGGAGACGACGGACCTGGTCATCGCCACGCCGGATTCACTCTGGACGCGCAGCCTCGCCTTGGGGGGCAACAACTTCACCGAGGCATTGGTGAAGTCCTTCAAGCTGTCGTTCGTGCGGGCGGAGAGCCTGAAGCGTTCGGCCGCCACGAGCAAGTACGGGCGGCAGATCTTCCAGGCCATGCGCCCCGTCTTCGCCGACCTGGTGCAGGAACTGCAGCGGTCCATCGGGTTCTATCTGTCCACGCATCGCGACGCGGAGATCGAGAAGGTCGTGGGGTCGGGGGACGCAATCTCGCTGCCCGGCTTGCAGAAGTACCTGGAACAGAACCTGGGCATGCCGGTGGAGAAGCCGGAGGCGTTCAAGAACCTTCTGACGACGGCCGCGCCGGAGCTGGAGCGGTTTCAGGAGCATTTGCCCGCGTATGCCGTGGCGTATGGTCTGGCGCTGCAGGGGCTTGATCTTGCCAAGGTGACGACGAACCTCCTGCCGATCGAGATTGCCAAGCAGGTGGTATGGCGTAAGAAGCGGCCGAGCTTCGCGGCGGCGGCCGCCTGCCTCGTGCTGGCCGGGGCGTTGATCTGGTTTCGGCAATCGGCGGACATGCGGGCCCTGTCTGCGGCGGCCGCGGGCGCTGATGCGGTCCTGGTGTCCCCTGAACAAGCCCCCGGCATTATTGCCAACGGGCCGGACCGCAGCCTCTCCCCACGGGCTCGTGCCCGGGAGGTGCTTGAGGCGGGACAGGCGCTCACGAAGGTGCTGAACGGTCTTAGCGGGGGTGGGGAGGAGGAGCGGACGCGCGCGGCAAAGCTTATTGCGTTGCAGCGGCACAAGACCGTGGTCCCCGCCCTCTTGCGTGCGATCCATGCGTCGGTACCGCGTCCTGAGGGCCCCCTGGGTGAGGCCGACAGCCCGACCGCCCTGGCGGCTGCCCTGCGGAGCGACCCCGTCCCCCGCGACGAGCGCACGCAGGTGTTCATCAAGTCGCTGGAGATGCGGTACGTCTTCGACGTACACAGCTACGACTGGGAAACGAACATCACGCAGTCGAAGGATCAGGTGTATAGCGGAAGCGCTACGTCAGGCGACTCGCTGCCCGGTTTCATCTGCGAGGTGACCTGCGTTGCGCCGAACAAGGGCGGTTCGCGGTTCATCGACGAGACGTTCATGCAGAACCTGCGGAAGAACGGGCGGCGGCCGGGCACCGGCTTCTTCATCAATCGCGTGCATCTGCTCGAAGCCCGGCGCGTCGCGGCGGACTCGGTTCGTGGGGAAGGCGCCGGGATCCCCGGTCGGGGGGGGCGGGGAGTGGACGACCTCGCGGACGTAACTGCGGTCGCCCCGACGGCCGAGGCGGGCACGCTCGACCCGATCACGAACGAGCCCATTCTCGAGGACTGGGAGTTCTTCATCCAGTTCGATGTGGTCATGGAAGACTTCCCGCAGCCGGAGGGCGAGGAAGCGGAAGGGGAAGCCCCCGAGGGTGCCCCGGAGCCGTAGTGGAGCGGGCGTCGCTCTCCTGGAACGAAAGGTGCCGTGTATGGACTTACTGCGACGTCATCTGTTCTTCATCATCTGTGGGGTGGCCGCCCTGGCCGGCATTGCCCTCGGGGTGACGGGTCTGCGCGCCATGCCCAAGGTCGTGGCACGCATGGAGGAAGCCCGGACGCTGTACGAGCAGCTCGGCGCCCTGCGCCCGGTCAACGAGCGCAGCATCGAGGCGCAGCGGCAGCGCATCGAGGCGATCGTGGAGGACTACCAGGCGGTGCTCGCGCGTGCAAAAGAGCTGTACGGATACGAGCCGCTGGTGCGAGACGTCTTCCCGGCCGGTTCCTTCGAGGCCCTGCGCGAGTTTCGCCTCAAGTACCGCCAGACGATGAAGACGCTGCTGGAAACAGTGAATGCAGGCCAGCCCGCCGGCATCCGTGACATCCAGGACATGCGCGACGTGATCACGCAGGAAGAACTCGAAAGGCAACTCGCCCCCCGACAGGAGGCAGGCGCGACGAGCGCCCCCGAGCCCCCGTTTACTCCCGCAGGGGTGCTGACCACGAGCGGGGCACGCGCCGATCCCGCCGCCCGGGCCCAACTGGCTGCCGCCCGGCGGATCTACTGCTATGCCAATCCCCCCCTGGACAGAGCGTCGCAGGACTACGTCCCCTCCCTGGATTTTCACGCTGCCTTCTATGAGGCGGAAGTCGAGCGGATTCCCACTCTGGAGGAGGCGTGGTGGGCCCAGGTCGGGCTGTGGATCCAGCAGGACATCCTGCGCGCCATTGCCAGCCTCAACCAGGAAGCCGCCGAGCGACTCGAGGCGGCGAACGAGACACCCTGGGTGGGCAATCTGCCCGTCAAGGACATCATCTCGCTCCGCGTATCGCTTGGCTTCATTACCGCCGAGGACGACGCGGCCGCCGGCTACGAGGCCGGCGGCTACAAGGAAGCGCTGCCCCCGACGAGCGGCAAGTTGGTGTTCACGCATTCCGAAACCGAACCCGCTCTGCTCTACGTCGTGCAGTTCACGGCCCACCTGATTATGGACCAACGCGACCTCCTCAGGCTCGTGGCCAAGCTCAGCGCCGACCGGTTCCATACCGTCTTGCGCGTGGCGTACGTCGCCGAGCCGATTAACCGCACGATGCGCGGCAAGGTCTACGGCCAGGAGCCGGTGGTGAACGTGGTACTGGACGGCGAGACCATCCTGTTGGAGGAGGTGTTCCGTCCGCTGATCCCGGCCGTGGTGCTCGAGGGCCTCGGCCTGGAGGCGGCGGCTGCGCCGGAGGCACCGTGAGGTTTCCGCCTGGCGGCTCCCGGCTGCGGTGTTACCGCCGGGGCTCCTGGGCGTGGTGAACCGGGGGCAGGGAATCCGCGACGTGGCCTCCGGGGCGCTGAATCGGGCGACGCAAATAGGAGACGGGGAGAGTGGCGTGCCCAAGCCGAAGACGGCGGCACGCTGTCGCAGGGGGCAGCGTCGGGTACGCGAACGGGAATGGCGGCGCTGCGTTTGGCCACGCCACCCTGCGTCGCCGGTCGGTTGCCCGGTGCGTTGGAGCTGTTCAGCACAAGCCGTGACAAGGTTATAAGGACTGTGGCGCCGGCCCCGAGGCACCCTCTGCGGGGCAGTACGGCCCGATCATCCCAGATGTCTCGGAGTGGCAGCGATGGCCAAGCAGTTGGTTAACCCGATCGAACGGCACGCCGAAAAAGGCGTGCTGGCGATTGCCGGCCTGATCCTTATCGGCGTGGTCGCTCGGTTTTTGATCACCTCACCCAACCACATTGAACTCTCTAACGAGTCGGTGACGCCCGGTACCATCGACGAGAAGATCGCGGCCAAGGCGGCCGACGTCCGGCAGCGGCTCGCCAGCCATGAGCCGACCGTCGAGCCGGCTGAGCCACTGCTGCCCAGCTTCAAGGCCGCGCTGGACCCGTTCGCGGCCGAGGCTCTGAACACGGACCTTCCCCCCGTCGCCGTGTGGCAGCCACCGGTGCCGGTGGTCGACCGCGTCACGGGGGGGGCCACGGTCGAACTCGTGGACCCGGTCCCCCTGCCTAAACCCATCGTCCTCACGGGGCGCAGCACGTTTGTGGTGGACCGCCAGGTGGGCGGTCAGACGGTGACCGTGAAGGAGCCCGTGAACTGGGCTACCATCACCTCTCTTTTCAACCGGATTGAGCAACTGCGGCGGCACAAGAGCGCGTATCACCCCGGCCGCGAGGATGTCGTCGTGCTGGGTACGGAGATTCAGCGCCGCGCGCTCCGACCCGACGGTCAATGGTTGGAGGAGGACTGGGTGACCGTTGAGCCGTTCATGTTGATGAACCCGCCCAAACAGCCGAAGCTCACCGTTTCGACGGAGGGCGACCGTCGTTACACCCCGACCGAGCAGCTTCGTGCGCTGGAAAGCTACCTGGAGGCAGTCAATCAGCCCAAGTTGCGGCGGGAAGTGTTGCGACCGCTGTTCCCCAGCGTGCTCAACGGCGCTGCGTGGAAGACGCCCCTGTGGTCGGGGTTCACCGTCACCGACCTCATGCGTCAGGACGATGAACTCCTCAGCCCCAAGGAACCGCCGTCGGCCGTTCCGGAGTGCCTGTATCCGGAATGCCAGGGGCTCGTGCAGAAGGCCGAGCCCATCCGGGAACTCACCCCTCAGGAGAAGGTCGCCCAACTGTTCAAGGACGCGGAGGCCTCGTACGAGAAGGCCAAGAGCGAGCGGTCGCTCAATGATGCCATTCGGGCTCAGAACTCCTACGTTGAGATCATCAACAACCCCGGTGCGACCGGCGCCGACAAAGCCAAGGCGAAGCGTCTGATGGCGGAGGCGGCCCAGCTCGAGCGCGACATTCGCCGGGAGATCGACCGCAGGAAGGGGGGGGGCGCGGAGCCCGGCACCCCGTCGCCCACGACGCCGACGGCGCCGGCCCGCGCGTTGCTGCCCACCCAGGAGGTTTGGGCCCATGACCTCAGCGGCGGGCTGCGGAGCGGCAGGACTTATCAGTACCGCATCCGTACGGTTCTGCTCAACCAGTACGCCGGTCAACCGCAGTGGCTGGCCCAGCCGGAGGATGCCGCGAGGATCGCCCTTGCGGGCCCGTGGTCGGAACCATCCGATCCCGTCCACATCGAGCCGGACGTTACGTTTTACCTGACGACAGCGGAAGAACGGGGTGAGCGAGTCCGGGCTGAGCTGTATCGCTGGTTCGAGGGCGTCTGGGTCAGATCCCGCGGTGACGCCAGCATTGGGGATGTGCTCCGCGATGAGAGCCGGGTGGAGGTTCCCATCCCCGGCGACCCGTTCGGGGTGGACCGGCCCCAAGTCAGCTTCGAGACCGGGGTCATGGTGCTGGATATCGACTTCGGCTACCCGCTACGGGTCCGGAAGGACGTCGGGCGTGGGGGTGTGAAGTTCGACCGTTCGGCGACCTCGACCGTCGTTACCTTTGTCGATGATGAGGGCAACGTTTTTGAACGTGTACTGGACTTGGACCTTTCCAGTCCTGATCGGAAGGTGAACCGGGACCGCGTGTGGCGCCCGACACCCAAGGCCGAGGAGAGACCCAGGCCCACGCCCCGCCCGCCCGGACCCACAAAGGGCCCCTAGCAGCCTGTGAAGGAAGGGGCGTCGGCCCCCCGGAGTGGCTTGCACGGGCTGGGGGTTGCCCTTAGAATCGCCGTTTCACGGCGGCGCGGGACCTGCGCGGCAGTACCCCCGGTGGCCGACCTCCGCAGTCGGGCTAAGCGTGGGTATGCGGTGGTCCCCGGCCCGCCGGATGACCAGACAGACCGTGCTCGCCGAGGTCGAGTCCTGCCAGAGTGACTCCAGGCTGGACGGAAGAAGGAGGACCCTCCCTTGCAGATGTCCGAATTCACGCAGCGTACCTTGTCGCTTGGTGTCGTGCTTATTGCTCTGCTGACGGCGGTGCCGGCCCGGGCGGCCGACGAAGCCGCGGCGTTGCAGAACGCCATCAAGCTCTTTGACGCGGGCGATTACCTGGCCGCCCAGGAGATGATCCTGGCCCTGGACCGCTCCAAGCTGGACAAGGAGCAGCAGGCCCTCCGGGACGACTACGTCGATCGCATCCAGACGGCCCTGCTGATGACCCAGAAGGCGCTCGACGACCTGGAAGACGCGGAGCTGGCCGTCCACGAAGGGGACAAGGAGCACGCCCGGGCTTCCCTGAACGCGGTGCTGAGCAACCAGTATGCGCCGGAGCCGGTTCGCAAGACGGCTCAGGCGCACCTGGAGGATCTGGAGGCGGCCGCGGCACCCCCTCCGGCCGAGCCTGCCCCGTCCACGGAAGCACCGCCGGCCCAGCCGGCGCCCCCAGCGCCGGTGGCGGGTGAACCGCCGTCAGGAGGGGCCGAGTCCGACATGCAACGGGCACGCGTACTTTGCGCGGAGGCCGAGGCCATGATCCCTGCGGCCCGCTATGACGAGGCGGAGCGCCTCTACCAGGAGGCGTTGGCCCTGGTGCCGGGCTACCCCGATGCCGTCAACGGGCTGCAACGCGTCGCCCAGCACCGCGAGAACGTGGCCGGTTCCCGCTCTGAGTCGCTCATTGCCGTGATGAATCGCCAGGACGCCATCAACTGGCAGCGCGCCGAGACCGAGTACCGGACGGTGGAGCAGCGGGTTCGCGAGTTGGTGGGCCGGCAGCAGTTCGACGAGGCGCATCAGCTTGTCCTCCGCGCCCGGCAGATCGTGGAGTCCAACCGGCAGTTCGCGCAGCCGGTCGCCAAGTACGAGCAGCTCCGGGCGGAGGCGGATGCCCTGGAGAAGTTCGTCCGCGACGAGGAGCGGGCGTACAACGAGAAGCAGGTGTCCGAGATTCGCCGGCAGATCGCTGCCCAGCGCACGGCCCGCATCCGCGAGATCGAGGACAACAAGCGCCGCCAGGTGGATGCCCTGATGAAGCAGGCCCGCCAGCACTACAAGGACGGCGACTTGGAGTCCGCCATCAGTGTGCTGCAGCAGGTTCTGGTCATTGATCCCCAGTACGATACCGCCCGCTGGTTGATGGACAGTTGGGACGACTTGAACCAGTTCCGCGAGGCGCGGCGCATCCGCGACGAGCAGTACATCCAAACCCGCCGCGCCCTGATCGACGTGGAGCGGGACAAGATCCCTTGGTGGGAGCGTTTGCAGTATCCGAAGAACTGGCTGGAGATCATCTCCCGCCCGACGCGCAGCCGCCCCGGCGAAACCCGGGCGGATACGCTGCTGTCCAGCACTTTGCAGACGCCGATTACCGTGGACTTCCAGGAGATGCCCTTCCAGCAGGTCATCGAGCGTTTCGCGGGTGCCCACCGCCTGAACATCATCGTCAACTGGGCGGACCTGAAGACGGCCGGCGTCAGTCCGGCCGCCCCCATCACGCTGAACCTGCCGCAGGAGATCACGCTCCAGCGGGCCCTGACCGAAGTGCTCAGCCAGGCGGGCGCCGGGACGGCGGACCTGGGCTACAACATCCGCGACGGGCAGTTGGCCATCGCCACGCGGGCGCATCTCGATCGGCAGACCTACACGGCCGCTTATGACGTGCAGGACCTGCTCATGGAGGTGCCTGATTTCGGCGATGCCCCCACGGTCACCGTGGGCGACAAGCTGCGGCGGGAGCAGATCGCCGGTCTGTACGGGCGCCGCGAGCGCTCCCACGTGTTCGGCGATGACGATGACGACGAGTCCGACCGCGACCCGCGCGTGCAGCGTCGCGTGGCCGCTCTGATCGATATGATCGAGACCCACGTCGCCCCGGAAAGCTGGCCGGAGCGCGGCGGTTCCGTGGGCGCCATTACCGAGATCAACGGTCAGCTTATCATCACGCAGAACTCCGCTGGGCATGAGCGGATCAGCGGTCTGCTGGAGAAGCTGCGTGAGCAGCAGGCAATTCAGGTCGCGGTCGAGGCCCGCTTCCTGACCGTTTCCAGCAACTACCTCGAGGAACTCGGTCTGGACCTGGACCTTTATCTGAACCAGGGCAATGCCGGGTACGACCTGATCGCTACGGGCATTCCGGAGTCCCCGATTGCCACGGACCCGGTGCTGGGCAGCAACCTGCTGCTGCCGCGGTCGTTCTCGCGGGTCGGCTTCGGACCGACCGTACCGAACCAGGGCACGGCCTTCACCAGCGCGGGCGGGCAGGCTTTTAACCTTGCCCAGCCGTATCAGAACCCCGTGCTTGTTCCGGGGAGGACCGGCGGGGCCATCAATATGGGCCAGGCCACGCCCGTGCCGGTCACCAGCAGTGTGCTCGACTTCACCGATCCCTCGACCCTGAACAGCGACGTCCCCGGTACCTTCGCCGGCCGTAGCGTGGGACCGGCGCTCAGTGTGTTCGGCAGCTTCCTGGATAACATCCAGGTCGACTTCCTCATCCGGGCGACGCAGGCCGACTCGCGCACGACCGTGCTGACCGCACCTCACCTGGTGCTCTCCAACGGGCAGACGGCCTGGGTGGCCGTGCAGACCCAGACCTACTTTGTCTCGCAGCTTATTCCGCAGGTGAACGTCGGGGCGGCCGCCCAGGCTCCCCAGACCAGCTCCGTCCCGACGGGGGCGGTCCTTACCGTCCAGGCGACGGTCTCGGCCGACAAGCGCTACGTCAAGATGAACCTCACGCCCGGCATCAGCCGACTGCTCTCGCTCAATACGTTTACCACGAACATCGGCGGGACCGCGGGCACCGGCTTCGTCCAGATTCCGGAAATCTCTACCACCCAGGTGAACACCACCGTGACGATTCCCGATGGGGGGACCCTGCTGGTCGGTGGGCAGAAGCTCGCCAGCGAGATCGAGGTAGAGGCCGGCGTGCCGATCCTCTCCAAGATCCCGATTCTCAAGCGGGCCTATTCGTCCCGCGCAATGGCCAAGGACGAACAGACCCTGCTGATCCTGGTCAAGCCGCAGATCCTCATCCAGCCCGAGCAGGAGGAGATTGCCTTCCCGACCTTCAAGCACGCGGGATCGTAGCGCGGAAGAGCGAAGTGCGAAGAGCGATTAGCGAATGAAGAGGTGCAGCGCCGCGTTCGTGCTGGGCGCAGGCGCCCTCGTGGTTTGCGCCGCGTCCGCCTGCACGAGCGGGAGCCGTCGCGCTGTCTTTGCTTACCCTGCGGCAGCGCCTGCCCTCGGCCCACTGCTTCACCCGACCGCTGAAACGCCTTCATGCCAGCCGGTTGCGTCGCCGGCCGCCGAATCGGCGGCGACGCCGCGCGGCAGGGTTGTGACCTATCAGCCCGGCCTGCGCATCGACTTCGCCCGGCGGTTGATCGAGGTGGAGGCCGTGGTGGTGCTGCGTCAGGGGCCCCTCGAACTGCTGGCGTGCGGCGTCGGCACGCGCGAGCATGAGAGCATCGTGGCGGTGCGTCCCCGGCCGCTGCACATCTTCCAGGCCCTGGGTCTGATCGGTCTGGAGCCCGGCGCGCCCGCCCGTTACGACGAGGCCGCCGGGCGACCCGTACCACCCACCGGGATGCCCCTGCGCGTGGACATCCGGCATGAGTGGCAGGGGCAGTCGGTGCTGGTCAGTCCCGAGCAATGGCTGCTCGACGCCAATACCGGGCGGCCACCGGCCGACGTCCGCTGGGTCTTTGCCGGCTCCCGCGTCCTGGCGAACGGTCAGTTCGGCGCCGACCTCGATGGGACGGTCGTTTGCGTCGTCGATTTCGACACCGCGTTGATCGCGGTCGACGCCCTGCACAGCGCCGACAATGAGCTGCTGTGGCTGGCCGCCAACCCGGACCGCGTCCCGCCCCTGGGCACGCCGTGTACGCTGGTCATTCGCGCGGCGGCAGCGACGCTGGCGGTGCGGCTCGACGCGGACGGGACCTTCGTACTCGACGGCGTGCCCCACTCGCCGGCGCAACTTGCCGAACTGCTCAAGCCGCTTGACGGCGCCTCACCGACACCAGTCCTGATCGTTGAGACCGTAGACCGACCTGCGCCGGACCTGCTCCGCAGTGCCCTCGCGGCCCTGGCGGGCGCCGGCATCGACGCGGACTCGATCATCGTCGGGCCGGCGCCACCCTAGATCCCGTCAACGCCGCGAGCGGTCGCCTGCGCTCTGAGGTCCGAAACGCCCTGGCTTTCAGCACCGGCGTCAACTTCGCCTTCAGTGTAGGACCCGGTACGAATGGCGCCACCAGGGCACCGGCGGGACGGAGCAGGCGTGAACGCCACTGGCAGGTTGCCCGCTGGTCTTCGTGCCAGGTGGCCTGCGCAGCGAGGGTCGTGAAGGGGAAAGTGCGTTACACGTTCTTCGCGGACTTCGTTTGCTAAGGTGAGCCACGGCGCGTCTGCCCCCGTGGGCGGCGGACTGAGTGCTCTGGGCTTCTCCACGAACGATCCGCCATCAGGCGGTCAGCGGCTCAGTTGCCTTCGATTGCCGTTCGCAGCGCTCGAAGCGCAGCTCGAGTGTCGAGAAGAGCCCGCTGGCCTCCTCTTCGGCACGACGCTTCGCCAGGGCGAGGTAGGCCGCCTCGACCTCGACGCCAACGCTGTTTCGCCCACACTTCATTGCGGCAATGCTGGTGGTCCCCGAGCCCACAAACGGATCGAGCACCGTGTCGCCGACAAACGAGAACATCCGCACCAGCCGATAGGCAAGTTCCAGCGGAAACGGCGCGGGGTGGCTCTTGGTGGACGCGCCGGTGATGGTCCAGAACTGCTGGAACCACTGGTCGTATTCCTCCTTGCTCATGCGGCTGGCGTCGCGCTGGGCCTCGCTTGGCTTGCGATATCCACCGGGCCTGCGCTGCATCAGAATGAACTCGATATCGTTCTTAATGATGGCGTTGGGTTCGTAGGGCTTGCCCAGAAACTTCGTGCCGTTGTTGACCTCGAAGTTGGCGTTGGCGATCTTGTGCCAGATGATGGGGTTGAGGTTGTCGAAGCCCAGCTTGCGGCACATGACGCAGATGTCCGCGTGCAACGGCACCACCACATGTCGCCCATGCTCGCGGCGCGACAGGCACACATCACCCACCACACACACCAATCGCCCACCTGGCACAAGCACGCGGTAGCACTCAGCCCACACCTGGCGCAGCGCCTCGAGGAACTTCTCGTAATCCTGAACGTGCCCAAGCTGATCGGGACTGTCGATGTATTCCTTGAGCGTCCAGTAGGGGGGCGACGTGACCACCAGATGGACGGAGCCATCGCGCAGGAAGCCGAGCTCGCGGGCATCGCCCTGCACGAAGCGGTGCAGCGTCTTGGGAAGCTGGTTCACACAGGCCTCCTGGTCGCGGCGTACGCTGCCATTCTACCCATAAGTGACGCCGCCAGCGTGCGGAAGCTCAGGTCAGCGGCAGGCTCGATGTGTCCACCCACCTGTCCCGCGCCCGCCGGCGAGGCCAAGAACGCCGCTGCCTCGTAGTGTCGCTCCAGGACCAGCTTCCGGCAGAACACCTCATATCGCTTCATGTACGAGGCGTCGCGAAACTCTGGGAAAACCGGGAAATGCGGTTCCTGCACGTTCACGGGGGACCGGGCCTTCGCACAATCTTCGAGCAGGAAGACATATCCAAGCCAGGGGCGCGGCGATCCGGCAAACGCGCCTTCCCGGTACGCTGTCCAGAGGTCCAGGGCACTGCCCATGGCCTCTTCCGTGCGATTGTTGAAGTTGTTCCCGAAGGATGGACCGACCTGGCTCTTCAGCTCCAGCACCGCCAGTAGCTTCCCGTCGGCGACCACGAGCAGATCCCACTGCTTGGTGGGCCTGAAGTAGCCCGGCAACTCCAGCGCCCGGTCCCGGAAGACGCAGGCGTCGGGTAGGCCTGCGCGAACGATCAGCTCGCACAGTACTCTGACGAAGCCATCCATCTGTTTGCCGCCCGTGACGGCCCCGCGCGCCCCCGTGATCCGCGGTCCCGCTGGCCATCTGCCTCTCGGTTTGCGAGCCGCGCGTTGCCCAGAAGAAACGCACGGCTTCCCGCACGTGCTCCTCAAACCCGGAGAGGTCGATGTCCATACCCAGACGATAAGGCCACGCGATGGTCCGTCAAGCCCGGAAGACTGGAGTCGTGCGATCGGACTTGCCGAGTGGGACAGCGGGGTCGTTTCAACCCACGCGTCGGTAAGCAAGGAGCGTTCCCGACAGACTGGTGTGCCGCTCACCGCTCCGCTACGCCACCAAGCGGGCGATCCTCGCCGGCACGCGGCGAACGCGGAGCACCCCACCACAATCGCGTACGCCGGGCAAGGGCGCCCAATGCTTCGACCGGCTCTGACGGCGGCCCAGTCTACCTGTCTGGCAAGTGGGGCAGCCACGGAGACGCCGTTCTCTCCCCGACCGCCCGGCGCGAGCCCGCGCAGGCGAAGGACGCCAGTGCCGAGTTGCTACGGGGCTTGCGTCAGGCGGAATAGTCCGTGCCATTCCTCGACGCTCAACGACTCCGGTCGACGGCTCAGGTCGATCCGGTCGGCCAGGCGTGCCACCGTCGCGGGCCCTACGGCGTACTCCAGGGCTGAGCGCAAGCGCTTGCGCCGGTGGTCGAACGTCGCCCGCACCAATGCCGCGAAGGCCGCCACCTCCGCCCGCTCGGCAAACGGGCACTCCTTCACGTCGAGCCGCAGCATGAGCGATTCGACCTTCGGCCGGGGCCAGAACGCGCTGGCCGGCACCCGGGCGACTGTCTCCACCTGGCACAGGCTCTGCACGATGATACTCAGCGGGCCGTACGTCTTGCCGCCCGGGTCGGCCAGCATGCGCTCCCCGAGCTCCGCCTGCACCGTGAAGCACAGCTGCTGCACCTGCGGGTGGTCGATCAGCAGGTTCATCACGACCGGCGTGGCCACCTGGTAGGGCAGGTTGGCCACCAGCTTCCGACTGCCGCCGCCCGCCGGTGCCTGCTCCGCCAAGGCCTGCACCACCTCCGGGCACAGCCGGTGCTTGCTCGCCAGCACGTCGCCGCCGATCAGCGTCAGGTTCCCGGCCGGGCCCAGGCGTTCCGCCAGCAACGCCCGCAACGCCGGGGCAATCTCGACCGCGACGACGCGGCCCACCCGCGGCAGCAGTAGTTCGGTCAGCCCGCCGGTTCCGGGCCCGACCTCCAGCACCACGTCCCCCGGCTGCAACTCGGCGCAGTCGACCAGCCGGCGCATCAGGTTGCCGTCGACGAGGAAGTGCTGCCCAAAACGCCGTTGGGGGCGAATCCCCGCCTGTTCCAGCAGGGCCGCGATCTGGCGCTTCGTTTGAACCTGGGGTACGTCCATCTGCCACGCCCGCTCCTGAGACCGACTCATCGCCTGCACCACCGGCGGTGTCAATAGGCGGTGGGGACAAGCCGCCGTGACCTTCACCGTCGCTCGGGTGTCAGGACCAGGCGCGGCGTCGCCATGCCCTGCTGCGGGGCGCAGGACTGCCGCCGTCCACCTGGTGCAGCGTGACCACCGTCGACGGCCTCTGTCGGGCATGGGGAGCCTGGAGCGACGTCTCCACGGGTCGCTTGCCTTCACCTGCGATCCGTAGAAGCAGCTCGTGGACATTCGGGCCGGCGAGCAGGTCCAGCGTACACGCCGCCGACGATCTGCACGCGGTCGCCGGTCCCCGGAAGAGTTCGGCTACCAGGAGTCCCCAAGATCGGCTTTGCTGCCGTGGCCATGATCGTGGCTCCCGGAGGATCTGACGGAAGCGGTTGTCCCGGGCGGCCTGCTGGCGCGCGGCCTGACAGGCGAACGTCTGCACGCCGACGACCGGCCGGCCGACCTTTGAGTTTTGCATGCAGAAGCCGGGGGCGGACGCCTCGCCCACAACCTCGGCATGGCCGGTCGGGGTCGGTCAGCACCGCGAACCTGCTTTGCTCGCCGCATTGCGGCCCGTAGGTACTGTGGGCTGCCTGCGGCGGCGGCCGAACATCCGCGGCGAACTCGGGGATGATGTTGAGCACGGCGACGTTGTACGGCCGCGTGCAACTGTCTCACTGCAGCGCTCGGACCGTGTCGCCGGCGGTGAGGCGTTGGAGCGGCTCGGTGCTTCCGGGCAGAATCTTGGCGGACTCGGGGCGACAGGATTTGAACCTGCGACCTCCTGCTCCCAAAGCAGGCGCGCTTCCAGACTGCGCCACGCCCCGCGTTGTGGATGATGCTAACCGGTGGAGCTGATTCCGCAAGACGGAAGCAGCACGACGGAGGCCGGGTGCGAGGTTGGCGCCCGGCTGCCAATGGCGGAACCGGGCAGCCTGTTGCCCAGCTCGGCATCCCACGCGGATTCCTCGAAGGCTGGGGCCTCCGGCGCGTTCCCCGTCGGTTACGGGGAGCCGACGCTGCGTCGTGGACGGGCTGCTGGGGCCGGTTGACGGCGCCCCCGTCTCGGGCATACTCTGAACCCACTGTGCCCGGTTTCTTCCCGGGCCGCGAGGACTCCGTGGTACCGGCACCCCGCCGGTGGAGCCGCGGGCGAGACGCCCGTACCCTGCCTTACGCTGCGGGGAAAGCCCGCGCTGAGGGATTGGAGGATTGGCTGAGGAGCGGCGGTTCACGCCGGAGGGGCGTGTGGGACAAACAGTTGTGCTGTGCAGGAGTAGACACGATGAGCGCGATCCTGAGGGACATTCGAGCGCATGTACTGTTGGTCGGCGGGTTGTGCGTGGTGGCGTTGGTTGCGACGGGGACCGCGTGTCGTAAGCAGTCGGAGAGTGGGAGCCCTGCTGCTCCTGCCGAGCCGCCCGCCGCTCACCAGGAGGATGAGGGTGCCCGGGCCGAGCCGGAACCGGCGGCAGAGCCGGCGCCCGTCCAGCCGAGCGCGCCTGCGGCGGAACCTGTGGCCGAGGCGCCGGAGCCGGTCGCTGCCACGCCTGAGCCAGCCCAGGCTCCGCCGGCATCACCACCGGCGGCGGAGGCGAAGGAACTGCCTCTTCCGGGTTTCTTCGACAAGCGTTGGGCGAGCGAGGCCGGGGACGCTACGGAAATCTATGACGGTACGATCAAATCGTACATCGAAGGCAACAACGTTGGTCGGCCGCTGCAGAAGGTGTTCTACGACGATGGTCTGATCAAGGCCGGACGGCTGAAAGACTGCAAAACCGTGACGCTCGCCTACATCATCTTCCAGCACAAGGTCGCCTTGCCGAAGGACTGGCTGGCCGGCGTGCAACGGAACATGCCGGAGGGCGATCACGAGTGGGCGGTGACTGCCTATGAGTCCATTGGCGTATTCGGGTGGCGGTTGCTGAACTGCACGGATGACCAGATCGTCCAGTTGTGGGGTATGCGGCTGATGCGCTGGAGCCTCAAAGCACTGGAGTTGGAGTACGCGGCAGCCGGACGTGGGGAGATGGGCGCGCAGATCGAAAGCTACCTGCAGAGCTGGCAGGACGTGCCCGTTTTGCAGGGAATCAAGGCACGCCTGTACGAAGATCTGGAGCCGAAGTAGCTCCGTAACGCCGAACAGGTGACGGACGTGGCGTCGCGTGCCGTGCCGTCGCGGGCGCCGTTGCCGGGGCGGTACAGGCGTCAGGCATCGTATGTTCCGTCGGGCTCGGGCAGCCGGGACGGACGAAGGTGAGCGCTGTATACAGGGGTGGTTAACGTGCTGACGATCGGTTTGCGGCGTGAGGACAAGAGCCGGTGGGAAGGGCGGGTGCCGCTGGTGCCGAGCGACGTGGGGCGGCTGGCGGCCGGGTACGGCGTGCCCATCCGGGTGCAGGTTTCGCGGATCCGAGCCTTTCCCGATGCCGCGTACCAGGAGGTCGGCGCGCAAGTCGTGCCGGAGTTGGATGACTGCGACGTCATCATGGGGGTGAAGGAGATTCCCCCGGCCAAACTGCGTGCCGGCAGGGTGTACGTTTACTTCTCGCACACCATCAAGGGGCAGCCCGCCAACATGCCCGCCCTGCGCCGGCTGCTGGAGTTGGGGTGCACGCTGATCGACTACGAACGCATCGTGGACGCCCAGAACCGCCGGTTGGTGTTCTTCGGCCGGTACGCGGGCCTGGCCGGGATGATCGATACCCTGTGGGCTTTGGGGCAGCGCTTGCGGCACGAGGGCATCGACAGTCCGTTCGCGCGCATTCAGCCGGCCCACCGCCACCGCGACTTGCAGCAGGTCGAGCAGGAACTGCGGACGGTGGGGCAGCGCATCCGCACCGACGGCCTGCCGCCGGCATTGTGCCCGCTTATCTGCGGGTTCGCCGGTTACGGACAGGTGGCGGCGGGGGCTCAGCACATTTACGACCTGCTGCCCGTGCAGACGATCAGCCCGGCCGAGGTGGCGACCGCGGCCCCGTTGGCCAACGTCTGCTACAAGGTGGTGTTCAAGGAGGAGCACATGGTCGCGCGGATCGACTCCTCTGCCTCGTTCGACTTGCAGGAGTATTACGGGCATCCCGAGCGGTATCGCCCCGACTTCTTCCGGTTTGTGCCGCATCTGACGATGCTGGTTAACTGCATCTACTGGGAGCCGAAGTACCCGCGGTTCGTCACGCGGGAGCAGTTTCAGGAGTTGTATCGCGGGCCGGGGCAACCCCGTCTGCGCGTGATCGGCGACATCACCTGCGACGTGGACGGTTCGCTCGCGTGCACCACCCGCACGACCGACCCCGGCAGCCCCGTATACGTGTACGACCCATTCACCGGCGACACGCAGGACGGCGTGGCGGGCACCGGCCCGGTCGTCCTGGCCGTGGACTTCCTGCCCTGCGAGTTGCCGGTGGATGCGTCCAACTACTTCAGCGGTACGCTGATGCCGTTCATCCCCGCATTGGCGAAGGCGAGCTTTTCCGGCCCGCTGGCAGACGCCGGCCTGCCGCCGGAACTGCTCCGGGCGACCATCGTCTATCGCGGGCAGTTCGCCGAGCCGTACCAGTACCTGCGCGAGCACGTGGCCGGGGCCGGACACTGATGCTCCGGGCCGGGAAGGCGGTTGCGTGCTCTGGTCCCGATGGCGTGCGAGCGGCCGGGGCGTTCCGGGCCCGGGGCGACGGGCCGCTCACCCTCTCGGTTTGCCTCCGCCGGAAGCCCCAAACGAGCTTCGCCGCGACTGGGACGGCGGTCACGCCGCAAGCCGGACGGGTGTTCCGGCAGTGGTGGGGGTGGCGTTCCATCTGCGCGGTTCCTGGTGGCGGCCGATGTCCCTTGCTTGCGCTCGGGCTCAGACCACTTCTGCGCAGCTCCGGAGCCGTGGCAGACCCCGCCGGCGGTTCGCGGCGCTGGGCCGACACCCTGCGGCGTGCGCCGTTCCCAGCGGGGGCCTATCCCTCCCCTTGTCCGGCCCCTGCCCTGGCACGGATCGTGCTAGCAGTTCCGGGCTATATTCTGGGGTATCTGTGGACTCGCATTGCGCAGGAGTTCGTTCGATGCAAAAGGTGCTGCTTCTTGGTGCTGGTCTGGTAACTCGTCCATTGGTGAACTATCTGCTCGCGCAGCCGGGCATCCACTTGACCATTGGCACGCGGACGGTCAGCAAGGCGGAAGCCATGATCGCCGGTCGGCGGAACGGCTCAACCGCGGCCGTCTTGGCCGCCGAAGAGCCCGAGAAGCTCGAACGGCTGGTCAAGGAACATGACCTGTCCATCAGCCTGCTGCCGGCCCCGTTGCACCCGGTGGTCGCCGGGCTGTGCATCAAGCACAAGAAGCATATGGTCACCACGTCCTACGTCAGCCCGGCCATGAAGGCGCTCGACGGACCGGCCCGCGACGCCGGCATCATGATCCTCAACGAGATCGGCCTGGACCCCGGCATCGACCATATGTCGGCCATGCGCATCATCCACGACGTGAAGCGGCGCGGCGGCGAGGTCGTCAGCTTCAAGTCGTTCTGCGGCGGACTGCCGGCTCCCGAGGCCAATGACAACCCCTGGGGCTACAAGTTCTCCTGGAGCCCGCGCGGGGTGTGCACGGCCGGCAAGAACTCGGCCAAGTATCGCATGGACGGTAAGCTCGTCGAGATTCCCGGCCCCATGCTGTTCACCGACAATCGCCACGGCCGGAAGATCGAAGGCGTGGGCATGCTGGAGGCCTATCCCAACCGCGACTCCCTCGGCTACATCGAGCTGTACGGTCTCGAGGGCGTGGAGACGATGTTGCGCGGCACCTACCGCTACCCCGGCTGGTGTGAGACGCTCAAGAAGGTCGTTGACCTCGGCCTGCTCGACGAAACGCCGACGACGTATCCGCCGGGGACAACGTTCGCCCAGTACACCGCCCGCTTCCTGAAGGGCAAGCCCTCCGGCAACCTGCGCAAGGACGTGGCTGCCCAGCTCAACCTCCCCGAGAAGTCGGCCGTGCTCGATCGCTTCGAGTGGCTCGGTCTGTTCAGCAACCAGCCCATCCCCGTCACCGGCAAGCAGACCACGCCGCTGGACATCCTCGCCCTGCGCATGGAGCAGCGGATGAAGTACGCTCCGCGCGAGCGCGACATGATCGTCCTGCTGCACGACTTCCTGGCCACGTTCCCGGGTGGGAAGAAGGAGCACATCACCTCCACGCTGATCGACTTCGGCCAGCCGGAGGGTGACAGCTCGATGGCACGCACGGTGAGCCTGCCGGCCGCCGTCGCCACGCGTTTGATGCTCAAGGGTGAGGTGATGATGCCGGGCGTGCACATTCCCGTGACCCCGGAGATCTACAACCCCGTCCTCGACGAGTTGGAGACGATGGGCATCAAGTGCGTCGAGAAGACCGAGAAGCTGTAGGCGGCTGCGGGATAGGGCGGGTTCCACCCGCCGCGGCGCCTTCGGGTGTGCCGGCTCTCTCCGGCGGTTTCGCGCTTCCCAGCTCGGACGCGCAGGGCGGCGTGCTGAGCCTGCCCTACGTGCCCGGCGGAGGGTCATATGATCGCGCACGCGAATCCCGATACCGCTTTGCAGTTGTTGCGTGACGGCAACTCCCGTTTCGCCGCCGGCTCGGCACAGCACCCGCACGGCGACAGCGCCCGGCGCCTTGAGACGCTGACGAACGGCCAGCGACCCTTTGCCGCGGTCCTCGCCTGCTCTGACTCTCGGGTGCCCGTCGAGGTCATCTTCGACCAGGGGATCGGTGACCTGTTTGTCGTGCGCGTGGCCGGCAACGTCTGTGGGTCCGATCAGCTCGGTTCGCTTGAGTACGCGGTCGAGCACCTGGAGACGCCGCTGATCGTGGTGCTGGGGCACTCGGATTGCGGGGCGGTCAAGGCGGCCCTGCACGAGGCGCTGCCGCACGGCGCCGTGGCGGGCATCGTGGATAAGATCATGCCGCTGGTGGTCGAGGCACGCGGCGGCAACCCCGCGCTGCCCGCCGAGCGACTGGTGTCTGACGTCATCCTCCTCAACGTTCACCACGTGTTGGCGACCTTGCTGCGAGAGGGCAGCCCCGCGCTGCGCACCCGTGTCAGCGCCGGCACGCTGGCGGTGGTCGGCGCCGTGTACGACTTGCACACCGGATCGGTCGAGTGGCTGGGTCCGCACCCCCGGCAGTACGCCCTGCTGGCCGAAACGCGCCGCGACCACAGTCCGCGAAGACCCTCGTGAGCCTGTCGTGGAAGTGGCGTCGCCCCTCCGGCGGACGTCGTGTCGGCCCCTGCGCAAGTAGCGTCGTTCGGCTCCGGAAGTAGCGTCGGCCCCCCGTGGGCGACCTGGGAGTCTCGCGGCGTCATCGGGACCGCCGTGGCGCTCGGGGCGGCGCCGCGCATCCACCGCCACCCGTCTGCAAAGTCGCCAGGGTTCGCTGGGCGCTCCAGATCGACGGCCGGGGCCCGTAGTGGTAGGCTGTCTCCTTGCCCCGCGGGGCAGGGGTTCCTTGCGTACGGGCGTACCTTACCGTTCCCGATGCACACCGGGACGATCGGTGCTCGGCGTCTCCGAGACCTGGGCGGTGCGAGGCAGGACATGGTGCAGAGCAGCGGCGGGCGAGGGCGATGGATTCCCCCGGGCTCGGCCGTGCCGGCGGCCGCGCTGCTCGTCTTCTTTGCCCTGGGTCTGTGGAACGCCTGGGGCAACTCGGGCGTGGCTGACGAGATCGGCGGGCACATCGACGCCGGCTACCTATACCTCAAGAGTGGCCGCTACTCCGGCGGGATCGCCAACTTCCCCCTTGGGCACGTGCTCATGGCGCTGCCGGCGGCACTGCTCGGTGTCCGGCACGAGGTCTTCTCGGAAGAGGGGCTGTTGGTGTTTCGCCTGCCGGTGCTGCTGCTCGGCGTGGTCCTTGGGGTGCTGGTCTACCGGATGGGGGCGCAGCTCTACGGGCGCCGTGCGGGACTGGCCGCCCTGTTCCTCTACGCGCTGTCGCCCAACATCATCGCCCACAGCAGCCTTGCCACTCTCGATTTCCCGCTTGCGTTCTTCGTCTTGGCGACCCTCTGCGCCCTGCGCTGGTACGTTGCGGCGCCCACGGCGTGGCGGGCCCTGGGGTTGAGCGGCGTGCTGGCCGGGGCTCTGGCGACGAAGATCCAGGCGTTGCTCCTGCTGCCGCTGATAGCCGTCGTCCTCGGGGTGGTGTTTGGACGGCGGCTCCTGCGGCGGGAGCGCAGCGGGCGGCTGATTGCCTCGTGGACCCTGCTGCTTGGGGTGCCTTTTGTGGGCCTCAACCTGGTGTACTTGAACTGGCCGCCGGCCACCGGCGCGTGGCTGCCCGGCCCGTTTGTTGAGGCGCTGCGCATCAAGTTCCATCATGCTCAACATCCTCAGGTCGGGTACCTGTTGGGGTCGTACTCGATGCAGGGCTGGTGGTACTACTTCCCTGTGGCGTTGCTCGTGAAGACGCCCCTGGCAACGCTCGCCCTGCTGCTGCCGGCTCTGTGGCGCAGGCCGCAGCGGGACACGGTGCTGTTTGTGCTACTGCCGCTGGTGGGCTTCCTCGCCCTGGGCATGCTGGCGCAGGTGAACATCGGGCTGCGCCACGTGCTGATGGTCTGTCCTTTCCTGTTCCTGCTCGCCGGGCGCGAGGCGGCCGGTCTGTGGCAACGCTCCTGGCGCGGCCTGCTGCTCGGCCTGCTGGGGGCGTTCTACGTGGCCGAAGCCGCTCGCATTACGCCGCATCAGCTTTCCTACTTCAATCAACTGGCGGGTGGTCCCCGCCACGGGCACCGCGTGCTCGTGGACTCGAACTACGACTGGGGCCAGAACGATCGGTACCTGCGTGACTACGTGCGACGGCATCCGGGCCCCTGGCAGATCAACCCTGACCCGTTCCGGTTCACCCCGGGGCGGATTCTCGTCAATGCCAATGCGTTCTACGGCATCTACATCGGCGGTGGGGCCGACGCCTACGCCTGGCTCAAGGCGTTCCAGCCGACGGGGCAGATCGCCTACACCTGGTTTGAGTTCCACGTTCCTGGGGAAGCCCGCGCCCAGGCGGAAGAGCGTTTGCGGGAGTCCACGCCGCGGCCGGTGCCCACGTTCCGGCCTTGGCCTGCGACGCTCGACGCCGGTGCCCTCCGCGAGGCGCTCGCCGACGTGACCGGCTACCTCCGTGAGGTGCGCGCCCGGCATGCCGCCCTCACCACGCCGGAGGTAGGGATGCGTCTGGGCCTGGCTTGGACCAGCCTTGGTGCGTACCAGGACGCGTTGGACGAGATGCGGGCGCTGCTACGTCAAGACCCCGGCTTGGCGCCCGCGCTGGGGCTGGGGGGCGAGATCATGGTGCAGTGGAAGCTGGGCCTGCTGCGCTTCGAGGGCGAGCAGTACCTGACGGGGTTCCGCCGCTCCCCCGCGCCGGCCTCGCCCCCGAGTCTCGAGCAGGCCGTCCGCGCCGCCACTGCGGCCGGCGTGGCCGTGCCGCTCGCCCAAGTGCACTACACGCTCTACCAGGCACTCCTTGCCCAGGGTGCCCTCGACCAGGCCGGTGCCGAATTGGCCGCCGCGTTGCGGTTCCAGCCCGATGAACCGGAGCTGCAACTGAAGATGGGCCTGCTCGCGGTGCGCATGGGGCGCTTCGTCGATGGGGAGGAACTGCTTCGGCGTGCGCTGACGGCGATTCCCGAGCGCGCTCCCCTCGTGGCCCAGATGGCGGGTACTCTCACCCGCCAGCAACGCTACGGCGACGCCCGCGACCTGCTCCGCCTGGTCCGCGAACGGGTGCCCGCGTATCCGGACGCCGCGATCCAATTGTCCCTTCTGTTGGCCGAGTGCCCTCTGGCCGAGGTCCGTGAGTCTGCCGAGGCGCTCCGCCTCGCCCGGGAGGTCTGCGAGCGCACGCAGAAACGCAACCCTCGCGCCCTGCAAGCGCTGGCCGTCGCCTGCCGGGCCAACGGTGACCTTGCTGCTGCCATCGCCGCAGCGCGGTCTGCCCTCCAGTGCGCCGGTGAACGCGGCGACGCGGATCTGGCGGCGGAACTGCGGGCCCTGTTGGCTCAGTACGAACAAGCCGCGCGCCCCCCGGGGTGACCCGGCCCCGCCGGCGTGCGTGACCGCATCGGCCGGCTCGGCATCCTATTGGGGCGGCGCTGTGGGCGCCGGCTTCGTTGCGGGCGGCTCTTCCTTGGGGCCTGGGCGGCGGTCCGGGAAGGTGATGCCGCTGTCCTTGTCGTGGCATTCCCCGCACGTGGGCGGACGGTCGAACTTGCGCTCCGCGTGACA
>JAKQDH010000202.1 GCA_029558835.1 Planctomycetota bacterium | reverse complement strand
ATTGAGGCCGCTGAGGGCAACGCTGGCCGCGGTGCTGTAGCCGCTGCCCACGGCCGTGTGGTTGAGGTTGCCGCAGGACAACCCGTAGTAGACCGTCCCCCGCACCGGCTCGTTGGCGGTGAAGGCCACCGTGGCGGCGTGGGGCTCGATGTTGATGGTCTGCACGTTGCCGATGATCGGCGGCGTGCA
This sequence comes from Planctomycetota bacterium, assembly GCA_029558835.1. GTDB lineage: Bacteria > Planctomycetota > Phycisphaerae > UBA1845 > UBA1845 > JAKQDH01. Next base: position 161,873 of record JAKQDH010000202.1, on the reverse strand, counting down.
GTCCACGACGGCCGTGTCGGTGACCACGACGTTGTAGTTCCCCTGTCCGTCGTCGGCGTCGATGTACGTCGCGGTGATCGTGTCCCCCGGCGCCACCCACAACACCGCGGGGGCGTTGGTGGTGCTGACGGTTATGGAACCACTGAAGCGGGCGGTGGCGGCCCCGGTCTCCGTAAGAGTGACCTGCTCGACGCCCGTTTCCGAGTCGGAGTCGATGTCAACGACCACGTACTCGATGGTCTGGTCGTCTGTGTTCAGTCCGCAATCTGAGACAAGGATCGTCACCGTGTCCTGACACGCGTAAGTGGGCGAATCCAGAGTGACGGCGCCGGCGTCCACGCACCACGGTTCACCGATCCGCAGGTAGTAGACGTCCTGTCCGCCGTTGAACGTGGCCGCGTAGGCAAGGTCGGCGCCCATGTCGTCAGAGGTCATGTCGTAGTAGTCGCCGAGCTTGTTCTGCTGCGGCCAGCCGACCTGGGGGTCAAAGGCGGGCGTGATGACTTCATTGGCAGAGAAGCTGACGCCGCCATTAGTGGAGTAAGAGTAGTACAGTTCAGAGTCGTACCCGCCGGGGTCGTTGCGCGTGTCGGCCCAGACGATGTCGATACGACCGTTCGGGGCGATGGACATGGTGCCGAACCACTGCCAGGCGGAGGTGCCGGGGTCATCATTGATGCGGATCGGCGCACTCCAGGTCTGCCCGCCGTCGGTACTGCGCGCGAACATGACGTCGAGGGGGTCGGGGTTGGAGTTGCGGTCCACGGAACAGGCCATGTACACGTACCCGTGCGTGGGCCCGTCGGACTGATCGACCACGATCCAGTTCTGCCCCAAGAGGCCGGCGGGGTTGGGTCCGGCCGACATGACCATGCTCCCGTCGAGGCTGACGGTGCGGGAGAACGCCCACTGGGCGGCCTGGCCGGAGTACTTCATGGTGGTGGACTTCACCATCGTGAAGCCGGTGCCGCTGACGTAGAGATCACCCTCGGCGTTGACGGCGAGTGTTCCCCAGTACGGAGAACCGGGAATGCTGGTGCAGTCCACGAAGCTGCTGCCGCCGTTGTAGGAGCGCGTGAAGCTCCCGCTGCAGATACTGTAGAAGGAGTTCCAGTTGGCGTAGATGTTGTTGCGCCCAACGCCGTCCGTGGTGTCGATGACCTGCCATTGCTTGTCACCACCGAAGGCGTACGTGCCGGCGTCCCATGTCATACCGCCGTCGTAGGACCGAAACACGTGGCACCAGTAGTCAACATCGTCTGTGGTCAGGCTGTTGTAGAAGAAGACGCCGTCGGCGTTGACATCGACGACCGGGTCGGAACGGAACACGCCGGGCTGAATCACGCCCGGGAACGTCCAACTCTGACCGCCGTCCTGCGTGTACGCCCACCCGGCCTGGCGGAAGTTGTTGGTGACCGTGTTGAACTGACGCCAGCCGATGACCATCCGATTGTGGTCGTTGGGGTCGACCGCGATCGAGGGCTCATTGGCGGCGTCGCCCACGATGTTGTTGCCGTTGGCGTCGACGTTTGCCTGCACGCTGACGTACCGCCCCCGGACGTACCGCCCGCCGGGCGAAGTCGGCATCTGGTCGCGCGACACGGGCACGTACGGATCCTCGCGCACCTCGTGGTGTCCCTGGGCGCGGATCAGGTCGTCGGCGACCGCCTCGGTGGGCTTGTCCGGCGCGGGCTGTGTCGTGTTCGCCACGCTTGCCGCCACCAGGGTCGCCGCGCAGGCCAGAGTCAAGCAGGCGAGCGCCGTCAATCTGTCGGTGGTCATGGATTCCCCTTTGGTAGGTAGGCGGGCCACGCTGGAATGGAGTACCCCGCCCGCGAGAAGCAGTCCGCCCGGACCGCGGAGCCACCGCCGTGGCCGCTACGAGCAGACCGTCCGGGAGAAACACATCCTCCCTGCCCGGCTCGCAGGCTCACCCCCCAACGCAGGAAGCCGAAACTCCCCAGGTTGCCCAAACGAGGATGTTACCCGAAGACGCCCCGCCTAACAAGGTCAAAGCCTAACTTCTGTCGAACGCCGTCGCCTGGGACTCAGGCGAGCGGCGCTTGGCGGGAAGTTCCCCGGGACGCTCTGGCACACGGGGGGGGCGGGCCACGGTTGACTCCCCCGCGTGGCTCATGTTGCACGTTCGCTGCGCGAAATCCTGTGGGCGGATTGGCACGCTGTCCAAGGCGCGGCGTGCATGTGGGCCCAGGCGGAGAGGCTGGGGCCTCCCGGGGACGGTCCGCAAGTTGGGGTCCTGCTCCCGTCCCGGCGAAGGGGGCAGGTCCAGTCGCGGCCGTCTATGGCACTACGGCCCCCTTGTCGAAGCGTCCCTGCCATTTCACGCGGCCCCGGTCGTCCCAAACCGTCCAGGTGCCGTCAGGCTGGCCCTGGTTGTGGAACTCCTCGGTGCGCTTGCGGCCCTTCTCATCCCAGGTTGTCGTGGAACCGTGACGCTGGCCGTTGACGTAATGCTGCACGCTGCGAAGCTGACCGTTGGCGTGCCACCGGTGCTGCACGCCGTCCTTCTTCCCATAGTTCAGCGTGACTTCATACTCCTTCTGGCCGTTCGTATGCCATCTTGTGTATAGGCCGTGGTCGACGACCGTGCCGTCGGGCATCGTCACGACCTGCTTCCGCACCCGCAGGGTGCCGTCGGGCCAGCACTCTTCGACCCGGGTGCCCTCGCTGGCGGAGGGGCGTTCCGGCGCGGGCTGGATTGTGGAAGTTGCAGCCGTTGGGAGTGTGCAGGCCGGAAGGAAGGCGAAGAGCGCCGCACCGACCGCCACCAGTCCGCCAAGCTTGGTCATCCGCCGTCGCATGGTACTGCTCCTAACCGCACCGTTGCCGCCAGTCTTCACCAGGCATAAGCACCAGCATACCACTCCAAAGCGCAGAAGAGGAGAGCGGCGCCGAAAGGCAGAGGAGCAAGCGCGCGTGCGCCGACGGGGCCGCGGCGGCGGGCACCGGGGCATCCGGGGTGGGCAGGTGCCGCGGGCGCATAGGCGTGCGTGCCTGCGGCCGCCGCTACGAGAGAGCGGATAGCCTCCAAGCGGGAGACACGACACCTGCGCGCGATGGCGGCGTTGAGACGGGCACGCCCGGCCGGTATACTCGCCCCGCGTGGTCGCGCGTGCCTCGTTACCCTGCGATATGGAGCGTTATCGTGTTGCATACTCTCCGCCTCACAATCGTCGGTCTGGTCTCGCTAACCGTCCTTGCCGCGCCGGCGGCGGCCCAACCACTGCCTACGGATCCGTCGCTGGTCACGGGCGAGCTGGACAACGGGTTACGATACATCGTGCGGAAGCACGCGAACCCGCCGGGTCGGGCGGCCATGTGGATTCACATCGCCAGCGGGTCGCTCAATGAGACCGACCGGCAGCGCGGGTTGGCCCACTATCTCGAGCACATGGCCTTCAACGGCTCGGAGCATTTCCCGCCCGGGTCGCTGGTGCCGTTCTTCCAGTCGCTGGGGATGACGTTCGGCCGCGACCAGAATGCCTTTACCAGTTTCGAACAGACGACGTATCAGCTCTCCCTGCCGGACGTGAAGCCGGAGACGCTCGAGAAGGGCATGACGTATTTCGCCGACGTGCTGCACCGGCTGCTGCTGCGGCCGGAGGAGATCGACGCCGAGCGCGGCATCATTCTGGAGGAGTGGCGTCGCGGCCTGTCGGGCCGCCAGCGCACGATGTATTACGTGATGGAGCACATTGCGCCGGGTTCGCTCTACGGCCTGCGCATCCCGATCGGGACCGAGGAGACTATCACCAACCTCAACGAGGCTGACTTCCGCGACTACTACGGCAGGTGGTACATACCGGCCAACGCCACGCTCATCGTCGTGGCGGATACCGAGCCGGAGGCGGTGATCGGCGTCATCCGCAGCCGGTTCGGCGATGCCCCGAAGCGGCCCCGACCGGCGCCGCAGGCGCTCAACGTCACGAAGTACGAAAGAAGCTTCGCCATCGTGGCGAGCGACGACGAGGTGCGTTCCGAGGACATCCGGATCGTACGGCTGGAGCCGGCCCGGCCGCCGGTGACCACGGTGCCCCAGTATCGCCACGACCTGGTGATGCGCCTAGGCGAGATGGCGATGAACCGGCGGCTGAGCGACAAGGTCGCGCGGGGCGGGACGAGCTATCTGAACGCCCGGGTGGGGACGGGCAACGAGTCGAACGCCATCTACACGGCCGAGATGTCGGCGAGCGCCGCCCCAGGCAAGTGGCGGCCGGCTCTGGAGGAGATCGCGCTGGAGCTGCAGCGCGGGCGTGCCTTTGGCTTCATGGCTCGGGAACTCGACGACGCCAAGACCCAGATCATGACGGGTGCCGAGCGGGCGGTCGAAACGGAAGAGACGCAACTGGCCGCGACGCTGCTGCGGCGCATCAACGGCGACGTTACTTCAGGCGAGCCCACGATGTCGCCGCAACAGCGTCTCGACCTGCTGCGTCAACTGTTGCCGACGATTTCGCTCGAGGAAGCGTCCAAGCGTTTCGCGGATGAGTTTGACACGCGGGCCGTCGCCTTCGTGGCCGTGCTGCCCGCGGGGGACAACGTGCCAACCGAGGCGGAGTTGCTGGAGATCGGGACCAGGGCGCTGGCGGTGCAGCCTGAGCCCGACGTGGAAACGGCGCGTGCGACGCAGCTCATGGACGCACTGCCGACGCCCGGTACCGTCGTCGAGGGTGAGGAACACACCACCAGCCGCGTCTGGTCCGGCTGGCTGAGCAACAACGTCCGCGTGCATTACCGCTTCATGGATGAACGCAAGAACGAGGCGGCCGTCAGCATCGCGCTGATCGGCGGCGAACTGCTGGAAACGGCGGCCAACCGCGGCGTGACGCAGGCGGCGCAGCTTGCCTGGTCGCAGCCGGCCACGCGGAAGCTCGCCTCCACCGACATCCGGGACCTGATGACGGGTAAGAAGGTCTCCGTCGGCGGGGGCTTCGGCGGCGGGGGGCGGGGCGGTCGTCGGGGCGGGGGAGGCGGGGGCGGTGATGATTCCATCACGCTGTCGATTTCGGGCAGCCCGGCCGACCTCGAAACCGGCTTCCAGCTTGTCCACCTGTTGCTGACGGAACCGAAGGTGGAGGCGCCGGCGTTCGAGCGCTATCAGACGCGGCAGCGCGAGATGCTCCAGGAGGCGCTGAAGAACCCGATGATGCTCGGGATGCGCACGGCCGGCGCGGCTCCGTATCCCGATGACGAACCGCGTACGCAGCCGCTCACGGTGGAGAACGTGGACCGGCTGACGGTGGAGGCGGCGCAGGCGTGGCTGGAGCGGCTGCTGAAGGAGTCGCCCATCGAAGTGGTGATCGTGGGCGACGTGCCTCGGGAGCGGGTGCTCGAGCTTACGGCCCGTTACTTGGGATCGCTGCCGGCGCGCCCGCGGGTGAGCTCGACGACGTACGCGGCGTTGCGCAGGCTGAAGCGACCGGCGGGACCGCGCGTGGTGGAGAGGTCCATGGTGAGCTCGACGCCGCAGGCGTTCGTGCTTTCGGGGTTCTACGGGGCGGATGAGACGAACGTCGCGGACACCCGGGCGCTGAACATGGCCGCCCGCATCCTCTCCACGCGGATGATCAAGGAGGTGCGGGAGGACGCCCAGCTTGTGTACAGCATCGGGGCGGGTTCGCGTCCGGGCAGCACGTACCCCGGCTTCGGCGTGTTCTCGGCCGCGGCGCCCACCGATCCGGGCAAGGTGACGACGCTGACGGAGAAGCTGGCGTCGATGTACGAGGCGTTCGTCGCGCAGGGTCCCACCGACGAGGAAATGGACGTGGCGAAGAAGCAGTTCGCCAACTCGTTTGAGCAGGAGCTGCGCGAGCCGGCCTTCTGGGCCCGGCGCATGGGCGGCCTGACCTTCCGCGGCGCAAGCCTCGACGACGTGGTGAACGACCCGGCCGCGTACCAGGCCCTGACGGCCCAGCAGGTCAAGGAGACGTTCGCGAAGTACTACTCAAAGGCGAACTCGATTGTCGTCTCAGTGAAGCCGGAGCCCGACGCCGAGCCCGCCGCGACGGACAAGCCGGCGACGGCAGGCAAGCCGGCGCCAGCGGAAAAACCGGTGTCGGCAGGCAAGTCTACTCCAACGTCCAAGCCAACGCCCGTGACTCCGTGAGCGCGCCGCATGCAACCCCTCTCCCCCCGGGAGAGGGGCCGGGGTGAGGGCCGGAGCGCCGCCCCCGCCGCGACTCGGCGAGAGCGCGCTGAGCAACCCCTCTCCCTTGCAGGGAGAGGGGTAGGGGTGAGGGTAGGGGCCGGCGTGAGCCAGTGGATGGCACCACGGAGGCACGGCGAGCAGGGGCGTCCCTGACAGCCGGCTGAAGAAGTAGCGTCGGCCCCCCGCGGCCGACGTAGAGGGCCTCAAACGCACCGGTCCCGGGGCCATCAACTGCGGTCCGCCCCTCTTTCAACAGGCTGTTGATCGGTGGACTCCATAGTCGGGCGAAACCACACCTTCTGCTTTGACGAACGCCGGACGACGCGGTACGGTGCGCTGTGGCCAACCGGCGAACGTCTCTCGGCGAGCCGACGAGCGAGGCCTTGCGATCCCGTCTGCAGCGTCACGAGCGCGCGGCGCGGGCTTTGTCCGCAACCCGGACTGTGGCACGGGCGTCTCGCCCGTGGCTTCGCCGGCGACACGGCCGCGCCACGGAATCTCCGCCGGCCGCGAAGAAGCCGAGCATTTGCAGTACGGGGCGACCGCGGCCGAACGAAGGCTTCCTCGCGCACCCGCAAGCGGCGGCCCACTGCGTCCTGGCCGCGCGCCGAGCAGGCGGGAAGCCAAAGAAACATGGGAAGGGGGTATCGTGTTCGTCGATTACGAGACGCCGCGCCTATGTGGTTGGGATGTGGTGCGCCTGAGGGGCAGCCGTGGCATTGCTGCATGATCGCCGACACGGCTTTCAAGATCCGTCGCGCTCGCACCTATTCTCTGAATTGTACTACTATGGTATACTGATACGGCTCTGCTACATATGGCGGCTCATCAAGGCTGGCGTGCTGGAAGAAGTAGCTTACGCTCATTGCCCCGTCAATAGGATACCACTCACCATTACGCCCCCAACCCTGAAGACCATCCGTCCTCCAGAAGACGCCGCCGTACGGAGGGGGATCAGGTGACCAAGCGACCCTTGAGTGCAGACGATGAGAGGGGGAGCCAGTAATCGAGAAACCAGCATTGTGGCCGACGCCTTGGTTCCTACTTGTGCCCTTGATTGTGTAGGTGATTTGCTCGCTTGTCTCCAGAACGCTGACGGGATCGCTCTCGCTCCCAGGGGCCCAATTGACGTCCACACCCCAATCGCGCTTGTCACACACCGGCCCACCGTTCAGCGTCACGGCCTTCGTGAAATCCGTTCCAGTACTGCCGTCGACGACGGCGCTGCTCTCTGTCCACATGGCGTACGGCGGAACATCAAATGCCGCGAACACGGAAAGGTCCACGAGCAACGTTGGCCCTGGCACAATCACGCGTTGCTGATTGCACGGCACTTCCCAGAGGTCATGCATCGCATCCACTGCTTGGCAGATTACCGCGAGCAACCCCAGGCTGGCCAATCCGGCGGCCCCGCAGAGCACGTCCCCCTCGTCCAGCGGTGACGGAATAACCGCGACGATTCCGTCGCGCAGCGTGCATTCATCGCCGGAGGCGGTTGCGTCATAGCCCTCTGCCGGAGGAAGATCGAATTCCGCGAGGAACGTGTGTGCGTCAATCGGCTGGGCTTTCGTCGGACCTGCCACGGTGAACGTCTGCGCTGGCAAGAGTTCACCGTTCGGACGGCGGGGGCTGGCCTGCCACCGGCAATCAACGTACACGTTCTTCGGGCAGCTCTCCGTGGCTACGGACACCGTTAAATGCCGTAGTGGACTGCGAGCCCTATCGGAGTGCCTTGCGCTCCGAGTCGCATCGATTACGACTCGTTCTGATGGCCGCAGTAGTCTTGCGGTCGGGGTCGGCAATTCGATCGGAATCGAGTCCGCGAGTATTGCGTCACCCCTCAAAGCGCGCACTGTCCCGTGCTGCCCATCCTGCCACTCGATTCGGAGGGTCACGTCGGAGATGGCGTCCACCACTTGCGACAGGCGGCCCGAGTCCGCATAGTGGAAGTACACCCCCGTCGAAGCATTCGTCACGCCAGCCGGGAAGTAGGAAACCGCTTGCAGGCGTTCGGGATGTCCCGCGTCGTCGGTCTTCGCAGACACGTGTAGGGCGCCCTTCTGTGAAGTCGTCATAAGGACAACCGGGTTGCCCTCGATGGCCGCGATTGTGGGATCGCCATCCTCGACGGGGCCAGACTCTGGTGCGTCCAGCGGTATCTCGAACGACGGTCTCTCAGCATCTTCGGGCAAAGCCCCCTGCTGCGACGGCGTACACCTACTGCCAAAAACGACGAGCATCACGAAAGCGACTTGAGATAGGCACATGAGTTTTCGAAACACCGGGAATCCTCCGCAGCGAGCACGGGTGCTTTGGCGGGCGTCGTATCGCGGGCCACTACCGGACATAGCCCGTGCGAATTTCGATCTGGACCTCGTGTTCTTGAATCGTGACATAGATGGTGTCACCCGCGCCGAAATCGACGCCTGGGACGAGATGCTTCCCTGGGACATCGGGGATCGGGATCGGCGTGCCCGTGATGTATGGAGTGCCCAATTGGTCAAAACTGATGCTCACGAAGGTCAAGCGCTCATAGTCGCCGACATCTTACCGCGAATGAACCACCTCACCGCCGGTTGGTTGGCTGCTCTGCGGAGAGAAACGGGGATCAAACGTGAGTGCCTGCGCATACTCGGGCGCCTTCAACTCATACGTGAGCGTTCCGTAATCGTCTGTCTCGTTGACGACCACGATTTCGAAGCCGAGCTGCGCCGGCGGCAGTTGGCCACGGCCTCCGACGATGACGATCGCGGCGATCGTCATAGCGACTTCGATGATGATGTAGCGCTGCACCGCGAACTCCGGCCTCGCGTGGCGTTGTTGGCGGTCACGGAACCATCACCCCTTGCCTCGCAGGGCCACTACATGAGATCTTCCGACCGTGCACGCTCGCGCACACGGGAATGTAACTTAGTATACCGGGCAGGCTGCCGTATACAAAGGGGCGGCGCGCGAGCGGTGCCCGATTCAAACGCTTCCGTCGCAGCTTCCGTTGGGTGAAACGAGCTAAGTACCGGAGGGAGCGAGAGTTAGCGGGGTTTCGGGCCTGCAGGTGTATACGTGTACGTATGCCGGGTTCCTGGTTGAAACCGCAGTAACTGGTGGTGTGTTTGGGGAGATGCCTGGGTATGGACTTTGGGCCCGCCGGGCAGAACCACCATGCACCTCCACATCCTCGTCCACCGCCGCCGCAAGAAGCCCTACGTCTACGGCCTCCTGCGCGACAGCATCCGCCGTAACGGGAAGGTCCGCCATCGCACCCGCAAACGGGTGACCGGGCTGACCCGCCCGCCACTGGAGGCCCTGTGCGAGTTCCTGCAACGCGGCTGACCGGCGCTTTCACGCAGGCGAGGGACCGATCGTTGCCCGACGGTCGGCTGGTGCGCTTGTGACGCTGCAGACGGGATCGCAAGGCTTCGCTCGTCGGCTCGCCAAGAGACGTGAACCGGTCGGGCATGGGGCACGGTACCGCCTCGTCGGGCGTGTCTCAAAGGAATCGGGTGCCCCCGTATTGCCGCTTGCACCTCGCACGGTGCGTGCCCTTGATTTACGCCGGGCCTCGCAGTATCCTGTTGTCTGTGCCAGCTTACACAAACGTGCGAGCATCCGCGGCCTCTTGGGCCGTAGCAGCAGGGCGCGCGACCAGACGAGATTGTCTTCTGACTCCAATGAGAACCGCGTGCCATGTCGCCGTCAAGTTCACGATGCGGTCCCTGGGCGCTGCCAGTGGGGCGCTAGCGATCGGTGTGATACTGAGCATCGGCGGCTGCGGCGCGACTCTGCTGCCGTCGGAATCCGGGGTTGATCTATCGGTCATCAACGAGACGAACCTGTTTGGGGCGCTGACCTACGAGCTTACGACTCCAGGCCGTGCCGAGCCAGCGCGGTTCTCGCTCGCCTTTGCCTCCAAAGGCAACCAACCGTGGGCGGCCGGATTCGATCGGGTCACGCTCTGGGACTTAGCTGAGGGCGACCAGATTGCCCTCGTGTCTGTCGCATTTGAACAGCCGACGGCCGGCGTCCCCGGGCCCAGCGGCGCGCCTGGTCCATCGTTTGAGCTGCCGGACACGCCAGGCAAAGTCCTGGTGCGGGGCGAGGATTTCGATTCCGGGGATACGGTCGTCGTGACGGTTTACGAGGACCACATCGTCGTCAACGTCGAGCACGAGGGGTCCTAACTTGGTGAGTGCTGCGGTAGACGCAACCTGAGGGTGCGAGGGCTTCACCTGCGTTGGCGGCTATCCTAATGCGTTTCCTGTCCGCGGATTCAGGGGACACCATACCTGATTCTCTGGCGGGCACTCGACGGGGCGGTACGAATCGACAGTGGGCGGCAAGCGAACGTCGCTCGGGGAGCCGACCGGCGCAGCGTTGCGATCGCGCCTCGGGCTTCATGAGCGTGCAGCGCGGGCTTTGCCCGCAACCCGAACTGTGGCACGGGCGTCTCGCCCGTGGGTCCACCGGCGACACGGCCGCGCCACGGAATCTCCGCCGGCCGTGAGGAAGCCGAGCGTTTGCAGTACGGGGCGACCGCGGCCGAACGATGACTCCCTCGCACGCCCGCAAGCGGCGGTCAACCGCGTCCTGGCCCCGCGCCGACCGGCCCGCAAGAGCCCGCAACACAACCCCCCTCCTTTGTCCAGGGAGGCTCCGGGGGAGCGTCGGATCCCCGCAGCATTCCCCCCTCACCGTGCGGCCGTGAACGTGCGCGGGTCGCGCCGGGAGGGTCGGATCCCCGCAGCATTTCCCCCTCACCCTCACCCTGCCCTCTCCCCCGGGGAGGAGAGGGGTTCTGTTAGCTGCCGTGGGTCGAGGAAGCTGGCAGGATGGCCCCCGAATGCCATACCGGTTTGATGTGTCCCGATTGATGCCCGCCTATCACCGCACTGGTATGATGCCCGCCGATTGATGGTGTTCCCGGATTAGAGGGAAGAGAGGATGAGAGGGGAGTGCCCTCGGGCCCAGGGTCTCGAAGACCCTGGCAACCCGCGCTTTCCCTCTGGGCAGCAGACGAGGCGCACACACCACCCCCGCAGACGCTCGTCCTACGCCCGCATTGGTCGCGGCGGCCGGTTTGCGGGGCGGAGCAACAGAGGGAATAGGCAGGGTGTCCCCCGTTTCCCGGAGAAGCAGAGGCAATGAGTATGGCATCCCCCGTTTCGGGCCAGCCAAGCGAGCATGCCGGGAGCGACAGTGAGCGGCCGCGGGGTCTCTCCACGGAGGACGGGGGAGACGAGGGTGTGCCGCGCTGTCCGGAGTGCGACTACATCCTGATCGGGCTGCCGGGGAATCGGTGTCCGGAGTGCGGGGGGGCGTTTGATTGGGAGGCGGTGCTGGCGGTGGCACGCAGGCCGAGGCTGCCGATTGAAGCGTCGCGCGGGTGGGGGAGGCTGCGCGGCGCGCTGGGCACGTGGCTGCTCGTCCTGTTTCGCCCGCGTACGTTCGCGCTGCGGCTGACGGAGAAGTCATCCACGGGCCTGGCCACGGCGTTCGCGGCCGGGTGCGTTTTGATCGGGCTCGGGGGGTTCCTGGCGGTTTTCGGCGAGGGAGACGCGCTCCAGCTCCTGCTGGCCTGGCCGGTCGGCATCTGGGTCCACGTCGAGTGTCAGTCGGTCTTGTTCTTCCTGCTGGACTTGCGCTGGAGCAACCGGCTGCGCCGCTGGCTGCTCTGGCGAAAGGTGAGCCTGTACACGACGGCTTTCGTCGCGCTGGAGTGGGTGACCGGGCCGCCGCTGCTGAACGGGTATCGGGATGCGTGGAACTTCGCGTGGATTCTCGATCCGGACTCGTGGCACCTGCCGCGGCGCTGGTGGCCTTTCGCGAGCGGTGACCTCCCTGGGTTGCTGCTGACGGTCATGTACTACTGGTGGCTGGTCGTGCTGCTGGTGGTGGTGGGGCGTCACCTGCGGCGCAAGTGGCTGCTGCCCGTGGTGCTCGTTGTAGTGCCGGTCATCTCGGTGGCGGCCTGCCGGATCGGTGCCGAGGTGTATCAGCTTTTCTGAAGGGCTCGCCACGTCGGAGGGATGCGACGGTGAACCCGCGCGGCCAGGGGCCGCCGGCGCTGACATCCGTCTGCTTTCTTGCGGTCGCGGTGCGGAGCAGGGCGGCCGCGCGGCACACGGTGGAACGGCTGCGGCGTTGGACAGCCCGTGGCCCAATGAAGGAGGGGACCGGCGCCGAGCCGAAGGCTCCTCGTGAGGCTTCGAGACGCCTCCCGCCCAACGCCCGTCCCCTCTTGTTCGACCCGCCGCTACGGCAGAATCTGAGGCTCAGGCGCTGACGAAGGAGGATCGGCCGTTGGGGGTGTCATGAACCCGCCGTCATCCTCGGGCGCCTCTGACCCGAGTGTCGGGGCGTCCCCTTCCCCCGGTGGCCAACCGATCCCGCCGAGCACCGCGTCCACCCACACGGGCAGCGGCTGCGACCATGGTCCGGGTCCGTTGTTGTCCTTGCAACGCACGCGGACGTAGTGCCATCCCAGGGTCTTCCAGGTGTGGAAGCGGCTGTGCGTCGACCCGGACGAGCACGGACCGATCCACCACTCCACCCTGAGGCCATCGTCCCAATCCCATTCGTAGTACACATCGTTGCACTGGGGGTCGCTGCACGCGGTTGTGTATTCGCGGGTCTCGAGCCTGACGCAGTACTGCATGCCCGCCGGACGGCGCGGCGCCAGAGGCAACTCCCCGGCGTACATCTGAACACCGTCGCCCGCGGCGATGTCGCACGGGTAGACGGCCAATCCGCCGTCACTGTCCAAGTCGAAGCCCACGCTCAGGTAGGCCGCCCAGACCAGTTCCGAGCAATACCACATCAGCGAATCCGGGCTGGGGTTCTTGGGGATCGGAATGGGCTGGTACGGTTTTCCCACCTGTCCCAGTGCGAACTCCACCGCGTCCTCACGATCGCTCTGCGTGGCACCCATGACGTAGCCGAAGGTGATGTCGGTAGCCCAGGTGAAGTAGACGTTGTAGTTCGCCACCCAGACGCCTTCATCCGGCACGGCCTCCACGAACTGGCTGTTGCCGATGTACATGGCTACATGGTCCCAGCCGTCCAGCGAGTGGAGCCCGGAGTTTCTGCACTCGCAGAACAACAGGTCGCCCACGCGCACGTTCGACGGAACGACGTGCGAGGGCGTGCCGGGCACCGAGCCGGCCGGCGCAGCCGTCGTGCCCGCGAGAGCTAAGACAGCCCAGAGTAACAACAGCAGGTGCGGTCCTCGGATGCTAGGGGGAGATAGGAACATCGGAGGTTCTCCTTAGTGGCCCTGGGTTCGTATGGGGCCCATCCGCTCGGGCCGTAGAGCGGGGCCCTGTGCACCTCTTGGGACGTGCGCCAACTTGCGGTTCGGTTGGCCACCGAGTCGCGCGGCGCGATTCCGTCGCTCGCATCATCCATTAGACGCCCGAACGGCCATGTTCTTACGCGCGTCCGTCGTTTTCTTCTCTTTTCTTCCCAGTGTCCTCGGGGCGCTGGCCGGACGCGCACCTATGCTCCGCGGGGGCCCCCTTTGGGTGGGGGCGGCCAGCGGGCGGAGACGGCACGCCTTGGGCGCGGGCTCTGCACCTCATTCTGCCTTGGTTCTGCGCGGGGCATGGCAGTACTCGTGCTCCTCGAGAGGCCTTGCCGGAGCGAGTCCCCCCTTCGTTTACGAGACCCCTCACTCGGCTTCGGCGGGAACTTCCGTAGCTTCCCACGCCTGACCGGGTGTTCCCGGTGCCCGACCGGGCGATTCCCGCACCTGATGGGCGGCCGCTTCAGGGCCCTGCCGTCCGGTGCGGACCACGGCGTGCCCTCACAAAGACAAGCGTGGGCAGCGAGCCGGACTCACGTGGATTCCGTCAGGAATCAGGAGATCGTCACCAGCCGCGCGACGTTCGGTCCGTAAGGCATGCGGATAAGAGAAGGTGGCGGGGTCGGGCTTGGTGCCGGTCGGACCGGCCTGGCATCGGCGACGTTGCCCAGGCAATGGCGAGGTGCACACCTACTGTCGCTCGGCCAGCCGCAGCAGCAGCAGGTACGCCAGCACCAGCGCGCCCAGCCCGGCACCTGCGCCGATGCCGAGCCGTTGCGGCAGGTTCACCGAGGCTCCCATCACCCCGCACGAGGCGAGTTCCAGCCTCCCCTCGGTGGAGGCGGTCCGGGCGGCCGCGAGTCGGTCCAGTTCCGAGTCCGTGGTACTGAGGTTCTGCTGCATCAGGTCGATGCGGGAGGCGGCTAGTTCGGCGTCGAGCCAACTGCGCAGGAAGTCCTCGGTCAAGTCCGTCGTCAGATTGAGTTGGTCCTGCAAGGAGAGGATGGTGGCCACGGTGGCGTCCGCGGCCGTCCGGGTGGCCTCGATGGTCCGCTGATACTCGGCAATCTGCTCGTTACGCCGGCGGCGGGCGTCTTCGACGGCGACGGTTCGTAGCTGGTCGTCGATCTCGCGGAGACGGGCTTTGGTGCGCCGATGCAACCCCCGAGCGCCACGCAAGGCGGCATCGAGGCGGAAGCTGCCCCGGGCGTCGAGCGCGCCGGCCGCGAACTCGAAACGATGGTGGGCCGTCTGCACCACCTGGAACGCCCGCAGGAGGTCCGAGTGCAGCACGTGGTACCGGGCCGTGTCCCCCGTGCCTTCACCCAGCGCGTCGGTCACCTGCCGCAGCGTGGACAGTTGCCCGGCCGCCTGGAAGAGAAAATCGGCCACGAGGCTCCGCAGACGCTCGTGGATGTCGAGTACCACCGGACTGTCAGGGTCCACGGTGGCATCCGCGAGGTGCGCGAACTCGTCTGCCCAGGCTACGGCGAACCCCGCGCGCGTGGACAGGTAGCTGGTGGCCGCCTCGACGTACTGCGTGACCTGCTGCTGGGCCGTAGCGTCGGAAAGCCAGGCGCAATCAGCCTTGGTGACTTCGGCGAGTTGCTCGGCCGCGTCCGCCAGGGCGTCGAAGGGGGGTGCCACCTGCTCGCGAACACGCAGCAGTTCACGCTGTACGAGCGTGAGTTGCACGGTCAGCTCCTTCAGGTCCTGCTGGAGCGCCTGATCACCCTCCAAGGCGCTCAGGCGCTGTTGGGTTGAGACCAGACCGTCGGTGGGAATGCCCTGCCCGCGCACGCGTGCGAGACCCTCGGAGGCCTCGATAAGGTTCTCGCGCAGCCGGGCGAACTCAGCGCGTGCTTCCTGCCACTGGGTCAGCAGCGCCGCCCGGTCGGCCCGCGGGTCGCTGGCGGGAACCTGGGTGAGCGCGGCCTGCAGTTCCTTCTCGGCCTGCTCAAGGGCCGCGCTCAACCGTGTCCTCCGATCCGCCAAGATGTCCTCGGCCGCCGTCGGTGTGTTACGCAGTCTCTCCCTTTCGCTGTCGAGATGGGAGAGGAAGCCCTCCGCGACCGAACGGACACGCTGGAGCCCGACTCGCGTGCTGCCGGCCAGCAGGCACAGACGCAGGTGGCCAGCCTCGGGGACATCCACGAACCAGGCTGGCATCTGCGCCGCCGAGGCATGGTCCGCGGTCAGCCGATATGCGGTGTAATCCAGCAATGCCCGGCGGTACTCGTCCGTCGGGTCGGATGACGCGCTACCTGCAACGCGAAGGGTGGCGGCACATGGATATCGGGCAGGAATCGCCAACGCGACGATGAGGCCGAGGGCAGTGCCGACCGCTCCCGCAAGCGCGAGGCGGCGCCGCCCGGTAGCGGCTGCTCGGGCCAACGCCCCGGCCACGGTTGAGGGGCTGGGCGCACGCCGGTCGTCCAGCGTTGCCCCGCTGCCGCGGGGGTGGCCGGGAACCGCCGAATGCACCTTCAAGGGCAGCACCGGCAGGCTCTGGGGTCCGACGTGGCGTGGTTCACTACCGCGCTCCACCATGGTCTCCCGTACCCCCGATAGCCCCAGGCACCCCAACACGCTCGACTGCCTCCAGGCAGGGGGTGGCCGACTCAGCCGGACACTCGGGCGCGGGGCTTCTCATTGGAAAAGCAGGAGCAATTGCCGCGCCGCGGTGCAGGAGCACAACGACAACGGAGTGCATCCGCTCTTGCCGCCGCCGTCGACGTGGCTATCGTGCCCGACCGGCTGCTCCGCTGGTGGGGCTGGCGCCACCTCCTCGGCAGGCAGTTACGGGATTATGCCACGTAAGGGCAGGGCATTTCCACCAGGAAGTAAGGGTAGAGTGGAGTTGAGGAGCTGCGCGCGGGGGCAGGAGCGTGCCGGACGCCCGGCCTCGTTCGACGGGCCCGGGGGATGTATTGCAGTGTAATACGATATTTTATTGCCGGTCTTTTCATGGTAATCGGGGTGGGAGCGGGGTCATAGAGGGCGTTGGCGGTGAGTATATTTCGGTTTGACAACGCGCGCGACACCAGTATACTCGCAAGACTCTAAGCCCTGTCGGAGCGATTCCAGATGGGCAGTAGGGGAAGACTGCACCGTGCGGCCCGCTTGTAGTGAGGCGGGACGCCTGGGAGAGGAGTTTAGCAGCACGCGTGCCGGCTGTGCACCGAGACGTTGTTCTGCGGTGCATGTCTGTGGCGCAGGGGCGCGTGCACGAGAGGTGCTGCTGTAGCTCAGCCGGTAGAGTGCGTCCTTGGTAAGGACGAGGTCATGGGTTCGATTCCCATCAGCAGCTTGTGGAGGTGAGGAAGCGCCACCGGGTCATTGAGCAGGGCGCGCTGCGGGGAAAGCAGCGCGGGTCCGGTTGCGGTTGGCGTGGACAGCGGGTGCGGGTATCACCGGACAGTAAGCACGGTTGCTTCGATGGTGAGGCAACGGGCGAAGACACCGGCGTTAACGTGGTCTGACGAGTGGAGGATAGTAACGGATGGCTAAGGGAGTTTTCGAAAGAACCAAGCCGCACGTGAACGTGGGTACGATCGGTCACGTCGACCACGGCAAGACGACGTTGACGGCGGCGATCTGCTTGACCCAGGCGCTGAAGGGTCTGAGTAAGGCGATCTCGTATGACGAGGTGGCCAAGGCTTCCGAGAAGCAGGGGCGCCGCGACTCGACGAAGATTCTGACGATCGCCACCGCCCACGTGGAGTACGAGACGGATACCCGGCACTACGCCCACATTGACTGCCCGGGGCACGCCGACTACGTGAAGAACATGATTACGGGGGCGGCCCAGATGGACGGGGCGATCCTGGTGGTATCGGCGGCCGACGGTCCCATGCCGCAGACGCGCGAGCACATTCTGCTCGCCCGCCAGGTAAACGTGCCGTCGCTGCTCGTGTTCCTCAATAAGGTCGATCTGGTCGATGATCCCGAGCTGCTCGACTTGGTGGAACTGGAGGTGCGCGAGCTGCTCAGCAAGTACGACTTCCCCGGGGACGATACCCCCGTGATTCGGGGTAACTCGCTGGCGGCCATGAACAGCCCGAAGGACCCCGAGGCCACCAAGTGTGTGGCCGAACTGCTGGCGGCTCTGGACCGGTGGATCCCGGTGCCTGAGCGGGATGTGGATCAGCCGTTCCTGATGTCCATCGAGGACGTCTTCAGCATCAAGGGGCGCGGGACGGTGGTGACCGGGCGTATCGAGCGCGGTCAGGTGAAGGTCGGCGACGAGGTGGAGATCGTCGGTCTGATGGAGACCCAGAAGACGACCGTGACCGGCGTGGAGATGTTCAACAAGACGCTGGACCGCGGCGTTGCCGGTGACAACGCCGGGTGCCTGCTGCGCGGCACGAAGAAGGAAGAGGTGGAACGGGGACAAGTGCTGGCCAAACCGGGCAGCATTACTCCCCACACCAAGTTCGAGGGCCAAGTATACGTACTGACGCAGGAGGAAGGTGGGCGGCATACGCCATTCTTCAACGGCTATCGTCCGCAGTTCTACTTCCGGACGACGGACGTTACCGGCGGCCTGGCACTCAAGGGGGCCGAAATGTGCATGCCGGGGGACAACATCGCCCTGGAAGTGTCACTGGGCAAGCCGATTGCGATGGAGCAGGGGCTGCGTTTCGCGGTGCGCGAGGGTGGCCGCACCGTCGGCTCGGGCGTGGTGGTGAAGATCGTCGAGTAGGACTGCGGCGCGCAGCACAGACGCCAGGGGTCCCGGCCCGGGCGGGAGGAACGGCAGGAATATGGCCAAGGCCGCGAAGAGGGAATGGGTGTGGCTCCAGTGCACGGAGTGCGGTGAGCTCAACTACCGCACCAACGTGAACGTGATGGGCGGCACGCCGAAGCTGCAACTGAAGAAGTTCTGCCCGCGGTCGCGCACGCACACCCTCCACAAGATCAAGCGGAAATAGGTTTGACCGGTGGGGAGACGGGGGCGGTGATAGCTTTGCGCCCCGTCCGCCGGGCGGGCACGCGGTGCGTGGGTGGTGCGGGAATGACCGGGCGATCGAGGGTCTGAGCGAACGCGGGGAGGAGCGTAGCTCAATTGGTAGAGCACCGGTTTCCAAAACCGGCGGTTGGGGGTTCGAGTCCCTCCGCTCCTGGTGTCCGGTGGTAACCGGAGAGCAGACCGCCTGAGCGGAGCGGGGAGAGGCCGCGACGGGGCGAACGGAAATGGGAAACATGGAATCGACAGCGCCGGTACCGTCCGGACAACCCGCCTCGGCGGCGGCCGCCAGACCGTCGGTCGCCGGTGGCGGTGGACTACGGGTCTACAAGCCCAGCCAGGGGAAGATGACCCGGCTGGGGACGTTTGTGGGGGCCGGCGTGCTGATTGCCTGGGGAGCGCTGTTTCTCCGGGACCGGCTGGACGTGTACTCGGGTCCCGGGTTCTGGCGGTTGTTCGTGACCTCGGGGATTCCGCTGCTGTTCGCCGTGGCCTGCGGAGTGGCGGCATGGTGGGTGGTGTACGTGAGCCGCAAGAGCGGCGATTTCATGATCGCCACCGAAGGCGAGATGAAGAAAGTCAACTGGACGAGCCGGCGGGAGATCATCGGCTCGACCAAGGTGGTGATTCTGATCACGGTGTTGCTGGCGCTGGTGATGTTCGTCGTCGACGTGCTGTTTCAGCTTCTGTTCACGTGGGTTGGGGTGCTGAAGGCGGCATAGACATGACCGAAGCACCGACAGAACGCCTGGGCCCGCCGATGAAGTGGTACGTACTCCGCGTGGCCTCCAACAAGGAGGAGCAGGTCCGCAAGGCGCTGGTCAAGAAGGTGAAGATCGAAGCGCTGGAGGATCGGGTGGGGAGGGTATTGGTCCCGACGCTCAAGGAGCGTCGCATGAAGAGCGGGCAACTGCGGATCGTCGAGCGGAAGCTCTATCCCGGCTACGTGTTCGTGGAAATGGCCTGCGAGGAAGACGGGTCCATCGCCGAGAAGGTGTGGTTCACCATCAAGGAGACGACGGGGGTCGGTGATTTCATCGGCGCGGACGGCAAGCCGACGAGCATGGCCGAGCACGACGTGGTGCAGATGCTGGCGGCGTCCGAGAAGGCCGACGAGCAGCCGGGCCTCTCGGGGCTCAACATCCACAAGGGTGACCGCGTGCGGATCACCGACGGGGCGTTCGAGAGCTTCGAGGGCGAGGTGGAGGCGGTGGACGAGCGGCGCGGCATGGTGTCGGTGGTGGTTTCCATCTTCGGGCGTTCCACGCCGGTGGAAGTGGAATACTGGCAGTTGGAGAAGGTGGAGTAGTCCGGTGGTGGACCGCGGTGCGGCCTGCGGACGTGAGGAGTGAGCAGTGGCAAAGGGCGGCAAGAAGGAACTGGTGACCACGCTGAAGTTGCAGGCCCCGGGCGGACAGGCGACCCCCGCGCCGCCGATCGGTCCGGCGTTGGGGCAGCACGGGTTGAACATCGGTCAGTTTGTGCAGCAGTTTAACGCGGCCACCACCGCGCTGAACGGCATGGTGGTCGGGGTGGTGATCAACGTCTACTCCGACCGGACGTTCACGTTCGAGGTGAAGAGCCCGCCGGCCGCGGTGTTGCTGAAGGACGTGGCCAAGCTGGCCAAGGGCAGCGGGACGGCAGGTCGGGAGACGATCGGGACAGTCACGCGGGCGCAACTGCGGGAAATCGCCGGCAAGAAGATCAAGGACCTGAACGCCTACACCGTGGAGGCGGCGGAGCGGATCGTGGCCGGCACGGCGCGCTCGATGGGCATCGGTATCGTGGACTAGCAGGCGGCGGACGGGGCGCTGCCCCGCGAGGAACGGCGTCGATGGGTTACCGTAGCGTTCTGTATCGGAAGCAGTTGGAGTTGCGAGGGACGGCCGGGTCGCGCGGGGAGCCGCTTCCGCTCGAGGAGGCGGTCGCCAAGCTGAAGGCGATGGTCGGCCTGAAGAGCGATCGGCGCTACAAGGGCGCGCGGGCGCGCAAGGCGGTCGATCAGACCGTGGAGCTTGTCATGCACCTGGGTATTGATGCCCGCCAGGCGGACCAGATGATCCGCGGGGCGATTTCGCTGCCCAAGGGGATTGGCAAGTCGCGGCGGGTGGTGGCGTTCTGTGACGAGGCGACGGCGGAGGCGGCCCGGCAGGCGGGAGCGTGCGAGGCCGGTGCCGACGAGCTCATCGAGCGCGTCCAGGGCGGCTGGCTGGATTTCGACGTGGCTATTGCTCACCCCGCGCTGATGGGCAAGGTGGGGAAGCTCGGGCGCATCCTGGGCCCGCAGGGCAAGATGCCCGCGCCCAAGGCGGGGACGGTGACGCCGGACGTAGTGACGGCCGTGCGCGAGTTCTCGGCGGGGCGGCTGGAGTTCCGCAACGATGATGGCGGCAACGTGCACTTTCCCGTGGGCAAGGCGAGTTTCTCGGCCGAGGACCTGAAGCAGAACATTGAGGCGGCCATCACGCACGTGACGCGAATGAAGCCGGCGGCCGCGAAGGGGCAGTTTGTCAAGAAGGTTTGTCTGGCGGCGACGCACACCCCGCCGGTGCATGTGACGGTTGGCTAGATCGGTCTCCGCAGGGGACCGATGGCGGATGAAGTCCATGAGCAGGTACGTGAAGGAACTGATGACGCAGGCGCTGCGCGAGCGATATGCAAGCGCGGAGAGCGCGTGCGTGGTGGAACTGACCGGGATGAACGTGCAGGCGACGGAGCGATTGCGCCGTCAGTTGCGCCAGGTTGGGGCGCGCGTGCACGTGGTTAAGAACAGCATGGCGCGGCGGGCGCTGGCGGAGGGACCGCTGGCGGCGTTGGGCGAGGCGCTCGAGGGCCCCTGCGCGCTGGTGACGGCCGAGGGCTCAATCATCGAGGTGGCCAAGACGCTGATCGCGGCCGCCAAGGAGTTTGAGAAACTCAGACTGAAGGGCGCGGTGGTGGAAGGTGATCCCACCGTCCTGCAGGTGGAGGACGTCGCGCGGATGCGGAGCCGCACGGAGACGATCGGCGAAGTTCTGATGCTGATCCTGTCGCCGGGTCGCGCCGTGGCGGGCTGTATCGGTGGGGCGCAGGCGCGTCTGGCCGGTTGCCTGAAGGCAATGGCGGACAAGAAGGAGGAGGGCGAGGCCGCGGCTGCTGCCTAGGCAGCGCGTCGTCGGTCGCCCGAGGCTGGAGTCTTTACAGTTGGCGTCATGCCGAGTGGTCCGCCAACGGCGGATGAAATGGCCCGTGTGGTGCGGGCTGCCTATCGGTGTGGCTTACTGGGTTTTTGCGGTGAGGAGTAGGACGTCATGGCGGAAGCCCCGACGAAGGAATTCAGCGCCGAGGTCAAGGAGCTGGGCGACAAGATTGCCAAGCTGACGGTGAAGGCGGCGCAGGAGTTGGTGGATTATCTGAAGGAGGCGTATGGGATCGAGCCGGCGGGGGGCGGCGTCATAATGGCCGGTCCGGTCGGGGGCGGAGCGGCCGGGGGCGGCGCGGTGCCGGCGGCCGAGGAGCAGACCTCGTTTGATGTCATCCTGGCAGGCTTCGGCGACAAGAAGATCCAGGTGATCAAGGTGGTGCGGGCGATCACGGGGCTCGGTCTGAAAGAGGCGAAGGACCTCGTTGAGGGCGTGCCCAAACCGCTCAAGGAAGGCGTTTCCAAGGAAGACGCCGACAAGATCAAGCGGGAGATCGAGGAAGCCGGCGGGGCCGTGACGATCAAGTAGAACGTCGTTCTCCCGCCGCAAGCATGGGGTGGCGCAGGATGGCGGCGCTCCGGGGGGCGGAGCGCCGGCAGGGGTTGAGCGTACAAACCGGGGGCCGGCGCGGCGGGAGGCCGCCCGGTCCCGCACCCAGCACGTCCGTCGCAGGGCGAGACCGACCGGATTCGCGGGACGTCCGGTCCCCCAGAGGCCCTGTGCGACGAACAACCGTCCCCTGGAAGCCAGTCAGACGTGTTCGAGTATGACGCGACGGGCACCAGCCGATTGGGCCACGCGGCGCGGTAGCGCTGCGGGTGCGCGCCGGGAGTAAGGGCATGAAGACCGCACGTCCGATTCGCAACTTTTCGCGCGTGGGTGACGCGTTGCCGATTCCGGATCTCATCGGCATCCAGACGAAGTCCTACGAGCGATTCCTGCAGGCCGAGGCCGGGATGGACC
Source organism: Planctomycetota bacterium (assembly GCA_029558835.1). Lineage (GTDB taxonomy): Bacteria > Planctomycetota > Phycisphaerae > UBA1845 > UBA1845 > JAKQDH01. The sequence continues at coordinate 139,293 of JAKQDH010000202.1, read as the reverse complement.
AGCGGACCGTGATGGGCCTGGAGGCCCTGCTGCGCGAGATGTTCCCCATCGAAAGCTACGATGGGAACCTCTCCCTGCATTACCTCGGCTATGAGCTGCTTAAGCCGCGGTACACCCCGGACGAGTGCCGGGAGTTGCGGCTGACCTACGGCCGGCCGTTCCGGGTACGCCTGCGCCTCACCCGTAAGGACAAGGACGAGATCCAGGACGACATGGTGTACCTGGGCGATTTGCCCGTGATGATCGGCGGAGGCGAGTTCATCATCAACGGGGCCGAGAGGGTGATCGTGTCCCAGTTGCACCGCAGTCCGGGCGTGGACTTCATCAAGGACCAGGTGGAGGGCGACCGGGCGCTGCACTCGTGCCGGATCATTCCGGAGCGGGGGAGCTGGATCGAGATCGAGGTGACCAAGAAGGACGTGCTCGCGGTGCGGATCGACCAGTCGGCCAAGATCCCGGCGACGACGTTCCTGCGGGCGATGGATGAGCGGTATTCGACGGACGAGTCGATCCTCAAGGCGTTCCACAACAGCAAGTCGGTGCGGGTGTCGGCCCTGCGTCCCGACCTGCACGCGGCCGTTACGGTGCTGGACTCTGAAACCAAGGAGGAGATCGTGCGGGCCGGGGCGCCGCTGGGCGACGCGGTCGGGCGGTTGCAGAACGCGGGGCTCAAGAGCCTGGAGATCATCGCTCAGCTTGGCGACCTGCTGCTCGTCAATACCCTGGCGGAGGACAACAGCCGGTCACAGGAGGAGGCCCTGCTGCGCATCTATGCCCGGCTGCGTCCGGGGAACCCGCCGCAACTGGACAAGGCCCGCAAGCTGTTTGCGGAGAAGTTCTTCGACGAGAACCGGTATCGGCTGGGCAAGGTGGGGCGTTTCCGTCTGAACCGCAAGTTCGAGGCGGAGCACGACGGGGGGCCCATGACCCTGACCGTGGAGGACCTGATCAACTGCTACCGGTACCTGCTGAAGCTGCGCACGGGCGAGGCGGCCTTCGCGGTGGACGACATCGACCACCTGGGCAACCGCCGTCTGCGCACGCTGGACGAGCTCTGCTCGGACGAGTTGCGCAAGGGGTTCCTGAAACTGCGGCGGACGGTGCAGGAGCGGATGAGCCTGAAGAACCCGGATGAGCTGGGGCGGGTGGCGGAGCTTATCAACAGCAAGGCCATCAGTTCCGCCATCGAGTTCTTCTTCGGGCGGGGCGAGCTGTCGCAGGTCGTGGACCAGACCAACCCGCTCTCGCAGCTCACGCACGAGCGGCGGCTCTCGGCCCTGGGCCCCGGCGGTCTGAACCGCAAGCGGGCGGGCTTCGAGGTGCGCGACGTGCACATCAGCCACTACGGACGCATCTGCCCGATCGAGACGCCCGAAGGCACCAACATCGGCCTGATCGCCTCGCTGAGCCTCTACAGCCTGGTGGATGACTATGGGTTCCTGATTACGCCGTACCGCAAGGTGGGCAAGGACGGCAAGCTCGGGGAGCCGCGGTTCCTGCGCGCGGATGAGGAGATGCGCGAGGTGCTGGCGCCGCCGGAGGCGATTGAGCCGGAGAAGGGAGTGGTCCGGCAGGGACCCATCGTCGTGCGGGCCTACGGCGAAATGGCGCAGATGGACAGCAGCCAGGTGACCTACGTGGACATCTCTCCCAAGCAGACGGTCGGGGTCTCGGCCGCCTTGATCCCGTTCCTCGAGCATGACGACGCGAACCGGGCGCTGATGGGGTCGAACATGCAGCGGCAGGCCGTGCCACTGCTGCGGCTCGACCCGCCGCTGGTGGCGACGGGCATGGAGAAGGACGTAGCCTACAACAGCGGGATGGTCGTGCGGGCCAAGACCTCGGGCAAGGTGACGTTCGTGGACGCGCGGCGGATCGTGATCGACGAGACCGACGAGTACGTCCTGCGGAAGTTCCAGGGGCTCAACGAGCGGACGTGCATGAACCAGCGACCGGTGGTGCGTCCGGGGCAGCGGATCAAGCAGGGGGACGTGATCGCGGACGGGCCGGGCACGCACAGCGGGGAACTGGCCCTGGGACGCAACGTGCTGGTGGGGTTCATGACCTTCGACGGGCACAACTTCGAGGATGCCATTGTGCTCAGCGAGCGCCTGGTGCAGGACGATACGTTCACCAGCGTGCACATCGACGAGTACGAATCGGAGGTGCGGGAGACCAAGCTGGGCCGGGAGGAGTTCACCGCGGACATTCCGAACGTGTCCGAGCGGGCGTTGGCCAACCTCGACGCCGACGGCGTGGTGCGCGTGGGCACCCGGGTGGTGCAGGGGGACATCCTGGTGGGCAAGGTGAGTCCCAAGTCCAAGAGCGAGCTGAGTCCGGAGGAGAAGCTGCTGCACGCCATCTTCGGGCGGGCGGGCGAGGACGTGAAGAACGACTCGCTGGAACTGCCCGCCGGCGAGGAAGGCATCGTGATCGACACCAAGCGGTTCAGCCGGCGCCTGCACATGACGGACGACCAGAAGCGTGAGTTGCAGCAGCGCGTCAACGCCTACGAGATCGCCCAGAACGGCAAGATGATCGCCTGCTTCAAGCAGATGTGCCAGGAATTGGAGCAGTTGCTGGGGGCGCCGATGGTGGACCCCAACACCCGGCAGAAGGTGGGCTACAGCAACGTGGACGGAGTGATCCTGGAGCAGATCGACGCGTTCCAGGAGCAGATGCAGACGCGGGAGCTGAGGTGGGTGAAACCGGCCTCGCGCCGCGAGGAGTGCATGCACATCGCCGACCGCTACTGGCTGCGGGTGTCCGAACTGAAGGAGGAACGGGAACGCAAGGTGTCGCAGATGAAGCGCGGCGACGAACTGCCGGCCGGCGTGCTGGAGATGGTCAAGGTCTACGTGGCCACCAAGCGCCCCGTCTCCGTCGGCGACAAGATGGCCGGGCGGCACGGGAACAAGGGTGTGATCGCCCGCATCGTGCCGGTGGAGGACATGCCCTTCCTGGACGACGGGACCTCGGTGGACGTGCTGCTCAACCCGCTGGGCGTACCCTCGCGTATGAACGTGGGGCAGATTCTGGAGACGCACCTCGGCTGGGCGGCCAAGATGCTCGGCTTCCAGGCGGTGACGCCGGTTTTCGACGGGGCGCGGGAGTCCGACATCCACCAGGCGCTCGAGGAAGCGAATGCCCAGGCCCGCAAGTACGAAGCGGACCGGCAGGCGGTGGCGGAGGCCGGGCGCAATGACCTGCGCTTCGCGGTTCTGCCGCCGGGCGGGAAGGTGCATCTGTGCGACGGGCGTACGGGTGAGCCGTTCGACGAGCCGGTGACGGTGGGCTATATCTACATGATGAAGCTGCACCATCTCGTGGATGACAAGATCCACGCCCGGGCGACGGGTCCCTACAGCCTCATCACGCAGCAGCCGCTGGGCGGCAAGGCCCGCACCGGCGGGCAGCGTTTCGGCGAGATGGAAGTATGGGGTCTGGAGGCCTACGGGGCCGCCTACGTGCTTCAGGAACTGCTGACCGTCAAGAGCGACGACGTCGAGGGACGCACGAAGATCTACGAATCGATGGTGAAAGGCAAGAACACGCTGGAGGCCGGCACGCCGGTTTCGTTCGACGTGTTGACCAACGAGATCCGCGGCCTATGCCTCAACATCCACCTGGAGCGCCGCCAGGTGGGTTAGCGGCCCAGCCGCTCCGGTTCGGCGCGGCTACGTGCGTGACGCGGGCAGTGGGCAGGTGCCCGCGGCGAAACGGAGGAGTAGCCATGCTCGAGGACGTGGTCTATGCAACGGTGGACATGGTGCCCGCCGCCGACTTGGCGGAGTTCTACCGGCGGCAGGGACACCACACGACGAACGAGCCGGTCAAGCTCGAGCGCATGATGAAGCACACGCTGTGTTTCGTGACGGCCCGGCGCGGGGGAGAACTGATCGGCATTGCCCGCGGCGTGACGGACGGGGTCTGGGGCAGGCTCGCCGAGTGCAAGCTGGACCCGGGGTACCAGGGGCCCGCCTGCGTCACCCGTACCGACGGGCGGATTGAACATGACTCGGCCGGCATCGCCCGGGCGATGGCCCAGCGGGTGATCGAGGCCCTGTGGGCATACGGCGTCGAACGGATCGACGCCCTCGCCTACGGTACCGAGGTGGATTTCTGCGAGGAACTCGGTTTCAAGAGAATGCCCGGGGTGGTGCCCATGCAACTGGCCACGCCGGGCGAGGGGACGAAGGCATAAGCGGCGGCAACGGGACGCGCCGGCGGCGGGTCGGCGGAGCCCGGAAGGGGACGGCAATCGGGTTGGCTGCGGGTCGACTTTCGCTCGAACGGAAGGTTGAAGACACATGCTGGACAGCCTCTACGACCGCGTGAACGACTACACCTGCGTGCAGATCGCACTGGCTTCGCCGAACGACATCCGCTCCTGGTCGTTCGGCGAGGTGAAGAAGCCGGAGACGATCAACTACCGCACCTACCGGCCGGAGAAGGATGGTCTGTTCTGTGAGCGCATCTTCGGGCCGGAGCGCGACTGGGAGTGCGCGTGCGGCAAGTTCAAGGGGACGAAACACAAGGGCATCATCTGCGACCGTTGCGGCGTGAAGGTGACCCACTCCCGCGTGCGGCGCAAGCGGATGGGGCACATCAACCTGGCGGCCCCCGTGGTCCACATCTGGTTCTTCAAGTCGATGCCGTCCCGCCTGGGGGCGCTGCTCGACATGAAGACCTCCAGCTTGGAGAAGGTGATTTACTTCCAGGACTACGTGGTCGTCGACCCCGGCGATACGCCCCTGAAGGAGAAGCAGCTCCTGACCGAGGAGGAGTTCCGCAAGGCCCGCGAGGAGTACGGGCACGGCTTCACCGCCATGATGGGCGCGGAGGCCGTCCGGGACCTGCTCCAACGCCTCGACCTGACGCGGCTGGCGGACGAGCTGCGGGCGGATCTTATCAAGACGGGCAGCAAGCAGCGGGCGAAAGACCTGGCCAAACGCCTCAAGATCGTGGAGTCGCTGCGCCAGTCCACCAACGATCCCGGCTGGATGGTGCTGGAGGTGATCCCGGTCATCCCGCCGGACCTGCGCCCCCTGGTGCTGCTGGAGAGCGGCAACTTCGCCACCAGCGACCTCAACGACCTGTACCGGCGCATCATCAACCGCAACAGCCGGCTCAAGAAGCTGGTGGATCTCAACGCGCCGGAGGTCATCATCCAGAACGAGAAGCGCATGCTCCAGCAGGCGGTGGACGCGCTGTTTGACAACGGCCGCTGCCGGCGCCCGGTGCTGGGCTCCAGCAACCGCCCCCTCAAGTCTCTGACCGACATGATCAAGGGCAAGCAGGGGCGCTTCCGTGAGAACCTGCTGGGCAAGCGGGTGGACTACTCGGCCCGGTCGGTGGTCGTCGTCGGACCGGAGCTGAAGCTGCACCAGTGCGGTCTGCCCAAGAAGATTGCGCTCGAGCTGTTCCAGCCCTTCATCATCCGCAAGCTGAAGGAGCGCGGGCTGGCCGACACCATCAAGAGCGCCAAGAAGATGCTGGAGCGGCGGGACCGGGAGATCTGGGACATCCTCGAGGAGGTGATCTACCAGCACCCGGTACTGCTGAACCGTGCCCCCACCCTGCACCGCATGGGCATCCAGGCCTTCGAGCCGGTGCTGGTGGAAGGCAACGCCATCAAGATTCACCCGCTGGTGTGCAAGGGGTTCAACGCCGACTTCGACGGGGACCAGATGGCCGTGCACCTGCCGCTGTCCGTCGAGGCCCAGGTGGAGACCCACGTGCTGATGATGTCCACCAACAACATCTTCAGCCCCGCCAACGGCAGCCCCATTATGTCGCCCACTCAGGACATGGTCATGGGCATCTTCTACCTGAGCACGGACCACGTGTCCCTGCCGGTGGAGGAGGAGAAGACGCCGGTGTTTGCCAACGAGCAGGAGGCGATGCTGGCGTATGCCCACAAGCGGATCGGGCTTCACGACTGGATTCGGGTGCGGACGCGGGCGACGCACGTGGTGACGGGGCTGAAGTCAGCCGCGGAGCCGGTACCCGCCCATCGGCGGCTGAAGACGACGGTGGGACGCGTCCTGCTCAACGACATCCTGCCGCCGCAGATGCCGTTCTACAACTGCACGATTTCCCAGAAGGGGTGCGTGCGGCTGATCCAGGACTGCCACCGCCTGCTGGGGCGGGCGGCCACCATTGACCTGCTCGATGATATCAAGGACATCGGGTTCGAGTACAGTACGCTGGCCGGCCTGTCGTTCGGCGTGACCGACATGCGGGTGCCGGCCGCCAAGCAGCGGATCATCGACGCCGCCCAGAAGTCGGTCGACAAGGTGGAGCAGGCGTTCCGCGACGGCACGCTGACCCGGTTGGAGCGTTTCAACCAGGTCATCGACGTGTGGATCCACGCGCGGGAGCTGGTGACCCAAGCGATGATGACCGAGCTGCGCGCGGACTACCGCGACGAACACAACGGTTACCGGGGAGCCGGCGACGCGGGAGCCCACCCGTACCTGAACCCCATCTACCTGATGACGGAGTCCGGGGCTCGCGGCAGCGTGGACCAGATCCGGCAGCTCGCGGGCATGCGGGCCCTGATGGCCAAGCCCTCGGGCGAGATCATCGAAACGCCGATCAAGGCGAACTTCCGCGAGGGCCTCAGCGTGCTGGAGTACTTCAGCTCCACGCACGGCGCACGCAAGGGCCTGGCCGATACCGCCCTGAAGACCGCCGACAGCGGGTACCTGACCCGGAAACTGGCCGACGTCGCCCAGAACGTCATCGTCAACAGCCGCGACTGCGGCACCATCAACGGCGTGACCAAGAGCGCCATTTACAAGGGTGAGGAGGTGGACATCCCGCTGCGGGAGGCCATCGTCGGACGCGTGGCCCGCGACTCGATCCGCAGCCCGGTCACTGATGACCTCATCGTCGCGGAAAACCAGATCATCACCCCCGACATCGCCCGGCGCATCGAAGACCTCGGGTTGGACAAGATTCGCGTGCGTAGCCCGATGACCTGCGAGACCCCGCGGGGCATCTGCGCCTTGTGTTACGGGATGGACATGTCCACGGGTCGGCTGGTGGAGGAAGGCATGGCCGTGGGCATCATCGCCGCCCAGTCCATCGGTGAGCCCGGTACCCAGCTTACCATGCGTACGTTCCACACCGGCGGCGTGGCGCAGAAGGCGGCCCTGGAGAACATGCTGCGGGCGCCGCAGGCGGGCATTGTCCGTTATCAGGAATTGCACCCCGTGCGCGTGCCGCTGGTCGGGGGCGCGGAACGCATCGTCGTGCTGAAGCGCAACGGCGAACTGCTCATCGTGGACGACAAGGGGCGCGAGCTGTCGCGCGACAAGGTGCCCTACGGTGCCACGGTCATGGTGGAGGACGGCGCTCGGGTTCAGCGCAAGGACGTGCTTTGCGACTGGGACCCGCACCTGCTGCCCATCCTGGCCGAGGTCGGCGGGTTCGTGCGCTTCCAGGACGTGATCGAGGGCGAGACGGTCCGCATGGAACAGGAAGGCGGCAGCGCCCGCTACGTCGTCATCGAGCACAAGGGCGAGAAGCACCCGCAGGTGGTCATCGAGGACAAGGAAGGCAAAGTGCTCGACTACCACTACCTGCCCGCCAAGGCCCGCATCGAGGTCGAGGAAGGGCAGGAGATTCTCCCCGGTATGCTGGTCGCGCGCCAGCCGCGGGCGATGGGCGTCACCCAGGACATCACCGGGGGTCTGCCGCGCGTGACGGAGATCTTCGAGGCTCGCCGGCCGAAGGAGCCGGCCGTCATGGCCGAGATTTCCGGCGACGTCGAAATTCGCGCCGACAAGCGCCGCGGCAAGATGACCATTGTCGTGCACAGCGCCAGCGGCATGGAGAAGGAGCACCACGTCCCGCAGGACAAGCACCTGCTCGTCCACACCGGCGATAAGATCGAGGCGGGCGACCCGCTCATCGAGGGACCGCTGATCCCCCACGACATCCTGCGGATCAAGGGCGAGGAGGCGCTCCACACCTACCTGCTGGCGGAGGTGCAGGCAGTGTACCGCAGCCAGAACGTTACCATCAACGATAAGCACTTGGAGACCATTCTGTCCCAGATGCTGCGCCGGATCCGAATTGAGAACCCCGGCGACAGCACCTTCCTACCGGGAGAGGTGGTGGATAAGTTCAGGTTCCGGGAAGAGAACGAGCGCCTCGGCAAGAGCGTGGTCATCCACAACCCCGGCGATACGGACCTGGCCGTCGGCCAGTTGGTCAGCAAAGCGGAGCTGGCGGAGATCAACGACGAGGTCCAGGCCCGCGGTGGGGAGCACGCCAAGGGCAAGAAACCCAAGGCGGCCATGGCCACTACTCTGCTGCTGGGCATCACCAAGGCCAGCCTGTCCAGTGACTCCTTTATTTCGTCAGCGTCTTTCCAGGAAACCACGAAGGTGTTGACGGAGGCGGCCTTGGCGGGGGCTACCGACCAATTGCAGGGTTTGAAGGAAAACGTCATACTGGGGCGTTTGATTCCGGCGGGGTCCGGGTTCCGGGCCTATCTGCAACGGCGGGTTAAGCGCCTCGGTGAGCCGATTCCGGCGCCTGTGGAGGAGCCTGCCCCGGTGCCCCCGGAGCCGGTTGCGGTGGTGGAGGAAGGGGAGGGAACGCCGGAGGGCGGCCCGCCGGGACCGGATGAGACGTCCACGGCTGCGTCCGAGAGCACCGGCGTCCGCGGGGAGGCGCCCGTCGAGGTCGATGGGGCGAGCGTGCCGGTCGGCGAGCCGGCTGCGCATGAGTAGCCCCCGCGAGGTTGTGCTGCTGCGTGGAGGGCCCTGGCGCCGTGGCAAGCTCGGTCTTGCCGGCAGGGGCCGGAGTGTCCGAGGGTCCGGAGAACGGTAAGGACGATGCGAGTCCAGATGAGGATAGCGTAAGCAATGCCCACGACGAACCAACTGGTGAGGCGGAAACGACGCACTGTGCTGAAGAAGTCGAAGGTCAGAGACTTAGACCAGTGCCCCCAGCGCCGGGCGGTGTGTCTGATCGTCAAGACGCAGACCCCCAAGAAGCCCAACTCCGCTCTGCGCAAGGTTACGCGCGTGCGGCTCACGAACGGCAAGGAAGTGACCGCGTACATCCCCGGCGTGGACCACAACCTCCAGGAGCACTCGATCGTGCTCGTGCGGGGGGGAAGGGTGCGGGACCTGCCGGGTGTCCGCTATCACATTATCCGTGGGGCGTTGGACTGCGCCGGCGTGCAGGCGGACAAGGATGGGCGGCCGCGGAACCGCAGCCGCAGCAAGTACGGCGTCAAGCGGCGCAAATAGGGCTCCCCCTGCCTGAGGTGCCGTGCGCAGGTGGGTTGCCAGGATCGGAAACTGTGGCTACCATACAGGGCTTCGCGGAAGTCGGAGGCTGAGGTGGGCTAGCGCCGGTGCTAGGGCCGGCCGATCGGAACGGACGACATGGCAAGAAAGAAATTCACCCAATCGGAGGAGCAGCTCAAGCTGGATACGCGCTACGGGAGCCGGTTGGTCTCCAAGTTCATCAACACCTTGATGTGGGACGGCAAGAAGAGCACCGCCACACGCGTGTTCTACGACGCCATGGACATCATCGCCAAGCGCGTCAAGGAGCATCCTCCGCTGGAGGTGTTCGAGACGGCCGTTGGCAACATCAAGCCGACGGTTGAGGTGCGCTCCCGGCGCGTCGGGGGTAGCAACTACCAGGTGCCCATGCCCGTGGACCGCAAGCGTCAGCAGTCGCTGGCGCTGCGCTGGTTGCGCGATGCCGCCCGCAATCGCGGGGCGCGTCCGACGCGGGATTCCCTGGCCAAGGAGATTATGGATGCGTTTCGCGGCGAGGGGACGGCCGTGACCACGCGCGACAACGTGCACCGCATGGCCGAGGCGAACAAGGCGTTTGCCCATTTCGCCTGGTAACGCGTGTCAACGTGCATTACGTGGCGAGCCCGTCTGGTGCACCAGTCGGGCTCGTTCGCTAAGAGTGCTTGGCGGGACTCGTTCCTCCGTGCGGGGTGAGCGGCGAGGGCAAGTGGGTGCGGCATCATGAGCGTTGATCTGCGGACAGTACGGAACATCGGCATCGCCGCGCACATTGACGCCGGCAAGACCACGACGACCGAACGCGTCCTGTACTACACCGGATGTACCCATCGAATGGGCGACGTCGATGACGGGACCACCGTTACCGACTACGACGAGCAGGAACAGCAACGCGGCATCACCATCTACTCGGTGGCGGTGAGCTGCCCCTGGAAGGGACACACGATCAACCTGATCGATACGCCGGGGCACGTGGATTTCACGGCCGAGGTGGAGCGGTCGCTGCGCGTGCTCGACGGGATGGTGGCCGTCTTCGATGCCCGGGAGGGAGTGGAGGCCCAGTCCGAGACGGTCTGGCGGCAGGCGGACAAGTATCACGTTCCGCGCCTGTGCTTCATCAACAAGATGGACCGGCTCGGGGCGGATTTCGAGCGGGCGGTCGCTTCCCTGCGGGAGAAACTGCACGCGCGTCCGCTGGTGATCGAGCTTCCCATCGGAGCGGGCGACACGTTCACGGGAGTGATCGATCTGATCGAGATGCGGGCCTTGTACTTCAAGACCGCGGAACTCGGGGGGACGTTGGAGGCCGGTCCGATTCCCGAGGAGTTGCTGCAGCGCGCCGGTGAGTTGCGGGCCCAGCTCTGCGAGGCCCTGGCGGAACGCTGTGAAGTCCTCATGGAGAAGTACGTCAACGAGGAGCGGATTCCGCCGGCCGACATTCGCCGGGCCCTGCGCGAGTTGACGGTCAGCGGTGCCGGCCAGCCCGTGTTGTGTGGCAGTGCGCTGCGCTACGTGGGCATTCAACCGATGCTGGATGCGGTCTGTGATTACCTCCCTAGTCCGCTTGACATGCCGCCGGTGGAAGGAACCGACCCGCAGCGACCGGAGACCACGCGCCAGTTGCGGTGCGACCCTGCCGGTCCGCTGGCGGCGCTGGTATTCAAGGTGCTGCCGGAGAAGCCGGTCGATCTGTTCTTCGTTCGCGTATACTCGGGGACGCTCAAACCCAGCTCACGGGTACTCAACAGCGCGAGCGGCGGGAAAGAGAACGTCACGCGCGTTTACCGGATGTTCGCGAAGCGCCGCGAACAACTCGACAAAGCCGAGGCGGGCGACATCGTGGCCATCGTGGGCCCCAAGAACGTGTTGACGGGGCACACCCTCTGTGACCCGCGTCACCCTGTCGTTCTGGAGTCGATTCAGTTTCCGGAGACGGTTATCAGCGTCTCCATCGAGCCGCGATCCTCGCGCGACCGGGACAAACTGCTGGAGGCGCTGCACGCCCTGGAGCGCCAGGACCCGACCATCCGCATGACCGTCAACGCCGAAACGGGTCAGACTCTTCTTGCCGGCATGGGTGAGCTGCACTTGGAAGTCGTGGTGCACCGCCTGAAGTGCGACATGAACGTTGAGGTCCACGTCGGCCGGCCGCAGGTCTCGTACCGGGAGACGGTGCGGGGCGTCGGACTCGGGGAGGGGCGGTTTGCGCGCCAGACCGGGGGGCGGGCGCACTTCGCGGCAGTGCGTCTGCGAGTTGAGCCGCGGGCGCATGTCCCGGGGCGACCGAACTTCGAGATCGTCCGGGACCTACCGCCGGATTCGCTGCTGCCGCTGTATCTAGCCGCAATTGAGGCCGGTGTGGCGGATGCTGCTCAGAGCGGTCCTTTGGGGGGATACCCGGTCATTGATTGGCGAGTGACTGTACTGGGGGGCGAGCAACATCAGACGGATAGCTCCGAACTGGCCTTCGAAAGTGCCGGGCGCATCGCGTTCTACGACGCCATGCAGAAGGCGGGGCCCGTGTTGCTGCAACCCATCATGTCCGTTGAGGTTACGACGCCGGACGAGTATCTGGGCGCCATTATCGGCGACCTGAACGGACGGGGGGCGGAGGTGCGGGAGACCGAGCTGCGCGGCAGCGAGCGCGTGATCCGCGCGGAAGTGCCGCTGGCGGAGCTGTTTGGGTACGTGACGAAGCTGCGCAGCGTGTCCCAGGGTCGGGCGGCCGCCAGTGTGACGCCGTTGCACTATTCAGCGGTTCCCGCAGATGTCGCTCGCGCTTTGGTGGGTGGCGTCTGATGGGGCAGGCGGGACCTTTCGACTTGAAGGGAGATTGAGGCTGGGGGGAGCGTTGGGAGTAGGACGGGGTGAGTGAGGGCGACGGTAGCGTGGGGTGGGGAGGGTGGTGTCGGACGGGTGGTAAACAAATGTCGAAAAGACCCCGTTGACATTGGAAATGAAGCCCGTATGCTACCGGGTCTATCGCCGCCTGGAGCAGGGGTCGGCGGGTAAGGGACTTGTAGGCAAGGGTTTACGAGGCGTGACTGCGAAAAACCGAATCCGTATCCGAATGGAAGCGTACGATCCGCGGGCGCTGGACTCCTCGGCGCGCGAGATCGTGGAGCACGCTAAGCGAACCAGCGCCCGCGTGCACGGACCCATCCCGTTGCCGACTCGCATTGAACGCTACACGGTGTTGCGAGGCCCGCACATCGACAAGAAGTCGCGGGAGCAGTTTGAGATGCGCACCCACAAGCGCATCATCGACATCACGGAGCCGACGGCGCGCACCATGGAAGCGCTCAACCGCCTGATTGTGCCCGCCGGTGTGTTTGTCAAGATCAGAACGTAATCCGTGGACGGTCGAGGCGACCGGTGTGCCGGGAAGTGACACTGGGAGCGGACCGCGAACTCGGATGAACTACGGACGGAGTCGTGTCCGGGGACACGACCAGGCGTGGCGGGAAATTGCCGCGTTCAGGGCGAGAATGAGCAGGGTGCCATGACGGTAGGGTTGCTGGGGACCAAAGTCGGGATGACGCGCGTCTTCGGTGACGACGGGTCGGCGCTGCCGGTGACGGTGGTGAAGGCCGGTCCGTGCGTCGTGCTGCAGGTCAAGGCTCCGGAGCGCGACGGGTACCACGCCCTGCAACTGGGTTTCGGCGACGTGAAGCCGCATCGCTCGACGATGCCGATGATCGGGCACGCGGCCCAGGCGGGCACGGGCCCCAAGCGTTACGTACGGGAGATCCGGCTGACGGAGCCGGCAAGCGTGCAGGCCGGGGACGTGGTTACGGTGGAGCAGTTCGCGGCCCACCAGGTGCGGTACGTGGATGTGAGCGGCGTGACGAAGGGGAAGGGATTCGCCGGGGTCATGAAGCGGCACGGGTTCGGGGGGCAGAAGAGTTCGCACGGGGTGGAGCGCAAGCATCGTTCGGCGGGCGGCATCGGCGGTCACGCGACCCGCGGTCACGGGCGCGCGGTGAAGAAGGGCAAGCGCATGGCGGGTCACCTGGGCCACGTGCGCCGGACGTCGAGTTCGCTGGAGCTGATGAAGGTGGACGCGGCGAACGACCTGCTGCTGATCCGGGGGAGCGTCCCGGGGCCCAACGGCGGGCTGGTGGTGGTGCGGCAGGCCAAGAAGAAGGGTTAGCGGGTATGCTGGCGGTTCCAGTCGTCAACCCCAAGGGCGAGCGCACGGGCGAGATGCAGATCGACCCGGCGTGGCTGGGTGGAGAAGTCCGCCCACGGCTGATGCATCAGGCCGTGGTCGCGTACCTTGATCACCAGCGGCTGCGCGCGGCGCGGACCAAGGGACGCGGTGACGTGGCGGGTTCGACCCGGAAGATCTACCGACAGAAGGGCACCGGGAACGCCCGGATGGGAACGATACGGACGTGCGTGCGACGTGGAGGCGGGCGGGCGTTCGGCAAGAGGGTGCCCGGCGGGCCGAAGGACATCTCGAAGCAGATGCGCCGGCGGGCGCGGGACGGCGCCATCCTTGCCAAGATCCAGGCGAATGCTGCCTTGATCGTGGACGGGTGGAGTTGTCCGGAACCGAAGACCCGGGCGTTCACGGGGTTGCTGACGGCTTTGGGTGTGGGCGGCAGTTGCGTGCTGGCGGTCGGCGAGTACGACCGCAACGTGTACTTGTCGGGGCGGAACGTGGCGGGGGCGGAGGTCTGTCCGGTGGATGATCTGAACGCCTACCAGGTTCTGCGCCGGCGGAAGCTGGTGTTCACGCGGGCGGCGTTCGAGCGGCTGGTGTCGCGCCTGGCGGAGAAGGGTGTCACGGCGGAGTCGGCGTAGAGGCGGGCGGTTGGCATGGACATCTACAACATTGTTCGACGGCCGCTGGTAACCGAGAAGGGGACCCATCAGGCACAGGAGTCGCACGGCGACACCCGCTCGCAGCCAGCGCGCGGGGGTTCGTATGCGTTTGAGGTGCACCCCGAGGCCACCAAGCCCATGATCCGGGAAGCGGTGGAGAAGATATACAGCGTTCGCGTGCTGGAGGTCCGCACGGCGAATCGCAAGGGGAAGCCGCGGCGCGTGCGGTACAAGACGGGAAAGACGGTGGACTGGAAGAAGGCCGTGGTCGTGTTGCATCCAGACAGCCACATCGACGTGTTCTAGTGCGCGTCGGCGGGCCGGGCGGGGAGAACGGGCGGAACGGATCGGAGTGCGATGGGCATTCGTAAATACAACCCGACGTCGCCAGGGCGGCGCCTTTCGACGGTCAACGACCACGCCGAGGTGACGGACAAGCGCAAGCGGGCCGAGAAGAGCCTTTGCGAGCGTCTGGTGCGCAGCGGCGGGCGCAATCATCATGGGATCACGACGGCGCGGTTTCGCGGCGGCGGGGCGCGGCGTCTGTACCGGCGGATCGACTTCAAGCGGCGCAAGGACGGGGTTGCGGCGACGGTGGAGGCCATCGAGTACGATCCCAACCGCAGTTGCCACATTGCCCTGCTGAAGTACGCGGACGGCGAGCGGCGGTACATTCTGGCTCCGGCCGGGCTGCGTGCCGGCGACGTGGTGGAGAGTGGGCCGGGCGTCGAGCCGAAGGTGGGTAACACGCTGCCGCTGGCGAACATCCCGCCCGGGCTGGAAGTGCACAACGTGGAGATGCACGTCGGGCAGGGCGGTAAGATGGTGCGGAGTGCCGGTACGGCCGCCCGGTTGATGTCCCGGAGCGCGAATTGGGCGGTGCTGATCCTCCCTTCCGGGGAGATGCGCGAGGTGCGGGTGGAATGCCGGGCGACCATCGGTCAGCTCGGTAACCCGGAGCACCAGAACCTGCGGTGGGGCAAGGCGGGTCGGATGCGTCACAAGGGTCGCCGGCCGCACGTGCGCGGGGTGGCCCAGAACCCGGTCTCGCACCCGCTGGGCGGTGGTGAGGGGCGCAGCGGCGGCGGGCGGCACCCGTGCAGCCCGACGGGCGTGCTGGCGAAGGGCGGGCGTACGCGCAACCCGCGCAAGACCTCGAATCCAAGGATTCTGCGGCGGCGGCGGAGCGTACGGTACGGCGAGTTGCCGCGGCCGAAGAAGCGGTAGTTCAGGCGTAGTTGACCAATAGAGCATCGGTTGCGCGCGACCGGGGCGGTCGAACGGCAACCGACCCCCGCAGGCGGGGGCGTGAGCGCGAGGCGAGCGATGACGCGTTCCCAGAAGAAGGGGCCCTTTGTCGACCCCAAGCTGTTTCAGAAGGTCATGGCGGCCAAGAGCGCTGACACGAGCGCGTCGATTCGGACGTGGTCGCGGCGCTGCACGATCGTGCCGGAGTTCATCGGGCACCGGTTCGACGTGCACAACGGCAAGACGTTCCACCAGGTGTACGTCACGGAGGATATGGTGGGGCATAAGCTAGGTGAGTTCAGTCCGACGCGGATCTTCCGCGGGCACAGCGGCAAGAAGGCGGCGGCCAAGAAGTAGGCAGGCTCCGGGCGGGGCCCGGCAGGGTGGCAACCCGTGCGGGCGGCTGGGGGAGCCCGCGGGCAGGAGGGTTCGTGGGCGGTACGAGGCGGCGGCGGGGAAGGCGGCAAGCGGGACGGGACGCATGGTCGAGACGATGCGAGTATGGACGGCGAAGCACCGCTTCGCCCGGGTTTCGCCGCGGAAGGTCCGGCTGGTGATCGGGCTCATTCGCGGGCGTGCCTGCGGGGAGGCGTTGGAGCAACTGCGGTTTACGCCGGGGCGAAGCGTGCGGATGATCCGGGACGTGCTGAAGTCCGCGATGGTGAACGCGGACGAGGCTGAGGCGGACATGTCGCGGCTGTACGTCCATGAAGCCCGGGTAGACGGCGGACCTTATTACCGGCGTTGGCGGCCGAAGGACCGGGGTCGGGCCCATCCGATCGCCAAGCGGACGAGTCACATCGTGGTGACGGTGAAGGAGCGCCCGTAAGCAGGGCCAGCCGTGGTGCGGCAGGGTAGGAGCCAAACGTGGGTCAGAAGGTCAATCCGGTCGGTTTGCGGGTGGGAGTCACCGAGGGCTGGCGCTCGCGGTGGTTCGCGCCGAAAGCGGCGTTCGGGGAGTTCCTGATCGAGGACCAGAAGATCCGGCGGTTCGTCGATGAGCGTCTGAATCGGCAATCGTCGTATGCGGCCGTGGCCCGCGTGGAGATCGAGCGGACGCGGGACGAGGTGAAGGTGCTGCTGCACACGGCCCGTCCGGGCATGGTGATCGGTCCGAAGGGGGCGGAGGTGGACCGGCTGCGCGAGGCGCTGGAGGACCTGATCGACCGGAAGGTGAGCGTGAACATCGTCGAGATCAAGCAGCCCGACAGCAATGCCCGGCTGGTGGCGGAGGCGATCTCGGAGCAGTTGAAGAAGCGGGCGGCGTTCCGGCGGGTGATGAAGACGCGGCTGGAGTCGGCGATGTCGGCAGGCGCGAAGGGCGTCAAGATCACGTGTTCGGGCCGGCTGGGCGGGGCGGAAATGGCCCGCTGTGAGACCCAGATCCGCGGCTCGATTCCGCTGCACACGCTGCAGGCGAATATTGATTATGGCGTGGCGACCTGCCGGACCACTTCCGGCGCCATCGGGATCAAGGTGTGGGTATACCACGGGCGCTACGGAGAGGTGGTGGAGCAGGCGGAGGCGGCGCCGCGTCCCCGGCGGGGCAGGCGGGGCTAGCGGCGTGGCCAGGGACCGGGAGTTGCGACGATGGCATTGATGCCCAAGCGAGTGAAGTGGCGGAAGAGTCAGCGTGGGAAGCTGCGCGGGTACGCCCTGCGCGGGAACACGGTGGCCTTCGGTGAGTACGGGCTGCAGTGCCTGGGCACGGGTTGGATCACGGGGCGCCAGATTGAGGCAGGGCGGGTGGCGGCTAACCACTTCCTGCACCGCGAGGGGAAGGTATACGTGCGGATCTTCCCGCATAAGCCGGTGTCGGCCAAGCCCCTGGAGACCCGTATGGGTAAGGGGAAAGGCGACCCGGAGTTCTGGGTAGCGTGCGTGAAAGAGGGCACGGTGCTGTACGAGATTGCAGGTGTGGAGGAAGAGGTGGCCCGGTCCGCCTTGGCACGCGTGTCCCATAAGATGCCTTTCCGGTGCCGGTTTGTGCGGCGGAGGCATGGGCTGTAGACGGGCCGACGTGACGGCGGGCAACCAGGCGGAAGACAGCGGGAGCGCCCATGAAGATCGGTGAGTTTCGGGACATGCAGACGGACGAGCTCCATCACGAGCTTGAGCGCATCCGCCGGCGTCTTTTCGACCTGCGGGCGCAAGCAGTGACGGAGAAGCTGGAGAACCCCAACCAGTTGACGGCGGGGCGCCGGGACGTGGCGCGCATCCTGACGGTGCTGCGGCAGCGTGGGGAACTCGGCGTCGAGGAGAAGCAGCACCACATGGAGTCGCTGGCGGGACCGCGGAAGCGGCGGTAGCGGCGCAGGCCGGGGGGCTGGCGGTGCCCGTTGCCGGCAGGCGTTGGGGTGGGGCAGGCAGCGGCCGGGCAAGGGCGTTCTGAAGGGACGTGGCGATGACGCAGACCGAAGTGACTCAGGCACGCGGGGCGACGCGCGGGCGGCTGGTGAGACGCACGGGAACCGTGGTTTCGGCCGGCCGGCAGAAGACGATCAAGATCCGCTGTGATTACCTGGCCATGGCGCCGAAGTACGGCAAGTACGTGCGCCGCCGGACGACCCTGCACGCGCACGATGAGAAGAACGAAGCGAAGGTCGGGGACGTGGTGGAAGTGGCGGCGTGCCGGCGGCTGTCGAAGACGAAGGCGTGGCGGCTGCTGAGGATTGTGAGGCGCATCGAGGGCGGAGGGGCGTAGCAGGCCCCGAAGGCGGATGGTCGGTGGCGCGGGAGCGGCGGCATGATCCAACTGCAAACGATGGTCGACGTGTGCGATAACACCGGGGCGAAGGCCGCCATGGTGTTTAACGTGTACAAGGGCAGTACCGCCCGACCGGGAAAGGCGCGGCTGAAAGTCGCGCGCATCGGGGATCTGGTCCTGGTGGCGGTGAAGAAGAGCCTGCCCAATAGCGAGTTCTCCGGCGGCGCGGACCGCAAGGACCGGGCGAAGCGCCGGAAGGCGAAGGCGGTGGTGGTGCGCACGCGGGCGCCGTTTCGCCGCAAGGACGGCAGCTACGTGCGGTTTGACAGCAACGCGGTGGTCCTGCTCGACGACAAGAACGAGCCGCGCGGGACGCGGGTCTTTGGAGCGGTGGCGCGGGAGTTGCGCGAGAGCTACATGAAGATCGTGTCGCTGGCCGAGGAGGTCGTGTAGGGCGGGCGGAACCGGCGGGACCGGACGGGCAGGCCGGGCGGAGGTCAGGTGCGACCATGGCGATGGGCATCCGGAAGAACGACGTGGTGGAGGTGATCTGCGGAGATCATCGCGGGGCCCGGGGGAAGGTCCTGCGCGTGGACCGCCGGCGCGACCTGGTCGTGGTGGAAGGTGTGAACATGGTGTACCGCCACGTGCGGCCGACGCGTCGCAACCCGCAGGGTGGTCGCGTGCAGAAGGAGGCGCCGATCCACCTTTCCAACGTGTTGCCCTACGACCCGACGGCCGGACGGGGGCAGCGCGTGCGGTTCGCAGTGGAGCGCGGCCCGGAAGGCAGAGTCGGGAAGAAGCGGCGGGTAACGGTGAAGGGAACCACGCTGCACGAGATGACGCGGGCGGAACGGAAGTAGCCTTCACGGGCGGACCCCGGGCGATAGGCGCGGGAGGCAGGTGCGATGGCGAGGTTGTGGGAGCGGTACAAGCAGGAGATTCAGCCCCAACTCATGTCGGAGTTGGGGATCAGCAACCCGCTGGCGGTTCCGCGGCTGGAGAAGGTGGTAGTGTCGGCGGGGACGGGCAGTCCGGCGTCCGACAAGACCCGCCTGGGCGTGGTGATGGAGGACCTGGCGCGGATCACGGGTCAGAAGCCGCAGATGCGCCGGGCGCAGAAGGCGGTGTCGAACTTCAAGCTGCGCAAGGGGATGGAGGTCGGGTGCCGGGTGACGTTGCGCGGGCGGCGGATGTACGAGTTCGTGGACCGGCTGATCAACGTGGCGGTGCCTCGTCTGCGTGACTTTCGGGGCCTGAACCCGCAGAGCTTCGACGGGCGCGGCAACTACTCGATGGGTTTGCCGGACCAACTGGTATTCCCGGAGATCGATGCGGCGAAGGTGACGGTGAATCAGGGGATGAACATCACGTTCGTGACGACCGCGCGGACGGACGCGCAGGCCCGGCGTCTGCTGGCGCGGCTGGGGATGCCGTTCAGGACGATGGAAGGTTAGGACCAAGGGCGTATGGCGACCAAGGCGTGGATGAATAAGGCGCGGAAGGAACCGAAGTTCATGACGCGCCGGGTGCGTCGGTGTCAGATTTGTGGACGGGTGCGCGCGGTATACCGTAAGTTCCAGGTGTGTCGCATCTGCTTCCGGCGGCTCGCGCACGACGGGATGATTCCCGGAGTGCGGAAGGCGAGCTGGTAGGCGGTGGAATGCGGGCGCGAACAGGGGTTTGGCGGTAGCAGCAGGAAGGGCTTGGCAGGATGTGGTCTGATCCGATCGCGGACATGCTCACCCGGATTCGCAACGGCATTCGGATCCGGCGTCGGCGGGTGGCAGTGCCGGCGTCGAAGCTGAAGGTCGGCATTGCGCAGGTGCTGAAGGACGAGGGATACATCGAGGGCTACGACGTGGTGGCGGATGCCCGGCAGGGGACGTTGCGGATCGACCTGAAATACGGTCCCCGCGGCGAGGAGATCATCCACACGATCGAGCGCGGCTCGCGTCCGGGGCGGCGGGTGTATCGGCGGGTGGAGGAGTTGCCACGCGTGCTCGACGGCCTGGGAATAGCGATCGTGTCGACGAGCCAGGGTGTGCTGTCGGACCGGCGTTGCCGGGAGTGCAACGTGGGCGGCGAGTTGCTCTGCACGGTGTACTAGAGGCGGGAATGCCGGCGCCGCGGGGATGCGGCCGGGTGGCCGTGATTGCGAGGAAGCGCTGATGTCGCGGGTGGGAAAACAGCCGGTTGCCGTGCCGCCGGGGATTACGGTGAAGGTGGCCGGTCAGCGGATTTCGGTCAAGGGGCCGCGTGGCGAGCTGACCTGGGAGGCCCCGCCGACGGCGGCCGTGTCGTTCGATGAGCGGGCTCGCGTCGTCAGCGTCACCCGGGCGGGCAACGACCGGCAGAGCCGTGCCAACCACGGACTGGCGCGGGCGCTGATCGCCAACATGGTGCGCGGGGCGGCGACGGGATTTGAGAGGCGGCTGGAGATCTACGGCACCGGCTACAACTGCAAGCTGCAGGGCAAGGTGCTGCACCTGAACGTGGGTTACTCGGGACGCAACCGCGGTCGCGGCTCTCAGTATGAGGTACCCGTTCCCGACGGAGTGGAGGTGGTGGTCGAGGTCCCTGCGGCGCGCGGTGACAATGAACCGGCCAAGGTGCTCATCAAGGGGACGGACAAGCAGAAAGTCGGGCAGTTTGCAGCGGAGGTCCGGGCGATCCGCAAGACGGAGCCGTACCGGGGCAAGGGCATTCGTTACGAGGGCGAGCACATTAAACGGAAACAAGGTAAGGCCCTGAGTGGTACGGGCTAGGCGAAGACAGCGGTGGGCACGTGCTCGGCGGACGCGCGGGACGCGCGTGAGGCGGATATGTACTCGAATACGTTGAAACAGGCACGGCGCGAGCGGCGGAAGCAGCGCATCCGCAAGCGGGTGTTCGGGACGGCTGCCCGTCCCCGGTTGTCGGTATTTCGCAGCCTCAAGAACGTCTACGCGCAGATCATCGACGACGAGCGCGGGGTGACGCTGTGTGCGGCCGGTACTCGGGGCAAGGACCTCAGCGGGCAGGTCGGCTACGGCGGTAACCGGAAGGCGGCCACCCTGGTGGGCGCAAACCTGGCGCAGAAGGCGCTGGCACTGGGCGTGGAGCAGGTGTGTTTCGACCGCAATGGCTACCGTTTCCACGGGCGGATCAAGGCCTTGGCGGAGGCACTGGTGGCGGGCGGCGTGCAGTTGATGCGTCCGGACCGGCTGGCGGCCAAGGCGGAAGAGGCCGCCCGCGAGGCGGCCGCGAAAGAGGCTGCCCAGAAGCAGGCGGAAAGCGGAGCTGCGGGGGGCAAGAAGAAGAAGAAAGAGAAGAAACAGGCCGAGGAGCCGGCCGGCGAGTAGTGCCGGCGGGATGATCGGGCTGGGGCAGGCCGGGCGACGAGATCGGCGAACAGAAGCGAGCGGGTACGATCATGGCGAAGCTGACGAGGGTCGAAACGCAGGCAGCTGCAACCGAGGAAGGTTCCGGTCTCGACGAGGTGGTGGTGCGGATCTACCGCTGCGCCACGGTGGTGCGCGGCGGACGCCGGTTCAGCTTCGCGGCCATGGTGGTGGTCGGCGATCGCCGGGGGCGCGTGGGCATCGGATACGGGAAGAGCGTGGAGGTGCCTTCGGCGGTGGAGAAGGGGCGGCAGTTGGCGTCCCGCAACATGGTCACGGTGAACCTCGTGAACGGGACGCTTCCCCATCGCATTGTGGGCCGCTACGGGGCCAGCAAGGTGGTGATGGTGCCGGCGAGCCCGGGAACGGGTGTGATTGCCGGGGCGAGCGCCCGGGCGGTGCTGGAGTTGGCGGGGGTGACGGACGTGTTGACGAAGAGCTATGGCTCCAATAGCCCCAAGAACCTGGTCCGGGCAACGTTTGAAGGGTTGCGGCACCTGCTGCGGCGGGACCAGTTGGAAGAGCTGCGCGGCGTGAAGGTCGCAGGATAGGACATGGACCTCTACCAGGTAGCAACAGAAGCGGGTCGGCAGCGGCGGCGGCGGCGGATCGGTCGTGGTCGGGGGTCCGGCTGCGGCAAGACGTCGGGGCGCGGGCACAACGGCTGTGGGCAGCGGGCGGGCTGGCGGATACGCGGCCTGCAGGAGGGTGGGCAGATGCCCACGTTCCGGGTGCTCCCCAAGCGGGGTTTCAGCAACGCCCAGTTTCAGACGCAGTACAGCACGGTCAACGTCGGGGCCCTGGAGGCGGCGTTCGAGAACGGGGCGCATGTGACAGCCCAGGCTCTCAAGAAGGCAGGGCTTATCAGACACCTGCGCGACCCCGTCAAGATTCTCGGCGACGGGACGCTGACGAAGAGACTGGTGGTGGACGTGGCCAAGTACAGCAAGGCCGCCGAGCAGAAGATCAAGGCCGCCGGCGGCGAGGCCAGGATCGGGACGACCTAGCAAGCGGACGGCATGGCGAGCGGGTAAGCCGCCGGGGCGGGGTTCTGGGGACTGGAGCAGGTGGCGGGGGAGCAGCGCGGGCGGGCGTACGGGACGGTCCGGTGGCGGAGAGGACGGAGGTTGAACCGGCAGTTGTCCGGAATGGGCGGTTTGCGGAATCCCCGCGGGCAAGGCGACCGGGCGGAAGGCAACGGGAAGATGGGTTGAGGCATGTTTCAGACGCTGATCAACATCTTCAAGATCCCTGAGCTGCGCAACAAGGTGCTGTTCACGCTGGGGATGCTGGCGATCTACCGGATTGGGTACTATGTACCAGTTCCAGGGGTTGATCAGGCGGAGATGTACCGCATTTCCCAGGGCGGAGGCGGCCTCGGAGATCTGGCGGAGTACTTCCAGATTTTCACGGGCGGCAACCTGCGGCAAAGCACGATCTTCGGTCTGGGCATCATGCCGTACATTTCGGCATCGATCATTCTTCAACTTCTGGTGACGGTGGTGCCGTCGCTGGAGAAACTGCACAAAGAGGGAGAGGCGGGGCGGAAGAAGATCAACGAGTACACGCGGTACTCGACGGTGGGTCTTTGCATCATCCAGGCGATGATCTGGGTGAAGTACCTGGCGGCCAACAAGTTCATTTTCTCGGAATACACCGGGCCGTTCATGGGGTTGTCGTTTACATACTTGCTCATGACGCTCGCGCTGCTGACGAGCGGTACGGTCTTCCTGATGTGGCTGGGGGAGCAGATCGACGAATACGGGATCGGGAACGGCATCTCCCTGATCATCACTGCTGGCATTGTGGTGCGCATGCCCAATGCGATCATCCTGGTGGTGCAGAACTTCAAGGCGAGCGGGGCCAGCGATCGCGGGCAGTTCGACATCCCGCGGGTGCTGCTGGTGGTGGCGATGTTCGTGGCGGTGGTGGCGGGGGCGATCCTGATCACCCAGGCGCAGCGTCGGATTCCGATCCAGCAGGCGAAGCAGACGCGGGGCAGGCGGGTGTACGGTGGTCAGCGGCAGTACATGCCGCTGCGGGTGAACCACGGCGGCGTGATGCCGATCATCTTCGCCAGCTCGATGCTCATCTTCCCCGGCGTGATCTTCGATGCGATCTCGCGGGCGTGGCCCAACGCGTTCTGGCACTTCCTGAGCACGCAGTTCCGCGGCGAGCACGGGTACGTGTACGTCGTGTCGTACATCCTGGCGGTGTACTTCTTCGCGTACTTCTGGACGACGGTGCAGTTCCAGCCGAAGGAAATGGCCAACAACCTTCGGGATTACGGCAGCTTCGTTCCCGGTTTGCGCCCCGGTAAGCGGACGGCGGACTACCTGGAACGCGTGATGAGCCGGATTACCTACGTCGGCGCGGCGTTCCTGGCCATCATTGCGATTATCCCCAATCTGGTTGCGCAGGGGCTCTCGATTCCGTTTGAGGTGTCGGCGTTCCTGGGCGGTACGGGGTTGCTGATCGTGGTGAGCGTGACGCTGGACTTCGTGCAGCGGATCGAGGCGAACCTGATCATGCGTAACTACAAGGGGTTCCTGGGTGACGCGGGGCCCATCAAGGGATCGCGCTCCTAGCAGGGCCCGCGGGGAACGGCACCGAGGGATCAGGCAGGGCGAGCGGCGGACGTTGCGGACGGACGTTAGGCAAGGCGGGAGCAGGTTGCGGGTGTGGCAGGCACCGGCGGCGTCATTCTGAAAAGCCGGCGTGAGATCGACCTGATGCGGCGTGCCGGCCGGGTTGTGCGGGAGGTGCTGGACCGCCTGACGGAGATGGTGCGACCGGGGGTGACGACGGCCGAGCTGAACACCGCGGCAGAGGAGTTGATCGCGGCCGCGGGTGGGGCGGCCCTGTTCAAGGGAGTGCGGCAGCCGCAGGCCCGGCGGCCGTTTCCCGCGGTGATTTGCGCGAGCGTGAACGAAGAGCTCGTGCATGGGATACCCGGCCCCCGGGAGTTGCGTGAAGGAGACATCATCAGCGTTGACTGCGGAGTGCGCCTGGACGGGTACTGCGGCGACGCGGCGACGACGGTTCGCGTTGGCAAGGTGACCCCCGAGGTGGCGCACCTGGTGGAGGTGACGCAGCGAGCGCTGGAACTGGTGCTGGAGGTGGCGTCGCCGGGGAAGATGTGGAGCGAGGTGGCCCGGCAACTCCAGGCGTACGTGGAGGGCGAGGGGCTGTCGGTGGTGCGGGACTTCGTGGGGCACGGCATCGGCCGGGAGATGCACGAGGACCCGAAGGTGCCGAACTTCTGGAACGAGCGGCAGAAGGGACTGGATTTTCCGTTGCAGCCGGGCTTGGTGCTGGCGGTGGAACCGATGGTGAACCTGGGCACGCACGCGGTGGAGTATGGCGACGAGGATCGCTGGGTGGTGGTGACGCGGGACCGGAAACCGGCGGCCCACTTTGAGCACACGATTGCGGTGACGGCGCGCGGCGTGGACGTATTGACGGTGTAGCGCCGGCGCGGAGGCGGTCGGGCGAGCGACGGGAGGTGCGGCGATGAAGGTGAGAGCGAGCGTGCGGCGGATCTGTGAGAACTGCAAGGTCATTAAGCGCCGCGGGGTGGTCCGGGTGATCTGCACGAATCCCCGGCACAAACAGCGTCAGGGTTAGTAAGGAGGTCGTCGGGTGCCGCGTATAGCAGGTGTGGACATACCGGCGGACAAGCGGATCGAGTTTTCGCTGCGGTACATCTACGGCATCGGTCCGAAGCTCGCGGTGGATGTGCTCAAGGAAGCCCAGGTGGAGGCGGGGGTCAAGGCGAAGGACCTGACCGAGGAGGAGGTGGCGCGGATCGGAAGCGTCATCGACCGGAACTACGTGGTGGAAGGTCGCTTGCGCCGTCTGGTGCAGTCGAACGTGGCTCGGCTGCGTGACATCCGCTGTTACCGGGGCATGCGCCACCGGGCGCACCTGCCGGCGCGGGGGCAGCGGACGCGGACGAATGCCCGGACGCGGAAGGGGCCCAAGAAGACAGTGGCCGGGAAGAAGGGCGTGAAGGAGATGCACCGTGGCTAAGCGGGCAGGCAAGCGGCGGGTGCGGCGGAACGTGGCACGCGGGGTCGCGTTCATCAAGGCCACGTTCAACAACACGATCGTGACCATCACCGACATGAACGGGGACGTGCTGTGCTGGGCGTCGGCGGGGACGGCCGGGTTCAAGGGCACGCGGAAGAGCACGCCGTTTGCGGCCCAGCGGGCGGTCGAGCAGGTGGCCCAGGCGGCCCGCAAGTTCGGCATGGTGGAAGTGGAAGTGAAGGTGAAGGGACCGGGAACGGGGCGGGAGTCGGCGATCACGGCCTTGCAGAGCGCGGGGCTGCGGATCCAGTCGATTGAGGACGTGACCCCGCTGCCCCACAACGGGTGCCGGCCGCCGAAGCGTCGGCGCGTGTAGCGGGGTTGATCGGCACAGGAGCGGTGGGCCTCCGGGGCCGGGGTTGGAGTCGTTTTTGAGGCGGGCGCGAGAGCATGGCACGAAACACGGGACCGGTGTGCCGCCTTTGCCGGCGTGAAGGCGTGAAGTTGATGCTGAAGGCGTCGCGCTGCGAGACGGCGCGCTGCGCGATGGAGCGACAGTGGCGGGCGCAACCGCCGGGTATGCACGCCTGGCGGCGGCGCAAGGAGGGCGAGTTCCTGAAGCGCTTGCGCGAGAAGCAGAAAGTCAAGCGGTACTACGGCGTGCTGGAGCGGCAGTTCCTGGTGTACGTGCAGGCGGCGGAGCGGGAGAAAGGCAACACGGGAGAGGCGTTGCTGCGGCTGCTGGAGCGGCGGCTGGACAACGCGGTGTACAAGCTGGGATTCGCCGCCTCGCATCCGTCCGCGCGTCAGGTTGTCACCCACGGGCACATCTACGTGAACGGGCGGCGGGTGGACCGGCCCGGGTATCTTGTGCGTCCCGGCGATCGGGTCACTGTGAAACCCGCGGGGCGGAGCGAGAAGCTGGTGCGCGCGGCGCTAGGGGAAGGGCCTCCGCCCGTGCAGGCCTGGCTGCAACTGGACCCGCAGAAGCTCGAGGGCGTGGTGGTGGCGCTGCCGGGACGGGATGACGTGCAGATCCCGGTGGAAGAGCACCTGATCATCGAGTTCTGCAGTCGGTAGCGGTCGCCGGTTACGGTTCGCAGCGTCACCCGTCCGGGGCACGGGTGCCTGCCGGTAACGAACACCCGAGTGGAGGTCATCGTGATGCACATCAGGTGGCGGGGGCTGGAGTTGCCGAGCCGGGTCATCTGCGATGCAGCATGCAGCACGCCGTATTATGGGCGGTTCTTCATCGAACCGTTCGAGCAGGGGTTCGGCACCACGATCGGCAACGCCTTGCGGCGCGTGCTGCTGTCCAGCCTGGAGGGAGCGGCGGTTTCGACGGTGAAGATCGCAGGCGTAGCCCATGAGTTTGCGACGATCGATGGTGTGTTGGAGGACGTGACCGACATCGTACTGAACGTGAAGGGGATCGTGCTGAAGCTGGCCGGGGATGAGCCGAAGACCATGCGGGTGGAGCGGAACGCGCCTGGGGAGGTGCGGGCGGCAGACATCGTGGCGGACCCGGCCATCGAGATCATCAACCCGGAGCACCATCTGGCGACCTTGACGGCGGCGGTGCCGTTTCGGATGGACATGATGGTGCGTCCTGGGCGGGGATACGTGCCGGCCGCTGAGAACCGGACCCCGGAGCAGGAACTCGGGGTGATCCCCGTGGATTCGGTGTTCACGCCCATCGTGCGGGTCAGGTACAAGACGGAAGACATGCGCGTCGGGCAGCGGACCAACTATGACCGGCTGATCCTGGAGATCTGGACGAAGGGTTCGGTGCGTCCGGAGGACGCGCTGGTGGAGGCGGGAACGATCCTGCGGAAGCACCTGAATCCGATCGTCATGTACGAGGAGATGGGCAAAGAGACGGTGGTCCCGGTGCGGCCGAAGGTGGCTGCGGGGGAGAACCTCGACCCGGCGACGGAGGAGTTGCTGAGCAAGTCGGTAAGCGTGCTGGGGTTATCGGTACGGGCGAGCAACTGTCTGGAGGCGGCGCAGATTCGCACCGTGCGGGAGCTGGTGGTTCTGGGTGAGGCCGACCTGCTACGCTTCCGGAGTTTCGGCAAGACGTCGCTGCATGAGGTGCAGAGGAAGCTGTCGGAGGTGGGTCTGCATCTGAACATGAAGCTGCCGGCGACGGTCGCGGCGGGCAGCGGGCCGCTGGAGTACGAGCCTGTGCGGCCTTCAACCTTCGGGGCGGAGCCCCCCCCGGAGGTGCAGGGGAGCGAGGTCGGTGACGGAGGCGCGGCGCAAGCGGTGCCGCAGACCGAAGCGTACACCATGCCCGATTGACAGAAGGACGTCCGGGTGGAGGCGGGGGTTCCCCGCCGGGCAGCGGGCGGTGGAAGTCAGAGGCGCGTACCTCCCGCGGTAGACAACCCGCGGCAGCGCGGAGGGTAATGAGTCTGGCGGGCGGGAAGTGACGAGCCATGAGACATCGTATACATCAACGCAAGCTGAACCGGACGTCGGAGCATCGGCTGGCCCTGCAGCGGAACCTGGCGCAGAGCCTGATTGAACATGGTCAGGTGCGGACGACGTTGCCAAAGGCCAAGAACCTGCGTCCCTTCGTGGAGAAACTGCTGACGCTGGCGGTACGCGTACGGAAGGCCGCGGCCCGGCAGGACTCGGCCGGCAGCCTACGCGCCCGACGCCAGATTCATAAGCTGCTGGGCGAGCGGAGCCTCATTCCCAAGGAGCACCGCGAGGACTACTGGGGGATGTCGGACGCGGCCCGCAACAAGGCGATGCGCATGCCGAGCGGCCGGCGGCATCGCACCGGTGAACCAAAGGGGAAGCTGGCATTCACGGCTGAATCGGTGACGCATCGGCTGGTAGAGACGGTGGCCGCGAAGCTGGAGGAGCGGCCCGGTGGATACACGCGCATCGTACGGCTCCCGGACCGGCGTGTGGGTGACAATGCCCCGTTGGCGCTCGTGCAGTTGGTGGGGGAGGAAGAGGCGCCGAGCTCGCTGACGAAGCCGCTCCGGTCGGCCCGCAAGCGCCGGGCGGATGCCCGGTACAAACTGGCGGTGAAGTTGACCAAGGGCAAGAGCGTGAGGAGCGCCGCTCCGACCGCCAAGGAGGCCACCACGGAAGGCGGAACCGAGGGGCATACCGATACCCAGGACACCTAGTCGACGTTCGTCTCGGCAGTAGAAGCCGGTACCACGGAGGCACTCGGAGACCGGGAGAGATCGGAGCCGGGCGGCCGCAGGACGGGGCGCCGTAGCCCCAGGTGCCGCCAAGGCCTCTGTCAGCGTGCCGGCACCTGGCTTCTGTCCGTCCTTCGGGCTTCCGTGGCTAGCCGTGATGGTACCCGAGTAACTGACGGTGAAGCGCGACGCGAAGTGCATCTTCTGCAAGATCGTGGCCGAGGAGATCCCGGCCGCGGTAGTGCTCGCGGACGAGTCTTTGGTTGCTTTTCTGGATATCGGGCCGCTCGCTGAGGGGCACCTCCTCATTGTGCCACGTGAGCATTGCGAGCGTCTGACCGACATGTCGGCGGAGATGTTGGCCAGCGTTGTGGGGAAGCTGCCGAAACTGGGGCGCTCGCTGCTGGCGGTGAGCGGGGCCGACGGGTTCAACCTGCTGGTCAATCAAGGCAAGGTGGCGGGGCAGGAGGTCCCGCACGTGCATTTGCATCTGATCCCCCGGAAGGCGGGCGATGGGCTGGGGTATCGCTGGCATCCGGGTTCCTATCGTGACGATCGCGCGCGGCAGCTTACCGAGGCCTATCGGACCGCGCTCGCCAAGGACGCGTAAAAAAGCCGACATCACCGTGGATGCGCGGGCGGGAGGCAGGTCCTCCGGGCGGCCCGGGTTCTTTGGACCCGGGGGGACTGCTGAGCACCGCGACGCGCCGGGGGCGCCGCCTGGGGGAACCTGCGGAGCGCGAATGCGGACGGCGGAATGAAAGATGCAGAAGGGCGCCGCGCATGCCCGCTGCTTTCTGCATGTTGTCTTCATCATTCTGCATTCCACTCGGGTGGCCCGGGTCCCGTCGAGTTGGGGACTGCATCGACGTGCCACGATTTGGCACTACTCACCGATCAACTGCACCACGACGCGGCGGGTGCGCGGGCGGGTGTCGAAGTCGATGAGCACGATCTGTTGCCAAGTGCCCAGGGTGAGGCGCTTGTCGACGAAGGGGATGGTCAGGCTGGGGCCCATCAGGGACGCCCGGACGTGGGCGTGGCCGTTGTCGTCGTGCCAGGTCTGCTCGTGCAGGTAGGTGCCGTGCTGGGGAGCGATGGTCTCGAAGGCGGCGCGCAGGTCATAGGTGGCCAGGCCGGGCTCGAACTCGGTGGTCGTCAGGCCCGCGGTGGAACCGATGACAAAGGCCGTGGCAATGCCGGCGCTGAAGCGACCGGCCTCGACGCAGCGGGCGACGTTCGCGGTGATATCTACCACGTGATTGTTGCCCTGGGTGGGGACCTGCAGTTCGTGGGTTTCGACGGGCATACGGTGAGTCTAGCCGGCGTGCGGAGGGGCGGGAAGGGGCGACGATCGACGGTTGCAGGGCAGCGTCCGTTTGTGCGATACTGGATGTGGGCGTGTCGCGGAGTGAACGGGTGGGTGCGAAGACGTGCTCCCGGCGGTGGGATTCGGCTGCTCCCTGACGGTGGCGGTTCGGATCGCCGGCGCCGAAACGGGCTCGATGGTTTCCGTGGCGACCGGGTGGGGTGTGGGCCGAGGCGGCGGGTCGGTGGAATACGATGTCGGAATTGGACTATCGCACGGCGGGTGAGTCGCACGGGCCGGCCCTGACGGTCCTCGTGGAGGGTATGCCGGCCGGCGTGGAGGTAGACGTAGCCTTCATCAACGCCGAGCTGGCGCGCCGGCAGGGGGGCTACGGGCGGTCCGGCAGAATGCGCATCGAGACCGACGCGGCGGAGGTGCGCGCCGGCGTGCGGCACGGGCTGACAACCGGCGGGCCGATTGTGCTGAGCATTGCGAACCGCGACCACCGGCTGGAGACGGCACCACCGATTCACCGACCTCGACCCGGACATGCCGATCTGGCGGGGAGTCTGAAATGGCTGACGGTGGATTGCCGCAACACGCTCGAACGGGCGTCGGCGCGGGAGACGGCCGCGCGGGTGTTGGCCGGGGCGCTGGCGACGTGCCTGCTGCGCGGGTTTGGGATCGAGGCAGTCGGGTATGTGCGGCAGATCGGGGCGGTAGAGGCGTCGATCCCTGACGGAGCGCGGCCCGGGGAGCTGCGGGCTCTGCGTGACGGTAACGACGTGTATTGCCCGGATGCGGTGGCGGCCGGGCGGATGGTGGAGGCAATCCGGCAGGCGACGAAGAATAAGGATACGTTGGGGGGCGTGGTCGAGGTTGTGGTGTGGGGTCAACCACCGGGGCTGGGGAGTTGCGCCCGGTGGCAGGACAAGCTGGACGGCCGGCTGATGCAGGCCGTGGGATCGGTGCAGGCCATCAAGGGGGTCGAGATCGGGCTGGGCTTCGGCTGCGCGCGGCTGCCGGGCAGCGCCGTGCACGACGAGATTGACTACGACGCGGGGCAACGCGGGACGGCGAACTTCGGCTTCGTACGGCGGTCGAACCGCGCCGGCGGGCTGGAGGGCGGCATGACCAACGGCATGCCGGTGGTGGTGCGGGCGGCTATGAAGCCGATCAGCACGCTGCTGCGCGGTCTGGACAGCGTGAATCTGGTGACCAGGCAAGCGGAACGGTCGGATTACGAGCGTAGCGACATCTGCGCGGTGCCGGCGGCCAGCGTGGTGTGTCAGAACGTGGTGGCGTTTGAGATGGCGCGGGCCTTCCTGGCGAAGCTTGGCTCTGACACGCTGGGCGAGGTAGGGGGGGCATATGATCGGTATGTGGAGGCGGCCAGGAATCTGGGTGGGGAGGCGGCGAAGTAGGGCTGGGCAGGCGACTTCGGCAGCCGGCCGGGACAACTCCGGGGGGTGTTGCGCGGCCCAAGATTCTGCCTCACCCCACCCTCTCCCCTTGGGGGGAGGGGGGTGCGAGCGTGGCGTTGTTTGCAGCGCGTGCGTAGCGCCGCGATAGGGCGGTTGTGGCGGAACTGGCAGACGCGCCAGACTTAGGATCTGGTGCCCGAAAGGGCGTGGAGGTTCGAATCCTCTCAACCGCATGAGGAAGCGCGTCGACAGGTTACGGGGTCCGCTCGTCCCCACAGCGGATGCCGGGGGCGGTGGGGAGCGAGGGACTCTGCCCCTCCTGCCTGGTTGTCTCGTAGCCCAGCAGTGCGAAGCGGTCGCCGACGGTCACCGTCATCGGGAGGCGTTGACCGTCGCGCTGAACGAGCAGGGCAACGGTGGTGCCGACGGGCGTGAGGCTGACGAGGCGGACGAGGTGGTCGCCGTTCTCGACGGGGGTACCGTTGAACTCGAGGACGACGTCGTTGCGGCGGAGGTCGGCGGCGGCGGCCGGGGTGCCCTCGTCCACGCGTCGAATGCGTGCCCCCCGGGCAGCGTGGAGCCGGGCGACCATCGGGGACTCCGGGACGGCGTTGTCGGAGACGGCCACGCCGAGGTAGCCGTAACGCATCGGTTTGCCGGCGCTGAGGGTGTCGATGATCTGCCGCGTATAGGCGTCGATGGGGATGGCGAAGCCGACGCCCTGGTTGACGCCGTTGGCGCTTTCGATGGCGGTCGTGATGCCGATGACCTCGCCGTCGAGGTTGAGGAGCGGCCCGCCGCTCGTGCCGGGGTTAATGGCGGCGGAAGTCTCGATGAGGTTGTCGTAGTACTCGAGGCCGCGGTGGGCGGCCAGCCGGTCGGTGAGCTTGCGACCGACGGCGCTGACCACGCCGAACGTGACGGAAGCTTTGCCGTCGTTGGCGGCGAGGCCGAAAGGGTTGCCAAAGGCGAACGCCCATTGGTTGACCTTGACCCGCTCGGCCGAGCCCCAGCGCACGGCCGGCAGATGTTCGGCATCGATGCGCAGAACGGCCAGATCACTGCGGATGTCGGCCTGGCGCAACGTTGCCGGATACTCCCGACCCGTGGCCAGCACCACGACAACGTGGTCAGCGTCCTCCAGGACGTGGCGATTGGTGAGGATGAGGCCGTCCGGGCTGATGATGAACCCGCTGCCGTCGCTGAGCACACGGGTGAGCAGAGTCAAGGAATCGGGTTTGGCACCGGTCGGCAGCGTATAGGTGCGGACGGCAACGACGCTGGGGCGCACCTGCTCGGCGAGGCGGACGAAGGCGCTCTCCAGGGCGCGCAGGTTGCCGATGTCGTACGACTCAGTTTGGGGCGGTTGTGCACTGACCAGTGGTAAGCCGATTGCCCAGACCAGCGGCAGCGACCAGCGGTGTTGCCGGTGATCGTCGAACCGCACACCCCGCGCGGCGTGGTTCATCAGACGTCCCCCGCGTGTTTCAGAGCGCCGACACGGGTCCCGGTTCGGGAGCCGCCGGCCGAGGCGGACAGAGGAATTATGCTATATCATAGGCCCGCGGCAAGGGTAGTCCGAGGCGAATCGGGAATGGCGACCGGCTGTTGGTCGGCGGGGTGACCGCGAGGGTCCGCAGTGGAAGACGGGGTCTTTGCCAAGCTGGAGTTTGCGCGGGTCCGGGAGGCGCTGGCGGGGCACTGCGCGTCGGCGCTGGGCAAGCGGCTGGCGGAGACGCTGGAGCCGTCCACGAAGGTCGCCCGGGTGCGCGAATGGCTGGACCAGGTTCGGGAGCTGCTCGCGGTGGCGGAAGACTACGGGTTGCCGCCGATGGGGGGGGTGTACGACGTCCGGGCCGACATCCGGGCCACGGGTAAGCCCCAGCCGCTGGAGGCGGAGACGCTGGCCAGAGTGGCGGAGACGCTGGACGCCACGGCCAACGTGCGGGCCTGGCTGGCGTTGGTGGGCGAGAAGGCCCCGTCGCTGGCGCGTCTGGGGGAGCGGATCGGCGACTTCGCCGAACTGGCGGCGGGGATTAACGAGTCGATCGACCCGCGGGGCAAGGTGCGGGACTCGGCGAGCGTGAAGCTGATGTCGGTGCGGCAGGCGATCACGCGGGCCCGGGCGCAGATTCGCGTGGTGTTCGATCGCATCCTCGGTCGGAGCAGCTACACGAAGCTGCTCCAGTACGCGGGCGCGACCTTCCATGAGGACCGGACGGTGCTGCCGCTGAAGGCGGAGTACCGCGGGCGGATTCCCGGCATCGTGCACCGAGTGTCGGATTCGGGGGCGACGCTGTTTGTCGAGCCGGCGGAATCGGTGGAGCTGAACAACACCGTCGTGCAGCTTCGGGAGGCGGAGCAGAAGGAGATTACCCGTATCCTGCGGGAGCTGACCCAGCGGCTCCAGGGGCGGGCACCGGAGATCCTGGACGCACTGCGGGCGCTGGCGGTGCTGGACCTGGTGGCCGGCAAGTGTCGGTACGCGAAGAAGCGGCGGTGCGTGTGTTCGGAGATTGACGAGGAAGGCGTGCTGCGACTCTATGAGGCACGGCACCCGGTGCTGCTGGAGCTGTTCGACGAGCAGGCGGAGGCCGCTGGGCCGGCGCGGAAAGTGGTTCCCATCGACGTGCGGCTGGGCGAGGATTTCGACATCCTGGTGGTGACGGGCCCGAACACCGGTGGGAAGACGGTGGCGATCAAGACGATCGGGTTGCTCGCGCTGATGGCCCAGGCGGGCATTCCGATCCCGGCGGGGGCGGGGTCGCGCGTGCCCGTGTATCGGCACGTCTTCGTGGACGTGGGGGATGAGCAGAGCTTGCAGCAGTCGCTCAGTACGTTCAGCTCGCACCTCTCGAACGTGCTGCACATGCTGAAGCACGCGTCCCCGCGCAGCCTGGTGCTCATCGACGAACTCGGGGCGGGTACGGACCCCGACGAGGGTGCGGCCATCGGCAGCGCCGTCGTGGAGGAGTTGCTGAGGCTGAAGGCGAAGGCGGTCGTGACGACGCACCTGTCGGAGTTGAAAGCGCTGGCGTTCACGCTGCCCCGTGTGGACAACGGGGCGGTGGAGTTCGACGTGGAGTCGCTGCAGCCGACGTACCATCTGCGTCTGGGGGAGCCGGGCAACAGCAACGCTCTGGTGATTGCGGAGCGTCTGGGGATGGCGGCACGTCTGGTGGGGAGGGCCCGGACCCACCTGGCGGGGCGTCACCGCATGCTGCAGGAGGCGATCGACGGGACGCTCGAGTCGCGCCGGCGGGCGGAGGCGGCCCGGCGGGCGGCGCGGGACGCCGAAGTGGCGGCGGAGCGGCGGAGCGTCGAGGCGGAGCAGGAGCGCGAGGACCTCGAGCGCGCTAAGGCGGAGTTCGCCCGCTGGACGAAGTGGATCCACGATCTGGCGCCGGGGGACTCGGTATACCTCAAGTCAATGCGCTGCCCCGCGCGCGTGGTGAGAATGCAGTTGCAGCGGCAGACTGCTCTGGTGTTCACCGGGACCCTCGACGTGGAAGTGCCATTGCGCGACCTGCAGACACCCGGGGGGGACGCCTAGCAGCGTGTCGAAGAACGCCTCGTCAGGACTGGTATCCTCGACAATCCGTGCGTCAGGGGCGTTCTACGTCGGCCGCAGGGGGCCGACGCTACTCCTTCAACTGACGCCCGAACGAGCGTGCGCGGTCGCCCGCCCGTTCGGGTATGGCAGCGCCGTGCGGGCTGCCCCTGACGCTCGGCGTCGAGGGGGCAAGCCCACGGCTCGATAACGACAGCTCGATGGCAGCGGCGGGGGGTTTATCGGGCGTGAGCCGACCGGGCGCGGCGTTTCGGTGGGGGCCGGCGGCAGGAGGCGGAGTTTGTATAGTGCGTCTGCGCCTTGCCCGATATATCCGATAGGGACAGGGGCTGTTAAGACAGGCCCAGGGCGCCGGGCGGCACGCATGGTGATGCCGCGAGCGCCGGCACCTCGTCGGCCGTCCGTCCGGCTCGCGGGAACAGTTCGATGGCGGCAAAGACCGACACCGAGGCCAAGCGCATGAGCGTCGTCGTGGCGTCGGATCGCCTGAGCGCGACCGTCCAGCCTTCCGCTACGGCGGGCACCGGGCCGCTGACGCCGGAGGAGGTCCTCGAGGCGCTGAAGGCGCAGCGGGTGCTGGTCGACGAGAAGGTGCAGGCCCGGGTAGCGGCCTTTCTCGAACAAGTGAAGCTGGCCCAGGATTCCGGTCAACGCCCGGAGCCCTTCGTCGTGGTACGGGGACTGGCGCCGCAGGAGGGCAAGGACGAGAAGTTCATCTGGGACCCGTCTTTCGATAAGACGGCCGACGACTGGCAGGGCGACGCGCCGATCAACTACTACTCGTTCAACTCGATCATCACGGTGGAAGCGGGGACCGTGATTGGCTCCCTGGAGCCGCTGGTTCCGGCACGCAACGGGCTGGACGTGCTGGGGGAGGTGATCCGGCCCAAGACGCAGCCGCGGGCGGTCCAGTTGCATGACACGGTGGGCAAGTCGCCCGACGATCCGACGAAGGTCGTGGCCAAGGTGGCCGGACGGGTCATTTACAAGGACATGCGCCTGTCGATTGAGGAGGTGCTCGTCGTTGCCGGCGACGTGGATTTCTCCTGCGGCAACATCGATTCGCACATTGACGTCAGCATCAAGGGCATGGTGTGCGACCGGTTCAAGGTGAAATCGACGAAGTCCGTGGCGGTGGGCGGGGCGATCGAAGCGGCGACGGTGGGGGCGGGGGCCGAGGTCGTGGTGCGAGGAGGTATCCTGGCGCGGAACCAAGGCCGGGTGGAAGCGGGGACGGACATCGTGGCGAAGTTCGCCAACGAAGCCCGTTTGCATGCCGGCGGGGACATCAAGGTTACCAAGGAGTTGATCAACTGCCGGGCCCGGGCGGAGCGCAAGGTGGTGGCGGAGCACGCCGCGATCATCGGCGGGTACATCTACGGCAAGGAGGGCGTAGACGTCGGGACGCTGGGCAGCGACGCGCACGTGGCGACGCGGATCGTGGTGGGCGTGCACCCTGCCGTGCTCAAGGAAATGGATGATCTGGACGGGAAAGTCAAGCCGGCCCGCGATGCGATTGCGAAGATTCGGGAGTCCGTGAAGCCGTTGCTGGAGAACATGCGCCGCTTGACACCGGCGCAGCGCGAGCAGGCGACGGAGCTGCTGTTCCGGGCCGATGAGGCCGAGGCGAACATCGTGGAGGCCGAGAAGCGGCGTCAGGAACTGCTTAAGGAAGGTCAAACGCAGACCAACCCGCGGGTCCGCGTGATGAAGATGCTCTACCCCGGAGTCCGCATCAGCTTCGGACGGCGTGCAACGGCGCCGGACAAGCCCATGAAGGGGCCGATCTCGATCGAGCAGCGCAAGATCGAAAACGCAACTGAGATTGTGGCCGTCAACCAGCTTACCGGTTCCGTGCAGGTCTTGCAGGGCATCCAGCTCAGCTTGAGCGAGCTGGTGCCGGGGTTCGTCGAGACGGAGGACCAGCCAACCCAACCGCC
Organism: Planctomycetota bacterium; assembly: GCA_029558835.1. Taxonomy (GTDB): domain Bacteria; phylum Planctomycetota; class Phycisphaerae; order UBA1845; family UBA1845; genus JAKQDH01. The sequence continues at coordinate 102,392 of JAKQDH010000202.1, read as the reverse complement.
GGCAGCCACTCCCGACTCCAAGCCCAAGGCGCCGCCGGCCGGGCGGTCGAAGAAGTAGCGTCGGAGCGAGGGGAGAAGGGCGCGGTCGTCCGTCACCGACACTCTTCCGCCCATCCCGCAACCCATCCGCATCATCTTCGACGCCGCGTGCCAACCCCAGCGGGGCGTGCTTGACCCCTCGCCGGCCTGCGGTTACCACACCTCCTGCGGACGGAGCGCGATGACACGGAAGCACCCACGAGGGCGCTGAGTTCGGGGTGTGCGGGCATGGACTACCTGACGTACTCCGGGAACAGCATTGTCAAGGTGCGATTGCCCGCGTCGGCGGACGTGCTGTATGCGCCGCCGGCGCTGCCCGGCATCCCGAAGGCGCAGGTGCCCGCGGCCGTGCGGCGGGCATTCGAGGAGCCGTTGGGCATGCCGCCGCTGCGCGAGCTGGTGAACGGGTCATCGCGCGTGCTGATCGCCTTCGACGACAACTGCCAGCCGTTCCCCGAGACGAGCCGGCCGGACATCCGCGAGCAGGCCCTCGGCGCGCTGCTGCCGATGCTCGCCGAGTGCGGGGTTCGCCGGGAGAACATCCGCCTGGTCTGCGCGGTGGCTCTGCATCGGAAGATGAAGCCGCGCGAGCTGCGCCGCATGGTGGGGGACCGCATCATGCGGGAGTTCCACCCCGCCCGACTGGACAACTCGGATGCGGAGGACCGGGCTGATATCGTCGATCTGGGCACGACGGAGCAGGGCGAACCGGTGCAGGTCTGTCGCGGCGTCGTGGACAGTGACCTGGTCATCTACCTGGATTCGGTGCAGATTCCGCTCAACGGTGGGCACAAGTCGGTGGCTGTCGGGCTGGGCACGTACGAGTCGATCGCCACGCATCACAACCCGTCGATGACGGCTGATGTACCCCACGTCATGCAGCCGGAGCAGTCCAATATGCACGGCTGCATCGAACGGCTCAGCCGGGTGATTCAGAAGCACGCGCGGATCATGGTCATGGAGGCGGCCGAGAACAACGCGCTGTATCCGTTTCACCTGCGGTACCTGGGCAAGCACCGCGAGGAATGTAACGTATTGGAGCGGCTTGCGCGCGTGGCGACGCCGACGGCGCTGCGCGTGCTGCCGGAGGGATTGCGGCGGGCGGTGTTGCACAGCGTGCGCACGGCCTATGCCCCGGTGGAGATTCACGCCGGGGCGATTGAGCCGGTGCACGCGCGGACGCTCGCGGTGATGGATCGGCAACTGCGCACGCCGGTGCCCAGGCAATACAGCACGCTCGTGTTCGGCCTGCCGGATTTGAGCCCGTACGCGGTGGATGCCCGCATCAACCCGGTGCTCGTGGTGAGCGACATGCTGGGGTACCTGTTCAACTGGTTCTACCGGGTGCCGCTGGTCAAGCGTGGCGGCGTCGTGATCATCCTGAACCCGGTGTTCGAGGTGTTTCATCCCGAGTATCACGTCGCCTACGAGCGGTTCTACCGCGAGGTGCTCTCGGTCACCGCTGATCCGTTCGAGATGCGCGAGTCGTTCCAGGAGAAGTTCGCCCGCGACCCGTACCTGAGGGAATGCTACCGGCACCGTTACGCCCACCACGGATTCCACCCGTTCACCGTGTGGTACTGGGCGACGTACGCGCTGAAGTACCTCTCGAAGGTGATCCTCGTAGGTCCGCCTGACGACCGCATCGCCCGTCGCCTGGGAGTGTCCTGGGCACCGAACGTGGAGCACGCGCTGGGCGTGGCCCGTGAGATTACCGGTGGCGACGACGTGGTGGCCCAGACGATTCCACCGTTCTTCTACTGCGACGTACCCGGGGTGCTGTAGCGTGGTGCCCCTGTGCGCGACAGGGTAGGCGGCGACGGTTAGGGGGGCGTCCACGTGGGCTGCGGGGGTCCGACGCCGCGGGTTGGGGACCTCCGCGTGGGCCCGGCGCGCCCGCCTGTCTGCACTGGGACAGCGGGTGGAAAGCCTCAAGACCCTGTTTCGACACTTCCGATAAGACCAGAAACCGCCAGGTTGGGGCGTCCGGTCTGGCCGTAGTTGGGGTGTGTCGGCATACCGTCCGGGCATGGGTAGTCCATGGCCGGTATGGGAAGCTGTGGTCGGCCGGCGATTGGTTCGGCGCCTCAGAGCGGCGGTCGGCGTGGCCGGGGTCGTTAGGCCCGTCCCTTGAGCGAAGCTGTGCAGGCGCTGTTTCTCAAACCACCACTGGCCGGAGCCTGCCGGAACGTCGTGCGCGACTTCCTGTACGGCTGCTGGTGCAACGGTCGCCGGATCGGCGGCACGCAGATGCCGCCGCTCAATGACCTGTACGCGGCCACCCACGCCCGCGGCGACGGTGTGGAGACGGTGCTGCTGGATGCGGGAAGCGAGCCGCGGCGCTACTCCGAACTGGCCGGACAGCGGTTCGCGGGCGTTGAGGCTGTGGCCGTCCTGTCGTCGACACATTCGTTCAAGCAGGACGTCGAGTGTCTGCGTTCGATCAAGGCGGCCAACCCGGCGGTGCGGACCATCGTGTACGGGGCCCACCCGACGTTCATGCCTCAGTACTGCCTGCGTGAGGAGTCCATCGACTTCATCGTGTTGCGCGAGCCCGAGGAGACCATCCGTTGTCTCCTGCACGCGCTCGCGCACGGGGAAACGGTGGAGGATCTGGAGGGTATCGGCTACCGCACGAACACCGGGGAGCCCCGGATCAACGCCGGGCGGCCCCTGCTGGACCTCGATACGCTGGCGCTGCCGGATCGCACGTTGCTGCCGCGCGACGTCGTGTACTTCAACCCCGTGGTCAAGCGCATGCCGTACACGACGATGCAGACTTCGCGCGGCTGCCCGGGGCGCTGCATTTACTGCACGGCCCCGACGTTCTATGGCAACAAGTATCGATTCCGTTCCGTCGCGTTGGTGCTGGAGGAGTTGCGGCGCGTGCGGCAACTCGGCTACCGCGAGGTGTTCTTCCGAGACGAGACCTTCACCGCGCACCGGCGGCGGACGGTCGAGATCTGCGAGGGGATGCTGGCCGGGCGGCTTGACCTGACGTGGATTGCCAACGCCCGCGTGGATACCGTGGATCGGGAGCTGCTGACGCTGCTTAAGCACGCGGGATGTCATTTGCTGAAGTTCGGCGTGGAGACCGGCGATGCGGGCGTGTTGCACGCCTACGGCAAGGGGACCTCCGCGGAGCAGGCGGAGGAAGCGTTGCGCGTGGCACGCGAGGTGGGGCTGGCCACGCACGCCCACATCATCTTCGGTGGGCCGGGCGAGACGCCGGAAACGGTGGACCGCACCATCGCCTTTATCAAGCGCTGCGCGCCGACGACGGCCAGCTTCGGCATCGTTACGCCGTATCCCGGCACGGAGCTGTTTGAGAAGGTGGCACGCGTGCGGCCGGAGATCGCGGACGGCTCGGCCGCAGACCTTGAGCATCTGCACACGCAGGGGTTCTTCAACGAGGCCATCTGCGGCTTGACGAGCGGCGAACTGTCGCAGGCGGTGGTGCGGGCGTATCGGCAGTTCTACCTGCGTCCGGCATACCTGCTGCGGCGGCTGTGCAGCCGGCGCAGTTGGCGGGAACTGGGCATCCAGGCGCTCGGCGGGCTCAACGTGATGTCGTTCGCGTTGACCGGAAGGAAGTAAGGCAATGGTCCGCTACGACCTCATCAGCGTGGTGGTGCCGGTGCTGAACGAGGCGGCGTCGCTGGCGGAACTGTATGAACGTACCCGCCGCGTGCTGGAGGGCGTTCAGCCCTTCGAGTTCATTATCGTTGACGACGGTAGTCGTGACGACACGCTTGCCCGGGTGCGAGCGCTGCGGGCCGTGTATGCGAACATCTCTATCATCAGCCACTATGCCAATCACGGCAAATCCCTTGCTCTCATGCAGGCGTTCGCCATAGCGCGGGGAGAAGTGGCCGTCGTCATGGACGGCGACCTGCAGGACCGGCCGGAGATGATTCCGCGTTTCCTGGCCCAGATCGAGAACGGTTACGACCTCGTCAACGGCTGGCGGCAGGAGCGACGTGACCGTTGGGGACGGCGCCTGGTGTCCGCACTGTTCAATCGCCTGACGGCCCGTCTGCTGCGTTGCCCGCTGCACGACATCAACTGTGGATTCAAGGCGCTGCGGCGCCAGGTGTATCGCCGACTGGAGCTGCGCGGCGACTTGCACCGGCTGATCCCGGCGATTGCGGCCGGGCAGGGTTTTCGGGTGGGCGAGGTGCCGGTGGAGCACTGCGGGCGACGGTTCGGGCGCTCGCGGTACCGGCTGCTGCGACATCGGGGCCTGCTGGACATCGTGGCCGTGTTGGCGAGCAATGCGACGCAGTTGCGGCCGTTTCACGTGTTCTCTGAGCTGGCGCTGGCATGCTGGCTGGTGGCGGTCGTAGCGCTGGTGGGCTGGCTGACACTGACGGTGGGCGTGGACCCGGGCGCACTGGCGGCGCGCGTCTGCACGCCGCTGGTAGGCATGGTCGGCGTGGGGGCGGCGCTGCTGGGGTTGCTGCTGCCCTTGTTCGGCTTTCTGCTGGAGATGACCGCGTGTCGCGTCCAGGATCCGCACTGGCGCGAACAACTGGTCAAGGAGCGAGTGGAGGCGGACGTAAGTATCTATGAACGAGGTGCGCTGCCAGAAGGAGTTTCACTGCGGTGCCGACGCCAAACGGTTTCGGAACCGGATGCAGAACCCGTTCTTGTGGGCGAAGGAGCGCCGGATCGCTGGCTTGATTGCCCAGGCCATGCCGCCGGGAGCTCAGAGGCTCTTGGAAGTAGGTTGCGGTGAGGGTAGCAACCTGCTCTACCTGCGGGAACGGCTGCCGGGCGTGCAACTGTTTGGAGCGGATTTCGCCGAAGCGAAGGTGAAGCTGGTGCACACAGCCGACGCCACCTGCGGCGCCGTCTGCGCAGACGCCACCCGCCTGCCGTTCGCGGGGGCCCAGTTCGACGTGGTTCTGTACCGCGACCTGCTGCACCACGTGCACTGGGCACGCGATGAGGTGGTGCGCGAAGGTTTGCGCGTGGTGAAACCGGGCGGGGTCCTGGTGGTTGTCGAGCCCAATGGGCGTAGGTTGCTCAATCGCGTCTTTCGCTGGTTGTACGCGGCGGAGCGCGGCTCGGCGGATACCACGCCCGAGCAGTTGCTCGCCCTCGGGCAGCGCCACGGGCAGGCGCGCATCGAGTACATTGAGGCGACCTTGCTGGTGCGGGCCGTGGGCTTCGTGCTGGGCTGGCCGCCCGACCGGCGGCAGGCGCTGCTGCGTCCTCTTTATGCGCTCGCATCAATCTGGGAGAAACTCATAGAAGCGGTGATACCGCGGCGGCGCTGGGCGTATCTGATGATGCTGGTGGAGGCGGCCTAGGAAGCTTGCATGTGTGGGATTTTCGGCATCTGGCACGCCGAGGGAGCGCCCATCGCGCCGGCGCTTGCGGACACGATGTGCCTCGCGCTTCAGCATCGCGGTCCGGACCACAGCGGTCGCTACGCTGAGCCGGGTCTGTTGCTGGGGATCGATCGCTTGGCCATCCTCGACCGCGCCGGCGGTAACCAGCCCATTCAGACGGCCGATGGTTCGCTGGTGATTGTGTACAACGGCGAACTGTACAACTATCAGGAGCTGCGGCGCGAGCTCGAGGAGAGGGGTCACCGGTTTCGCACGTATACCGACACGGAGGTCGCGTTGTATGCGTTCAAGCAGTATGGCGCGGCGTGCCTCGATCGCTTTAACGGTATGTTCGCGCTGGCGATCTGGGATCGTCCGGCACGCCGGTTGTTTGTCGCGCGGGATCGCCTCGGCATCAAGCCGCTCTATTACGCGCTTGGGAACGGGTCCTTCGTCTTCGCCTCCGAGGCCAAGGCCGTGTTGGTGGCTCTGCCCGGACGACCCACGCCCGACTGGCCTGCCGTCCACCGGTACTTCGTGCTCGGCTATGTCGCTCCAGGCGAGTCGGCGTTCGCGGGGGTGCGGAAGCTGCCGGCCGGGCACTGCGGGTACGTGGAGAACGGGTGCTTCCACCAGCAGCCATACTGGACGCCATGTTACGGCTCGGCCGGCGAAGTGAGTTTCAACGAGGCGTGCGAGAGACTACCCGGGCTGTTGCGGCAGGCGGTGCGACAGGAGTTGATGGCGGACGTGCCGGTGGGGGTGTTCCTGAGCGGGGGGCTCGATTCGTCGGCAGTGGCCTGGTGCGCGCGACAGGAGGCGGACCGGCCGGTGCGGTCGTTTGCCATACGGTTTCCGCAGCGCACGCACGACGAGTCTGCCGACGCGCGGCTCGTCGCGCGGCATCTCGGCTTGCAGCATGAGGAGTACGTTTTCGGCGACGAGGAGGTGGCAACCACCCTGTGCGACGCAGCGAGCGCTCTCGATGAACCGTTCGGAGATCCGACGGTGCTGCCGCTGCTGGCGCTGGCTCGTCGCGCGCGCGGGCACGTGCGCGTGGTGCTGACCGGGTGGGGCGGCGACGAGCTGTTTGCCGGCTACCCAACGTGCGTCGCCCACCGCTGGGCACAGGTCTATCGGCGGTTGCCCCGCTGGCTGGGGAATGTGGCCGTGCCGGCGCTCGTAGCCCACCTGCCCAGCTCCGACAAGTACATGAGTCTTGAGTTCCGAGCGCGCCGCTTCATCACGGGAATGGACCTGCCGCCCGAGCAGCAGCATTTCCGCTGGATGGAGTACTTCGAGGGCGAGGAGGCCCGGCGGCTCTTTCGACCCGAGGTGCAAGCGGCGCTCGAACCCGATCCGTTGCACTCTATGCATAGGATGCTCGCCGGGCTGCCGGAAACCGACCTGCTCGATCGGATTCTGCATGTCGATGCCGTATCCTTCCTGGAGGGAAATGGGTTGTTTCAGGCGGATCGCATGACGATGGCGGCCTCCCTGGAAGCGCGCGTACCGCTGCTGAACCGCGACGTGTTCGCCTTCGGAAGTGCCCTGCCGGCGTCGACAAAGATGCGTCGGGGACGGCTTAAGGAGCTTCTGCGCCGAAGCATGCGCGGCCGTCTGCCCGAGCGCATACTCCGCAAGCCCAAGAAGGGTTTCGCACCTCCCGGGGCAGCGTGGCTGCGGGGCCCGCTGGCCGGTACGTTGCGGCAAGTGCTCGACCGGGCGCGGCTGGAGGCGGCCGGGGTGCTCGATGCTTTGCCGGTGCAGCGTCTCATCGACGAACACCTCAACCGGTCGGCGGACCACGCCCGGAAGCTATGGGCACTGCTGAGCTTCCAATTATGGTATGAACACTGGATTGCGGGCGACGTCGGTGAGTGCCGTGCGCGGACGTCCAGGGCTGCCGCCGGAGTTGCACGCGGACGGGCTGCGGAGCAGATGCTGCCGGTGGGAACATGATGGCAAGAGGGCCGGAGAATCTGCGGATCGTGCTGGTACAACCACCCAAAGAGGGTGGCGTGCAGTCCCTTTTCACGTTTCACAAGAACGAGGGCATTGGCGCAAAGCCGCCCCTCGGCATTCTCAGCCTCGCCACGTACCTGCGCTCCGCCGGATTCAGCGCGACGGCCTGCCTCGACGCTCAGGCCGACGGCCTATCGCCGGAGGCAACGGTCGAACGGATCGCGGCGTACCGGCCGGACGTCGTCGGGGTATCGGTGTGGACCGATTTCTGGTTTCCGGCGTGGAGCACCATGCAGGGGGTGCGCCGGGCAATACCGGAATGCACTATTATTGCCGGCGGTCCGCACTGCCTTATCTATCCGCGTGAAACACTGGAGACTTCGGGAGCCGACTACGTTGTGGCCGGCGATGGTGAGGACACACTTCTGGCACTTGCGCAGTGCCTCGCCTCGGGTGCACCTGCCGGTGACCTTCCGGGCCTGTGGCGTCAGCAGGGCTTGCAGTCGGTGGCACCGGCCGAGGCCGTGGCGACGATCGCCGACTTGGATCATCTTCCCCTTCCCGACCGGACCTTGCTGCCGCGGGAACGCTACACGTCGGTGCTGGGCCGCGGTGCGTTCGAGACGACTCTGATCAGCTCGCGCGGCTGTCCGCATCGCTGTGTGTTCTGCAAGATGCACGCCCAGCGTGTCGCGGTACGCTCGGCGGGGCGGGTCGTGGACGAGTTTGAACAGATTGCCGCGCTGGGCATTACCGAGCTTCAGGTGTACGACGACACGTTCACGTGGTCGCGCCGGCGCGTCATGGACATCTGTCATGGCATCATAGAGAAGGGTATCCGCCTGCGCTGGGCGATTCGGGACCGCGTGGACAGGGCGGACTCCGAAGTTTTCGCCTGGCTGCGCCGCGCCGGCTGCGAGCGCATCCACTTCGGCGTGGAGAGCGGGTCCCCGCGCATCCTGGAGGCCAGCGGCAAGCGCATCACGCTGGACCAGGCGGAGCGGGCGCTGCGGCTGGCACATGAGGCGGGCTTCACGACGCTGGCGTACTACATGTTCGGCTTTCCCGGCGAGACCCGGGCGGACGCCAGGCAGACCATGGTGGCTGCGCGGCGTTTGAACTCTGACTACGCCGTGTTCGCCGTGCTCATTCCTTACCCGGGGACAGAGTTGTATGAACGAGCACTGGCGGATGGTACCATCCCGACCGATTTCTGGGCGCAATATGCGCGACAACCGCAGCCGGACTTCCGCGTCCCACACCTGTGCGAGCAGCATCTTAGCCGCGAGACGCTGATTGCGTTGAAGGACCAGGCGCTGCGCGCGTACTACCTGCGTCCGCGGCGGCTGTGGAGGGAGCTGCGCGGGCTGCGGTCATGGCGTGAGGTGCGCTGCAAGGCGGGCATGGCGATGAATATTGTCTCGGACGGAGTTCGTTCCGCCGTACGGCGCTGCGGCGGTCGGCGGGCCGTGGCGCGCCCGGCCGGCGGGTCGCCCGCGTAAGTGCGGCCCGCAACTTCGTGGGCGCTGCGGCAGCCTGCGCCGCGGAGAGGAATCGTGAGCACGGGGCTGGTGATGGAGCAGGAACGCGGATGCGGCCGGGCGGAGGGATGTGCTGCGCCAGCGGTGGTCTCATCTGCCACCGGCAGCGCCACCGAGCCGGCGTGCCCCGTGTGTGCGGGTCGCCGCGTGGAACGGGTGTCCGCCCAGCCGCGCGATTATGAATACCACGTTCAACCGGACCGGGACCTGGGCGTTTTCGTGTGTGATTCCTGTGGCTCACGCTTTGCATTCCCGCGGCCGCGCGCCACGGACCTCGTGGCGTTCTATCCGCCTCACTACCATGCCTACAACGAGGATCATGGCGCGGTGGCCCGCATGTTGGTCGCACTACGCGGCCGCGCGCGCGCCCGCACCTACCTCAAGCTGTGCGCCAGCCGACCTGTGCGTCTGTTCGACGTGGGCAGCGGCGACTGCCGGCATTTTGTGGAATTGCAGCGCTACGGCGCGTTTGACTGCGGCGGGGTCGAGCTGAATCCGGCCATGGCAGAGGCGGCGCGGGCAAGGGGATTCCCGGTCACGACGGGGACCCTCGAGGAACTCGACGTGGCCGCGGTTTCCGAACGGTACGACATCGTGACGATGTACCAGCTTGTCGAACACGTGGTGGATCCGGTGCGGCTGTTCGCGCAGGCATGGCGGCTGCTGAAGCCGGGCGGTCATGTGCTCGGGCAACTGCCGTGTGTCAACAGTTGGGAACAGCGACTGTTCGGCCGCTACTGGGCAGGGTACCACTATCCGCGACATCTGCAGATGGTGAGTCGCCTGGGGCTGCGGACGGCCTTGGTCAACAGCGGCTTCGCGGACGTGCGGGTGGGCGGGGCCCTGCACTTACAGGCGGGTTTGTCGCTGCAGAACGTTCTGGTAGGCCGCCTTCACTGCCAGGCACGGATGCGGTATGGGAAGATCCCGCTCTACTCCATGCTGCTCTGCGCCGCGGGGCCCTTCTGTCTGCTGGAGTATCTATGCGGGCGAGCGGGCATGATGAACTTCCGTGCTTGCAGGCCTAAGCAGCCGGTGCAGCGCGGCGACACGATGAGGGAGCCAGGGCAATGACGTTTGCGGGATTCCGCAAGGCGCTGCATCAGCTTGACAAGATACGGTATCGGCCCGTGCTCCTGCTGAAGATCGCGCGGGCATACGGGCGCACCCTGCTCTTGCGTCGGCCGACCTTGCGCATCTGCGAATTCTCCATCACGGCCGAGTGCCAGTCCCGTTGCGGGTTCTGCTACGCCTCCCGGTTTCACCGGCCCGGTGCGGAGCCGTTGTCCGTAGAGGAGATTCGCAGCACGTGGCAGCAGGCGAAGGCGCTGGGCGCGTTCAGCACTGTGGTGTTCGGCGGCGAGCCGCTGCTGCACCCACGGCTGCTGGATATCGTGGGCGTGCTTGAGCCGCGCAAGCACATTGTTACACTCACGACCAACGCCATCGGCCTCACGGAAGACCTCGTTATCGAGCTCAAGCGGCGCGGCGTATTCCTGCTGAACCTCAGCCTCAATTCGTTGGATCCCGAGCTCAACGACCGCCTGCGCGGCTATCCCGGCCACCATGCCAGGGTGATGGAGGCCATAACTCTGTGCAAGAAGCACGGCCTGGACGTCTTTCTGCCCGTGGCGACGGCCAAGCCGTACTGGCAGGAGACGCTGCGGATTGTGGAGTTCGCGCGGCGGCAGGGGGTGGGGGTGACGATCAACCTCATGTGCGCCATGGGGCGGGCGGAGGGGAAGCACGCCGAACTGTTCGACGACACGTTCTGGCGGGAGCTGCGGGCCCTGTATGATACAAACCCCGGGCTGCGCAGCGATTACGATGTGAACCTGGACCTGCGGATCGGCTGTCCGGCCGCGTTTGAGAAGATTCACGTGGCTCCCTATGGAGACGTGACCGGTTGTTCGATGAACCCGGTGTCATTCGGTAACGTGCGCGAGACGCCGTTGGCTGAGATCGTCGCGCGCATGCGCCGGTTTCACCACTTCGCCAAGCGGCATCCGTCCTGCATCGTGGCCGTGGATCGTGACTTCATTGAAACGTACATGGATTACGCGGCCGGCTTCGCCTCGCTCCCCTATCCGGTCGAGGCCAACCCGGCCTATGGCCGCGAGGCGGGAGAAGGGGTTACGCCGGCGGTTGGGCAATGCAGTCCTCCTGCGGTGCAGCAGGGGACAGTCGGGCGACAACAGGTTGTCGTGCGAGCGGAGGAAGGGGCTTGCGTGTGAGCCTGCCGCGCGAGGCGTTGGCTTTGCTGCGCATACTCGGCTCCGGCTGGGGAACGGTGCTGTGCTGGCCGCGAACGCTTGCAACGCTGGTTGGCGTCCTGGGGGGTGGTGAATCCCGACGCCTTCCCGGCGGGCTTTGGGCTTTCAGCAAGATGGATGCGGGCTTTCGGCCCGCCTACAACAAGATTGCCCGCGCGTTCGCGGCCGGCGGTCGCCTCGGTTATGAGTGGCATGACGGGCTGGGCATGCCGCTGGGCGCCCGCGCGTACAACAACCTGGTGACCTACACGGTTTTGCGCTTACTGGGCACGCGGCGTATGCAGGCCGTGGGCTACGTGCTCATGGTGGCGGCCAGCGGGTGGGTGTGCGGGCTGGCGTTTGGCGGATGGATGGGCGTAGCGGTGGCGTTGCTGGCGGCGGGCAGTCCCTTGATCGTGGGCTGTTACACACACCTCGGAAAGCCCGAGACGCTGTGGTGGGGTTTCGTGCCGGGTCTCACGTTTCTGGCACTCTCAGGTGAGGCATGCTGGGCGGGGCTGTGGTGGTCGCTGCTTGCCTGGGTGAGTCTGCCCGCGTCGGTGATGGTGGCACTGCTGCTCGGCCCGGTGGCGGTCTTCGAAGCCGTGCGGGACCACAGCGTCCTGCTCTGGTTGGCCGGCGCTTCGCCCGGGTTAGCGAAACACGTGGTGCGAGTGGTGGGCATGTGGCGGGGCGGCATGCTCCAACGCCTTGTGTCCGAACAGGCGCGCATCTGGAAGAGGCCGTGGCGGCCGCGAGCGGACGAGATGATTGTTTGTTTACCGTTCGCCGCGTCCGTCGTTCTGTCCGCATGGGCGAGCGATGATTGGTGGCGAGGCGGCCTGCTTCTGTTGAGTACGGTCGGCCTCTTCTGGGCGAACTACCGTATCATCTGCTTGAATGACAGCACCAGCTACTTCCTGGGTTTCTGGACCATCGGCCTGAGCCTGGCAACCGTGGCGCACGCGCCGCTGGGAGGGGCGGCGCTGTTACTGTTTGCCTACAGCCACCCGGGGTTCTTCGCTTTCCCGCCTTACGTGTCCTTCTCGTACGCGGAACCACAGGTGCTGGAACGCTGGCATACGGAATATCGGGGGCAGGTGACGCAGTACCCGGGCCTGCGCGCGCTGCCGTTGCCGCAGCCGGAGGAGCTCATGAGCTTCGTCCGCCACATTCCCGACGGAGCGCGCTGTCTGTTTGAATCCGACGGTGATCCCCGCACGCAATCCCGCTTTCGGGCGTTTCGCGTTTGGCTCGAGGACGTCTTGCCGCAACGCCGGATCGAGTTGGCCAACGGCGAATACACGACGATCCTGGAACCGCTGCTGGCACAGAAGTACCTGGTGCGCTTCAACACGGAACAGATGCGGGCGGACGAGATTGCCTGGTTGTGCCGGCTGCTCGGTGTGTCCCACGTTCTGGCTTTCCGTGATGTCATGCTGGAGCGGCTGCGCGGCGTCGGGTTCGAAGTGGTCGCCACCGTCAACCTGCGCACCCTCACAGAGTTCCGTGAGATCGTGGGAACGCCGCGCGAGACGCTGACGCTGCTTGGCCACCCGGCGAGTCCGGGAGTGATTGAACCGGGCGCTGAGTGCCGCTGGGGCAGAAACAGTCTTTCGTGGGAGGCCCAGGCCGGCTGCGACTATGTGATACGCTACCGGTGGGCAAAGGGCTTTCGCGCACGTCAGAACGGTACCGTGTTGCCTGTCACGCCGACGGAGGCCGTGGCAGGTTTACCTCTCCGCTTCATGAGAGTGCGCGCACCGGCTACGGGGCCGGTCATGCTCGAGTACCACGGAAGCTGGGTGTAGTCGTGCGCGGGTCAGCGTACTGGCCTCTGCTCCATAGCAGGTGACCGAGGTAATCCAACCGCCCAAACAGCACCATTCGCCAGCCGGCATAACGCATGACTTCGCGGATGCGCTGACGATACTCCGAGGCGTAACAGTGCTGCGGGCAGCGTTTACAGGCCGGTTTCGGATCAAGCGGACAACGGATGCGCTTGACAAAAGCATGGATAAGGAGGCGTCGGCACGCGGCACAGAGTACAACCGGTTGACCGACCACTTCCGCAACATCCAGTTCGCGCCACACCACTGCCTCCTGAGGCTGGCGGCGGTGGCGGCCATGACAGTAGATGCTGATGAACCTGGCCAGCAGCCTCAGGTCGCGGCGTACGCGCTCATCCGCGACGGCGGCCGCCCACGTGGTGCCGGGGCGGGTGGCTTGCGTGGCGGCCGCGCGCGGTGGTGGCGCTGAGTGGTATCCCCGAGCGGCGCTGCTCGGCAACTGCGTTGCAGGGTCCGTCATGGCTATTCGCCGTGTTGCCCGGTTCACGCAATGATACCCGCAGCGCCGGCATCAGGCGTGCTGACACGCATGCGCCTTCGACGCCGCGTGGCAGCAGCCGGCCTCGGAAGTCGAGGACAGCCCGGCATATTCGCGCAGCTTGCCGGCCAGGGCGACGTACTTCTCGTGACTGCCGGCCGGGAGCACGCTGTGCTCGGCGCAGTCGAAGCGTTGCAGCAACTCCTTCTTCTCGGCCTCGCTGAGCACGTGGTCGGCCATGACGAACAGCACCTGGTTCTCCTTGGCGATATGGTCCCGCAGCAGGCGCGCATACGCGAGGGCGTGCTGTTGCACGGCGGCGCGGGCGGCCGGGTCGCCGTTGCGGATCTGCTGCAACGCCTGGCGCACGGCGGCCACGTGGGCGCGGCCTTCGTCGTGCTCGTGGAGCATGCAGTGGACAGGACCGCTCTCCCGGGAGAAACCCTTGGCCTCGAGCGCCGGAAACAGGTGTGTCTCCTCCTTGGCATGGTGGCACTTGTCGGCGAAGACAGGGAAGAAGTCGAACGCCTGCTCGTAGAACTCGACTGGGAAGTCGTTCTCCGAACGTTGGGCGACCACCTCGACCGCCTCGATTACAGACATAATCACGTCGTGCTCCGCGACGAGAATCCGGATCGGCTCCGAGTATTGCATGCTGTGACCTCCCTTCGCGCCGTCACCGGCGCATCAGAACCTACCTCAAAACCTGACCAGCGGAGTGACGTATCCGTTATTGCTGTTTTCGGGGCTCGCGGGCTTGCGTGCTCGACGTTCGACCGACCGCCCCGGGCCGCCGTTTGCGCGGGGCAGCCTCGTCGACGCCGGGCGTCGGCCGTGAGGAGTTCCCCCCGCCGTCAGCGCAGAACGGCGTCCCCTCCGTCGGGCTGAGGGCCAGTTCGGCGATGGGGGACGCGGCGAACGCCTGCTCGACGAGGGCCGCGGCCCGGTCGAGGCGCTGGTGCAGAGGGCAGAGCTTGCCGCGGTGGGCGGGATCGCCAAGCGGGCAGGCATGCAGCCGCTCGATCGGATCGACAGCGTTGACGACGTCGAGAACGGATATCCTGCGCGCCGGGTGGCTCAGGACGAAGCCGCCGCCCCGACCCGGGCGCGAGCAGACCAGGTTCGCCCGGCTTAACGCCTGCAAGACCTTGGAGAGATAGCCCACCGGAACCTGCGTCGTCTTGGCGATCTCGCGGGTGCCGGCCGGGGCATTCCCGTGATTGGCCAGCCAGACCACTGCCCGGAGTGCGTACTCAGCCGTGCGTGAGATCATCGCTGCCTGCTCCCGGGCCCCGGACGCGTCCGCCTGCCGTCCCGGCCGCGATGCCGGGGAGTAAATCAAGTACCTGGACATCCACGTATAGATTATGCCGCCGCCAACCGATATCAACCCGTGCGCCCGGGATTTTTGCTGGTGGGGGCCACGCGGCTCGCTTGCAGCCGACGCTTCTACGCATCGGCCGCCGGAGCGCGCCTGGTACGGCACCGACCGAGTGCAATTGCAGCGCAGCTTAACAAAAGGATGGCACTGTTTGGTTCGGGGACCTCTTCGGTCGCGGTAAACGCAAGCCGGTAGGCGCCCTCGCCGCTCGTGGCACGGTACGTGGGAAGGGTGAGGGTCAGGGGATCTTCGAGCGGCACTCCCCAGCGCGTGCCGACGGCCGGGGCATCGACGAGGCCGTCCGGCACGTACAGCAACTCCAGGTAGTAGCGGCGGGTGGCCGGCGGTGGGAATAAGCTATCCGCCTGGATCGTGAAGCACATCTCGTCCTCGGCGAACGTGGGAATGGCCCAGACGTGGATCGGTGCCCAGGTCATGGCCAGCCAGGGGCCCAGCGTGTGGCGGTAGTCAGCTCGGTAGTAGCCCGTGGGGCCTTCCCAGTCCGGCGGCGAGTTCTCGTGGTAGATGCCGGCGTACCCGCCCCAGGTGGCGGCCGCCAGCGTCTCCAGCCCCTCGTCCCAGCCGTCTGTGGCGTCTGACCAGACGCCGAAGCGGCTGAACCCTCACCCACAGAACGGGCCGAACTGGAACCGGAACTCGTAGCGATCCGGGTCGGTCATGGTGGCCGCCCGGACAACGGTGCTCAGCCCCGTCAGGGCGACGGCGAATGCGCCGAGTACGGCGGATTTTACGCCCATAGGCTCGACTTTCGACTTCATACCCCAGCGGTGGCAGGGTTACTCCGCGGCGGAGCCTGTCCGCAGATTACGCCGATTGCGCAGACGGAGCGTTACCCCGCCGCATTATAGCGGAAGACGCCGACCGGGCTCAACCGTTTGCTGCGGGGACGGAAGTCCTGCCTGCTGTCGCGGGCTGCCGCGGAGGGGGCCGGGGCAGGGCGGGGGTCGGAACGCGAAGCTGGCGGCGGCGTCTCCACGCCGTAGAATGACGTCCGGTAGCTGGAGAATGAAGTCGTGAACGTCATTGTCGACCTGTGCGTGGTGCCTCTGGGCGTGGGGGTCTCGTTGTCGCCGTATGTAGCTGCGTGTGAGAAGGTGCTCGCGGAGACGGGTCTGAAGACGCAGCTTCACGCGAACGGCACGAACATCGAGGGTGAGTGGGACGCCGTCTTCGCGGCCATCAAACGGTGTCACGAGGCCGTGCACGCGATGGGGGCCCCGCGCATCTCCACGATCATCAAGCTCGGGACTCGTACGGACCGTTCCCAGAGCATGGCGGATAAGATTCGCAGCGTGGAACAGAAGCTCGGCAAGACGACCGGGTGGGCATGATCCGACCGCGAGGGTCCGGCCCCCGCCGTCAAGCGGCCGCCAACAGCGGTCTCTCGCTACCTAGCCGCCAGCCTCCGCACGCTTTCCACGGCGTTGACGCAGTCGAAGCCGTAGGCATCCGCTCCGATCTCGCGCGCGAACCGGGCGTCGACGGGCGCGCCGCCGACAATGGTCCTCACCTTCCCCTCAAGGCCGCGCTCGCGGATGAGTTGCACGACCCGCCCCATCATGGGCATGGTCGTCGTGAGCAGGGCGGACATGCCGATGACCGGTGCGTCTTCAGCGACGGCCGTTTCGACGAACTTCTCGGGTGCAACATCGTTGCCGAGGTCGAGCACGTCGAAGCCGGCCCCCTTGAGCATGAGGCCCACGAGGTTCTTGCCGATGTCGTGCAGGTCGCCCTGCACCGTGCCCAGGACGATCTTGCCGAGCGTCGGCACGCGTTCGGCCAGCAGACGGGGCTTGATCTGGTCCATGCCGGCGTACATCGCCCGGGCGGCGAGCAGCACGTCCGGCAGGAAAACCTCGTGTCTCTTGAACTGCTCGCCGACGACGGCCATGCCGGCGATGAGGCCGTGATTGAGAATCTCGCGGACGCCGACGCCCTGCGTCAGCGCCTGGCTCGTGAGGGCCGCAACCTGCTCTTCATCCCCGGCCTGCAACTGTCCGGCAATCTGCTGAAGGATGTCCATCGGCTACTCCGTCGTGTGCGTTTCCGTTTCTCCGCACGTCTGATCGGCGGCACGCTCAACACCGCGCCCGCCAACCCCTCGGCAGGGCGGGGGCCGTTGGCGGCCGGGACGGTGGCGAGTGCTCCACGCTTACCCGCTCGCCCTGCCCTCTCCCCCTGAAGCACGTGCTTGGCGTGTCCCGCGTCGCGGGGGAGTATTCAGTGCATCATGCGGGCGTCATCACGTCCGCCGCCCTCACCCCTACCCCTCTCCCGAGGGGAGAGGGGTTCCATCCGGCAGCCGCAGACCGGACCTGGCAGCCGCAGACCGGACCCGGCAGCCTCAAACCAGATCCGGCAGGCGATCCATGCCGTAGCGTTTCGCCTCCGCCTGCATGCGGCGCGTCAGTCCCCGCTGCACGTCGTCAGGGAGCCGGGACGGTGCGTATTCACCCACCAGGCGTCCAACCTCACGATGCGCGCGGGCGCCGAGAGTCTCTTTGCCGTCCGCCTCCCAGCGCGAACGATTGGCCCGGTCGATCACGGGGCCGGGGAAGTAGTGCTCCTGACGCAGGTAGCGCCGCGTGTGTTTGGCGATCAGCAACTGGCGTTCCTTGAGCAGTTCCTCGAAGTGCGGCAGGGCGGGGAAGTCCTCGCGCGGCTCGATGCCGCGCACCAGTCGCAGAACCATGCCGCAGATCTCGTTGTCCAGGACGAGCTTCTCCAGGCTGACGCAGCTTTCGAAGTCGAGCATGCCCGGCCCGGAGACGTTGTTGATGCCGGCCAGAGCGGCGAGCACGGCGCCGACGCCGGTTTCCAGACCGGCCTGGGCGTCCAGCAGCTTCGCGTCGCTCAGCGCGATATACGCCTGTGTCGGCAGGCCCAGGAACTTGCCGATCTCGCTGTAGGCGCAGTCGATCATCATCGTCTCGATGGCGCCCATGGGCGTGGTTTCGTAGCGCACGTCGAAGATGGCCGGCGAGCCGCCGTAGAGCACCGGTGCGCCCGGCTGCACAAGCTGGCTGATGACGAGCCCGCTGAGCGTTTCGGCCGTGTGCTGCACGAGGCTGCCCACCAACGTCACCGGGGCCACGAAGCCGGAAAGCGGCATCGAGATGTACTCGACCGGGATCCAGTGGCGGGCGCAGTCCACGACGTTCTGGCTGGTCACGTCGCTCCACTTCAGCGGGGCGGTCGGACAACAGGAGAAGATCGTCAGCGGCTGGGCACGCAGGGCCTCGGCCGAGCCGCGCACCGCAAGCTGCAAGTCCTTCATCACCTCGAAGGACTCGATGGTGAACGCGCCCGTCACGACCGGCTTCTCGCCCACCAGGAGGCTCAGGTACAGCCGGAAGCTGTCGGCGATGCGATCAGGCACATCGGCCGGGATCAGAGCGGTGCTCTGGGAGGCGAGGTGCTCCAGGCGGCTGACGAGCTTCGCGTAACGGACATAATCGGTCGTTGTCGGGCGGCGCATGCCGTCCGTTCCGTAGTCGAGGATGTTCAGGGCCGCCGAGCCCGGCGTGAAGTGCACGTGATCACCGGATAAGTCCAGCGCCGGTTCCCCGAGCACGTCGTAGAGCGCCAGGGAGCGGGGGGCGGTCCGCAGGGCACGGTTGATGATGTCGTCGGTCAGCCAGACGTGGTGCCGCGCACGGTCCACCCGGGCACCGTGGTCCGCGAGCATCCCGAGCACGCCGGGGTTGTGGAGTTCGACGCCGAGCCCGCAAAGCAAGGTCCGGGCTTCGGTGACGATCCGTTCGATGAGGTCGTCGGGAAGGAACCTGACCGATGGTCTCATGCTGCCACTCCGTGACCGCCCGAACGAGGCGGCAACGACATCGTGCGCATACCACGGACGCGGTTCGAGCGTGACGCGTCAGCATGCGTGGCCGGTGGTCAATCTCGTCCGCTCTCTTACGGTCGCGCTTCGGATCGTCGGCACCAGGTCCCGCGCGGTGACTCAGGCCCGAGCGATCTGCCGGCCGAACGCCCGCGCGCGCTCGGCCAGGGCGTGGTCGCCGCGCACCGCGACCGGGCCCTTCAGGTTGGGTGCCACGAACGCGCCCAGCCACCGGGCGCCGCTGTAGCGGGCCATCCGGCGGCACGTTTCCTCGACCAGGTCCGCCCCGTCGTTGTTGCCGCCGCCGGCGGTGATCACGCCGGCCACGGCCTGCCCCTCGAGCAGGCACCTGACCTGACCGTCGTCACCGAACTTGAACATGCAGTAGAGGCGGTCCAGGGCCATCTTCAGTACCCACGAGGGAGACCAGCAGAACACCGGCGTCGCCAGCACCAGCACGTCCGACGCCAGCGTTTGCCGCAGCACGAGCTGCATGTCGTCGTCGACCGCGCAGCCGGGCGCGTCGTCCTGGCCCTGGCAGGCGAAGCACTCCCGGCAACCGGAAAGGTGCTTCAGCCCGATCAGGTCGATGACGTCGGCAACCGCGCCCGCGGCCGTCGCACCCTCCAGCACGAAATCGAGTACCGCCCGAGTGTTCCCCTGCACCCGCGGACTGCCCTGCAACGCCAGTATCCTCGCCATGCTTCTCATCTCCGTGCCCGTATTGCCTGGCCCCGCTCCGGTGCTCATGACCCGAACCGCGACCAACGGGGAGCGGCCCCAGGCCGGCAATCGTGGGCCACGCTCGGGTATGCTGATGCCCCAGCGGCTCCCGAACCGGCTACGCCTTCTCCAGTCTACGCGGACGTGCTCGGTCCGGCAACCTCCGGCGCACCAACAACCCCCCGCGGACTGGAATACTGCCGCTACCCGCGTCGGCCACCGGCCCCGGGGATTGGACCCCCTAACGTCTCGGCAACGGCGAGGCTTGGGGCGGCCGCTCTGACCGCGGGCGCGTGCCGTCGAATGGCACTTCGGCCACTACCTCATGAACTGGAGAGGATCTGCAGGATGTCACCATCGCGGACGACGTAGGTCTTGCCTTCCTTGCGAACCTTGCCGGCGGCCTTGGCGCCTTTCATGTCCGTATGGGCCACGAGTTCATCGTAAGATATGGTCTCCGCCCGGATGAACCCACGTGCCAGGTCGGTATGTACCTTGGCGGCTGCCTCCAGGGCCGTGTGACCCCGCGGCAGCGACCACGCCCGCGCTTCCTCGGCGTTCATGGTGAAGAACGTGATCATTCCGCCGGCCTGGTGGCAAGTGTGGATCAGGCGCGCGCGGGCGGGCTCGGGCAGGCCCAAGTCCTCCAGAAACGCGGTGCGCTCCTCCGGCTCCAGCGCGTTCAGTTCCGCCTCGATCTCCGCGCTCAGCACCATCGACGCGGCCACGTGCGGCAGCACGAGCGGAGGCGTCGTCGTCACCTTGTCGTCCGAGACGTTCAATACACAGACGATGGGCAGCTCGGTCAGGAACGCGAAGCTGCTGAACAGCTTCCGCTCCTCGTCGGTAGTGATTACCGTCGACAGCGGCGCGTTGGATTCGAGGGCCTCGCGACAACGGGTCAGCAACGCCAGTTCGTGCTTCTCCGCGTCGTGGGTCTTGCTGGGCTTCTTGAGGGCCTTCTCCACTTTGTCGATGCGGTTCGTGACAGTCTCCAGGTCGGCGAAGATCAGTTCGTCCCACATCTCCGCGAAATCGGCGGCAGGGTCGATCCGCCCGCGGTAGGGGGGCACCGCGGGGTTGTCAAACGCCCGCACCACAACGACCAGCACCTGCGCCAGCCGCACGGTGGGCAGCACGTGTCGCCATTCCTCCTGCCCCTTCGGTGCGTCGAGCGAGCAACCGGGTACGTCCACGAACTCGATCGTCTCCTCGGTCACCTTCTTGGGTCGCACCAGGTCCGCCAGGTACTTCAACCGTGGCTCCGGGATGTGGCTCACCGCCCGGTGTGGTTCCGGGGAGGCATGATGGTCCGGTACCTTGCCGGTAATGGCGGCGAATACGGCACTTTTGCCCGATTGCGGCAAACCGATGATCGCTGCGTTCATGGGAAGTCCTCCCGGCTGCCCCCATTCTACCGGTTGGGCAGTCGGGGGCGAGAGGATATTCCGTTCCAGTGGACACCCCGTCCACGCGGGTCGGCCCGCCGGCTTCCTGCCCGCACGTCGAAGCAATAGCGCCGGCCCCCGGGGCTGACGTAGAGTGCCTCAACCCTACCGGTCCCCAGGGCGTCAGCCGCCGATTAACGGTCCTTCAACATGCCGCACAGTCCGCACCTTTGGAACCGGGGGCTGCCCGGTACGCCAACGTACCCCCGCCCCCGCGTTGCAATTCCGCCGCGTCCGCCCTATGCTCGGGGTTTGTGGCGCTTGGTCATGCCCAACGCATCATCCAACTACGGCAGCAGGAGGTCAATCCGTGCGTACCACCTCAGAACCCACCAGCATCGTCACCCTGCAACAGCACATTATCGAGCAGCAGCGCGAGCATCCGACGGCCACCGGCGAGTTCAGTTGGCTCTTGTCGGGCATCACGCTGGCAACCGAGATCATCCAGGCCCAGGTGCGGCGGGCCGGACTGCTCAGTGCGGCCGTCCTCGGCGAAACCGGCACCCGGAACGTGCAGGGCGAGATGGTGCAGAAGCTCGATGTCATCGCCAACAAGACGATCTGCTCGTGCCTGGGCTACCGCAACGTGGGCATCATGGTGTCCGAGGAGGACGATGAGCCCACCATCGTGAAAGAGGGTACCCGCACGCGCAAGTACATCGTCCTGTTCGATCCGCTCGACGGCTCGAGCAACATCGACGTCAACGTGTCGATCGGGACGATCTTCTCCATCCTGCAGCGGCGCGACGACGTGAAGGACGACGACGTCATGGCGCACATCCTCCAGCCCGGCTGCCAGCAACTGGCGGCCGGCTACGTCGTCTACGGCTCGAGCACGGTGCTGGCGTACACCACGGGTGAGGGTGTGCACATGTTCACGCTCGACCCGTCGATCGGGGCATATGTGCTGTCCCGCGAGAACGTGCGCATGCCGCACACGGGCAAGGAGTACAGCGTCAACGAGGCCTATCGCGACACGTTCCCCGATGCCATCCAGCGATACTTGCAGTGGGTGAAGACGGCGGAAGCCGGCAAGTACAGCATGCGCTACATCGGCTCGTTCGTGGCCGACTTCCACCGCACGCTCCTGCGTGGTGGGGTGTTCCTGTACCCGCCCACCAAATCCGCCCCCGGCGGAAAGCTGCGCCTGATGTATGAGGCCAACCCGATGGCGTTCCTGGCGGAGCAGGCGGGGGGGGCGGCCACCGACGGCAAGCAACGCATCCTCGACAAGGCGCCCAAGGCTCTCCACGAGCGCACGCCGCTGGTGATCGGCAGCAAGGCCGAGGTGGACCGCGTCCTGTCGTTCTGGCAAGGTTGAACCACGGCCCCGTCTCAGCATCGGATCGTGACCGCGCCGATCCTGCCTCCGGTCAATTCGGACGGCCCGGGATTTGCGCCGGGGGCGGGCCAGGGGGGCGCGCGCGGCACGCGACACTTCCGACCGGCGTGAGAACAGGTCTGGTGCGGGTAACGCCCGCGCATGCGCATCATGATCGGGCGGGAGTGTGTGCGTGTATGCAAGTGACACTGTAGTTTGGGCGTTTCTGGCGTTCACTACGCAAGTTCGGCACGTGTCGACTTGAAGGCGGGCGCGATACCTCTACAATCCGGACGAAGTTCGGGGCTCGGCTCTTTCAATGTAGGGCGAGGATTGCGTTCTCTGGACGGCCACGACGGCTGGAGGTGTAGTCGTGTACACGAATGGAATCAACGAAGTACTGTCACGGTCGCGGGATGGCCTGTTCGTCATCGGTCACGACCGCCAGTTTGCGGTCTTCAGTGCGGGTTGTGAGCGGATTACGGGGTTCTCGGCGGGCGAGGTGCTGGGTCAGCGGTGTGGCTGCCGGGATCGGCAGGAGTGCGGCGACAGTCAATCGCAGACGCTGGTCGAGGCCCTGTGTCCGGGGCTGCAGGTATTCCACGGGGACGTTGCCACCTGTCGGCAGCGGGTTCGAATCCGCCGGCGTGATGGGCAGGACGTACTGGTGGAGACCCGCTACTCGCCCATGTACGATGATCATGGCTCGGTAGCGTGTGTCGTGGGGGTAGTGCGCGACATCAGTGGAGCTAGCGACGTGGAGAAGGAACTGCGCAAGGGCGGCAACGGAACCTTCATCACCGGTGGGCTGGAGCCGCTGTTGCCGGAGCCGGCCGTACCCGTCGGTGACGCGGGTGGTGGCGCCGACGACGGGGATGAGTCGGAAGGGGCACTGGACCGCGTGCTTGCCAGCGTCGAGAGACGGGAGATTCTGCAGGCGCTCCGGACGGCCGGCGGACAGAGGACGTTGGCGGCCAAGGCGCTCGGGATTTCCCGGAGCCGGCTGTACCGGCGGATGGAAGCGCTGCGCATCGATCCCCGCGAGGACGTATAGCGGTACGTGACGCACGTGCCGAGCCGGCGTCGCGTCGACGACCGGCGGCGGGGACGACTCCGCTGTCGGCTCGGACGCGTCATGGCTGTGTCTCAGTCCGGACTCGATGTCTCAGAATCGACCGGCATCGGATTCACATTCGCCCGTCAGGCCGGGACGCGGCTGCCCACGGCGCCGCACTCGCTTGACACACACACGGGCTGGGAATTCAATTCACGGTTCGGGTGCCGTTCACAGGGGCTGGTGCGGCTTCAGGCAGCCTCAAAGCGACACGTCTGTTGGAGGAAGAGGCAGGTCTGAAGGGTTTGCTGTCCAAAGGGCCCGAGGGGAGCGGGCGCCCCAGCGGATACGCGGGGCGGTATGTTTCGCTCGGTCCAGCCTTTAAGCGGAGCCGAACGCGTTTCTAGTCTAATGCGAGGTCGTTGAGGGACCTTGCGCCACGCTAGTGGCTGGCAGGGTCCGATCATTTTATCCGTTTTCATGCCGGGTGGATATCTGGGTGATCGGTTGCTTGACTGTGCACCTGCGGCTGTTATAATGACGTTGGCAGTTTATGCTGGGTGCAGTTGCGTTACCTGCTGATATATTGGGGGGAGCAGGTTTCCGGTCCCACGCTTGCAGGAGTGTGGCTGGGGGGTAGCCGACGAATGTTCTGGTAGGAGGTGGCCCGTCTCCCACACGCGGGTGAGGTTGGCGGTGCGCGCCGTCCGGCTCAGGCGGTTGGTTGAGGAAGCCCCGACGTGGCAGCGGAAGCGAACAAGCGACCGACGGCGGTGAAGCTAGAGCGGCGGGACCGGATCGCCATCATCCAGGCGTTGTCGGCCGGCGCCGTACCACCGTCCGGGCTGCGCTTCCTGCAAGTCGGTCTCGAACGTGAGCTGGACACCGTAGCGAAGAACCTCGCGGAAGCGGCCGAGGGGATGGCGTCGGTACGGTTTGTGGCGGGACCCCCGGAGAGCGGGAAGACGTTTTTTCTGCACCTGGTTCGGGCACTGGCGTTGGAGCGGGGGTTCGTGGTGGCGCAGGCGGATCTGTCGGCCGCGCGGAGGCTGCACGCGCGGAACGGTGAGGCGCGGGCCCTGTACAGCGAGTTGATGAAGAACCTCGTCGCCCCGCCGGGGCCGGACACCATAGCGTTGGGCACGCTGATCCAGCGGTGGGTTGCCGGGCTGGAGGCGGACGTCCACGGGCGCGGCGGCGGGGCGGCCGACGTGGAAGCGGCCATGGCGGGCGCGCTGCAGCCGTTGCTGGGGCTGTCGGGGGGCTTCGATTTCGCCACCGTGTTGGGGCATTACTACGAGGGGTGTGTAACGCACAACACCGAGTTGCAGGGTAACGCCCTGCGGTGGCTGCGGGCGGAATACACCTCGGCGGAAGAGGCGCGGGCCGATCTGGGGGTGCGGTCCATCATCGACGATGATTCGTTGCTCAATTCGCTGGCGCTCTTCGCGGCGTTTTTGAAGATCACGGGCTGCGCCGGCCTGCTGGTGAACCTCGACGAACTGGGGGCTCTGGTGGCGCACCTCCGCGACCCGGCGGCGCGGGCGGCGAATTTCGCGGTGATTCGGCAGTTGATGGACATGTGTCTGCAAGGGCGCGTGTCGGGCCTGATGCTGCTGTTCGCCGTGGATGACGCCGGTCTCGAGGACCGGCAGCGCGGCCTCAAGAGCGACGAGACCCTGGGTAAGCGCTTGGCGCCGAGTCGGTTTGCCAACAACGGTTTCCTGGATTTGTCGTCGCCGGTGATCCGGCTGCGAGGCGTGGCGCGGGAGGATTACCCACGGCTGCTGGCGAACGTCCAGGAGGTGTTCAGCGAGGACGGACGGGTGCGACTGCCGGCCGAGGGGATTGAGCGGTACCTTGAGGCCTGCGACGAGCAGTACGGCCCGGAGTATGTGCAACAACCCTGTGAGACCGTGCGGGACTTCCTGGGCCTTCTGCGGGTGCTGGAGAACGATCGTTCGGCGGATTGGTCGAGTCTCCTGGAAGCCGCACGGGTGGAGAGCAGCCGGCGTGAAGAGGCGGACGCACTGTGGCGCCGACGGACCGACGGGTTTGGGTGGGGAGCCGGGGCAGGGTCGTTCGGCGATTTGCGAGGACGGCGCTGGTCGCGGCGGGGGGTTGCGGCGGCGATTGCCGTGGCGTTACTGGCTGCGGCCATCGTGCTCGGTGTCTGGGCCGTGGTGGTGACGGCCATGCCGGCATTGAAGGGGCAACTGCAGGTCAAGTACAGCGAGATACGCGGCGGACTGCGACTCCCCGTGACGGGTGACGTGGTGCCGCTGACGGTGGGGAGCTTCTTCAGTGTTGACGTGTCGTTGAGCGAACCTGCGTATGCCTGGGTCGTGGGTGTCGACCAGGCGGGAGTGGTGAGCCTTCTCTACGGAGAAGCGGAGCAGCCGGCCAAGACAACCCGGGTCCAGCTTCCGGGCGGCAACGAACTCTGGCCGGTCACCGCGCCACCCGGCACGAAGACGATCATCCTGCTCGCCTCGCGGACGGCGGTTAAGGACACGGAGGAGTTGCGGCGAGCCGTCCGCGCTTTGCGACCGCTGCCGCAGGCTGCTTCGGCGGACCTGCTGGTGCTTCGGCGGGGAGAAGTGACACGTGAACGGTCGCGCCAGGCGGGGGTTGGGGGGGCGGCCCAGCGGCAGGAGTCTGACGTGGGTTTTCTGACGCAGTTGCAGAACCTCTTCGGCGGGCGGTTCGAGGTGGTGCAGGCCGTGGCATTTCCCATTGTCGCGGAACCGGTCGAATCCAGCCCTCTCCTGTACGATCA
This sequence comes from Planctomycetota bacterium, assembly GCA_029558835.1. GTDB lineage: Bacteria > Planctomycetota > Phycisphaerae > UBA1845 > UBA1845 > JAKQDH01. The sequence goes on along the minus strand of JAKQDH010000202.1, from coordinate 76,360 downwards.
AAGCGGAAGCTGATGGGACTGGATGCCCACTCGGCGTGCGACCGGCACTGCGGGGACAGTGCCTCGGGGAGCATCCGCGTCGAGCGCGCGGAGCGGACGCCGCTTCGTCCACGGGCACCCAATCCCGACCCGGCAAGCTGGACTTGGCCCGCGCGGCCAACCCACGGACATCACGCACCGACGCACGATCGCGATCGGCGCGGGCTGCATGAATCTGCGGTTGTCGGTCGAAGCTGGGTTGAGCTGCCGGCGCTCTGGGTTCCGTAGGGCAGTCCCGGGCGGCCGCGCCGCGCGAGTCCCGCCGAAGTCGGCGCGGGCTGAAGCCCGCGGCTGGCCACGGGGAATACGGGAGCCGCTTTAGCCGAGCACGTGGCGGGCGTCCTCGGCGGTGATCCTGCTGACGGGCTTGCCGAGCTTGTGGCTCAGCCATGCCATCACCGTCGACGTGTACGGGAAAGGGGCGGTTTGGAGAAGTCGCACCAGCCGGGCGTCCCGCCGGGCGCGTTCTTTGAGCTTGCGTCCGCGATTGACCAGGCGGGTGGCCTGGGCGTCGGACGATCTGCGACTGCGAAACTGCTTACGCGAAACGGATGCCATCACTACATCTCCGAAACCAACCCGCTGGCAAAAGCGGTATTCTGCCAGCGCCGAGCGGCGGTGTCAATGGGGGAAGGGGTGGCAAAGGTCAGCGGGTTCGCCCCAGGTTAGGGATGGTATCCGCGGTTCCGAGCAAGCCTCCGCGGTCTCCCCGCGTCGTCAGTACCGGCCTTCCCGCGATGGTGGTCGGGGTTTGGCAGGCGGTGGCGTCCGCCTACGGTAGCCCAGGCGACGCTGGTGCCTGGACGGTCCACGTCCGCCGACGAAGCCGCAGCAGACCGCCGTCGATCCGAGACTCTGGAAAGGGTGGGTGGCGTTCGGGTATGCTACAGCGTGCGGTTTCTTAGCGGTTTGGCTTGCGGGGCGGGCAGAATGCCGGAGGGGGCCGGTGGCCAGCCGGTCCGTCACGCGGACCGACAGTGGGGATCCGTCATCTCAGGAGGAGCATGTCATGCCTAAGACGGTGGTCTCTCTCGGATGTGTCGTTGTTCTCAGCCTGGCGGGATGGAGTGCTGGGCAGGAGCCTTCCAGGGTTGCCGACCCATTGTCGAACCGCGAGCCTGCGGTAGTTGACGCAGCACAGGCACCGCAGGTGAGCCGCACGGCAGTGGAGCAGGTCGGGTATGAGCCGCTGCCGGGGCCGCGCTCCAGCCTGGTGTACTCGAACACAATCGACCCGATCACCGATTACTACACGGGCGATATGCTGGCCGATGACTGCACGCTGGCGGGGACGGACCGGATCCTGACCCGGTACGAGGTTATGGTCTATGCTCCGGGCGGCGCTGCGTACAACCTGACCGTACAACTGTGGAACGGGTCGAGCGCGGGCGGGCCGACGACGCCGATCGCCGGCACGGCCTGCACGTTCACGAACCTGCCGCTGGGCTACCAGACGCTGGCGTGCACGGTGGCGCCGCAGGCGGTCGCTATACCGAACACGGTACTGATGGTGTACGACTTCTCCGTCACAAGCAATGGCCCAGTGTGTGCGGGGGACACGAGCGATCCGGGTGACGTGGGCAGCACCTCGGCCCGCGTTTGGGAGCAGCTCGGCGGGGTGTGGGACGTGCGCTGGTTGACCGATCCCTGTGTCGGTTTCTGGATTCGCATCTGGGCGGAGGGCATGCAATCCTGCGGTAACAACATTCGCGAGGGCACCGAGGAGTGCGACGGGACGGATGATGCGAACTGTCCAGGGCGGTGCTTGCAGAACTGCACGTGCGGGCCTGAGCCTTGTGAGCTGACCTGTCCGCCGGGCAGCGTGCCCGAACAAGAGGTATGCGGCACCAGTACGAACGCCGGCTGCGGTGCCCACCCGCCGGTCTTCGAGCCGATTGCCTGCAACAGCACTGTGTGCGGCACGTCCCGGGTGTGGGAGGGCGGGGGCGTCCCCTACCGCGACACCGACTGGTATGCGCTCAACCTGGCAGGCCCCGCCACCGTGACGGTCACCGTGACGGCGGAGTTTCCGGCCTTGGTCATTCTGTTCGACGCGGGCAGCGCCAACTGCGCGGACTACACGCAGGTGGACGCTGCGTCTGCGACCCAGGTGTGCGATCCGATCTCCGTGACCGCGAACTTGGCTGCCGGTTGGTACTGGGTCTGGGTCGGTCCGACCGACTGGTACACTCCGGTCGAGTGCGGTGACAACGATCTGTACCTCCTGGAAGTGCAGTGCACGGAGCCGTGCGACCTCGCCTGCCCGCCGGGCAGCGTGCCCGAACAGGAGGCTTGCGGCGCTGACACGAACGGGGGCTGCGGCGCGGACCCGGCGGTTTTCGAGTCGATCGCCTGCAACCGTACGGTGTGTGGCACGTTCCGTCTCTGGGATGCGGGAGGCTACCTCGACTGGGACACGGACTGGTACGCGCTTGACCTGACCGCGGCCACGACGGTAACCGTCACTCTGACGGCGGAGTTTCCGGCGCTGCTGATGCTGTTCGACGCGGGCAGCGGCGATTGCATCGATTACACACAGGTGGGTCTGGCGACAGCGGCGATCGTGTGCGAGCCCGTGGAGGTTACTGCGAACCTGGACGCCGGGACCTACTGGGTATGGGTGGGGCCCAGCGACTGGTCAGAACTGGTCGAGTGCGGGGGCAGCGATCTGTACACGCTGCAAGTGGAGTGCGGTGAACCGTGCGAGACGTTCTGTCCGCCGGGGTCTTTGTTCGAGGGCGAGCCGGATTGCCACAGCGGCTACGTCGATACCTACAACGGCGGCTGTGACAGTGTTCCACAGATCTTCCTGACGATGGCCTGCGGCGAGTCCTGGTGCGGCAGAAGCGGCACGTACCCCTATGGTCCCCACAGCTACCGCGACACGGACTGGTTCGCGGCGGATATGGGCGTCGGTGATTTCAGCTACACCGCCCAGGCTGACTTTCCGTTGCGGATCTTTGTGATTGACCCGGGGACCGGCAACTGCTCTGACCTTTCGTACACGATCCTGGCTACCGCCACGGCGTCTCCGTGTGAGTTTGCGGAAATCGCCGGCACGATCACTGAACCTACGACGCTGTGGTTGTGGATCGGGCCTTCGGTGTTTACGGGCGTTCCCTGCGGCACGGACTGGGCGGCCAGTCTGGAGTGTGTGCCGCCTCCGCAGTGCCCGCCGCCGGCGCACTTTGTGCCTTACCCGCCGGACGGCAGCGTGGACGCGACGCGTCCGCACCCGATCAGTGCCCAGACGCCGTGCGCCGGAGTGGGTACGGCGTGGCAGCCGATTACCATCAACCTGGGTGTGTCGGGCGCCGACAGCCTGGATTGCTGGGAGCTGTGCGAGACCGGGTACAACACTGCCTGCGGTCCGAACTCCATCACGAGCGTGGTGGAAGGTCCGGTGGGTGTGTACACGATCAACCTGGCGCACGGTCTGTCGACCGGGCGCACGGCGGGTGAGCTGGGTATCGGTTACGTGACGACCATCCGGTACAACGGGGTCCAGTACGTGACCTACTACAAGCACCCGGCGAACGTGGATGCTTCGGCGGTAGTCAATGCCAACGACATCACGCAGGTGATCAACCGGATCAACATCGCCCTGGGTGGCGGCACTGTGCTCACATGGGAGGCCGACATCGACACGAGCGGGACGGTCAACCTCGCTGATCTCACGACGTTGATCGACCTGCTCAACGGCGCGTCGCAGTACGCGGTGTGGTTCAACACGGCCAAGCCGGATCCGACCGGCTGCCCGTAGCGTTGTGGCGGCGGGAGGCGATTCCCGATCGAGGTCCCGAACGCTACTCCCCTCCGGGGCAGGGAGGGGTGGGGTGAGGGTCGAAGCGCCGCAGCATTCCCCTCACCCCAGCCTCTTCCCGTGGGGGAGAGGGGTCCTGCGGCCTCTTCTCGTTCAGCGCGACGCTACGCCTCGCGCCCGGCGGCGCGGGCGAAGGCGGGCAGCGTCTGCATCAAGGCGCGGAACTCATCGAGGTTGAGGGTCTGGGCACCGTCGCTCCAGGCGCGTTTTGGGTCCACGTGCACTTCGATGAGGAGGCCGTCGGCGCCGCAGGCGATGGCGGCGCAGCTCATGGGCGCCACGAGGTGGGCTCGGCCGGTGCCGTGGGAGGGGTCCACGATGATCGGCAGGTTGCTGAGTCGCTTCACCTCGGGGACGACGGACAGCGCGAGGGTGTTGCGCACGTACTCTTCGTGCGTGCGGATGCCGCGCTCGCAGAGGATGACGTTCGGGTTGCCGGCGTGGATGATGTACTCAGCGGCCAGGAGGAACTCCTCCAGGGTAGCGCACCACCCGCGCTTGAGAAGCACCGGCTTCTGCTGCTGACCGACGGCTTTGAGCAGCGGGGTACTGTGCATGTTGCGTGAGCCGACCTGGAGCACGTCGGCATAGGGTTGCACGCGTTCGACGTGTTCGCAGCACATGACCTCCGTGACGACGGCCAGCCCGGTCCGTTCACGGGCATGGGCGAGCATCTGCAAACCGGCTTCTTCGAGTCCCTGGAACGAGTAGGGTGACGTACGGGGCTTGAAGGCCCCGCCGCGCAGGGCGACGGCACCGGCCTCGGCCACACCCACGGCGATTTCGAGGAGGGTCTCTTCGCTCTCGACGCTGCAAGGACCGGCGATCACGCCGATACGGCGGCCGCCGAGCGTGGCACGGCCGCCGAGGCGGATTTCGAGGGGGTGGGCGCCGGCGGCCCGATCCGCCGCGAGTATGGGGGCGGGTTCGTCGAGCACCTTCTCGACCCCCGGGGCACGCTCGAGCTTGGTGCGGTCCAGACGGTTGCCGATCTCCAGCAACTCTACAACGCTGCGGGTGGCACCCGTGATGACGTGGCCACGGGCTCCCATGTCGCTGAGCAGGCGGACGACATTCTGGACCTGCTCTTCTGCGCTGTTCGGGCGCATCACCACGAACATGGGTAGTCCCTTCCTCGACGTGTGCGGCGGATACCGGAGCCCGCTCGACCTGCTCCAACCCCGCCGGAGCCCCCACCTCCATCAACGTACCGCACAAACACCGGCGTTGCAAGCCCGCACGGAGGACGGCGCGCAGCCCGATCCGCAGTCAGCTACGGTTACTCCCGCAGCCTGGGTGCAACGCACCTACCCGGTTGGGGGACTGTCGCGCCCCACCTGATCCCCTGGAAGGCGGTGCACGGAGACCGCTCTGGGACGGCCGCAGGGGCCGAGACACTGCTCTTTCCACAGACTCCTAGCCTGCCCGGCCCTTCGGCAACATGGCCAGGGCCTCGATCTCCACCAGCAACTCCGGGCGGCAGATACGAGCCTCCACGCACGTGCTGGCCGGGAAAGGATCCAGTCCTTCCTCCTGATAGAACGAGTTCCGCACCTCGTTGAACTCGTCGTAATGTCGGAAATCCGCTGGATAGCACGTGGTGCGGACTACGTCGTGCCAGTCGGCTCCCTCGCTTGCCAGCAGGCCCTTGATGTTGGCGAAGGTCCGCCGCGTCTGGGCCTTCACATCACCGGGGTGGACTGAGCGCCCGTGCTCATCGACGCTGGCGGTGCCGGAGATGAACAACAGGACCGAGTTGTCCGACTCGACCCGCATCCCGCGGACGAAGGAAACCTGCTTCGGATAGTCGTAGGCTTCGTTCAGTACCTTCGGGTTCTGGATCGGCCTCTTGCGGATTCGCTGCTTCTCAGCCGCGGTCATTCCGGACGTGCCCCCTGCGAAAACCCACTCCGCCTCCCCAAACACCGGGGAGTCGCCACGAGGGCACCATTATACACGCCAGGGGGCGGAGTTTCACCCCCGCATACGTGCGCGGGCCCACCGCGGGCCAAGCGAGCGAGTTCATACCGCGGGACTCATCGACGGGGCAGTGTGAGCACCGGGCCACGTATGGCCCCCAGACGGCCTGCTCCGGTGGGGCGACGGTGCGAGCCCGGCGGTTGTGAGCCCGCCGGGCCTACGCCGCGTGTCCGGAGCCGCGGGGCCGCTTCGGCTTCCGGGGGTTTCAGTCGCCAACTTGCCCCATTTTAACATCAAGGGTGGCGCGGGGTAGGGGAGTCGGGGCTTCCGGTTGATGCCGGCTGGCCCGGCTGGGGCTCCGCGACTACGCGGTCAGTGGGGACGTTGCTGAGGGTCTTTTGGGAACCGTCGGGCCAAGTCACTTCGATGCGTTCTGCATGGGTGGCGGTGCCCAAGCCGAAGTGGAGCCGCGGGTCGTGCTGGGAGAGGTAGCTGCCGGCGGCGAGCCGTTGCTGGACGAGCGTTCGGCCGCCGGCGGTGACCTTGACCATCGCCCCGATGGCATCGCGGTTGCCGCCCGAGCCGAGCAGGTGCACGCAGAGCCAATGCCGACCCTGACGCGGAGTATCGTTGCGCAGGAGCAGAGGGCGCGAGTTCAGGCAGTTGACGATGAGGTCGATGTCGCCGTCGTTGTCGTAGTCTCCGCGGGCGACACCCCGGCTGACGAAGGGGGGGAGAGACGCGGACGATTTCGCGGGCGGCACAGGTTCGAACCTACCGCGACCGTCGCCGTGGAAGAACAGGCTGGGCTGGGGCCCCAGACGCGTCGCGTCGCCGTTGGCGATGAAGGCATCCAAGTGGCCGTCGAGGTCGAAGTCGGCGAGCACGCCGCCCCAACTGTGGTAGGGGGCGACGGCCGCACCGATGCCGCTGCGGACGGCCACGTCTTCGAAGAGACCGCGACCGAGGTTGCGATAGAGGCAGCAGGTGTTCATGTCAGGGATGAGCAGGTCAGACAGACCGTCACCGTCGATGTCACCGACTTCAACGGCCATGGCGGCGGCACCGGCACCGGCCTCGCTGAAGGCCACTCCCGCCAGCAACGCGACGTTCTCGAACGTGCCGTCGCGCTTGTTGTGCCAGAGGTGGTTCTCCATCGCGTCGTTAGAAACGAAGACGTCCAGCCAGCCGTCGTTGTCGTAATCGAAGGCGCCGACGCCCATGGCGCGGCCGGGGGGCACGGCGTTGATGCCCGCCTGGTGCGTGACATCGCGGAACGAGAAGGGGGGGTTCCCGGTGGGTCCGAGGTTGCGGAAGAGCCGATCCTGCTGGGCGTCGTAGGCCAGCGGGCTGCGGACGATGTGGCGGGCGTGCTCGGGAGTCCTGCTGGGGTCGAAGGTCAGGTAATTGCCCAGGTAGAGGTCGAGCCAGCCATCGCGGTCGAAATCGAGGAAGACGGCTCCGACACCGAAGTTCGGGTCATCGACGCCGGCGGCACGGCCAATCTCAGTGGAGGTGCCGTCGCCGTTGTTGCGGTAGAGGAAGTTGGGGCCGTAGTTCGTGATGTACAGGTCCTGGTCGCCGTCGCCGTCGTAGTCGGCGGCCGTGACGCCCATGCCAGAGGCGGGTCGGTTGACGCCTGCGGCCGCTGTAACATCCTCGAAGGTTCCGTCGCGACGATTGCGGTAGAGGCGGTCAGTGGCACGGGCGAGTTGGGCCCGGCGGTCCGGTGCAAGGCCGGCGTCGGAGATGCCTTCCAGCCAGCAGCCGTTGATCAGATAGATGTCGAGCCAGCCGTCGCCGTCGAAGTCGATGAAGCCGCAACCGACGCCGGTGGACTCGACGATGTTCGTCATTTCGTCGTCGCCGATGGTCTCGACGAAGTCGATGCCGGCGGTGGTTGTGACATCGGTGAACTCGAAGGGTGGGGGATCGGCGGCACGGGCGGTCCGGGGAAGGGCGCCCAACAGAATCAGCGAGAAGCCGAGCACAAGCGGCAACCGCAGAGCATGCCCACCCCCGCCTTGGGCGGGGGTGGGCATGGCACCCGCGGTGGACGCCGAACTCGGTTGATCGGGGCCTCGGTTGTGCATGCCCCAGATGAAGCGCGGCCTGGCCGCGACCACCGCTGCCGGCAGGAGCGTGATGCTGGTGATGAAGCTGATGAGCATGGCCAGGCCGATGAGGAGGCCGAACTCGTTGAGGGTGCGGAACTGCGACACGCAAAGCAGCAGGAAGCCGATGGCAATGATGGTACCGGTGAAGAAGAGCACCCGACCCGTGTAGGCGGTCGCGTCGCGGAAGACGGCCGCGGCGTCGGCGCCTGGGCGGCGCAAGCCTGCGCGCAGGCGGTCCAGCATGTGGATCGGCGCGTTGACCCCGGTGCCGATGGCGATACTGGCGAACATCGAGCTGCCCACGCCGAGCGGGATGCCGCTGAGACCCATGACGGCGTAGTTGACGAGGACGGCCACCGAGACGGTCAGGGTGCACAACAGCCCGGCGAGCAGTGAGCGGAACATCAGGGCGGTCAGTGCCAGGACGCACAGGAGCGACAGGCCCATGCTGTTGAAGTGGGTGCTGCGGATGAGGCGGAGCCAGTGGTAGTCCAGATGGGCGCGGCCGGTGAGGCGGGCGGTCAGGGACGCTGGCGCAGGCGCAGTTCCTGCCGGCAGGTGGGCAGAGAGAGGTTGCGTGGTTGAGGCATCCCCCCTCACCCTACCCTCTCCCCCCAGGGGGAGAGGGGTTGCAGGCGGTGGGTTGGTTGAGGCGTCCCCCCTCACCCTGCCCTCTCCTGCGGGGGGGGGAGGGGTGGTGGTGGAACCGGTATGCGAGTCGGTGGTGATGCGGTTGGCGAGGTACTGCTGGAGGGTTTCGATGACGGCGCGCTGGTGGATGAACTCCGTGCTGCGCATGCGGACGATGAGGTTGGTGTGGGTGTAGTCGCGGTCGACGATCTCTGCGAGTGAGCGAGCCATGGGGGACGTCCGTTCGCTCAGCACATCCAGATAGAAACGGGTGTCCTCCGGGTCCTCCGGGATGGCGTAGTAGGCGGGGTCGTCGTCGTGCATTTTCTGGTGGGCGCGCTTGACCCAGCCGGCGAGGGAATGCGTGCCACCCACGTGGGGCAGCGTCTCGGTGAATGCTTCCAGGTCAGCGATGCGGGCGAGCACGGACGGGTCGAGCAGAGCCCCCGGCCGGTTGGCACTGAGCGCGATGCTCAACTGGCCAGTGCCGTCGAAGCGCTCGTTGAGGACCGTGCTGGCCTGCACGATGGGGTGGCGATCCTTGAATGCGAGGATGCGGGCGTCGTTGATGACGAGCTTGGAGGCGGCCCAGCCGGCGAAGGCAAGGACGACTCCCCCGGCGACCAAGACAGCGCGGCGGCGGTGGAAGACGGTGGTGCCCAGAGCGGCCAGGGCGCGGCCGATGAGGTCGTGGTGCCCCGGGCTGTCCGTGGGCGCGCGACGGGCGAGGAAGGCCGCGCTCAGTGCCAGCGGCCTGATGGCAAGCCCGGCCGGGACCACCGTGCAGGAGTAAACAAGGGCGCCCACGATGCCGACGCAGGTGAACAGGCCGAAGTACTCGATGGGCGGCATCGCGCCGACCAGGTACAGCGCGAGGAAGCCAGCCAGGTCGGTCAGGGACGTCATGAGGATGGGGTACCAGAGGGTGCTGCACGCATCGACGATGAGGTCCTGCTTCGTGCGTCCGTTCGGCTGGAGTTGCTCTTCGTAGTACTGACCGATGAGGTGGAGCGAGTCCGCGACGGCAAGGGCCATGATGACCACGAAGATGCCGTTGGTGACGATGTAGACGGGGACGCCGACGGCGCCCATCGAACCCAACGCGAGCACCGAGGCTCCTCCGATCACGCACAACGGCAGGAGCGTGCCGCGCACGGTGCGATAGGCCAGGATGATGAGGACGGCCATCACCACGGGGCAGACGAAGTTCATGCGCAGGGCGTCGTCGGAGACCGCGGTACCCATGTGGGCCCGGACGGCCGCCTCGCCGGCGACGAAGAGTCGCTCGTCGTTGACGGGAGTCTCATCGACCGCTTGGCGGAGCGCACGGTAGATGGCGTCGGCGCGGTGCTCGTCCCGCGGGCGGATGAGGATGCAGGCGGCCGAGGCGTCGGCGGACACGAGCGTCCCGCGGTACAGCTCGTAGCCGAGGATGTCGTTCTTGAGCGCCGTCAGGTCGTGCGGGGTTTCGGGGATATCGGTGAGGAAACGTCGAAAGCCCGGCTGGCCGTCCTCGAAGAAGACGCCGGACTCGGTGGCCAGGCTCATGACGTCGCCCGGCTCGATGTCGGGGAAGTCCTGGATGCGCTGGGTTAGCGACTGAATCAGGCGGAGGGTGGAAGGATTGAAGACGCCGCCGGGTTGGTCACGAACCACGGCCACGGCGATGGGGTCGGAGAGGCCGAATTGGGCGTCTACCTCCTTCTTGAGCGCGAGGGCCTCGTGCGTGGCGGGGATGAACGCGTCGGGGCTGGTGTCACGGGCGAGGGTGAGGACGAAGGGGGCGAACGCCGCGGCCAGCAGGGCCGGACCGATGAGGAAGGGCAGCGGGTGAGCGGTTACGAAGCGGAAGAAAACGCGCATGAATGGCACCCGGTGCGCCCACTCCGGCCTGCTCGCGGCCCGGCGGGGGCAGCCTGCGGGGCGCCGAACCGACCAAAGCCCCACGCCCGCGTTGATTCATCTTGACGCGGCGGGGCTGCATTCGTAGGCTAAGAGGCTGGTCGCGGGGCGTCAAGCGCGCCGGACGCGGAGGCGAACGGGGCGGACCATTTCTTTCACGTTTCGGGGGACGGGCATGCTGGGACGCTGCGATGAGCGACACGGCGAGTGGACGCTTCCTGTTTGCGTAGGAGCGGGGCTCTTGATCAGCGCCTTGGCCGCATGGGCGGGGTTGGCGGCTCCGCCCGCGTATGGCGAGACGGACGGTGTACCCACGCTGGCGCAGTCACAGACTGCGTACGTGTTTGGCCTCTTCGGTGCTGCGGGGGACTGTCTTGATGCACTTGGGAGGGTGTCATCGCCCCCGTCGCCCTCACCCCTACCCCTCTCCCGAGGGGAGAGGGGTTCAGATGCCGCCCGCTTGGCTTTGCCTGTGGTGGATGAGGGCGTGGCCGCGACCGCCAACGCGTATGCCCAAGGGGGAGAGGAAGGTCCGCGGGGCGGTGCTGACGCTGAACGCTCAGACAAGGCCGGAGTTCCGCCAACAACCGTAACCGCGCCCACGCCGGAGGGTTCCGAAACGCCCAAGGGCACGTCCAAACCCGACCGCGTGTCCGCGGGAAAGGCGTTCGTCGAGGTGACGGACCGGGCGGGGGTGCGGCATCGTCACTGCAAGCCGGTGCTGGATAAGAAGCTCGACTGCATCATGCCGTGGATGGCGTCGGTGGGGGCGGCCGCGGCGGCGGCGGACTACGACCGCGACGGCGACATCGACCTGTACGTTACCAATTCCGACATGGGCAAACCCAATCGCCTCTTCCGCAACAACGGCGACATGACGTTCGTGGACGTAGGAGTAGAGGCGGGCGTGGCCGACGCCAACGCGGCACACGGCGCGAGCATGGACGCCGTTTGGGGCGACTTCAACAACGACGGCTGGCTCGATTTGTACGTGGTGAAATGGGGTTGGAACGTGCTCTACCGCGCCAACGGAGATGGGACGTTCAGCGATGTGACGGAGCAGGCCGGCGTCGGCGACAAGGGCAACGGCAACGCGGCCGTCTGGTTTGACTACAACGACGACTCGTATCTCGACCTGTACGTAGGCAACTACTTCCGCAACGTGGACCTGTGGAACCTGCAGGATTCGCGGCAGATGCACGAGGACTTCGAGACCGCCCGGGACGCGGGGGCCAACGTGCTGTATCGCAACAATGGGGACGGCACGTTCACGGACGTGAGTAGGGAGCTGGGCGTCGACGATACGGGATGGACTCTAGACGTGGGCGTGGGGGACTATGACAACGACGGTGACCTGGACCTGGCGTGTGCCAACGACTTCGGGCAGGACCGGGTGTTTCGCCTGAACGCCGACGCGACGTTTACGAATGTGACCGATACGGCGATCGGCTGGGACACGCACAAGGGGATGAACGTCGAGTTCGGTGATTACAACAACGACGGCTGGCTCGATCTGTATATCACGAACATCTGGACGAAGGAGTACGTGAAGGAGGGGAACCAGCTTTACCGCAACATGGGGGACGGTACGTTCAGCGATGTGTCGTTCGAGACGAACGTGTACGACGCCGGGTGGTGCTGGGCCGGGCGGTTCTGGGATTACGACAATGACGGCGACCTGGATATCGTGGTTGCCAACGGCTACATCTCGGGCAATCCTGGACATGAGTACTTCACGGACCTGGCCAAGGCCGTCACGAAGCCCGGATTCGATCCGGTGGAGGCGCAGAACTGGCCGGTGATGGGGGATTCGACGTTCTCGGGGTATGAGCCGTCCCGGGTGTGGCGCAACGAGGGCAACGAGGTATTTACCGAGGTGGCGCAGGCATTGGGGCTGGCGGACATCGGGGACGGGCGCGGGCTTGCCATCGCCGACTTCGACAACGATGGCGACCTCGACGTGTATATCTCGAACCAGGGCCAGGACAGCGTCCTGTATCGCAACGACGTCGGCAATCGGAACCACTGGCTGCAGATTGAACTGAAGGGGACGAACTGCAATCGGGACGCCATCGGCACGCGGGTCAAGGTAGTTTGCGGAGACGCGGGACAGATTCGTGAGCTTGAGGGGGGCAACGGGGATCACAGCCAGTGCCCGTATCGGATGCACTTCGGCCTGGGTGAATCTGAGAAGGCGGATGTGGTGGAAGTGCGCTGGCCCACGGGCTATGTCGAGCGCTTCGAGAACGTGAAGGCGAACCAGCTTCTGCGGTATGTTGAGAACACGCCCGCGGCGTTCCTGGAAGAGCGGAAGCGCTTCAAGGAAGCGCAGATCGAGGCGCGCAAGAAGGAGGCCGAGCGGGAGAAGAAGCTGGCGGAAGCCGCGGCGTCCGCTCCCGATGAGGAGCCGGAACTGAACTGGGATGAGTTGCAGGCGTTCAAGAAGGAGTTTCTGGTTCATAAGCAGGCCGTCGAGCAGAACCCCAATGATCCGAAGGTGCGTTACGAGTTTGCGCTGGTTCTCGACGGACGCGGGCGGAAGTCGGCGGCGCTGGGCGAGCTGGAGCGGGCGATCGAGCGGGAACCGAACGCGCTGCTGTACTCGAATGAGTACCGCACGCTGATTCGTCGCTACGGGCACGTGTACTTCGACCGCTCGATCAGGTTCTTCGAGGACTTGGTGGAGAAGCACCCCGACGCGACCATGCCGCGGCTGAACAAGGCGCTGTCGTACGTGGACAAGATGCCTTACCCCAAGTTGGGAATCGTGACGCAGGGGAAGCTGTCGAACAAGTCCCTGGAGCAGCTTGACATTATCCTGCAGCACGACCCGACCTGCTGGACAGCCAAGTTCGTGCGGGGGATGAACCATCTGCACTGGCCGCGCAAGCTCGGCCACGCGCCGCTGGCGATCCAGGACTTCACCGAACTCATTGCCCTGCAGAAGACGCTGCCGCCCGAGAAGCAGCGGCGGTACTTCGCGTTCGGCTACGTGGGGCTGGGCGACTCCTACGTGAAGAATCGCGAGGAGGGGCTGGAGGAGAACCTGAAGAAGGCAAAGGAGACCTGGGAACAGGGGTTGCGGGAATACCCGGATTTTGAGGGTTTGAAGGTGCGTCTGGAGCTGCTGGAGCGCTCGCCGGACGAGTTGATCGACTACGTGGAGAAGCTCCGCGGCCTCGAGGACCCGGTGGATACGGACTTGGCGAAGGTTTGGGTGGATTGAATGAACGCGCTGAACAGGACCAGGTTGGTGGGAAACCGGGAGGGTGGCATGCCGAAGCCGAAGGCGCCGGCATGCCGTGCCGGAAACCAGCGCCTCACCCAGGCGAGAACATGGCGGCGCTGCGCTTGGCCATGCCACCCAGTTCGGTGGCCTCTTTTCTCCATGGGGTGGAGCCATTCACGTGGTACAACGCGGTGGGCGTGGGTGGCAGTCGGTTGCGTGCTGGCCGGAGTATGCGTCGCCGCGGCAGAGCCAAAGCAGGCGCCGGGGCCTCGTGCAACCGCGCCCGGTGCGCAGCAGGCGGAGGTGCAACGTGAGGTGGAGAGTCACCGCTTGCTGGGTAAGGCGTACTACGAGAACGACAAGTTCGAAGAAGCGGCGGCGGAGTTTGCGCGTTGCGTCGAGCTGAAGCCGGAGTCGGCGATCGATCGCTTCAACCTGGCGCTGGTGCTCATGCGGGCGCGGAAGCACGAAGAGGGGTTGCGGTGGCTGGATGAGGCGCATAAGCTGGACCCCACCCTGATCGGCACGTACTACCTCCGCGGGATCATCCAGCAGCGCGAGGGCAGGTTTGCTGAGGCGGTGGCGGCTCTCCAGGCGGTCATCGAACGTGACCCGCAGTGCGAGGGGGCTTATTACAACCTCGGTGTCTGCTACAAGTTCCTGCAAGAGTACGAGAAGGCCGTCGGGGCGTTCCAGAAGAAGGCGGAGCTGTCACCGACGGACCCCAGCACGCACTACCAGCTCATCACGCTCTACCGCCGGCTCGGCCAGGTGGACAATGCCGAGCGGCACAAGGAAATCTACGATCGCGTCAAGGACACCGTCTCCGAGGCCGAGAAGACGGCCGAGGCGCTGGAGCGGAGCAGGTACACGTACATCCTCGAGGTGGCGTCGGCCGTTGCGACCGCTGCCCCGGCGCTCGACACGCAGACTCGCTTCGTCGAGGTGACGGACGACGTTGGGCTGCCGAAGCCGGGGACGTATGGGCCGGCTGTGCGGCAGATCATGTCGTCCTACATTCCGTTACCAGGCAGCGATACACGGGAGCATCTGCGTAATTACCACGTGCCATGGGAGGGTAATGCAGTTACGCTCGCGGACTTCGATGAGGACGGCGATCTGGATATCTATGTCGTCAACTGCTCTGATGAACCCGAGCGATCGGCCAACGTGCTGTATGAAAACCGCGCGGACGGAACATTTGTGGACGTAACGGCGCGGGCCGCTGTCGGGGATCGCGGGATGGGAACGGGCGCGATCTTCGGCGACTACGACAATGACGGCGACCTCGATCTGTACGTAGTGAACTGCGGTCCTAACGTGCTCTACCGTAACAAAGGCGACGGGACATTCGAGGATGTCTCCGAGGCTGCCCGGGCGAACGAGCCGCAGTACGGCGCGGCGGCTGCGTTTGTCGATTACGACCACGATAACGATTTGGACATTTTTGTGGCCAACTACATCGAGTTCCCAGAACCGAAGGAGGAGCGACCGAGCGAGGTGCGGATACCGGACGACTTCCCGGGGCAGTTCAATACGCTGCTGCGCAACAATGGCGACGGGACGTTTGCGGATTGTACGGATGCGGCCGGGCTGCTGGACGGACTCGATAAGACCCGTGCTGTGGTGGCAGCAGACTTTGAAGGTGACCACGACGTGGATCTTTTCATCGGCAACGAGGGTGCACCGTCAAGGCTGCTTGTGAATGCGCGGCTTGGGAAGCTGGTGGCAGGCGGTGGGTTCTCGCCGCCGTTGGATGACAGCATAGCCGATGTGGCAGTCGGGGATTTCAATCGGGATGGTAATCTCGACTTAGTGACGACAGGCTGCTCCGCCTGCGAGCCTCATTTGCGCCTGTACGTGAACGATGGCAAGGCACGGTTTCAGGGAGAGGCGATTGACCTCGGCGACTTGCGCTTGCTGGGTCTGATGCAGGTGGTGGACTGCAACAACGACGGCTGGAGCGACCTTCTCGTGCATGAGGGCGGGGCATTGCGGGTGCTGGCCGGAACTGGGCCGGGGCGGTTCGCGGGTGCATCAACGCCACTCGACCTGGGGGCCGGTGCTCACGACGGGTTTAGCTGGGTGGCCGACGTTGCGGCGGGGGACCTTGACGGGGACGGCGACATGGACTTGGTCGTCCACACGCTGGACAGGGGCCCGCTGGTGCTGCGGAACGAAAGCCCCAAGCGGCACTGGCTGGGCGTGCGACTGGCGGGCAAGAAGGTCAACCGCAGCGGTATCGGGGCGACGGTGGAGGTCGCGGCGCCGGGGTATTATCAGAAGCAGGCGTACACCGAGGGGCCGCTGCACTTCGGTTTGGGTGATCTGACGCAGGTCGACGTGGTGCGCGTGACGTGGCCCAACGGGGTCGCGCAGAACGTCATCCGCCCGCCGATCGACGCGGTGCTCACCGTCGAGGAGTACGTCAAGGTCTCGGCATCGTGTGCGTTTCTGTATGCCTGGGACGGCAGCGGCTTCAAGCTGGTCAACGAGATTCTCGGGATCGGGCCGCTGGGCGTGCCCATGGCGCCGGGCGTGTACTATCAGCCGGACTGCACGGAGCTGACCCGCATAACGGGGACGCAGCTAGTTTCTCGCGACGGCGTATATCAGTTACGCCTGACGGAGGAGCTGCGCGAGATCACGTTTGCCGATCAGATTACGCTGCGCGTCATCGACCATCCGCAGAATCTGGAGATCATTCCGAACGAGTACTTCACGACCCCGCCGTTTCCCGAGGATCGGTTCTATGCGATCGCAGACGCCCGGCCGCCGGTGACCGCCGTCGACCAGGATGGTAAGGACGTGCGCCCGTTGATTCTCGAACACGATGAGCGCTGCCCGGTGTTCCCGGTGACGGCCTATGAAGGACTGGCCGAGCCGCACAGCCTGACGCTGGACTTTGGTGACCTGCGCGGGGCGGAGCGCATCATCCTGTTCCTTGATAGTTGGATCTACTGGTCGGAGTCCAGCGCGGTGATCGCGATCGCCCAGGATCCGCGGTACGCGAGCGCGCCGCTGAGCTTGCAGGTACGCGACGCAAACGGCGTCTGGCGCACGGCCATCGAGTCAGTAGGACTGCCCACCAGTAAGGGGCTCATCGTCCCCGTGGACCTCAGTGGACAGTTCGCAGGGGGCGATTTCCACGTCCGGCTGGCCACGAATATGTGTGTATATTTCGACCGCATTTTCGTGGGCACCCGTGATGAGCCGGGGCGCTGCCGGCAGACGGAGTTGCCGGTCGCCCGGGCGCAGCTCCACTACCGGGGCTTCTCACGGATGCAGGCCGACGCTTTCGGGTTCGAGCGGTTTGACTACGACGACGTGAGCGAGACGGGCTCGTGGGACCCGGCGCCGGGGATGTATACGCGCTATGGTCCCGTGGAGGAGCTGCTGCGGGCGCCGGACGATCGGTACGTGATATTCACGTCGGGCGATGAGCTGCTGCTCGAGTTTGACGCGGCCGGGGTGCCGGCGCTGCCGCCCGGGTGGAGTCGCGACTACATATTCTACGCGAATGGGTGGGTGAAGGACGGCGATCTGAACACGAAGTGCTCCGAGAGTGTTACGCCGCTGCCGTTTCACGGGATGAGCAGCTATCCGTACCCGGACACGGAGCACTACCCGGACACAGCGGCGCACCAGGCCTACCTGCGTGAATACAACACGCGGCCGGCACGCTGCACAGTGGGTCGGCTGCAAACCGAACCCGGGCGAGTGCCGAACACGGATGCGCAGCCATGAGCGATGCAGGGCGAATCTCTCCGCCGGTGGTGGGAGCGATGCTCGCGGTTGCGGCGAGCCTTGCTGCCGCGAGCGCGGCGGAGCCGGGAGTGCCGGGGGTGCCCATCGTGTTCACGCAGTTGCCGGTGGCACCGGAGAAGGAGCGAACCGGGGGTCGCGCGGGGGGCGCGCTGCCGCAGGATTACGGGGAGGGTGGGCGCCTGGTCCGCCTCGATCCGGAGGGTGGGCTGCACCTGCTCAGCGGCGATTTCCAGAGTGCATGCGGCGCGGACGTTTCGTTCGACGGGCAGCGCCTCCTGTTTGCGGGTAAGCGCCATGCCGGCGATGCGTGGGATATCTGGGAGATGCAGATGGACGGCACGGGTGTGCGGCAGATTACCCGCAACGCCGGCAACTGCCGCAGCCCCGCGTACCAGGCGACGCTGTATACGATCGTTTCCAACGAGCCGTGGTACCAGATCATGTTTGTGAGCGATGCGGCCGGAGAAATGAACGAGTATGGGGCCAGCACCGCGACGAGCATCTATAGCTGCAAGCTTGACGGCAGCGGGCTGCGCCGACTGACCTTTAATCTCAGCGATGACCTCGATCCGTTTCTTATGCAGGACGGGCGCGTGCTGCTGGCCAGTTGGCAGCGCATGGACCTCCGCCGCGGCTATGAAGGAAGGGTGGCGCTTTTCGACATCAACACCGACGGGACCGACTATGCCTTCTACGCTGGTACGCAGGGGGCGCGCATCAAGCAGATGCCCTGCGCGACGAGGGAGGGGCTCGTGATCTTCGTGGAAGCGGACCGCGTCGACTGGGACGGTGCGGGGCAGCTTGCGGCCGTGACGCAGCGGCGACCGTTGTACTCGTACCGCAAGCTCACTAATGATCCGGCGTGGGTGTACCACTCGCCGGCGCCACTGCGTGACGGCGAGGTACTGGTCGCGCGCCGGCCGGCAGGCCGGGAGGGAACGCACGGTCTGTGCCGCTATAATCCACGTACAGGGGCCGTGCAGACTGTCTTCGATGATCCGGCGTGGCACGACGTGCACGCGCGCGTGCTGGCACCGAGGCCCGAAGCCGACGGGCGGTCGAGCGTGGTGAATGAGGAGTACGCGACGGGTAAGCTGTATTGCCTCAATGCGTACCAAAGTGAGCCGCAGGTCCAGGCCCACCTGCGGCCGGGAGTGCTGCGGCAGTTGCGGGTTATCGAGGGTCTTGCTGTGCCGGCGACGGATGCGGGGGCGTATTTTGGTGCGCGGCCGAACGGTGCGCTCGGCGGCCCCGGCGCGCGCACGGACGCGCTTCCCGGAATGGCCGCCAGGCGTCTGTTGGGCGTTGTCGCGGTGGAGGAGGATGGATCGTTTCAGATTGAGGTGCCGGCGGATACGCCTATTCAGCTTCAAGTTCTCGACGAAGACGGGCTGGCGTTGCAGAGCTGCGGCTGGATCTGGGTGAAGCCCAAGGAGTCGCGGGGGTGCATCGGTTGCCATGAGGATCCTGAGTTGGCGCCGGAGAACCGCTTCGTGGCGGCGCTGTCGCAGCCGGCGCCGAGGCTGACGTTGCCGCCGGAGCGCCGGCGCTCGGTAAGCTTCCAGCGCGACATGATGCTGATTGTAAACGGCAAGTGTGCCGGCTGCCATAACGACGCGTCCAGCGGACTGGACCTGCGTGCGGACCCGGTGGAGGCGTTCAATCGAGCTTATCTCAGCCTGTTGGCTGTACAGGATGGTGTCGGGGCCGGCGACACGGGCGTGCGCAGCAGGTACCTTACTCCCGGCGAGGCCCGCAGCAGTCCGCTGGTCTGGCGCATCCTCGGGCGCAACACGTCGCGCCCCTGGGATGCATCCTTCGGCTGCGGCGGGCCGAGCGGCGTGTGTCCGCCGCCCGGTGCGGCGCCGCTGACGCCCGAGGAGAAGCTGACGATTATCGAGTGGGTTGACCTTGGTGCGTGCTGGAGTGCGGGTCAGTCTCTCGGCGGTACGCCACCGCCGTCGCCCGCGGCTGACAACGGAGGGGAGGGACACCGATGAGTAAGGTGCGGCACCTTCGTTGGATGTTCACGCTGGGTGCGCTGGTTGCCGGTGCCGGCGCGGCTGAGGCAGTGCTTCCTACCTTCACGGATGTGACTGAGCAGGCCGGCATTCGGTTCAAGCATAGTTTCGGCGACCACAACCTGAGTAACATCGTCGAGGGCTCGGGGCCGGGCTGCGCGTTCTTCGACTACAACGGCGACGGTTATCTCGACCTCTACCTCGTGAACGGCTGCTGGCTGCGGGAGGTCAGCGACAACCTGGGCCGCGACCTCCGCGGCAAGCTGTCGAACGCGTTGTACCGGAACGACGGCGACGGCACGTTCACGGACGTGACGACCGCGGCCGGGGTGGGCGACGCGGAGCACTACGGCATGGGTGCTTCGGCGGCCGACTATGACAACGACGGCGACCTGGACCTGTACGTCTTGAACTACGGGCCCAATGTGCTTTACCGCAACAACGGCGACGGTACGTTTACGGATGTGTCGCAGGCTGCCGGCCTGGACGACGCGCGCTGGAGCCTGTCGGCACCGTGGCTGGACTACGACCGGGATGGGGACCTCGATGTTTACGTGGCCAACTACCTGGAGTACGACGCCGGGAAGTTCCGCGACTACTACCCGGCGGCCGGGTACCCCGGCCCGCTGAGCTACAAGGCGCAGCCGGACTGCCTTTATCGCAACAATGGCGACGGAACATTCAGCGACGTGACCCGGGAGGCCGGTGTGTACTTCCCAGATGGCCGGGCGATGAGTGCGGTGGCCACGGACCTGAACGACGACGGCTACCTGGACATTTACGTGAGCAACGACGCGACGCCCAATTGCTACTTTGTGAATGACGGCAAGGGCCATTTCACCGAGCAGGCCCTGGTCTGGGGGCTGGCGTTTGGCGAGGGTGGCCAGGGGGCATCGTCAATGGGGCCGGTGATCGGCGACGTGGATCGCAATGGGTTTCTCGATGTGTTCATCCCGGATATGGGGTACGGCTGCCTGCTGCTGAACGAGGGAAAGACGTTCGTGGACGTGACGGCACCAAGCAACGTGGCCGTCGCGTGTGGGCAGTACACCGGTTGGGGCGGTGGTCTGATCGATTATGACAACGATGGGTACTTGGACATATTCGTCGCTAACGGCGACGCGCATCATGAGTACGCCGAGGAAGACGTGCTCCTGCGCAACGACGGGAAGGGGAGGTTCGTGGACGTGGCGGACCAGTCGGGTCCGTACTTCCGGGAGAAGTACGTGGGTCGGGGGGCGGCGTTTGCCGACTACGACAACGACGGCGACACGGACATTCTGGTCATGAACCTCAACGGGCCGGCGAAGCTGCTGCGTAATAACGGCGGAAACGGCAGTAGGTGGCTGAAAGTTGTCCCGCGACGGGCGGATACGAAGATGGAGGCACTGGGGGCGCGGGTAACGGTTACGGCCAACGGGATGGGGATGGTGCAGGAGGTGAGTGGCGTAATGGGTTACCTGTCGCAGGGTGACGCCCGGCCGAACTTCGGGCTGGGGTCGGCGCTGCAAGTCGACGAGGTGGCGGTGCGCTGGCCCGATGGGGAAGTGACCGTGGCGAAGAAGGTGGCGGTGAATCAGACGCTGGAGCTGGTGGCGAAGCGCCAACAGGGCCCGGCGCGCGGCTCTGGCGAGTGACGACCGGGAGGTGGCGGGTGCAGCGACGCAGCTCTTCACGCATGGGGGTGGGATTGGTCATGCTGGGGCTGGCATGGCTGGCGGGCGGCGTCGCCGTCG
The DNA here is from genome assembly GCA_029558835.1 of Planctomycetota bacterium. Lineage (GTDB taxonomy): Bacteria > Planctomycetota > Phycisphaerae > UBA1845 > UBA1845 > JAKQDH01. Next base: position 55,175 of record JAKQDH010000202.1, on the reverse strand, counting down.
CCTGGGCGAGCGGAACCGGTGTGAGCGACCGGCATCCCGTGTACGTCGGCGTGAGCGTGTGTGCGGGGTGCCACGGCGATCAGAAGGCGGGGCATCAGTTCAGCAAGTGGCGGGTGTCGAAGCATGCGGCGGCGTATGCGGCATTGTGGAGTCCGCAGGCGAAGGCCATTGCCCGGGTCAGCGGCATCCCGGAGGAACCGCAGAAGTCGCGCATGTGCCTGGGTTGCCATGCCACGGCGGCGGACGCCGAGGGCTGGGAGCGGGAGGAGGGGTTCCGCATCGGCGACGGAGTGCAGTGTGAGCGCTGCCACGGTGCGGGCAGCGAGTACGGCACGGCCGAGGTCATGAGGGACCGGGAGCGTGCGCTCCGCGCGGGGTTGATGATGCCGGACGAACGTGCCTGCATGTTGTGCCACAACGTGAAGGGCTCGCACGTGGCGGTGCTGGGGTCGGCCGACTTCGCCTACGCGCCGGCCGTGGAGAAGATCGCCCACCCCGTGCCGGCCGGTACCCGTGGGCAGGCGGTGAGTCCGAGGCATCCCACGCCGGCGCGGGGCGGGGCGGGAAGTGGCGCCGACCCGCCCGGGGGGGCGGGCACGGCGTCGAACTCCGTAGACGAGCAGCGTTATACGGGCGTGGCGGTTTGCGGGGGCTGCCATGACGGGCCGCAGATGGGTTATCAGTTCAGCCGCTGGCGCGTCAGCAGACATGCCCGTGCTTTTGCGGTGTTGGGCACGGCCGCCGGGTGTGAAATGGCCCGGCGTGAGGGAGTCAGCGGTGATCCCCAGAACGAGACGAAGTGCCTGCGCTGCCATGCGACGGCAGCCGGTGAGGACGGGCGACGGTTGGAGAAGGGTTTCTGCGTGCGTGAGGGCGTACAGTGTGAGAGTTGCCACGGGGCGGGTAGTGCGTACTGGCCGGAGGCGATCATGCGTGATCGCCAGGCCGCCCGGCGTTCCGGTCTGGTGCTTCCCACCCCGGAAAGCTGCCGGGCGTGCCATGAGAACGCCCACGGCAAGGCCTTTGATGCGGCTGCTGCCTGGGTGATGATCGCGCACCCCACGCGCCTGCCGCAGGCGAAGGCGGGGCTTCGCTACCGGACGCCCGTCAACCTTGCCCTGTCGCCCGATGGTCGGGAGCTGTACGTCGCCTGTGAGGCCGCTGACGCGGTGCTGGTTGTCGATGCGGCCACCGGCGCGGTCCTGGCGGAGGTTGCGACGGGGGGGCAGCCGATGGACGTTGCCTTCCACCCCGACGGAACGCGGGCGTATGTGACGCTCCGGCTTGACGATACGCTGGCCGTGATCGATACGCGGAGCCGCGCGGTGACGCGCGTGGTTGCCGTCGGTGACGAGCCGCACGGTGTGCTGACCGATGCGGCCGGCAACTCTGTATACGTGTTGAATACGTGGTCGGACACTATCTCTGTCATTGACGCGGGAGTGCAACGGGAGGCCAAACGGCTGGCTGCCAGTCGGAGCCCCTGGTCGCTGGCACTGAGTCCGGATGGGAAGGTGCTGGCGGCCACGAATGCGCTGTCGCGGTTCGTGCCGTTCCGGGCGCCGCCGGTCTCCGAGATCACCTTGCTGGACGCGGAGCGTGGGACCGTGCAGGCGCGGGTGGCGGTGCCCGGTGCCAACCTGATGCAGGGGATCGCGTGGCACCCCAGCGGCGACTTCGCGCTGGTCACTTTGAACCGCACGAAAAGCCTGGTGCCGATGACGCGTCTGGTGCAGGGGTGGACAATCACGAACGGGCTGGGGATTCTCTGGCGCGACGGACGCGTGGACCAGGTCCTGCTGGATGAGCCGGATCAATCGTTTCCGGACGCGGCCGACGTCGCCTGTACACCGGACGGCAGGTACGCACTGGTGACCAGCAGCGGTTCCGACCGGGTGGCCGTGGTGGACGTGGCGAAGCTCCTTGAGTTGCTGCAGCGTGCGACGCCGGCTGAACGCGAGCACGTGCTGCCCAACCACATGGGCAAGGCCACCGAGTTCGTGGTGAAGCACATTCCGACGCCGGCGAGTCCGCGCGGGATTATCTGCGCGCCGGATGGGAAGAGGGCCTACGTGGCCAACGCGCTGGACGATTCGCTGACGGTCATTGACCTCGGGCGCCTGGAGGCCGTGGGCCGCATTGATCTGGGCGGGCCGCGGGAGATTACGAAGGTGCGCTATGGAGAACGCCTGTTCCACAGCGCGGACATCACGTTCCGGCGGCAGTTTTCCTGTCATTCGTGTCATCCGGACGGGCACGTCGACGGCGTGACGTATGACATTGAGCCGGACGGGATCGGCGTGAGCCCGGTCGACAACCGCACGCTGCGCGGCATCCTCGATACCGCGCCGTTCAAATGGGAGGGTACGAATCCCAGCTTGCAGCGCCAATGCGGGGCGCGGCTGGCGGTTTTCTTCACCCGGATTGACCCGTTCACCCCGGAGGAGCTGGCGGCGGTGGACGCGTACATCTGCACGATACCCCGGCCGCCGAATCGGTATCGTGCGGTGGGTGCTGAACTGACGCCGGCGCAGCGGCGGGGCAAGCTGCTCTTCGAACGGGAAGCCGGTAACGATGGTCGGCTGATCCCGGTAGAGAACCGGTGCGCCACGTGCCACCCCGTGCCCTTGTACACGGACCGGACGCAGCGAGATGTGGGTACGCGAATGTGGCTTGACCGGACCGGGAAGTTCGACGTGCCGCATCTGAATAACATCTACGATTCCGCGCCGTATCTTCACAATGGGATTGCCGAGACGCTCGAGGAAATCTGGACGCGCTTCAACCCCCACGACACGCATGGCGTCACGAACGATATGACGAAGGATCAGTTGAACGACCTGATTGAGTATCTTAAGACGCTGTAGTACGCGCCGGAGGACTGAGTATGCTGAGGGCGACGCAGGCAGGGAGCGGGTTGGTGGTGTCGGTGCTGCTGCTGAGTGGGGTGGTTGCGTCCGCGGCGGACCCGGCGGCGACGCCAGGCATCTCCGCCGGACAGACGGCACCGGCGGCGACGCCAGCCACGGGCGATCCGGGCCTGCCCTTTGTGTACAGACGCTGGGAACAGTTCACGACCGCGACCGGTCTGCCCAACGATCACGTCTTTGCGGTCAGGGTGCATGGTGATTCCGTGTGGATCGGCACGGAGGATGGGCTGGCATGCCTGGACAAGAAGAGCCGCAAGATCAAGGCGTGGAGGGAGCAGGATGGCCTGCCCTGGCGGGTGATTTCCGGCATTGACGTGCATCCGCGTACCGGGGAAGTGTGGCTCGGGATGTTCGGCGGCGGGTTGGCGCGGTTCAGTGGCGGCCGCTTCGACCACTGGCACCAGCTCAACAGCGGCCTGGTCAACGATGTGGTGTACGGAGTGGCCGTGGAGAACGATAACATCTGGGCAGCCACGACGGCCGGGGCGAGCCGGTACAACACCGTCACCGGGGAGTGGAGCATTTTCACCGAGAAGAACGCGCCGATGGAGGAGATCTGGAATTACGGCGTGTGCTACGCGGACGGCTACGTTTACCTCGGGGTGTGGGGAAGCGGCGTGCTGGAGTACGACGTGCAGCGGGGCACGTGGAAGGACTATCTCGATCCGGATGGTGAAATGGAGATAGACCTGTACCGTGACGACGGGATCGTGCACGTAATCACGACGGGCGTCAGCTACATAGAGAAGACGCTCTGGGTGTCTACCTACTTCGGGGCCTGCCGGTACGACGGCCGGCACTGGCGGGGCTTCTTCAGCCACGAGTGTGGCGTGCCGAGTGATTTCCACAACGCCGTGAGAGCCCGCAGCGCGAACGAGGCGTGGTATGCGACGGACAAGGGGCTGGGAGCACTGGCGGACTTCGCTACCGACACGTGGGTGACGTACACGAGCGATCACACCGCGATGAAGGGCAAGGCGGTGGTGAAGCGCGGCAAGCAACTGCTGAAGGAGATCGAGATGCCGTTGAGCCTGCCGCATGACTACGCGCTGGCGGTCGACTTTGATGGGCCGGATGTGTGGGTGGGGACATCGAAGGGCGTGGGGCATGCGATTGGGGACGGCTATTACCGAGGCTTGCGAGCGGCCGGTGCCGAGGCGGAGCGAGGGCCCTAGAGAAGTATGCGGTGGGAGGAGTAGCCATGAGCACGACTGGCTGGGTGCTATACACGGTGCTCATTGCCGCGGGAAGCGGGCCGGCAGTGAGTGGCGACGATGCCGCGGGCGCTGCGGAGCCCGCCGGGCAGGCGGGGCAGGCCGTTGCGGAGACGCCCGGGCCGAGGCTCGATGCGAGCGGCGAGGATCTTGACTACCTGGCGCGCCTGCTTCGCGCAATCGACGTGGGGCCCTACGACGTGCCAAAGCTGACGTTGAAAAGGGACCAGAACTACGCCTATTCGTCCGTGGACGTCGAGCCGTTCGGCTACGTGACGCCGTTCAAGGAGCACTTCCTCGAACAGATGGAGTACACGGGGCCGGGGCGGGCCCTGCCCGAGCCTGAGAATCTCACCAGTGTCAAGATCGGGTTCATCGGGCCGATCATGTCCACGGTCTCCGTGGCGACGGGGGGCAAGAGTCACGAGGAAACGCTCGGCGTGTCCATGTTGCGGGGTGCCATGCTCGCCATTGAGCAGGCGAACGCCGCCGGCGGGTACCGCAAGCGGAACCTGCCGTTCGAGCTGGTCGTGTCCAACGACAACGGGCTGTGGGGCGCTTCCGGCAATGAGATCATCAAGCTGGCCTACAAGGACCGCGTGTGGGCGATTCTGGGTACGATCGACGGTGCCAACAGTCATATTGCCATTCGCGTGGCGCTCAAGGCTGAGATCGTGATGATGAACTCAGGTGACACCGATCCGACGTTCATCGAAACCAACATCCCCTGGGTGATGCGTTGCATCAGTGACGACCGCCAGCAGAGCTACCTGCTGGTCGATTACCTGTATCGCAAGCTGAACTACACGCGAGTCGGCATCATCCGGGCAAGCAATCGTTATGGGCGGTTCGGAGTGCGTGAGATCAACGACGGCAGCCGGCGGCTCGAGCATCCGATCATTCTGGAGATGGCTTACAAAGTCGGGAGCGGGGGCTACACGCTGCAACTGGAGCGTCTCAAGGACAGCGACGTGGAGGCCATTGTGCACTGGGGGGACGCGGCGGACGGGGCGGCGATTCTCACCCAGATGCGCGCTCTCGGCATGCAGCAGCCATACTTCTGTTGCGACCGCTGCGTCGACGACGAGTTCCTGGCCGTAGCCGGGACCCACGCCGAGGGAGTCGTCTGCACGTACCCCTGGGACCCGACGCGCGAGGACGTGAAGCTGACGGCCTTCCGGTCCGCGTATCGTGAGCGTTTCAACGCCGAGGCGGACACGTATGCCGCGCATGGCTACGACGGCATGAGCATGCTCATCTGGGCAATCCAGGCGGCTGGCCTGAATCGGGCGAAGGTCCGGGACGTACTGGCGCATCGATCCCGGCCCTTTGCCGGTGTCACGGGGCCGATTCCGTTCAGCGCCTGCCTCGACGATCTGGGCGACGTCTTTCTGGCACGCGTGGAGAACGGCGCGTGGAAGTTCTCATCCCGTGCGGAGTTGGGTATCCCGCGGGGCTACATCGCGCCGCGCGACCGCGTCAGCCGGACGCTGGCCGCTGATCCTGAGTGAGCAGGACATGAGAGGGAAGGCCCGGCTGGTGACCGTGGGGTTAACCACGGCTCTGCTCTGCGGCGGGGCGCTGCTGGACGCCTGTCGTAGCGGCAACGTGGCCGGGCATGGCGTGGCCACTGCACCGGGGAATGTGGTGCCTGCCAGCCGCGGGAAGACACGCCCTCCGCCTTTCTTCGCTGCACGCTCTCATCCGACTTACTACGCCGGTCCCGATCGGGAACTGCCGCCGCCGGAAGGTGTGGCGGAAGTCGAGTTGGGCTGGTTCGGGCCGAGCGATGCACGGGACCCGGCGACGCGGCGGATGTGGTGTGCCGCAACGCTGGCAGTCGAAGAGGCGAATGCCGGCGGCGGCTACCGCGAGACTCCGTTCCGGCTGCTCCCGGTCTGGTCGGAGAATCCCTGGGGGACGGGGATCGGTGAGGCGGTGCGCCTGGCGTACCGAGACCATCTCTGGGCATTCACGGGTGCCCCGGACGGCCCGTCGGCGCACCTGCTGACGCAGGTGGCCGCCAAGGCGCGGCTGCCGTTCGTCAGTCCCGTGGCGACGGACCCGACCAGTAATCTCGCTAATGTACCGTGGATCTTCTCGTGTGCGCCGGGCGATCATCTGCACGCCCCGGTGCTCGCGCGGGCGATCGTCGCGGCCGCGGCGGGCCGCCCTTGCGCCATCGTCTCTTGCACCGATCACGACGCCCGCGTCTACAGGCAGACCCTGCTGCGCGCCCTGGCCAGGGTGCAGGCGTTTCCCGCGTTGCACCTGGAGTTTCAACCCGCGGCCCGGGACTTCGCCGCCCAACTGGACAGTCTCACGGCGACGCCGCCGGCGGCGCTAATCGTCGTTGCCGGGGCGGCGGACGCTGCCGGTTTTGTGGTGGCTGCACGCAACGCCGGGCTGACGATGCCTATCTTCGGCGGACCCTGGATGGGTCAGGCGTACTTTCTCGAACGGGCCGGTGCATTGGCGGAGGACGTGGTGTTTCCCCTTCTCTGGGACCCGCGGGAGGGGGGGCAAGCCGCCGTGAATTTCGCCGACCGGTTCCGCCACGCCAGCGGCTTGGAGCCGGACTACACGGCCGCCTGCACTTACGACTCTGTAGCTCTGCTCTGCGCGGCCGTCCGTGACGCCGGGCTGAATCGGGCCCGCATCGGTGATGCCCTGCGGGCGCTGTCCCCGTGGACGGGGGTGAGCGGGACGATTACCTGGGATGCGACGGGTCAGAACAGCCGCTCCGTGGGTCTGGGCACGATTCACAACGGGCAAGTCGTGGCGTTGCCGGCCGACTGAGCAGCTCCACGCCATGGGGAAGCCGATGGCGAGACCAGGGTGGCATCGCCAAGCGAAGCGTCGCCATGCTCTCCGTGTGGCGGCTGGCGGCGGCAACAGCGTGCCTGCCTGCCTGCCGGCAGCCAGGCCCTTAACATGGCAGACGCGCAGCTTCCCACTTGCGTGGTCCAGCGCAGGCTGCAGTCTATGCGGGGTCGGCTGTACGGCACCAGTTCCGACGCGGCTTCGCGCGCCGTTGTTGCAGGGACACGATGCTACTTAACGTTGCGCGTGTTAAACCGCTCCCGATAGCGCAGCGTGTCGCCGTCTGCCGGGCACCCTTGCTCCACACCATCGGGGTACGACGACATCCCTCGGCACGGCAGCGGCTCGACGGTGTCCGGCGTGCCCGTGTACAGGTCCATGTCCTTGCAGTAGGCCGTCGATTCGAGGATGAAGCCGCGCGCGTGGCGCGGCGGCGGCGGTGGTAACCCGGCGGCGGAGAAACGTACGGCGAGCTCATCGCCGGTGCCCATGATGACGTAATGGTCATCGGCCGCAAGCAGTAGTTCGTCCACCCGGCCGTAACGCGTGTAGCTGCCGCGAGGAATCTTGAAAGACGAAACCTGTTCAATAATGTCGTACGTATACACAGTCGGGAATCGCCCGTCCGGGGACCATTCCCGCGGGAACCCGAGACGGCGCAGCTCGGCCGCTGCCGGAGGTAACGTCACGACGTGCAGCGCCTCTTCGCCGGCGTCGGCCGCGAGAAAGACCTGGTCGAAGTAGACTTCGAGGTTCGTGGTAAGCCGCAGCGTGGCCGGCCCGGCAGGCAACAGGCCCGTAAGTTCGACCGCGATCGTGCGACCCATGCCAGGTGGCGCGCCGGCGTCCTCGACGAGACTCATCCAGTGTCCGTCCGCGTCGAGACGCTCAACCTTGAGCGGCTGCCACGCAACCCCCGCCTGCGCGGCCGCGTACGTGGTTTGCGAGTATGGGTACTCGATGGACCCCGCGATCAGGAGGTACAGGGGCCTCCCGGCGGCCGACGTGTCCCCTGCGTCAGGAAACTCAAGCGTCAGCGTGTGTGGTTCACAGAACCCAAGGAAACGCGGATCACGCGGCGGGTCATAGGCGTACACCCGGTCCACGGTGCGCAGCCGCGCGGCGCAGTCAGTGCCGTTGTGAGCAATGGCGCGCAAGGGAAAGACGGGGTGCGTCGTCGCCAGCAATCGCTGTGACGGCGGTGGGCCGGAGATGGTCAAACGCTCATCGGGATACACCGTGACGTCCGCCGAGTGGTCGATGACCGTAAGCACGAGCTGGTCTATATAGGCGACCTCCTCCATCGGTTCACAAACGCGCAGCTCGTAATACCCGTCGCGCGGACGAAGATCACGCGCGTCGATGCGCACGAGTTCGCGCGGCTGCGGGGCGGCGTACTGCGCGGGAGCCACAAAGTAACCGAGGCCGCCGACCCCGGCGAAATCACCCACGAATGCAAAATGCGTGCCATCCCAGGCAAACAGTACCGGACAACTGGACACGCGTCGTTCGACTTCGGCGATCCGGTGGTGACGGTCCAGAGCCAGGTCGTCCTCGCACTGGGTCACCCCGTCGGGCCAGGTCAACGCGACATAGTCCACGCGCGCGGCGCCGTTGAGGCCGAAGACGACGGGAGTGCACGATTGACCCGCACTGCCGTGGAGCCCGGTGTAAGCGACCACCTGCCGATGCCGGCCGCAACGTAGTTCAAGACCGGTACCATAGCCGCTGGCGGGGCTGCGCATGCGCCGGTCGTCGCCGTGCATACCGGTCGGGGTGACGCCCAGCCAGCGGGCGGGCGGTTGCAGACGCGTGGGCACCAGTGCAAGTGTGCCGCTGTCGCCCGGCCCGATGCCCAGTAGCTCGGGCACGCCGTCGTTGCTGACGTCGACGAGCTGGGTGGCGCGGTAGCGTCCCGTACAGAACAGCGGCCAGACGTTGGGCCGCATGCTGAAGCGTCCCGTGCCATCGTTGAGCAGCAGGTGATTCCCCGCCCCGAGAACAACCACATCAAGGTCACCGTCAAGGTCCACGTCGCCGACACGCATCTCGCGCGGATCGCCCCAGGTGAGCAGACCGCGCAGGCAGGAATCGAACTGCGGGCTGCGGCGCAGAATGCCAAGGTCGTCCATCAGGTACAGTCCGCCGCGGGTATCGACCGCGGGCAACACCAACAGATCGACGCGGCCGTCGCCGTTGAAGTCCTGGTGCACGCCGCCCCCCGGCGCGCGCACGAGCTCCCCGGCAAAGATACCCTCATGATAGCGCCCGCCCCGGTCGTTCAGGAAGAGACGCGCGGGGGCGTCCAGGTTGAACACCACCAGGTCCAGGTCGCGGTCGGAATCCACGTCCGCGAAGGCCGCGCCGATTGAGGCGGTGTCCGCACAGGCGACGCCGGCGGTGGCAGCAATATCCGTGAAGGCGCCGTCCCCGTTATTGTTGAGCAACTGGTTGGCCGTCGTGGTGGAACCGCCGGTCCCAGGGGCGAGCGTATTACATACATAGATGTCCAGATCGCCATCGTGATCCGCGTCCAGGAAGATCATCGCGGTACTCGCCACGTCGGCGCCGGCCGTGTTCATGGAGGCGGTGACATCTTCGAACGTCCCGTCGCCCCGGTTTCGAAACAGGTGATTCGGCCCCGCGCAGCATACAAACAGGTCCACGTGCCTATCATTGTCATAATCGCCAAACGAGCATGCCAGCGGTGGCCGGGCGACACGCAACCCTGACGCTGCGGTCGCGTCCGCGAACGTGTGGTCCTCCTGACCGAGGAGAAGCACGACGGCCGCCGGCTCCCGCCGGGTCGCGACGATGTCCAGCCGGCCGTCGCCGTTCACATCCGCCAGCGCCAGGCAGGAGAACACGCCTTCGCCACTGGCCGCCCCGGGTTCCGCGGCGGTGCCCCCGACGCCGGTAAGCAGAGTGCGCGGGACGCCGCCGCTGACCTCGCCGCTGGCCGTGGGCTGTTGCGGCGCTGCCGGCAACGGCCGCACGATCGCCAGCGGTCCCATCTGCCTGTAGTGCGGCACATTCACCATCTCACACAAAGGGCTCTCGCGGAGTTGGGTAAACTGCCGCTGGTAGCGTTCCACGTCCTCGGCCTTGTCCTCCTGGGCGGACAAGCGCAGCAGATCATAGTAGGCGCTCGCGAGGAACGGATTCTCCTGGATGGCGCGTTCGAGGGCCGGTCGGCTCGGCTGATTGAGGTGCGCCTGGCTGCGGGCGAGCAGGTACCACGTGGCGGCGTCCCCCGGCCGGCGTGCCAGCACGCGTTCGAAGCAGGCGACGGCCGCTTCATCGCGCCCGCTGTATTGATAAATCGCGCCGCGCAGGTAGAGCGCATGAACATGGTCGGGCTCGTCGGCCAGCAGCGAGTCCAGCGCCTGCTCGGCCTGCTCCAGGTCGTTTCTTCCCGCGCGGTTGAACAGTGCCAGGGCGAGATCGAAACGGGCCTCGGACAGCCGCGGGGCAAGCTGTACCGCACGCTCGAACTGCTGCACGGCGTCCGCAAACTCATACCGCTCCAGATGGGCGATGCCGGCGTTGAGGGCGGCCAGTGCGACGTCTTGCGTGCCCCAGGCATCGGGGCGCTCTTCCTTCGTCTCAACCCCAACGCTGGCCGACGCCGGCACGTCTTCCGCACTCGTCGGGGCGGCCGTCGTCGCCAGCAGCAACCCCGCCACCACGCTCGCCACGCCGTGGCCGGCACTACCCGGAGAGCCGCCGCCGCCCGCGCTGCCCGCGCGACGACTCACCAGGGCAACCGCCAGCACCGCTCCGATGAGGTTGAACACCAGGTCCCACATGGTATTCTCATACCCTCCCACGCCGGTCTCCGGCATGATGAGCACGGCCACGAACTCCACGATTTCGTTGATGGCCCCCACGCCGCACCCCATGAGAACCACCAGGACGGGCACCGATCCACGGCGAGGCACGTCAGTCCGCAGGTGCGGCCGGAGCAAGTGGTAACACACCAGCGTCGCCACGCCGAAGCCGAACGCGTGGACGAGCTGGTCGTACCGCAGCACCACCGGCACAAGCTGCACGCTGTAGAGCACCCCGTCGCCGACCCGGATGTTGCCGCCGGCCATGTGCAACAGCCCCCAGAGCGTCAGGCCCCACAGAACCGTCGGTGTGAACCGCACTCGGCTCTGCGTCAGCAGAACCCACGTCGCCAGCAGCAGCACCACGCCCGCGTACAGCAGAAACTCGAAGTTGTGGCGCAGCAGGGCGAGCACCGTGAAGACCGGAATGTAGATGGCATTGACGATCAGAATCGGTATCTCGCGGCGTTGCAGTTGCATGCGGGCATTGTCGCCCCGATCGACCGGTCGGGCAACTCGGCCGGGACACCGCCGTGATCAGCCGACTTCCGCGCCGGGCTCGTCCACCGCGCGGCAACGATCGCGCGCGGGGGTCAGTTCCTAAGATCGCCCAACAGAGTCCCTCTCCCCCGTCGGAGACAGGGTAAGGTAACGGGGATTACCCCGACGATCCCACCCTCTCCCGATCCTTCCCGGAAAGGGAGGGGGATTGGGTTAGGGACTCCAACGGTCTTTAGTCTACGAGGTCCGCGGGGGAGTCCTGTGGGGCTGCTGCACGGACCGCCGTCCCGGACGATACCCGGGTCCGCGTTGTACGTTGTCGCGCGCTCCACGGCTGTCACCCGCCGTCCGTACGGGCGGCCGCGGGTGCGTAAGGGCTTCGCGCGGCGGGCGCGCGGGGATCAGGCACGCGCACCCTTCGCCGATCAGGTCGCGCCGTCCCGCCTTCAGTAAGGTCCGCCGGACCTCGAAGTAGTTCTCCGGTTTGAAGAACTGCATGAGCGCCCGCTGGACCTTGCGGTCCCGCAGGTGACGTGCGACAGGTACCGGTCGCCCGGTCATCGGGTCGAGCCCCGTGTAGTACATGCACGTCGCCAGGTCCATCGGCGTGGGAATGAAATCCTGCACCTGGTCCGGCCGATAGCCGTGCTGTCTCAGGAAGACCGCCAGCCCGATCATGGCCCGCACGTCACAACCCGGATGGGCCGCAATGAAGTAGGGGACCAGGTACTGCTTCTTCCCCGCCTGCCGCGAAGAGGACGCAAAGGCCCGGGCGAAGCCCTCGAAGTGCTCGATCGCCGGCTTCTTCATCAGACGCAGCGTCTCGGCGTCCGTGTGTTCCGGCGCTACTTTCAGATGCCCGCCGACGTGGTGCGTCGCCAGCTCCTGAATGTACTCCGGCGACAGCAGCGCCAGGTCCATACGCACGCCGCTGGCCACCAGGACCTGCCGTATGCCGGGCTGCTCTCGTGCCCGCCGCAGCAGCTCAAGCAGAGGACCGTGGTCGGTGCCCAGCAGCCGGCAGATGATCGGGTGCACGCACGACAGCCGCCGACACCGCGCTTCGACCTCCGGCCGCAGGCACCGCATTTCGTACATGTTGGCCGTCGGCCCCCCGAGGTCGCTGATAACGCCTCGGAAGTCCGGACCGGCACCGACGTTCGCCACCTCGCGCAGGACGGACGCGGCGCTGCGCGACTGGATCGCCCGCCCCTGATGTGTCGTGATCGAGCAGAACGTACAACCCCCGAAACACCCGCGCATGATCGTGACTGAGTCCTTGATGACCTCGTAGGCGGGAATGGGCTCCCGGTAGCTCGGGTGCGGCCGGCGCGTGTAGGGCAAATCGTAGTACGAGTCGAGGGCCGCCTGGCTTTCCGGCAGACGCGGCGGATTGCACACCACGGCCTGACGATCGTGCCATTGCACGAGTGTCCGGGCGTTGTGCGGGTTCGTCTCCAGGTGGATGAGGCGGGCGGCCTCCGCGAATGCCTCTTTGCTCTCCTTCACCTTCTCGTACGACGGCAGCACGACGACCTCCGGGCCCTCCGGCGGCTGGTCGCTCGCGCCCAGTACGAACGCCGCGCCACGCACATCGCGCAGAGCATGCACCCGCTCACCGGCGGCCACGCGCCGCGCGATCTCGACCACGGCGGACTCGCCCATGCCGAACACCACCAGGTCCGCCTTGGCGTCCAGCACGATCGACCGTCTGACTGTATCCGACCAGTAGTCGTAATGCGCCAGCCGCCGCAGGCTCGCCTCGACGCCGCCCGCGATGATCGGCACCCCCGGGTACGCTTCCCGCGCCCGGTGGCAATAGGCCAGCGTTGCCCGGTCCGGCCGCAGACCGATCCGGCCCCCCGGCGAATACGCGTCGTCGTTGCGGACCTTCCGACCGGCCGTGTAGTGGTTCAGCATCGAGTCCATGTTCCCCGCGCTGACCGCGAAGAACAGCCGTGGGCGGCCGAACGTTCGCCACGGCAGGCAGGAGTGCCAATCGGGCTGCGCCAGCACGGCCACGCGGAACCCGGCCGCCTCCAGGACCCGTCCCAGAATTGCCGTCGCGAAGCTCGGGTGGTCGACGTAGGCGTCGCCGGTGACGAACACCACGTCCACGTCGTCCCACCCGCGCTCCCGGACCTCGTCCGCAGTCATGGGTAGAGGTGGCGTGGAGGTCACCGGCCCACGGCCGCGCATGGTAAGCACAGGCAGCGACACACCGCTGACTCCCACGCCGCTACTTGTTTGCCCATCTGAAGTCATCATGCGTCCCGCAAGTCCGTCCCGTCCATCCGGTTCCTGCCCAGTACCCGGTGCGCCTCACCGCGCCCTGGTTTCCCGGCAGCCCGGACTCGCGGGACAGCTCGTTAACGCGGACCGCCGGTCCAGGAGGCACGAACGGCCAACCCCCCGTGCTGACGGTCGAGTTCTCACCCCGACGGAATGGGTCCACTCGATCGGAAAACCGACCGACATAGCGGGGTGGCATGGCCAAGCGCAACGCCGCCATGCTGCTCCGCTTGCCCGACGCTACCATCGGTAACCGTATGTCGGTCTACCTCCCGGCATGCCGGCGCCTTCGGCTTGGGCATGCCCACTAGGCCCCCCTTGAGCGTCGTCCCATCTAGTATAGTCGGCTTTTGGGCCGTCTCCACCCCTGACGCCGTCGTCCGGAGAACCGTCTCCCCCTCGCCCCGGCCGGCGGGTATCATGCCCCGCGCGAGACGCACCGGAGCAAAACCGTGACCGACACCCGGACCCCCGATTTTCTTGAGGTGGACTCGCTGCTCGCCCCCGATGAGCGGCAGGTGCGTGATACCGTCGCGCGGTTTGTGGATGCTCAGGTCCTGCCCGTCATTGCCGACTGTTTCGAGACCGGACGTTTCCCCATGGAACTGGTCGCCCCCATGGCCGACCTGGGCCTGTTCGGTCCCACGCTCAGCGACTACGGCTGTGCAGGCCTCAACCACATTGCCTACGGCCTCATCATGCAGGAGCTGGAACGCGGCGACAGCGGTGTACGCAGCTTCGCCTCCGTGCAGAGCAGCCTAGTCATGTACCCGATCCACCGCTGGGGGTCCGCCCAGCAGAAGGAGCATTGGCTGCCGCGGCTCGCAGGCGGCCAGGCCATCGGCTGCTTCGGACTTACCGAGCCCGACGGCGGTAGCGATGCCGGCACGATGAAGACCCGCGCTCATCTTCGCGGCTCCGATTGGGTGCTCAACGGCGCCAAGATGTGGATCACGAACGGGACGGTGGCCGACGTGGCCGTCGTCTGGGCCCAGACGGACGAGGGCATCCGCGGCTTCCTCGTCGAAAAGGGTACCCCCGGCTACACCACCCGCGACATCCCGCACAAGTTCTCCCTGCGTGCCTCGGTCACCAGTGAACTCTTCTTCGACGAGTGCGTGCTTCCCGCGGCCAGCCGGTTGCCGGGCGCGCACGGCTTGGCCTGCCCGTTGAGTTGTCTGACCGAGGCCCGCTACGGCATTGCCTGGGGCGCCATCGGGGCGGCCAGCGCCTGCTATCGCGAGGCGCTGGAATTTGCCCGGCAGCGGAAGTTGTTCGGCTCAACCCTGGCTGCCAAGCAGATGACGCAGGTGCGCTTGGCCGAAATGCTCCGCCGCATTGTTTCCGCCCAGTTGCTCGCGCTGCAGCTTGGCCGGCTCAAGGACGCCGGGCGGGTGCACCACACCCAGGTCTCGCTCGCCAAGTGGAACAACGTCCGCGCGGCCCTGGACGTCGCCCGCGACGCCCGCGACCTGCTCGGTGCCGGCGGCATCACCGTGGAGCTGGCCACCATCCGGCACCTGCTCAACCTCGAAAGCGTGATCACCTATGAGGGAACCGAGACGATCCACCAGTTGATCGTCGGCCGGGAAATCACGGGGGAGGAAGCATTCTGAGAAACTACCCCAAGACCCCTCTCCCCCTGGGAGAGGGGCAGGGGTGGGGGCGGCGGCGCCCCTGGTGCACAGACGTGCTCCCCCCGGCCTCGTGGGACGCGCTCAACATGTACCACGGGAGAGGGCAGGGTGAGAAACGCTCGCGGGAGGCGAGGTGCCGGTGACTGACTTCACCCGCCAACTTGTCCCGACGGGTGTCCGCCTGGGAGTATCATTGCCCGGAGCCAAACCATGTTGAAGGTTCTGATCGGTGTTGTGGTTGTGATTGTCGGGATCGGGGCGGGCGTCTACTACCTGCAAGGCCAGTTCGATGCCAAGGTCAAGGCGGAGGTGCTCACCCTGGTCGATAAGATGGACCTGACGCCCGACGAACGCGCCGAGGTCCGCGGGATGGTCGAGACCTTCCACGCCCGCGCGTTCAAGGAAGGCAGGGAAGCCGGCAAGGCCGCCGGTGGACCCTTCGCCGGTGACCGCTATCTCGACGTTCTCTTCGACGCCATGCAACGTGCCGCCCGCGACCGCGGCCGGGAGACCTTGGCCACGAAGCTGACGGAGGAACGCACGCTCGTCACCCTCAACGTGCACGGCTGACCTGTCGTTTGTGGCCTCGTTCGTTGCGACGCATGGCCCCTTTCCCTCGCAGGGAGAGGGGTAGGGGTGAGGGTTGGGGCGTCGAGAACGCCGCGGGGCGGACAGATACGCCTGCCGAGAGCCTACCAGACGCCGGAAGAACGGCACATCGCTGGCAGACGACCCGGGCGAGACGCCCGTGCCACGACCGGGGCCACGGGCGCGACGCCCGTGCATGGGGCCAGTGCCCCCGAACTCGCTCACCGTCAAGAGGGGAGCAGCCCCACCGTGCCTAAGGTCCGATGGTGCCGCAGTTGGCCGCTACCGGCTCGAAGCTCGGTATCGTCGCTACATGGTGGCAGGCCACGGCATGTCTTGACGGTGCATCGTTGACGCTGCTGAGCGTAGGCGTCGCGCGGCTGCACAAATCAGTGGCGAAGGGGCATCGCGGCCCGTACACGCAGCCGCCCGCGGTCTCAGCCTCACCCGCCCGTGCCCCGTCTGACCTCGGCCACACCTCGCCCGTCACGCGCCGCGCCGGGTCCGGCACCGGCACCGAGCGCCGCAGCAGCATCGTGTACGGATGCCGCGGTGCCTCGCACACCTCCGTCGCGGGCCCGACCTCGACGATCCGCCCGCGATACATGACGGCCACCCGCGCGCAGAATTGCTCGACCACCGCCAGGTTGTGCGCGATGAACAGGTACGTCAGCCTCCACTCGCCTTGCAGGTCCGCCAGCAGGTTGAGAATCTGTGCCTGCACGGACACGTCGAGCGCGCTGACCGGCTCATCGCACACGATGAAACGCGGCTCCAATGCCAACGCCCGGGCTATCCCGATCCGCTGCCGTTGCCCGCCCGAAAACTCGTGCGGATACCGGCCGGCGTCATCGCCACGCAACCCGACTCGCTCCAGCAGTTCGGTCGCGCGCTCTCGACGCTCACGGCGCGACCTCCACCGATGCAGGACCAGCGGCTCGCCCACGATCGTCCCCACTGTCAACCGCGGGTTCAGGCTGCCGAACGGATCCTGGAAGACGATCTGCATGTCGCGCCGCAGACGCCGAAGCTGCGTCCCCGATGCCCCCAGCACATCGTGCCCGGCGAACCGGACCTCACCGCTGGTCGGCTCCACGAGGCGCAGAATCGACCGGCCCAAGGTCGTCTTGCCGCACCCGCTCTCGCCCACCAGGCCCAGCGTGGTGCCCGCCGGGATGTCCAGGCTGACGCCATCGACCGCCCGCAAACCGGCCCGTGCCCGCCCAAGCCGGCCGGTGCCCGTCCCATACACGGTGACCAGGTCACGTACTTCGACGAGGGCGGCCCCGCCGGATTCGGTTGTAGCGTGATCACTCATGCGGTTCGACGTCCAGCCTGCGTTTGGCCACGCAGTCTACCCGCCTCCCGGGGGCCCGCAAACCGGCCCATTGCCGCGGTACGGAGTGCCGGTGCCGTTCCGGCGCATCGACGAACCGGTCGGAACGTGCTACATAAAGCACGGCCACGGCGAGCTACCTATGCCGGAAGCGGCTGAACCGAACACCATCCGGGTCGCGCTGCCTGCGTACAACGAGGCGGCCAGCCTGCCTGCGCTCGTCGAACGCTGGGCAGCGGTGCTCCGCGGCCTGGACCGCCCGTTCCGCATCCTGATCGTGGACGACGGCAGCAGCGACGCCACGCCGTCCGTGCTGGCGGAGTTGGCCCAGCGCTTCCCACTTGAGATACACCGCCACGCCGCCAACCAGGGACTGGGGATGACCATCCGAGATGCACTCGTCGCCGCCGCCGCGCAGGCCGCTCCCGACGACGTCATCGCCACGATGGACGCCGACGGCACGCATCCGCCTGAGCTGTTCCCGCCGATGCTCGACCGGCTGCAACGCGATCGGCTCGACGTGGTCATCGCGTCACGCTACGAGCCGGGGGCGCAGGTCGTGGGGCTTAGCGGGCTGCGGCGGCTTACGACGTCGGTTGCCGGTGTGCTGTTTCGCGTCGTGCTGCCCGTCCGTGGCGTCCGTGATTACACCTGCGGCTATCGCCTGTATCGGGCCGCGTGCTTGCAGCGGGCTATCGGTATCTACAGTGACCGCTTCGTTGAGGAGCGTTCGTTTGCCTGCATGGCCGAGATTCTGCTCAAGCTCGCCCGGCTCGGCGCCCGTTGCGGCGAGGTGCCGCTGGTCCTGCGCTATGATCTGAAGGGCGGAACGAGCAAGATGCGCGTGCTCACCACGATCGTACGCACGCTGCGGCTAATCTGCCGGCAGCGTTGCGCACCCTCGCGACCCAGACCGTCGCCCCGGCCCTCCGCACCGCGACCGTGAGGGAGCGGCTGAGGAGTAGCGAAGTGCGAATGGCGAGTATCGAATGCAGATCACGCGTGCCGAACCGTCCCGACACAGGTCGGGATCGGGGAGCGGTGGTACCGTGCCCCCACACCGGGGTTCGCGCGTCCACTTGTCTGGGGGTCGCTCTGATCCTCCTGCTGGCCGCCGCCGTTCGCTTTGCGGGCATCACCGACCGCGAACTCTGGCTGGACGAGAGCTGTACCTACTATTACGTGCATCATCTCTTCAACTGGCCCGCCGACGGCCCGGATCCGTGGTTGGAACTCACGACGGTCCCCTACACCGTGCTGCTGCACGCGTGGACGCGGGTTGCGGGCGAGACCATCCTTGGCCTGCGTAGCTTCTCAGCCGTCGCCGGCTTGCTGACGGTGGTCGCACTGATGTACGTGGCCGCGCGCGTCGCGGGCCGCCGTGCGGGAGCGATCGCCGGCGCCCTCGCCGCACTTCACCCACTACAGGTGTACTACAGCCAGGAGGCCCGGGTCTACGCGCTCTGGTGTCTCGAGTGCACGCTGCTGCTCTGGAGTCTGTACCAGGCGGCCCGCTTGCAGTCGCCACGATGGTGGGTTGCGTATGCGTTGCTCGTCGTTATGACCACGGCCACGCACTACTACACGCTATTCTGGCTCCCCGCGAGCGCCGTGGCCGTGCTACTGAGTCCAAGAGCGCTTCACTTTGCCAAGCAGTGGACCGTGACGCATGCCGTGCTGGGGGTGGTACTGCTTCCGTTTATCATGTTCATCATCGTGCCGTTGACCGGCCGCGGCAGCCAGATGTGGCTCGAGGACGTCTGGGCAAGCTACCCCCCGGCACTGGCGTTGTTGCGTTCGTGCTGGGCGCTGCTGCCGGCCGGCGGGTATCCCGAAGCCTACCTGGGCCCGCTGGCCGCGGCCACCGGTGTGCTGGGAGAGGCCGTGGGGACGTGGCTTACCCGTCTCGTTCAGTGGGGACCGGCGGCGCTGATACTGTTGCTGCTCCTGGTCTGGGGAATCCGGAAACCCGTTGCGCGGATGACGGCGCAGTCGGCGCAGGTGTCACCGGCCTCTGGGCGGCACGTGGCTTTTTTTGCCTTGTTGACGCTGGCGACTTTGGCTACGCCTTTCCTTTACTCGTGGCTGGTTCGGCCGGCGTACGTCGTGGGGCGTTATGATCTATGCGCGCTTCCCGCGCTCCTGCTGACCGTCACTCTGCTTCTCGACGGTGCCCTGCGGAACGCAGGGTCGCGCATTGCAGCCACGGCCTTCCTGTTGCTGTGCAGCGCCGCCACGACCGTGGGCCTGCACGCCGTACCCGTGCAGATTGAGACGCCCGAGCGCGTGCGGCGACTCCAGGAGCATGTCGGCCCCCACGACCTGGTGGTTTCCGTGGGCATGTACCGCTGGTTCCTGGCCTACGAACTTAACCGCCAGGGCTTCTCCACGCGGATCATCTCCTTCCCCCCGGCGCACGACCGCCAGGTCGGCTGGGACAACCCACGCGCCGAACTGGCCGATCCGGAAGGCATTAAGCCCGCGGTCACCTCAACGCTGACCGGCATCCGCCGCGTTCTGCACGACGGTGCACGAGTCTGGCTTCTCTGGCAGGGAGACCCCACCGGCCCGCGCTGGGAGGTTGATTCGCAATTGCTGGCCGGCTTACGTGAGGCCGGCTACGACGTCCGCGGGCACGACCCCTGGCTGGGGTTGCTGGAGGTAACCGTGCCCGCGACACCCCGGGAGGGCCGGTCCGAACCGCGACCGTAAACGAGCGGCCGCGGAATAGCGAAGTGCGAATAGCGAATGAGGAAGCACAAGTAGCGCACGTGGCAGGCGCGTGCTCCGACCCGCAACGGTACGGGTGCGGCACCTGTCTGCCCAACGTGCAACCCGCGTCACCGCTTCCACAGTTGATCCAGGAACTCATCCACGGACACGCGCGCCGTAAGCTCGCCCTGGTCCGCATCGGCATCGGACTTCTCGAAGCGGGGCTCAAAGCACGCCCGCGCATCCGCCGGGAGGAACCGCGTCAACTGGGCGTAGGTGTGCGCGTCGCTCAACCCAAACCGGTGATGATAATAGCGCAGCGGGAAATACACATAGAGCATGTCCTTCGCCCGCGTCATCGCCACGTAGAACAGCCGTCGTTCCTCCTCGATCTGCTCATCGCTCCCCGTGGCCATGTCGGAAGGAATCATGCCGTCGGCCGCGTGAATGATGTGCACGACGTTCCACTCCATGCCCTTGGCCGAGTGGATCGTGCTGAGGATGAGGTAGTCCTCGTCGAGGTAGGGAGCGGCCGCCAGGTCCGCCGTCGAGTTGGGCGGGTCGAGTGTCAAGTCGGTGATGAACCGCTGGCGCGACCGGTACCGGACGGCCATCGCCTGTAACTGTTCAATGTCCCGCAGGCGGGCGGGGGCATTCTCATAGAGACGCTCGAACACCGGCTGATAGAACTGGCGGATGCGTTCGAGCTGCGCCGCCACGGACATCCCCGTGCCCCGCGCGGCGGCCGTGTCTTCCGAGCGGCCCAGCCCGGCGCAGTCGCCCAACGCCTGCCGCAACGCGGCAAAGCCTGCCGCGGCCGCCGGCGGCACTTTCGGTGGGTCGCGGAGCAGGCGCTGCAGCGGCGAGGCTTCCCCGGCAACCTCGTCGGCGGCCTCGCCTTCCCCCTCCGGCTGCATCCGGTGCACGCCCAATTGCCTGATGATCCGCCGGGCGGCCGCCGGACCGATGCCCTCCAGAAGCTGCAGCACCCGGAACCAGCTCAGCTCGTCATGCGGGTTCTCCAGCACCCGCAGAAACGCCACCAGGTCCTTAATGTGGGCCGCTTCGACGAACCGCAGCCCGCCGTACTTGCGGAACGGGATGTTGCGGCTGGCGAGTTCTACCTCCAACTGGGCGCTGTGATGCCCGGCGCGAAACAGCACCGCCTGTTGCATCAACTGGAGCCCGCGCTCGCGGTGTTCGAGCACGTGGTGACACACCAGACGCGACTGCTGCGCCTCATCGACGCACGTGAGCAGCACCGGCTTCTGCTCCGACGGCCGCTGGGAACGCAACTCCTTTGTGTACCGCTCCCGCGCATAGCTCATCACCGTGTTCGAGGCGGCCAGGATCGGTTGCGTCGAGCGGTAGTTTTCCTCCAGCGTCACCACGTGCGTACCGAGGAACCGCTCGGGGAAGTCCAGGATGTTGCGGATGGTGGCTGCCCGGAATGAGTAGATCGACTGGGCGTCGTCCCCCACCGCCATGATGTTCTTGCACCGCTGCCGCATGCCCACCAGGATCTGGGCCTGAATCGCATTCGTATCCTGGTACTCATCCACCAGGACGTGGTCGAACCGCTCGCCGACGCGCTCGCCGACACCCGGCTGCGTGCACAGCAGCCGCCACAGCAGCAGCAGGTCGTCATAGTCGACGACGTTGCTCGCCCGCTTGCGGCGCGCGTAACGCCCGAAAATCTCCCCCAGCGCTTCGAGATCACCCCGGCACCACGGGAAGTGCCGCTCCACTACTTCGCTCAGCGGCTTCTCGGCGTTGACGGTGTGCGAGTAGATCTTCGCCAGCGTCGCCTTGCGGGGGAAGCGCCGGTCCTTCTTGCCGAACCCCAGCTCCGTGCGGATCAGGTTCAGAATGTCGGCCGCGTCCTCCTCGTCGATGACCGTGAACCCCTCCGTCAAGCCGACCGCCCGGGCATACAGCCGCAACAACCGGTTCGCCACGGCGTGAAACGTCCCGCCCCAAACCTTCGTCAGCGTACTCTGCGTGGTCAGCTTGGCCGCCCGATCAAGCATCTCGGCCGCCGCCCGGCGCGTGAACGTCAGCAGCAGGATGCGATCGGGCCGCACCCCGCGCTCCACTAGATGCGCCACCCGGCACGCCAGCGTCTTGGTCTTCCCGGTCCCCGCGCCCGCCACCACCAGCAGCGGACCGTCACCGTAAGTTACCGCTTCGTACTGGGAAGGGTTAAGCTGGGAAAGCCAATGTGCAGCAGCCATGAGAACTCACCATCCGGGGGTCACCGGACCGCCACGGCCCCCTCCATCCCCACACGGTACCCGAATCCCGCCCCCTATGGTAGGCTGCCCCCTGGGGCCGCGCACTCGGTCGGGCGCGCCCTGAGTCGGGTTGCCGACCCGCTAGCTTTGGTGCCTCTGGTTGCCCTTCCTCGTATGCGGGAGTGATACCACCATGCATGGACGCCTGCTGCTGACCTTTCGCTTGGCCTGCCTGCTCGTGACCCTCGGGGTTCTGCCGGGCTGCGCGCTGCTTCGGCGCACCACGCCCGGAGCGCCATCGCCGGTGCCGCCGGCGCCCGCTGCGCAGGCGGCCGCCCCATCTGCACCCGAGGCAACCTCGCCCGCTGGCGAAATGCCGGCCGAGGCGAAGGAGACCGAGGCCGAAAGTGCCGCCAAAGAAGCCGAGGAGTGGGCCGACAAGGAGGAGGAGTTCGCCCGCAAGCGCGAACGGGCTGTGCGCGAGCTGAACATCTCCCGGCAGCGTCTCGCGCGTACTCAGCTCGGCCGGCAACACGCGGCCATCCAGAACGACATCGCTTTGCTCGAAGCCCAATTCGACTTGGCCGTTGCCGAGCAGCGCTTGAGCATCTTCCTGGAACGCAACCTACCCACGCGGGTTGATTGGGCGAAGCTCGGCCTCCAACGCGCTGAAGACGGCACCAAGGAAGCAGAAGAGGAACTTCACCAACTCGAGCTGATGTACGCGGCCGAGGACTTCGCCGATCAGACCAAGGAGATCGTCCTCGAGCGTGGCCGCCGACGACTCGAACGCGCCCGCGCGGATCTCGACCTGCGTCACCGTGAGTTCCAGACCCTTATCGAGAAGACGATCCCCCTCGAAACCCGCGAGGAACAGCAGAGACTCGAACAGGCCCAACGCCGCCTCGAACGCGTGAAACGCGATGCCGCTGCCTCCGCTCTCGACCAGGACATCAACATCATGACCGCCGAGGCCACCATCGTGCAACAGGAGGCCGACCTCAAGGTCCTGGAGAAGGAACGGGACAAGGCGAAGAAGGAACACGACAAGAAACAGGCCGAGCGGCAGAAGAAGGACCAGGCGGCGCCCCTCGGTGAGCAGCCGGCCAAGACCCCCGACCAACCCGGCACGCCAACGGAGTGACGCCCATGCCTCGGCAGTACACTCCGGATGGAGCACCGTCCAATATCCCTCTCCCCCTGGGGGGAGAGGGCAAGGTGAGAGGGGGTGCCAACGCCCTTCGACCTTCCCTCGACGGGGCTACGCTAAGTGGCTCGACGCAATGGCGGAGCAAGCAGGTGGGATGGGGCGGCATGGCCAAGCGCCGCGCCGCCATGCCTTCTCCCGGAGAAGCAGGCGGCTTCTGCCGCAGCATGCCGGCGCCTTCGGCTTGGGCATGCCACCCTCCCGGTGCGCCACTTGCGTCGTCCTGTGTACCGATCCTCGCATTGCTCTGGCTTGTGTCCTTTGTGCTGGCGGCCGACGTGGCCAACGCGCCCGACCCGCAGAGCGTACACGATTCGATTACCCGCGCGGTCGCTTTTCTCGTGCAGGACCAGAACTCCGATGGCTCCTGGGGTGGCCCGCAGGACTCCATCACCACCTGGTCCGGCGAGATGTGGCCCAATCCCGAGACCCATCGCGCCTGGAAAGTGGCCACCACCGGCCTCTGCGTGGCCGCCCTGCTCGAGGTTGGCCCGCCGCCGGAGGCCGCCGACGCCACCGACCGCGCCGTGCAGTACCTGCTCCACAACGCTGACGTGAAACGTCCCAACGAGTGGGACCTGATGAACAACTGGGCGTACATCTACGGGTTGCAGGGTCTGGCGGCCGCGGCCGGGCACCCGCGCTACGCCGCGCCGGCCATCCATGAGCAAATCGCCGCGGCCGTTCCCAAGTACTTCGACGCGCTGGCACACTTTCAATCCGTTGACGGCGGTTGGGGCTACCTTGCGTTTGACGTCCCGCGCACCCAGCGGCCCCAGTGGTCCACGAGTTTCATGACTGCGGCCGCCGTCGTGGCCATGGAAGACGCCAAGCGCCAGGGCTTCATTGTCGATCAGGCGGTGATCGACCGGGCCGTCCGTCTCGTCCAGCGCTGCCGCTTGCCCAACGGTGCCTACTCCTACCACGCCCGCGTTATTCCGAACCTGCATTCGGAGTACATTGACCAGGTAAAGGGCTCCCTGTCCCGCATCCAGGTCTGTCAGGCGGCCCTGCTGGCCGCCGGCCGGGACGTGCCCCTCGAAGATCGGCGCTTCGGCCTCACGCACTTCTTCCGCGAGCACAAGTTCCTCGACATCGCCATGCACAAGCCGGTCCCGCACGAGGCGTACTACTACAACTCCGGCTACTTCTACCTGTTCGGGCACTACTACGCCGGCCTCGTCATCGCCACCCTGCCGCCCGAGGAACAGGCCCAGTGGTGGCCGAAGCTGTGCCGTGAGATCCTCAAGACCCAGCAGGAAGACGGCTCCATGTGGGACTACGACGTGCACCGCTACGACCGGCCCTACGGCGTCGCCTTCAGCCTGCTTGCCCTGCACCGCTCGTTGACGCCATAGTACCCCGTTGACGGAGGCGCGCCGGTGTCACGCGTTGGTGCGCTCGACGAACGACTTGGTTGACGCGCCGCACCGGCGGCGTATCATGCGACCGGCATCGGCGTCGCACCGAGAGGACACCGCCGGGGTTCGGGACGGCCGCGGCGAGGCTCCCTTGCCACGAGCGTTGCGGAGCGGACGAACATCGGCGCCGTTGTCGTATCACCGAAGCCGGCCGCCGGCGGGAGGACCAGCAGCCATGAATCCTGTGTTCAAACAGCTTCAGCCCCCCAAAGCGGGAATGCGGGTCCGCATGGGGCCGCAGGGCTTGCAGGTGCCGGACGAGCCGGTCATCCCCTTCATTGAAGGCGACGGCACCGGGCCGGACATCTGGCGCGCGGCCGTGCGCGTCCTCGATGCCGCCGTGGCCCGGGCTTACCCCGGGCACCGCCGCATCGAGTGGTTCGAGGTCTTCGCCGGGCAGAAGTCCTACGACAAGTATGGCACCTGGCTCCCGGACGACACCGTGGAGGCCTTCCGCTTCTACCTCGTTGGCATCAAGGGACCGCTGACGACGCCCGTCGGCGGCGGCATTCGCTCGCTCAACGTCGCCTTGCGGCAGCAGCTTGACCTGTACGTGTGCCTGCGCCCGGTGCGGTACTTCCCCGGGGTGCCTTCTCCCGTCAAGCGCCCGCAGGACGTGGACATGGTCATCTTCCGCGAGAATACGGAGGACATCTACGCCGGCATCGAGTGGGCGAGCGGCACCCCCGAGGTGCGCAAGGTGATTGCTTTCCTGCAGGACGCCATGGGCGTCAGGAAGATCCGCTTCCCCGAAACCAGCGCCATCGGCATCAAGCCCGTCTCCCGCGAGGGTAGCATGCGGCTGATTCGAGCGGCCATCCGCTATGCCCTGCAACACGGACGCAAGAGCGTCACGCTCGTTCACAAGGGCAACATCATGAAGTTCACCGAGGGGGCATTCCGCGACTGGGGCTATGAGCTCGCCGAGCGCGACTTCGCCGATCGGACGTACACCTGGTCACAATGGGAACGCACCAGCCGCAGCAAGGGCGAGTCGGCCGCCAATGCCGAGCAGGAGGCCGCCCTCGCCGCCGGCAAGGTGCTCATCAAGGACGCCATTGCCGACATCACATTGCAGCAGGTGCTCACCCGCCCGCGCGAGTTCGACGTGATTGCCACGCCGAACCTCAACGGTGACTATCTCTCGGATGCCCTGGCCGCCCAGGTCGGCGGCATCGGCATCGCCCCAGGCGGCAACGTCAACTACGACAGCGGCCACGCCGTCTTCGAGGCCACCCACGGCACCGCGCCCAAGTACGCCGACCAGGACAAGGTCAACCCCGGCAGCGTCATTCTCTCCGGTGAGATGATGCTTCGCTACCTGGGCTGGACCGAGGCGGCCGACTTGGTCATCAAGGGCATGGAGCGGGCGATCGCCGCCAAGACCGTCACGTACGACTTCCACCGCCTCACGGACGGTGCGAAGCTGCTCAAGTGCTCGGAGTTCGGCGACGCGGTGATCGAGCACATGGGCTAAGGCCTGAAGACCCCTCTCCTTCCGGGGGAGAGGGCAGGGTGAGGGGCTGGGCGGCAGCGATTTGACCCTCCCCGCCCCCTCGCCGGGAGAGACGGAACTCTGAGATGGTTTCTCAGTGGGACCGCACGAGCCTGGAACCTATCGGGTGGTATGCCCAAGCCGCAGGCGCCGGCATGCCGGCGCGGGAGAAAGCTTGCCATGACGATGCCGCCGACGCCCACCACGCTTCATCCTCCCTGCTGCCCCATCTGTCTGGGCACGAAGTGGAGAACCCGCAAGCACCTGCTCCTGTACGGCGTCCGCGTCTGCCGAAAATGCTACTACAGCTTGGCGAACCGCCGACAGGCGGCGTTCATCCTGGACAACCTGTGCTTCAGTCTCGCGGTGGGGATGACGCTCGGCCTACTGAGCCTCGTCCTGCCCCCGGCCCTGGCGGACGCAGAGGTCTTCTGGCAGGTGGCGTTCAATCTGATGATCGTGGCGTTCGGCTTCAAGGACGGCTTCGGAGGCTATTCGCCGTTCAAATGGCTGGCCGGCGTGCAAGTTGTTGATGTGGACACGCTCGAACCCATCACCTTCGGCCGCTCTTTCTTGCGCAACCTGCCGGTGGTGGGGATCATGTTGGTACAAAGCGTGTGTTATAACCTGGCGGGACTAGTGCCTTGGCTGATGCTCGTGGTGGCGATGGCGTCAATACTGCTTCTGTATATTGCTATGCGGCTTTGCCGCGGCCCGCGCTGGGGTGACGGCGTGGCGCGCACGAAGGTCGTCTGGAAGAAATACGCGCATCGCCTGCCGTTCGACACCCGCGGGCACATCTGTGTCAACTGCGGCTACGATCTGCGCGGCAACGTGTCGGGCGTTTGCCCGGAGTGCGGCCGCCCGATCGCCGCTGCGGCGATCGCGCCCCCGGTGGTGCCACCCGTGCTGGACAGCAGAGAGGAAGGACTCGGACGGGCGTTGTAAGATCGAACCACCTGGGTAGGCTGTAGCGTCGGCCCCCCGTGGCCGACGTGGAAAGCCTCGAATGCAGCGGTCGACGAGACGCCGACTCAGGATCGAGAGTCCTGCACTGGACCGCTGAGGACTCTCTGACGCGTGGCAGAACCCCTCTTTCCTTGGGGGAGAGGGTAGGGTGAGGGGGGACACCGCTGGGGTCCGACCCTTCCCGCGCCACTCCCTGGAAGGGAGGGGTGTCGTGTTAGGGACTGTTGCTGTTTGAGGCTGAGGAACTGGAAACCCGATACATGGGAGGAACAAGTATGAGAACCAGGCAGGTTGCACTGGGCGCCGTTCTGGCAGTGAGCATCTTCATGCTGCCCGGCTGTCATCGCGCGGCCATGGACATGAGCGACTGGCAGGCGCCGCAGCGGCCGGCGGCGCTGGACGCGCTGAACATGTTCGTCGGCACCTGGGAAGGCACGGCCAACGTGAAGATGGTGGGGGCGCCGGAAGTCGTTGTCAGCAAGGGCGCTGAGACGCTGAGCTGGGAGGCGGACGGCTGGGTCCTCGTCGATCACATGGAATATGCCATGGGCGACGGCGAGGAGAAGATGCGCGGCGTGGGGTTCTGGGTGTGGGACCCCAAGGCCGAAGAGTATCGCATGTGGTTCGCCAACAGCTCGGGCGAAACGTCCGAGGGGCTCGCGACCTACGCGCCCGATTCGAGAACCTGGCACTTCAAGGCGTGCACCCGCAACTCACCGCTGGGCAAAGCGACCTTCGGTGAAGGCAAGGCCGTCTTCGTCGACGACAACACCCAGCAATGGACCTGGACCGAGTGGACGCGGAGCTGGTGGTTCTTCAAGCACAAAGTGATGGAGCTGGAGGGCACCTCGCACCGCAAGGGATAGACGCTGCGGAAGTGGCCAGTCGTGCCACTACTGCGGGCGCCCGGCGCCTGCGCCTTCTAACGCGCAGCGCCGGGCGCCTTTCATTCGCTATTCGCTATTCTTACTTCGCTATTCCGTCTGCCGTTCATACACCCGTATCGGCCCCAGGTCCCAAAGCCACGGCGTAGTCAGCGTCTGCCGGTAGGGGGGCGGCGGGACCCACGGCTGCTGATCACTCCACCCCGACACCACAAACAGCCGGCCGTATACGCCGACCTCGCTCATCAGTGCCGCGCTGGGAAGCCGGCTCAGCAGCAACAGCGGCGGGTACGGCCGAGGCAGATAGTAGGTGGTAACGAGCATCAAGGTCCGAGGCCAGTGCTCGAGCTGGTTGGTCCCATCACAAACAAGCAGGTCCCCCGGCCGCATCTGCCCGGCCAGCAACTCGGCGGCCACGCGCGCATCCGGGTTTCGCCGCGTCGGATACGACAGCGAAACCAGCGAGAGGATCGTGATGCCACACACGCACGCGACCCAGCCTCGCCGCGGCAATCGCCGCGCCGCCAGCACCAGGAGCACCACCAGCCCCGGCAGCGCAAACACAGGATAGCGCAGATGCCCGAGTGTCCCGCGCCCCGACGTGATGTCCACCATACCCAGGAACGCCACCGGGACCGCGAACCACAAACCGAACAGAACCGCCTCGCGCTCCCAGCGCCGATGCAGTGCCAGAAGTACTGTAATCATCAACACGCACCCGGCCGCAGCCTGTGCGGGATTCACGTTGCCGCCCGCCAGGTGGAACAGCAGACGCAGGGGCACGTTGGCAAACCTCACCAGTGTGTCAAACTCATGTTGTGGTCCACTTTCAGCCAGCACCGGGGCAACCGCCCGCATGTGGGGAAACTGTTGCGCAAGTTGCGGCCCCCACAAGAGCAGGAACGTCCCCGCGGCCGCAATCGTGGCCGTCGCCCACGTCAGTCGTTCTCGCCCGCGCCCCCGCGCCAGCACATACACCGCGTGACCGGCCAGCGGCAGAGCGGCGATGTAATGCGTGAGCATGGCCGCCAGCAGCGCCGCGCCGTAGAGGGCGCTCCATACCCACGTGGCCGCAGCGCCCCGCGCGCCGCTGCCCCGGCGATCCGAACCGCGTCCCTCTCCGCGTCTCGTGCTCGCCCCGCAACCTTCGAAGCGCGCCCAGAACCAGTAGGCACAGGCCACCAGCCCCAGTGCGAGACTGTATTGACGATTCTGCTGGCCAACGTAGATGTGTCCAAACGCCGCCGCCAGCACGCACGCGGCCGCCGCGCCCACCTCGGCGCGACCATAAGCGCGCAAAGTGAGGAAAACCGGAATGACGGACAGCACCGAAAGCGCCGCCGACAATGCCCGGACCGCGAACTCCTCATCGCCCACGAGGCTTCGCCACCCATACAGCAACAAGAAGTACAACGGCGGGTGGGTCTCCTGACGCATGCCGCGCCACGCGTCGGCCACGCCGGTGTCGCCGGCGATGCCGGTCAGGTCAGGCAACTCGGCCAGGACCCGGTCATACGGGATCGCCGCCAGCACGCTCTGTTTGCCCGCGGAATCAACCAGGGCGTGCAGCTCATCGACCCAGTAATCCTGCTCCCCAAGCTGCCAGAAGCGCACGACGCCGGCCAGCAGGAGCGCGCCTGCCAGCACGACCCAGGTGCCATCAACGCGACGCTGCAAGCGAGTCATGCGCTCCAGTGCTCAACGGCCCGGCGGAAAATCTTCAGTCCGTCCGGCGGCTCGCCGGGTGCCCGGCGGGTCCATAGCGGGTGATGGGTGGCATCCAGGTGACGTTCCGGATGCGGCATGAGGCCCAGCACCCGGCCGGTCGAATCGCACAGCCCCGCAATACCGGCCACGCTGCCGTTCGGGTTGGCCGGATACCTGTCGCTGCGCCCATCGTGATCAACGTAACGCAGGGCCACGTGGCCGCCTTGCCGCAGTGCCGAAATGACCGAATCATCGGCCGTCACAACCTTGCCCTCCGCGTGTTCAACCGGAAGCTCGAGCAACTCGCCGCCCCGCAGGAATACACAGTGCTCCGTCGTAACCTCCAACCGCACCCACCGCGCCTCGAACCTGGCTGAGTCGTTGAAGGTCACCGTCACCTGCCGCCCGCCGCCCGTGCCAAGAGACCGCTGAAGAGGTAGCGTCGGCCCCCCGTGGCCGACGTAGGGGGCCTCAAACGCGCCGGTCTCTACGGCATCAACGGCGGTCCGGCTGGTCTCCGGCACGCTGCCGGAGGTCGGCGCAGCCCCGTCGGGCAGCAGCCCCGCCTTCACCAGCACCTGAAAACCGTTGCAGATGCCCAGCAGCCCGCCCCCGCGCGCCACAAGCTCGCGCATCCGCTCCGCCAGGTGCAGGGTGACATGCTGCGCGAGAATGACGCCCGCGGCGATATCGTCGCCGTAGCTGAAGCCCCCGGGGAACGTCACAATCTGGTAGTCGTCAAGACGCTGAGGCTGCTCGACCAACCGGTTCACGTGGACGAGGTCGGCCTCGGCGCCGGCCACCTGCCAGGCATACACAGTTTCCTCATCACAGTTGATCCCCGGCGCCCGCACCACCAGAACCCGCACCCGCGCCATGCTAGTCGCCTCCCCCGTGGGCCAGCGGCGCGTGCCACGCCTCAGCCAGCTCCGCTACCGTAAGGTCAATCAGCACGGTACGTTCGCGGGCTATGTTGAGTCTTGCCTCGCCCGTTACCTCGCCGATCACCGGCAAACCCGCGGACCGGGCATCCTCCGCCTTCATCTCCAGTACGTAGGAAGTGTGTCGCCGCTCCAGCAGGTCGCCGTCATACTGGCCGGGGAGCAACGCCAGCCGCGCCCCGAGCCCGGCGGCAATACACATCTCCGCCACCGCGACCCCCAGACCGCCGTCGCTCACATCGTGGGCCGCCCGTACCTGTCCACTGCCGATCAACTCTGCCGCCCGTCGGTGCAAGGCCGCCGCCGCCTCCAGGCCGAAGCGCTCCACGGGCGCCGAAGCCAGCACCAGCACATCCCCCGGCTCCTTCAGGTCCATCGAAACGCACCGCCGCACATCCGCGATCGTCCCCAGCGCACTGATCAAGAGGGTGCCGGGAATCACAATCCGTTCCGGTAGCCCCAGGCGCCGCGCCTCGTCAGGGTTCAGCGCATACTCATTATTGAGCGAATCCTTGCCGGAAATGAATGGCAAACCGTAGGCGAGCGCCGCGTCCCGCGCCCCGCAGCAGGCCCGCACCAGCGCCCCCAGCGCCTCCTCCGTATCGACCTTGCCCCAGCAGAAATTATCCAGGATCGCGGTCCGCTCCGGGTCCGCCCCCACGCAGATCACGTTGCGCAACGCCTCGTCCACCGCCGCCACGGCCATCACATACGGGTCAACGTCACTGAGCTCCGGACATAGCCCGCCAGCCAGGGCAATGCCGCGACACGAATCCAGTCGCGGGCGCAGCACGGCCGCGTCCGCCGGCCCCGGCCCCAAGCCTGCCAGCGGCTTGATCACGCTGCGGCCCTGTACTTCATGATCGTACTGCCGAATCACCCACTCCTTCGAGGCAATGTTGAAACTGGACAACGCCTCGAGCAATCGGCAATCACACCAACCCGGCGCGGATCTGGTCGTCACGGCAGCCGGGCGACCACCGGGGACTGCCCGGCGATCGTTGACTACCGCGGACCCCCCGACTGCCCGAGCGAAGGCACGCTGGTCCTCGAGGCTGCCCGCCGACGCGGAAGGCGCCCGCCAGACCGCCCGGCGCGCCGCGCGCGGATACCCCTCATGGAGGAAATCCATATCGAGCTCGCCGACAACCTGCCCCCCATACCGCACGCGGAGTTGTCTGTCATCCGTAAACGTGCCGATGACCGTCGCTTCCACCTCCTCGCGACTACACAGTTCGAGGAAGGTACCCAGCTTCTCGGGTGGCACGGCAAAGACCATGCGCTCCTGGGCCTCGGAAATCCAGATTTCGTCGTAGCGCAGTCCCGGATACTTAAGTGGCACGTCGTCGAGGTCCACGACCGCGCTCAGCTCACGCCCCATTTCGCCCACGGCGCTGCTCAACCCGCCGGCACCGCAGTCCGTAACTGCCGAATACAGACACCCCTCGGCATGATCACGGGCCAGCAGCAGCGCGTCGAGTACTTTCTTCTCTTCGATCGCGTTGCCAATCTGTACGGCATGCGAGAACTCGTCCGCGTGGGCATCCGTAAGCTCGGCCGACGAAAACGTGGCGCCGTGAATGCCGTCCCGCCCCGTGCGCCCCCCGGCCACCACGATGCGGTCCCCCGTCCGGGCGCTTTTGTGAATCCGCTCACGCGGGATCAATCCGACGCAGCCGCAGAACACCAGCGGGTTGCCCAGGTACCGTTCATCGAAGTAGACCGCCCCGTTCACCGTCGGGATGCCCATCCGATTGCCGTAGTCCCGCACGCCCGCGACCACCCCGTGGAAGATGCGTCGCGGATGCAGCACGTCCTTCGGCAGACGCGCCGCCTCGAAGTCCGGCGGGCCGAGGCAGAAGACGTCCGTCGAAGCGATCGGCTTCGCGCCCAGCCCGCACCCCATGATGTCGCGGATACACCCACCGATGCCCGTCGCCGCTCCGCCGTACGGCTCGATGGCCGAGGGATGATTGTGCGTCTCCACCTTGAACGCGATGCCGTATTCGTCGTCAAACGCAATCACTCCCGCGTTGTCCACGAACACCGACAGGCACCAGTCGCGCGCAAGTTGCTCCGTCGCGTGCGCGATCGTGTTCTTCAGCAGATTGGCAAAGTGCACCTCGACGTGACCCGGACGCCCGAACCCGGGCCCGCGATACACCACTTCACTCTTCAGCGTTTTGTGGATGCAGTGCTCCGACCACGTCTGTGCCAGCGTCTCCAGCTCCAGGTCGGTAGGGTCGCGCCCGCGCTCGGCAAAGTGGTCCCGAATCGCGGCCATCTCCGCCACGGAAAGAAACAGATGTGCCTCCCGCGCCAGCCGCGCGAGCTCCGCGTCGTCCAGCCCTGCAAGTGTTACGTGGCGCAGCGTAAGGTCACGCACGGGCGGTGTCGCAAACGTCTCCGGCAGCGGATCGTGCCGCCCCAGGCCCTCCAAGTACACCGTCTCCACGCAGTCGTTGGCCAACACCCGCCGGGCGATGCTCTCCAACTCATCCGGCGTCGCCGCCCCGACGATCTCATACCGCCGCCCGGTTTGCAGCTCCTCCAGGCCCGCCGCCGCTGCTCCCCGGGCCGCCAGCAGTCGCCGCGCCGCCGGCAGGGCACTCAACGCCACCGGGTTCATCACGCCCGCCCGGTAGTGCACCTCGATCGCCGGCGCCTCGTCACGCCGCTCGGTAAGCCCCGGGCCGATGCGGTAGGTCTCCGCCACCGCATCGGCAAACAGCTCCTCCGCCAGCAGCCGCACCTCCTGCTCCCCCAGCCGCCCACGCACCAGGTACAACCGGCTCGACCGTACCTCGTTAATGTGCCGCAGGCCCAGTTGCCGAACGTCCCCCAGCACCTGCCGGCCATGCCCGTCCAGTTCCGCCGACCGCGGCCGCACCCGGAGGTGCCAGTAGCTCGCTTGCGGCGGGCACGCCGTGCTCGCAGGTGGGATCGAAGTCGCCGCCGAAGGTGTTTCCAAAGGCATTGGGCCAAACACTCCACGCCGTCCAACCCGACACCCCGATGCCCAGGGAACGCGGCGGCTCCGCCGCGCCACCCCCTCCCGTGCCTCGTCCGTGGGCCCGAGCAACCGGTTCAGTACGTTACGCCCGGCACCTTACCCCCGATTTGATTCCGCGGCTACTGCCCGCTATCGTCCCAGCGCTCGCGGCGCCTGACCCCTCTCCCCTCGGGAGAGGGGTAGGGGGGAGGGCGGCGGAGGGAATGACGCCCGCCCATGCATCAGAACACTCCCCCGCGACTAAGCACCAACACGCCCGCTGGCACGGCCGCTCGGGCAGGGTAATCAAGC
Organism: Planctomycetota bacterium; assembly: GCA_029558835.1. Taxonomy (GTDB): domain Bacteria; phylum Planctomycetota; class Phycisphaerae; order UBA1845; family UBA1845; genus JAKQDH01. The sequence goes on along the minus strand of JAKQDH010000202.1, from coordinate 21,150 downwards.
ATGCGGTTTGCCTCCGCCATCTCGGCCAACTCCGACGGCAACGTGGCCCTGAGCAACCTCTTCACGGCCGTGGATCGCCGAATCACACGCGGTATGGTTGACTTGGTCGTGTTCTTCTGCACGCCCCATTTTGAGGAGGAGATGGACAACCTGGTAACTGCCTTGCATGACGGCTTCAGCGGCGCCATCGTGCTGGGGTGCACCGGGGAAGGCACGTTGGCCACTGAACGCGAGGTCGAACGCCGCCCGTCGATGTCGCTCCTGGCCGCCTGCCTGCCGGGCGTGCGGATTCAGCCCTTTCACGTCCGGCAACCCCAACTCGACGCCGTCCAAACTCACCACGACTGGGAGCGCCTGGTGGGGGCCGCACCCGAGAGCCGGCCGGTCTTCATCACCCTCGCCGATCCGTTCCGCCTCAACATACTGGGCTTCGTAGAGCAGATCAGCCAGGCCTACCCCCAGCGGCCGCTCTTCGGCGGGGTGGCCAGCGCGGGTTCCGCCCCCGGCGAGAACCGCCTCATCCTCGACGGTGAGATCCTCCGCGACGGGGCCGTCGGCGTCGCCCTCACGGGTAACCTGGACGCGATTGCCGTCGTGTCCCAGGGGTGCCGCCCAATCGGCAAGCCCTTCGTCATCACCAAAGGCGAGCACAACATCGTCCAGGCCTTAGGAGGCCTGCCGGCGCTGACCCGACTCCAGTCGGTACTCACGCAACTTTCCCCCGAGGAAGAGAAACTGGCGCGGCAATCGCTCTTCCTCGGCCGAGCTATCGACGAGTACCGCAGCGAGTTCGGCCGGGGCGACTTCCTCATCCACAGCATCCTCGGGGCCGACAAGGAAACCGGCGCCCTGGCCATTGCCGGCCCCGCCCGAGTCGGCACCACCGTGCAATTTCACGTCCGTGACGCCAAGAGCGCCGACGAAGACCTCCGCACCGTTCTAGCCCCCTACGCCGGCTCCGACGTACGCGGCGGGTTGCTCTTTGGCTGCAACGGCCGGGGCACCCGCATGTGGCCACGCCCGGGCCACGACGTCGGCGTACTCCGCGAGCTACTGGGCGACGTCCCCGTGGCCGGGTTCTTCTGTGCCGGTGAGTTCGGCCCCGTTGGTGGCCGCAACTTCGTCCACGGCTTCACCGCCAGCATCGCCCTCTTCCGCGCCCCGGAAGGCGATCCCCCCGAAGAGGACGAGGCATAGGGGGGCTGCCGCTTGCGTGCCGGACATCCTGGGGCTATACGGTCCGCCATGAACCACATCCGCGCTCTTCCAAGGTCGTTCTGGTGTCGGGGCTTGGCAACCTTGGCGGCCGTGCTGCTGGTAACCGGCTGCGAATCCGCAGGCGAACGCGTGCGCCTCGCCAAGGAGAACCAGCAGTTGCGCGACGACCGCGCCCGCCTCGAACGGACCCTGACCCAGCGTGACGGCAGCCTCGTACAACTGCGCGATCAACTGACGCGCCTCCAGCAACTCGGGCCCGACCGACCCTTCGCCGCCTTCGCGCCCGTTCGCATCGAGATCGCCTCTCTCTCCGGCGGGGCGGATTTCGACGGCAAGCCCGGCCACGACGGCGTCCGCCTGTACATCCGGCCGATCGACGCGGACGGTGACGTTGTCAAGGTGCCCGGCCGAATTCGCGTGCAACTCCTGGATGAGTCGGAACTTGGAAAGCCCCGCCTGCTCGGCCTCTACGTTTTCGACAAGCTCGACGACCTGCGTCGCATGTGGCACGGCAAGTTCCTCACCCAGCACTTCACGGTAGACTGCCCCTTCCCACCGGGAACGGCGCTGCCCGCGTCCCGGAGCGTGACCGCTACGCTCGAGTTCAGCGACTACCTGTCCGGGGCGGTCCTGGCCGCCACGAAGCGCCTCTCTCTCGAACTCCCGGACCGCGGTCCCGCCCCGAGCCCGTAGCGTAGACCCCCCGCGGCCGACGTGGTGGGCGGCCCTACACGCGGGTCTTGCTGGTGTTCAGGGCCACGACTTGCCCCGCGACCGTTTTTGGTGTACAATTCAACTCGTTGCAGCGCAGGAGGTTAGAGCGTCGCCGGCTCGCCCCCATGCCGGTACGCGGCGTCGCCGCGGGTCGAGACATGCGTCAGTAGATGGCGACGCTCAGCGCTGCCGTGCGGGCGACCGTCCGCCGCCGCCCGTAGGTTTCTGGAGTGCACACGCATGACCGATCACGAGCATGAGGCCGGGCCCGGCACGGACGCCGGCTCGACGGGCACCGCAACGCTGACCGCACCGGCCAAGACTGAACCAAAACGCAAAACCGGCGAGCTCCCTCCCTACAAGGTGCTCCTTCATAACGACGACGTGAACACCTTCGAGCACGTCATCGCCGCCGTCGTGCGACTGACGGGGATGGCCGTGGAGGAAGCCCTGCTGAAGGCGCTGGAAGCTCACGAGACCGGCGTCGCCCTGCTGCTGGTCACGCACCTGGAACGGGCCGAACTGCTCGTCGAGCAGTTCATGTCGCTGTCCGTCACGACGACGCTCGAACCGGCGTAAAGACCGTCACCGGCCCGGCGCGCGCACGACGCGCCCGAACCCGAGAGGAAGCGAGGGGCCACTCTCGACGCTCTTCCAGCCTGTTGAAGAAGTAGCGTCAGCCCCCCGTGGCCGACGTGGAGGGCTACAAAGGCGCCGCTCGCTTAATCATTCGGTCCGGCCGGGAACGCACGCACCATCCCGTTGAGGTAGTGCCACTGGTCCTCGATGAACCGCCGCAGCACGGCCGCGTCCGTCTTGCCCTTCGTGTAACGCCGCTGGCGCTTCATGTATTCCTCGACCGGCGTTCCATCAGGCTGCACGTTGACGCGATAACGCACGCCCCCGAAGACTTCGTAGACGGGAAACAACCCCGAGCGCACGGCCAGGCGGATGAGGTCCACGCTGTCTTCCGCCTCGCTCTTCCAGCCGGTGGGGCACGGTGAGAGTATGAGAAAGAACTTGAACCCCCTCAGACTGCGGGCCCGGCGCACCTTCCGCAGGAAATCCTCACGATGCGCGAGGGAAAGCGTGGCCGCGTAAGGGATGCGGTGCCCGGCCATGATGGCCATCATGTCCTTCTTGCGCTCGGCCTTGCCCTTCTCCGTGGTTGAGGTGACGACACCCTCCGGTGTTGCACTGCTGCGCTGGCCGCCGGTGTTGCCGTAGATCTCGTTGTCGTAACAGACGTAGATCATGTCCTCGTTACGTTCAGCCGCCGCCGACAACGTGGCCACGCCGATGTCGTACGTTCCGCCGTCCCCGGTCCAGCAGACCGTGGGACGATCCTCGTTGTTCAGGCGATACACGACACTCACCCCGGTGGCGACCGCGGGGGCGCTCGCAAACGTGGCGGCCACGGTGGGCACCCCGTAGGCGCTCGTGGGAAACGCCCCCGCCGTCACGATCCCGCAACAGGCGGGGATCACCAGCGTGGGACGGTCTTCGCCGAGTGCCTCATCAAGCCACTGGAGGCCCATCGACATCCCGCAGCCCGCGCAGTTGGTGTTGCCCGGGCGCAGAAGATTGTGACAGTAGTCCGAAAGTTGCTCTTTGGTGGGCGTCGGTGCGGTACTCATGCGACCACCTCTTTCCACACAGGCTCCGCGGCCTGCTTGCGACGATACAAATCGTCAATAATGTCATTGATAATGGCGGGCGTCACGTCACCGCCGCCGAGCCCGACCAGGTAATCCTGCACCAGCACATCAGAGTGGCCCTGGAGACTGGTCGTGACCTCCTGCCAGAAGATGCCGCCCGAGCCCGGCGAGTGATTGCGGTCCAGCACGCCGACCTTCTTAACATTTTTGAGCGCCGCGCGCAGCTCAGCACGCGGGAACGGCCGGAACAGCTTCTCCTTGATGAGCCCGATCTTCTCGCCCTTGGCCCGGCGCTCCTTGACTACGTTGCGCAGAGTCCGCACCATGGTGTTGCAGGCGATCAGCACGACCTCCGCGTCTTCCGTGTATTCGCAGGAAAGCGCGGTGTGCGGGCGGCGCCCGAAGACCTTGACAAATTCCTCGGTCGCCTCGCTAAGTACCTGCGGCACCTGCTCCATTGCCCGCTGAACCTCGATGCGGTGGTGTTCGGTTTCCCGCGGCCAGGTGAGCCCGCCGACGGTGACCGGGTGTTCGTAACTGACCTGGTGCGGGACGTGGCAGGGCGGCAGGTATCGGTCAACGAGTTGCTGCTCGGGCAGGTCCACGACCATCTGGGTGTGGGAGACGACGAACCCATCGAGGGCAACCAGCGCCGGCAGCAGGACCCGGTGATCCTCCGCCACCCGGAACGCCACGAGAATCGTGTCCACCAAATCCTGGTGCGACTCTGTATAGAATTGCATCCACGCTGCGTCACGCAAGGACAGGCTGTCGCCCTGGTCCACCCAGATGTTCCACGGCGGGCCCAGCGTGCGGTTGACCGCGATCATGATGATGGGAAGTCGGTAGTAACCGGCGGCAAAGACGTTCTCATTCATGTACGCCAGGCCATTGGCGGAACTGGCCGTCATGGCGCGGGCCCCGGCCAGCGACGCGCCGATGCAGACGCCCATCGCACTGTGCTCGGACTCGACCGGGACGATGTAGCCCTTCGTAAACGCAAACGACCGCAGGTACTCGATGATTTCGGTTTGCGGCGTAATGGGATACGCCCCGGCCGCGCAGCCGCGGGCCTGACGGTTCGCCTCGCCGGCGACCGACAAGGCGTAACCCGCAGCGTGATTCCCCGTCACCAGCGCCCGTGCCATAACAGTCTCCTTGACGCCCTACAACTCCGCCATATAGATCACGCCGCGCGGGCATTGGGTAGAGCACACGCCGCAACCTTTACAATAGTCATAATCGAACCGGTACCCGTCGCGCTCGCGCAGCAGGATGCCCTCGGGGCAGTGCGTCAAACACCGGTCGCACTCGTTGCACACGCCGCAACTGAAGCAACGTTGCGCCTCGAGCAGGGCTGCGTGGTGCGCCGGCTCGTCGATGAAGCCCAGCCGCACCTCGCGGAAACTCGTGCGGCGGTCCTCCGGCCGCAGCATGGCGGGCCGCTCACGCGGGGCGTGCTCGAAGATGTGCATGTGGAGAATACGCGGCTCGGCCACCGGCGGACCTTCTTCGGGGAACAGGTCCTCCCCGGTCAGCGTGCGGTGAATGTGCCACGCGGCCCGCCGCCCGCTGCCGATGGCGGCCGTCACCGTTCCCTCGTTGGTCACCAGGTCGCCGCCGGTGAAAACCGGTGCCCCGGTCCAGCCGAGCAGCGCTGATTCCTTGTCCTTCTCGTGAACGGCCGAGCCTTCCGGCAGAATCGTCAGGTCGCTTACCTGCCCCAACGCCAGCAGCACGCGATCGCAACGCACGTCAAACCACGCATCCTCGCTTTCATCCGGTACCGGACGACGCCGACCGGACTCATCCGGTTCGCCCAGCTTCATCCGCTGGCACGTCAGCACCGCCCCCAGCGAGTCCTTTGTCAGCCGAACCGGCAGCACGAGCTCCTGGAGTTCGATTCCCTCCTCGATGGCCTCCTCAACCTCCTCGGCAATCGCGGGCATCTCCTGCCGCGTACGCCGGTACAGGATCCGCACGCTCGCCGCACCGATCCGCCGGGCCGAGCGGGCGGCATCCATGGCCGTGTTCCCGCCTCCGACCACCACAACGTGCGCCCCCTTGAGTGACTCCTGCCCCTTGCGGACCCGGTCGAGGAAGTCAATGCCCTGCTCGACGACGCCCGGTTCGAGGTTCTGCAAGTTGAGCGCCCGGTTCTCCTGCTGCCCGGTCGCCACGAACACGGCCGCGAACGAGTGCGACAACTCCAGCAGGTCCGCTCGCCCCACGCGCCGCCCCGTCTGCACCTCGACACCGTGGCGGACGATGTGGTTGATCTCCCGGCCCAGCACGTCCCGTGGCAGGCGGTACGTCGGAATGCCGGTCCGCAACACGCCGCCCAGCTCGTCGCCGGCCTCGATCAGCGTGACCGGATAGCCGAGCCGGGCCAGATGATACGTGGCGCTCAGACCCGCCGGCCCCGAGCCGACGACGGCGATCCGCTCCTTACGCGTCGGCGGGGTCGCCTCCGGCCAGCGCCCGTGATCGGCGATGTACCGCTCGACCTCCCGGATGTTCACCGCCTCGTCGTAGTCGCTGCGGTTGCACGCTTCCATACACGGGGCGGGGCACACCCGCCCGCATATTCCCGGCAGCGGCGACGTTTGCAGGATGATCTCCAGCGCCTTCGTGTAATCCTGGTCGCGGGCCACGGCCTCCAGGAACCCGCGCACGTCATTCCCGGCCGGGCAACCGTGGTTGCACGGCGGGGTGAAGCGCTGGCGCTCCGGTCTCCGCGACGCCCAGCTTCCGGTGCGGATCGTCGGCATGCCGCCCACGACGTCGTCGAGAATGCCGGCCACCGGTCCTTTCGGCGCGCCTGGCGCGACCGCCGCCGCCCGCCCCTTGAGCGTCTGCATCCGGACGGCCTGGGCAGCCTGCCGAGCCGCCTTGAGATTCGGACCCCCGAACTTCGCGTAGCTGAGCGCTCCCTCCACCTGCTCAACGGGCAAGCCGAGGATGCGCGCGATCGCCCCGAGCATCGTGGTGTTGACAATCGGGACCGCTTTCGTCCCCAGGCCGTTGGCCACCGCGATTTCCGTCGCGTCCACGGTGGCCACTTGTCGCCCCGGAAACATCTCCGCAAACGCCGCCGGCGCGTCCGGAGTGTTCAGGATGATCCACCCGGCAGGCTTCAACCCACTGGCGATGTGCCGTCCGATGAGCGTGCGGTCGATGACGACCACGTGGTCCGGCTCGCGGATCTGGTTGTGGTTGGTGATCTCCTCATCGTCGATGCGGACAAAGGCCTGCAACGGGGCCCCGGACCGCTCCGCGGCGTACACCCCGAACGCCTGCACGTACTTGCCTTCTCGGAAGTAGGTGGTGGCGATCAGCTTGGCGAGCGTGACGCCGCCCTGGCCGCCGCGTCCGAAGATCGTCATCTCCATCATGGCACACCTGTGGTTTTCGACCCGCGACCCACCCTGACCCGGCAGACCGCTGCGCCGTCAGGATAGCGGCGGGACGCCCGGAATGGCACACCGGCACCCTGGGCAGGGCGCTGAGTCCGCTGGGTTCCCTTTCGGGTGGTCGAACGGCGGAAGCCGTCGGAGCACAGGTGCATCCGCCTCACTCGCCACCCCCAATAGAACGTCCTAGGCGCATTGCGACCGCAATCCCTGGAGCGAGCGCATGGAGCATACAGGCTCACTGGCAAGATGCGTTCCGCCGGTGGGGTCCTGCGCCCCGCGTTGGAACAATGCCGGCCCAGAAGCGGGGCGGCGGGCGACCGTTGCGGCGCGGAACCCAGTCCACGACGGACCACGCCTGGTGCCTCTGACCCCGAGCATGTGCTCAGCCTGGGGCCCGTCAACCGGCCCGACACAGGGGGCGCGGTCGGGAAGGTTGGTCCGGCCGCATGCCCAGGGAACGGGGGCCAGCACCGGCTGCCTGTTCCCCGGCGTGGGCACGGCCTACAATCGCCCGCGCAGGCTCTGTTGCGCGGAAGTTGTGCCGGCAGCCCGACCATGAGCGAACCGTTCCAGCCCCCTGGCCCGCCAGCCCCACCGACCGCCCGAACCGGGCGCCGGACACGCCGATCGTACGATCTGTGGATCCTCTTCGGGCTCGCGCTGGTCGTGATGACGGTCCTGAACTGGCCCGCCAGCCCGCCCCCGGGATGGGCGGCCGAGTACGACGGCGCCCTGCGGGAGGCCACTCGCCTAGGCAAACCGCTGCTTGTCGGCTTCTACCTGGACGGCTGCGTGCCGTGCAAGCTGATGGACCGCACGACGTTGCGTAGCGAGCAGGTCGTCAAGGCCCTGGGGGGGTTCGTGCCGGTACGACTCAACCTGGCCGCCGAGGGTGACTTGGCTGCCCGCCTGGGCGTGGTGGCCGCTCCGACCTACGTCGCGCTTGATCCAACGGAAACACCGCTCGGTCGGTTCGAGGGCTCCGCGGACGAGACCGAGTTTCTGCGTTTCCTGGCGGCCGCGCAGGCACGGCGGCATTGAGAGGGACGGGAGCGGTTCGTGTCTCCTCGGTGGAGCCTGCGCCCGACAGCACCCTGCCAAGTCTGCCCCAACCCCGGTGAGACGTACCAGTCCTGTCGTCCAGCATCCAGGTGCTTCAGACGGCCCGAACGAGTACGATGCAACGCTATGAGCGGCGTCCTTTCAGGCGCCCGACGGTGGAGGTCTTCGCAGTACGGGAGGGTCAAGTTCATGCGGTTTGTCAGCTTTGTTGTGGCCGCAACGGCAGGAATGGCGGGCATTGCTCTTTCCGGCGACGGGCTGTCTGAGGACGAGAGCTACCGCCTGAAGCCGCGGTTTGTGCCCGCCCGGGTGACGTACGTCGAGGTCGCCTGGGACGCCGTGGTGCACAGCAGACACTCAGGCGAGCCGAGAGCCGTATGGGAACGGCGTCTCGGGCAGACGGAAGGCTGGCTGCAGGAGGTCGAGTCAGTTGCCTCCGACGGGCGAGCACGCCTGAAGCTGACGTTCGAGCGAATGGCCTGCTACCGTGGCGACGACGAGGAGCAGGAGGCGTTCGACTCCGATGTCGACGACCCCGACGATGCCGACAACGCCATCGCCGCGGTCTACGCCCCGCTGCTTGGTCAGTCGTTCTTCCTGGAAGTGGACGCCCAGGGTCACGTGGTGGACTGCTCCGGCATGGACGCCATCCGGGAGCGAGTGGAAGCACGTGCACAGGGCAACGACTTCTATGAGTGGCAGAAGCACGATCTGGAGTGTGAGAGCAAGTCGAAGTTGGCGGAAGAGTTCCTGCTGCTGTATCCGCCCGACAGTGCCCGTCGGATTGGCGATCGGTGGGCGGAGGAACTGCTCCATCGAGGGAAGAAGTCTGCGTATCGCATGAAACTCGCGCGCTGGGAACAGGATGGGGGGCGCCGGTTCCTGGGCGTGACGTACGAGGCGGATTACGAACGCGTGGCGCCCGAAGAGTATCAATCAGGCGACGTTCAGGTCACCCGCGCCCTGGAGAAGGGCGGGTGCAGGGGGACGGCCACCTTTGACGTGGAGCGCGGAGAACTCCTCCGCGCGGTCGAGGACGGGCACTTGAGAAGCGAATCGACCGGACGCAGCCCTGAAGGGGAAGACCGGGGCACCCTCAAGAGCGAAATCAGCTACCGCCAGACCACGCGCCTGCTCACCTCGGACGAGCGTGCGGCAGAGCGGCAGAAGAACATGCAGCTACGGGTTCCCCCGGCCAAGCCCTCGGGCGACCAGTGACCGCCGGGGCAGCTCGGCCAACGAGAACACGTACCCGCACCGTGGCGCGTCCCGCTCAATGCCGTCGCTTGGCACTGACGACGGCGACGCTCAACGCGAGCAGCATCAGGCTGCTCGGCTCGGGCAGGTGGGCCAGCCAGCCGCGCTGGTACACCGGCCCGTACGTGCCGACCCCTACGATGGTGAGGCCATCATCGGAGATTCCCGCGGCCGAGGTGAGACACTCCCAGCCGCTCAAGTCGAACCCGTACTCGCTGACAAACAGCTCCGCCAGGTTGCGCATGCCGTGCTGTGCGTCCCAGATGAAGGGAGCGTAGCCTCCGGTCGCCTTGCTGTAGCCGACCACAATGGACCCGTCGGCCGAGACCCCCGTCGCCCGGCTGTCGAAGGTGCCGCCGGGCAGATCGCCGAGGGGAGCCATCACCCCATCCTCCCAACGGAACGCTTGATAGAAACTCCCAAATTTGCCAAAGCCGACGACCACCGACCCGTCGGCCGAGACGTCTCGCGCGTAACTCTCCAGCCCGCCCCCCGGCAGGTTGCCCAGCGGGGTCATGACGTCGTCTTCCCAGCGGAACGCCTCGATCCCGTTGCTGGACTGGCTCCAGCCCACGATCACCGAGCCGTCTGCTGAGCATGCCTGCGCCGAACCCCCATAGGGGCCGCCGGGCAGGTCGCCCAGCCCGGTTACCGTGCCGTCTTGCCAGTAGACTGCCTCCCACCCCTCGACGCCGCAGCTCTCCCCAACAATCCTGTTGCCGTTGGCCGACATGCCGAACGCCGCAGTCCAAGTCTCGCCGCTGGGCAGGTCCGGCAGGCAGGTGACGTTGCCGCCCTCCCAGCGGAACGCGGTCATGGTCTCGTTGGGGTAACTATGCCCGGCGATGACGGAGCCGTTGCTGGACACCGCAGTGGCCGTGGTGCCCGTCCAGTTGTCCGGCAGACCCTCCAGCGTGGCGAGCACTCCATTCTCCCAGCGGTACGGCGTCTGGCCCGGGAAGCCCAAAGCGTCCCCCACAGCCACGAGCCCGTTGCCCGAGACGGCTCGGGCCCACGAATCCGTCCCCGAGCCCGGTACCGGCCCCAGATTCACGAAAAAGGGAGCTTCCGCCGTCGCCTGCGTTACACTGCAAGCAGTGAGGAACATGCCCGCGATCCACGGTTGCCAATGCGTGCGTGCCATGATGCCCATCTCCCAGCCCAAGGTGCGGTAGTGACCCAGACCAATGACGGTCCCCGTGTGCCATTGTACGGAATTGGAGCGCTGGCCGGAAACGGTTTCTTGCGACGGACCGGAAAGAGCTCCCCATGGGGGCGTGGGGAGGGTTCGCTTCTCTTGCCCGCGGTCCTCGCCAAACCGCTGACCGCAGGGGTAATGCCCCAGCGAGAAAACGACCCTGCCGGTTCCGCTTCCTCCGGACGCTTGCGTAGCTCGAAAGACCGGTGCCGGCCCCGGCCCCGGCCTTGCGGGGCGTGCCCCAGCCGCTAACGTGCGCAGCGGTGGACACCAAGCCGGGGGAAACGCGCAGCGGGGGCACGGGTGCCCGGCGGGTGGGATGCGGCATGGACGTAGCTCTCTTCATCACGTGCCTGACGGACACCTTCGAGCCCGGCGTGGGCGTGGCCGTCGTGCGGGTACTGCGGCACTTCGGCTGTCGTGTGCACTTCCCTAGTGCCCAGACGTGCTGCGGGCAGGCCCACTACAACAACGGCTATCACGCCGCGGCGGCCGCGCTGGGCCGACGGATGGTCGATATTTTCGAGCCGTACCCCTATGTCGTGACGCCCTCGGGCTCCTGTGCGGCCATGGTCAGGCTGCATACGCCCGGGCTGCTGGCCGATGACCCGTGTTACGCCGCGCGGGCCCAGGCGCTCGCGGACAAGACGTGGGAGTTCGGGCAGTTCCTGCTCAACGTCCTGCATGCCGACCCGAAGGCGTTGCCCCGCGGCGCCGACGGACCGGTCACTTATCATTACAGTTGCCACCTGCGACACCTGCAAACACCCGAGGAAGGCGTACGATTGGTAAGCGAGTTGCCCGGCATCGACTTCCGCCCGCTGGAGCGAATCGACCAGTGTTGCGGCTTCGGCGGCGCGTTTCACGTGCTGTACCCCGACATCAGTGACGCGATGACGGGCGACAAACTCGACTGCATCGCGCGCACCGGTGCCCGCACGGTGGTCTGCAACGAGGCGGGCTGTGGCATGACGCTCGGCGGGGCGGCACGGCGGCGGGGGCTGAACGTCACCTTCAGACACGTGGCCGAGCTGTGGGCGGAACGTCTGGGAACGCTTGACGTAACCCCTCACCCTCCCAGGGAAGTATGTGCTTAGCGTGGGTGCCATGCCCTCACCCGCCGCAGGCGGGGGTGGGCATGTGCCGCGTCCGCAGAGGCATGCTTACCCGCGACCGCGGTCGCGGGAAAGCATGGCACCCATAACGCCAAAGACGCTGAACACGCACCCAGGGAGAGGGGTGCAGGTGGGGGTCAGAGCTGTGCAGCATTCCCCCTGCACCCTACGCTTTCCCCCACGGGGGAGAGGGACTCTGTTCGGATGCGCGGGATCGCCCACGACGATTCCGGCGTCCGAGAGGACCTGCGATGAATGACGCTTTGTCGCCATTCCGTACCGCGGTGGCGGCCGCCCTGGCCGATGCCGGACTGCGGGCTGCGCTGTACTCCGCGACGTCCAACAAGCAGGCGGTGCACAAGACCGGCATCGACCAGCTTCACGATGCCGACGCCCTGCGGGAGCTGGCCGGGAGCATCAAGCAACATACGCTCGATCACCTGGACACGTATCTGAGTCAGTTTGTTGCGCGGGTTGAGGATCGCGGCGGGCACGTCCACTTCGCGCCCACGGCCGGGGAGGCATGCGTGGCCCTCACGCGGATCGCCCGGCAGCACGGTCTGCGCCTTTGCGTCAAGGCCAAGTCGATGACGACGGAGGAGATTGGTCTGACCGCGGCTTTGGAGGCCGACGGCGTCCAGGTGGTCGAAACGGACTTGGGCGAGTTCATTGTGCAGATCGATCATGATCGGCCCAGCCACATCGTCACCCCGATCATCCACAAGAACCGCCGGGTTATCGCGCGGGCGTTCGAGCGTGAGCTGGGCGTGGCTTACACGGAAGACCCGCAGGAACTGACGCAGCATGCCCGACGGCACCTGCGCGACATCTTCCGCCGCTGCGACCTCGGCATCACCGGCGTGAACTTCGCGGTGGCCGAGACGGGCACCATCTGCCTGTGTACGAACGAAGGCAACGGGCGGCTGACGCTGACGCGCCCGCGCGTGCACGTGGCCGTGATGGGCATCGAGAAGCTCGTGCCGCGCATGCAGGACCTGGCCGTGTTCCTGAAGCTGCTGGCCCGCTCGGGCACCGGTCAGCCGCTGACGTGCTACACGTCGCTGATCACCGGCCCGCGTCGCGCGGACGACGCCGACGGGCCCGCCGAGCTGCACGTGGTCATCGTGGACAACGGGCGCAGCGACATCCTGGCCGGTCCCTACCGCCAGATTCTGCGTTGCATCCGGTGCGGCGCCTGCCTGAATGCCTGCCCGGTGTACAGCAAGATCGGCGGGCATGCGTATGACAGCGTCTACCCCGGCCCGGTGGGCAAGGTCCTGAGCCCGCTGCTGGCGACGCTGGCCCGATACCCTGATTTGCCCCAGGCGTCGAGCCTCTGCGGGCTGTGTCGCGAGGTCTGCCCGGTGCGGATCGACATCCCCGGGCTGCTCGTGCGGTTGCGGCGAGACCAGGTGCGGCAACGGGTGGTGGGGCGGACGCACCGGCGGCTTTTTCAATGGGCGGGATTGCTGCTGCGGTATCCTGCTTTGTACAGGCTTGGACAGGGGCTGGCGCGGGCGGTGCTTCGCCGGCGGTCCGAGGAGGGCTGGGTCCGGCAGGCGCCGGCGCTCATGCGGAGGATCACGGACCTGCACGATCTGCGTGCCCCGGCACCGCAGTCCTTCCGCACCCTATGGACCAGGAGTCGGAAGGATGAACGCCCTGCGTGAGAGCGTCCTCGCCGGTGTCCGCGTCGCGGCCGACTACCTGCCGCCCTCCGCACGTGAACCGTTGCCGCCGGTGACGCCGGACATTGTGCGGCAGCCGACGACGGGTGTCGGCCTGGTCGAGTTGTTCTGTCAGCGTGCCGCGGCGGTAGGTCTGCGGCCGGCCGTCGTTACTGAATCCGCGCTGCCACGGCATATCGGCGAGCTGCTGAGGAAGGCGGCCTCGGCTCAGGCCGCACCGTGCGGCGTGCTCGTGGAGCCCGATCTGCCCTGGCGGGAGCTGATCCTGGCGGCCGTGCCCGACTCGGTCAACGTGCTGACGCCGCCGGTCAGTGACGAACAGCTTTTCGCGGTCGGCGCCGGCATCAGTGGCGTTGCGGCGGCCGTTGCGGAGACCGGCAGCATCGTGTGCGTCAGCGGGCCGAGCCGGTGGCGGTCGCTGAGCCTGGTACCGCCGGTGCACATAGCCGTCGTGCGCGAGGAGCAGATTCTGCCCGACCTGCTTGACCTGTTGGCGACAGCGCCACCCGAGAATCTGCCGGCGCAGCTTGTGGTCATTACGGGCCCCAGCAAGACGGCCGACATCGAGGGCATCCTCATCACCGGTGTGCACGGGCCCGGTGAGGTGCACGTCGTGGTGGTGACGGCCGAAGGGGAGATTGACCGCTCCCCCGGAACCTGACGCTACGTAAGGCGCGGGAACTCCACGTAATGCGGCAATCGACCAACGGTGTGGGGTCGTATGGCCGAGCACAACGCTGCCATGCCGGACAAGGGTGGCATGGCCAAGCGCAGCGCCGCCGTGGTTCTTCCCGTGCTCGAAGCGGCCGTCTGCAACCGCATGCCGGCGCCTTCGGCTTGGGCACGCCACCCTCTCGGTTTCCCGTTTGGGTGGGCCTGTTCAGGCTCAGCTTGCTCGTTCGCCCTGGGTCATCCGGCGTTCAGAGACGCGCGCCACCAGCAATCCCAGCTCGAACAGCAGATACATGGGGATAGCCAATAGGAGTTGGCTGACCACATCCGGCGGCGTCAGCACGGCCGCCAGGATGACCACCACGAGCAGCACGTAGCGCCGCGCCCGCGCCATCATGGCCGTGGTGACCAGCCCCGTCAGCGCCAGGAAGAACACTGCGACCGGCAGTTCGAACGCCAACCCGAACGCCAACGCCAGCAGCAACACGAACGAGATGTAGAAGTCGATGGCAAACTGGCTGTGTACCGGCGAACGGCTCTCCCAGAGTTCCAACGGTACGTACATCACGCCGTGAGACGTTTTGAACATCAGCGCCCGCACAGTGCTGTTGACCCAGACGTCGCCGTCCCGCGGATCGAGTGGGTCTTCGGCTAGCACCGGCAGCCGCGGCCGGCCCTCCTCCGGTTGTACTGCTTGCACGGCTTCCTGCTTAGGCAACAGCAGGCTCTGGATGCCGACCGGGCTCAGTTCAGGCAGGTTGAACGCCCGGTTGAACGTGACGAAGAACAGCAGCACAATCGGCAAGACCACGTAGTAAAGGAACACCACTCCGAGGGTGAACAGCACGACCGTGGCGGGGGCGAACAGCTTCACGAACCGCTTCTCACGCCGGTAAAGCCCCGCCGCTACGAACTGCCAGAACTGCCACAACACCCACGGCATGGCCACGATCAGCCCCGTGAGGAACCCGATCTTGAGATAGGCCGCGAACGCCGCCGGCGGCGACAACGCCTGCAACTCCGGTCGCAGTCCGGCACTGTGCTGCACCACCAGCAATGGCTGGAACAGAAAGACCAGGATCTGTTTGGCGAAGGCGAAAGCCACGATCGTCGTGACCAGCACGCCCAGCAAGGAGTAGATGACCCGCTGACGCAGCTCCTCCAAATGGTCGCCGAAGGACATGCGCCGATCGTCCTCGGGTTCGCCCGAGTCGAGACGGGTCTGCGGGGGGACGGCTGCCGGCGCGCTTCCGGTCATGGAGAGAGGATTCTAGGGATGGTTTGGCAGGTGGTCAATCGGCGCCGGGTTGCATGGCCGGCAACGTCACACGGATTGCTTCTAGGGTACGGGCGGCGCCGGCTTCGGCTCCGGGAGTGTCAGCGGCGCGCTAAGCTGCTGGGTGACCAGCATGCCCGTGGGCAGAGGGTCGCGCAGGACCGGCGGCACGCGCTCGTTGCCCAGGATTTCCCGTCCGCCGAGGGCCTGCCACCTGCGGTTGCTCAGGTTGACGTAGCGGAACTGCGCCCTCGGCAGTTCGCCCGCCACGGCGGGCGCCTGCCTTGCGCACGCCGCCTGAAACTCCTCCGTCGTGATCCGGGCGAGTTCCACCGCCGCTCCAGGGGCCACTTCCGTGATCGCCTCCGCCCGGAAGTCGCCGAGGGTGAGGTGACGCGGGCCGGCCTGCATGATCTCGACCGCTCGGTCACCGGCTCCGGCCAACCACGTGCCCTGGGCGAACGGAGCGGCCGGCCCGAAGTTGCGGTTCACGCGTAGCGGCACATCCCGATGATTCGTCAACCGCGCCACCAGCGTCCCCTCTTCGAGGGCAACGCTGACCGAGCACAGCGCCGCGTCGCGGGCGACCGAGGCCGGGGCAGGCTCCCGCACCTTCACCAGCAGGTGGTTGCTGACCACGCGCCCAACCTGCTGTGCCGCCAGTACCTCGTCGTCCCAGCGGGGCACATACTCGATGACCAGGGTATGGGCGCCGGCCTCCAGAAGGGGGAACCGCGCCCAGCCGCGGTTAACTTCGGGCAACTCGAGGACGACGGTCTCGCCCGGGGCCAGCGTGGAAGTCGGCCCCGCGACCAGGCGATCCGCGACCGCCTTGGCGGCACCCTCCGCCTCGTCTAAATCCTGCACCCGCAGGTCCACCGGCCGTCCACCCGGACCGCGACATTCTGCAAACTCGGCGAAGTCCAGCATGTCGCCCGCCCGCAGGACACCTTCGGCAAGCGCGGCCCGACGCGCCGCGTCCGTCTCGAACGGCACGCGTGCCGGAAACTCCGACCGATTCGTGAACGTCAGCCGCACCGTCAACGGGTCGTTCCAGGCGATCTCTTCACGCGCCGCGGTCAAGCGCACCTCGACGCCGGCAAAGAGCAGGTTGTCGAAGACGGCCAGTATCTTGCGGGCCCGCAGGGCGACCTCGAAGTCATCGCCTTCGGCCGCTGCTCGGAGCTTCGCGGCCGCCGGCATGCCGATCGCACAAAGGCGGCGAGTGGCGTGCGTGCGCCGCTCGAACGCCGCATCTCCGAGGAGCTTGACGAGTTCATCGATCTCCTGCGCCGTGGCCGGAGCCGTAAGGGTGGCTGGCTCAGCCGGGTGGCTGTCCGACGGGGCGGCGGTCGCCGGTGGCCGGTTATCAGGTGTGTGGGGGGTGGGGGGGGCCGGCTGTTGCTCAGGCGGTGTGCCGGCCGCGATGGCGCCGCAGGCCAACACGCACGCCAGGAGCCGTGCCGTTACCGTGCCGTATACCTTCACGTGCCCCATACGCATCGTTCGACCGTCCGTGGGGGCGAATGCCACCGTCGCCCCAACCACCCGATGGCGCCGGAGCAACGGTACGCCGCGTAACCCACGCGGCAACCACGCACGATAGGGGACGCCACGAATTCCCGCAAGCTGATACGCATTCCACCGGGCGGTCGCGCCGTGCCGATTCGCAGCCGCCCGCTGCAGAACGCGAGTGCGCAAACATGGCCGACCGACGTTGGGATTCGCTCACTCCCCGACGGCCGTGGCTCAGATCGCCGGTGCCCTCGGCATGGGCATGCGTCCGGGTCGGTTTTCGCGCTGAGTCGCCCCCTGTAGAATGCGTGGGTGTTGAAGCCGGAGCCTGTAGAAGTGGCACTGCCTGCGGCCCAGAGCCCTGACGCAGAGGCGCCGTCGCCTCGCGACGTGCCCGTGACGCCGCGCCCCACGTCCCCTCGCGTGGTCGCTTTGTGGGCGTGGGTGTTACCGTGCCTGCTTGTCCTGCTGGTGGTGGCCGCCTTCTTTCCTGCACTGCTGGCGGGTTATGTCGCCTGGGATGACGAGCAACTCGTCTTGGGCAACCTGCCACACCTGACCCTCGATGCGGATGGCGTGCGCTGGATGTGGGAGACTCGGGCTGGGGGGCACTTTCAGCCGCTCACCTGGGTGACGTACGCCGTGGACCGGGTGCTCTGGCCGGACCTCACCTTCGGTTTGCATTGCAGCAACGTACTGCTTCACACGCTCGCCGCACTGACGTTCTACTTCGTGGCGCGGCGCCTGCTGGGCCTTGCTCTTCCTGAACAGAGCGCACATTCACCCGTGGCGTGGCGGGCCTCGGCGGCCTGCGCGGCCGCGCTGTTTGCGGTGCACCCGTTGCGCGTGGAGTCGGTAGCGTGGATCGCGGAGCGACGGGACGTACTCAGCGCCTTCCTGTACCTGCTGAGCGTACTGTGCTACGTGAAGTACGCCTCAGGCAAGGCCCCGCCGATGTTGAACATCACCCCTCTCCCCCCGGGGGGAGAGGGTAGGGTGAGGGGGGAGACCGCGGCCACGCAACCCTGCATTGATGCCTCCGCACCGCGAAGCGGGGACGCCGAGGAAACTCCGGGCTTCGCAGACCAGCCAACATCGCAGCGCGAGTCCGCGTTGGCCGTATATGGCTGCAAGACCTGGTACATCCTGGCCGTCGTGCTGTGTGCGGTCTCGCTGCTGGCGAAGGCTTCGGCTCTGACGTTGACCGGTGTGCTGCTCGTGTTGGACGTGTATCCGTTGCGTCGGCTCGGCGGTCGCCGCGGCTGGTTCACGGCGGACGCCGGCCGGGTGTGGCTGGAGAAACTGCCGTTTCTGCTATTGGGCTTGTGGGCCGCCGAGCGTGCTCTGGCAGCGCAGGCGGCGGCCGGGGCCTTGTACACGCTTCAGCAGTATGGACCGTGGTCGCGTCTGGCCCAGGCGACGCAGGGCTTGGCGTTCTACATAGGCAAGATGCTCTTGCCGGTGAACCTGGGGCCGATCTATCAGATTCCACCGCCCGACGTCCTGCTGGGCGGTCGCCTTTGGGCATCCGCCGTCGTGGTCGTCATTCTCATTGTGACGGGTGTGGCACTGCGGCGGCGTTGGCCGGGCGTGCCCGCCGCGCTCGCCGCTTATGTCATCATCCTGGCACCGGTGTTGGGCTTCGCGCAGAGCGGCCCGCAACTTGTGGCCGATCGTTACAGCTACCTGTCCTGCCTGGGGTTCGCGTTGCTTGCTGGCGGCGTGGTGCTCACTTGGTACCGCCGGACTGCGCTTCCCCCTCTCCCCCCAGGGGGAGAGGGCAGGGTAAGTGGGGAGCCCGCCACAGCCCTGCCGTCGGCCGGCCCTGCCGCATCGCCGCAGTCGCGTCGCGCCGTCGGCGCGTTGGTAATCGCGCTGGTAGTTTTCGTCCTCATCCACGCCACGATGCGACAGGCGGCCTACTGGGCAGACGCGGAGACCCTCTGGGCCCGGGCCGTGACCGTCAGCCCCGAAAGCTCCTTTGCCCATGCCAACTACGCGGATGCCCTCGCGCTGCGCGCCTGGGCCACCGGTGCCGAGAACGGGGCGACGGCGCTAGAGCGTGCCTTGCACCACTATCGCCGGGCTCTGCAACTCGACCGCTTCGACCCCGTGACGGCCGACCACTTCGCCCGGACATTGGCCCTCGGCGGCAGTACCGATGCGGCCGTCACCATGTACCAGTGGGCCTTGCGGTTGAAACCGGACTCAGTGGCCACGCGCGCGAGCTTGGCCGACCTGCTGGCAGGCACGGGGCAGCCGGCCGCCGCCGTGCAGGTCCTGCGTGACGGCCTCGATCGTGACTCCGCGTCGCAGGCCCTGCTTGACCCGCTCGCCCGGCTGTTGGCGACTCACCCGGATGCGGCCATTCGTGACGGCACTGAGGCCGTCCGGTGGGCGCGGTTGCTGATGGCCACGCGGCCGGAGCCGCATGCCCCGGTCCTGTTGACGCTCGCGACGGCCTTGGCTGAGGCGGGACAGTTCGAGGAAGCCGTGGCCGCCGCCCAGGAAGCACTTGCCCTGGCCGAGGCCGCCGAGGATGACCGGTTCGCCGAACTGCTTCGCCGGCGCCTGGAGTTGTTCCGGGCCGGCAAGCCGTACCATGTCGAGTTGCCGCTGCCCACGACGGACAAGTAAAGGCCACTGAGCCGCGTTCCCGTCGGCCACGCCTGGATGGCGGCACGCGATTCTGGGCCCGTGATCCGAACCGTCCCGACAACGCGTCGGACTGAGGCGACGGTCGAATCCCAGCGCCGGCTGGGTGTGTTCGCGCACACCCATGGGGCAGTGTGTTGTTTTGATCTACCCCGCGTCTACCATCCTACAACCGACGGGGCACCACCGCCGGCACCCTCGTGGGGTCCGTGCCCGGTTTGGCGGCCGTGGAGACTCAGGCAGTGACCGACACGCTATCACAGCGAACGTGCGAGCCGTGCGGCGGCGGCGTTCCGCCGTTGGATGCTGATCGGCTGAGCGCCCTGCTGGCCCAGCTTGAGACGTGGGTTGTCGAACGGGGCCATCACCTCAGCAGGACCTACGAGTTCCCCGACTTCCGCCAGGCGTTGGCGTTCGTCAATCGGGTAGGGGAACTCGCCGAACGGGAGGGCCATCACCCGGACCTGTACCTGACCTGGGGGAAGGTCCGCGTCGAAATCTGGACGCACAAGGTGGACGGACTCACCGAGAGCGACTTCATCCTCGCCGCCAAGATCGACGACCAATGTCGCATCTGAGTCACCGGTGCGCGACTCGGCGCCGTCGATCTGAACCGCGACCGAAAGCGAGCGGCCCAGTTCCAACGACGGTAACGCCTGACCACGCACCGTCGTTTGGGGCGGACGCCGAAACCGCCGACCGCAGGCCCCCGGATGCAGGCTCCGCGCCTCCGCCCCGACCCCTACGCCAGCCCGTCTCCCGGCCCGCCCGGGGAGGGGCTGAAGTCACCTGCCGGGGGTCTCTTCAACCCCCGGTTCCAGGCGGCCCCCCGCCTTCCTCTTCCACCCCGACGGGGCGGCCGGTTCCGGTTTGCTCATGGTCTTCACACACCGCCGCGGGTGCCCTACAATGCCGCGTGTCCAGATCGGGTCGTGGCCCCGCTACGGCAACCGCCGGACGGGGGGGCGATCCGCTGCAGACACGATGACCGGGGCGTGGCGCAGTCCGGTTTAGCGCGCTTGACTGGGGGTCAAGAGGTCGCAGGTTCAAATCCTGTCGCCCCGATTGCCGCCAAGCGGCACCGCATGTCCGGCATGGGTGCCGGCTGCACGAAGCGAACAGTCAAAACACTTCCCCTGCGGAACCGCGAGTTCTCCCGTGGCCACCCCACCAACCTGTTGAAGGAGTAGCGTCGGCCACCCGGGGCCGACGTCGAACGTCCCTGACGCACGCGGCCACTGAGCATTCCGGCGTTGCGCGGGGGTTCTTCAGCAGAGTACTGGGGACGCTCCGTTGTCGGTCGCGGCGGCGGCCGGCACAGGTCCGCGAGAGATCGTGGGGACGGCCAAGGCCTTTGCCACCGACGCCCGCAACCCGCTGCTGCCCCGGATCGTCGGGGCGGCCAAGGGTTCCGCGGCCCAGGCGATGGACCCGCAGTTGCTGGTCGAGGGCAGCGACGCCCGCGGCGGGGTGGCCGAGGTGGACCGGTTCCAGGATGATGACTACACCGTCCTGGTCGATGTCACCATGAACAGCGGGACCTACGCGGAAATCTGGTTCCGCCGGCTCGACCCAGAGAACGGGTACATCGCCTACCTGGGCTCCGATGGCACCATCCGCCTGGATGAGATGGTCAACGGCTTCCGGCGCCCTCTTGCGAACCCTGGCATGCTCATGCTGCGCGAGAGCATGACACCCGGCCAGCG
>JAKQDH010000190.1 GCA_029558835.1 Planctomycetota bacterium | reverse complement strand
CATCCTGACGGGCACGACGACCGGGCAGAGCGCCGTGCAGCGGGCGCTGAACGAGTTTGCCGACCGGGGCATCAGCGGCTTCGTGGACTCGGCAGGCAAAAAGTGGACGCTCGACAGTTACGCGACGATGGCGGTCAGAACGGGCGTGATGAAAGCGTCCACGGCGGGCAAGCGGGATCGGTTCGAGGCGAGCGGCGAGGACCTCGTGATAGTCAGCGACCACAGCGAGTCCTGCCCGGACTGCAACGAGTGGGAAGGCCGGGTGCTGTCGCTGACGGGCAACACAAAGGGCTACCCGACGCTGGCGGAGGCTGAGGCGGCGGATCTGTTTCACCCGAACTGCAGGCACGAGCTGAACCTGTACACGCCGGGGCTGACGCGTCCATCGAAGCCGCAGGGCGGCAAGACGCCGGAGGCGGAGGCGGCGCTCTACAAGGAGCGGATGGAGCAGCGGCGGCTGGAGCGCGGGATCCGGCAGTGGAAGCGGCGGGCGTCGGCGGCGCTCGATGACGCGGAGACGGCGAAGGCGCGGGGCAAGGTCAAGGCGTGGGAGGGCCGTCTGAAGGGCCACATCGAGACGGTGAACGCGCGGCGTGCCGCGGCGGGTGAACCCGCGACGGTGCGGATGCGCTACCGCGAGACGCCGATGGCAGGCAAGCGGACAAAACGCTAAAGATTTGTCAGGTTTTTCTACCTGAAAACTTGACAGTATAGCCGACGGGCGGCCCGCGAGAGCGGGCGAAACGGACTAAGCCGACGGGCTGATAAACGGGAGACAAACAGATGGCAGACATACAGCAGCAGACTGTGGACGCGGCGCAGGATAACACCACCGCGGCGGATCAGCCGATAGCACCGGCTGAGACAACGGACACGGCGGGTCCGGGCGCTCAGGGCAAGCGGCTGGAGATAACGCAGGACGAGCTAGACAGGCTCATCGCGCGGCGTCTCAAGCGGGCGGAGCAGGAGTGGGCGTCGAAGGCGGAGTCTGAGCGCAAACAGGCGGAGATGACCGAGAGCGAGAAGCTCCAGGCCGCCGCCCGTGCTGCTGAGGAGCGCGCGGCGCAGGCCGCACAGCAGGCCAACGCTCGGATCGTAAGAGCCGAGATGCGGGTCGCGCTGGCGGCGGCGGGCGTCGCCGCGCAGAAACTCGACAGGGCCGTGAGGCTCGTGGACCTCGACAGCATCGACGTGCTGGAGACGGGCGAGCCGGACGCGAAGGCGATCACGGCACAGGTGCAGTCGCTGCTGCAGGAGTGGCCGGAGCTTACCGGCCAGACCTCGAAAAGCGGCGGCGGCGAGTTCACCGGCGGCAACGCCGGAGAGCCGCCCATCACCGAGGAACTGATCGAGAAGATGGACACGGCAACGCTCAAACGGCGGATGCCGGAGATTGAACGTTTCTACAAACTGAGGAGATAAAACGCTATGAGCGTTAGCAACTTCATACCCGAGCTCTGGTCTAAGCGGATTAACCAGAAGCTGCGCGAGAGCTTGGTCTTCGGCTCGGTGGTCAACACCGACTACGAGGGCGAGATCGGCAGCGGCGGTGACACCGTGAAGATCAACAGCATCGGGGACGTAACCATCGGCAACTACGTGCCGAACAGCACCAACATCACGCCGGAGCAGCTGAACGACTACCAGACCACACTGCTGATCGAC
>JAKQDH010000174.1 GCA_029558835.1 Planctomycetota bacterium | reverse complement strand
CGGGCACGCCTGGCGTGCCCTGCACCCGGACGATCCGCTGACCGTCGAGCTGCGTTTGCTGTGTCGGGATGAGATCAGCCTCATCGCACAACGGACGGCATTGATCAACGAGCTCCGCGCCGCCCTGCGGGAATACTATCCGGTAGCGTTGCAGGCCTTCGAGGATTGGACGATGCGCTCCTCCTGGGCCTTTGTCGAGCGTTTTCCGACGCCGGCGGCCTTGATCCAGGCCGGCAGGCGGCGCTGGGAGAAATTCCTGCACCTGCAGAAGCTCTACCGTCCGGAGACGTATGCGCAACGGCTGAGCCTGTTCGCCACCGCCGACCAGTTCTGCGGCAGCCCCGCGGTGGTTCAAGCCAAGAGCCTGCTGGCCACCGGGCTGGCCATCCAACTCCGGGTGTTGCAGGATCAGCTCGATCGGTATCGGGCTCGCATCGAGGAGCTCTTCGCTCGCCACCCGGACCATGACCTGTTCGGCTCGCTGCCCGGTACGGGACCCAAGCTGGCTCCGCGTCTGCTCGCGGAACTGGGTGATGACCGGGCCCGGTTCGATTCTGCTGAGGGGCTGCAGTGCTGTGTGGGGACGGCGCCGGTCAGTTACCAGAGTGGCAAGGTCCGTAAGGCACGGTTCCGAGGGGGCTGTAACAAACTGCTACGTCAGACCGTCCATCTGTGGGCCGGACTGAGTCTGCAGGTCTGCCCCTGGGCCCAGGCGTACTATGAGAAGAAGCGTGCCGAAGGGAAGAGCTACGCCAGTGCGCTGCGTTGCCTGGCCCAGCGCCGGCTGAAGATCCTCTGGAAGATGTGGCAGACCCGGACCCGGTACGACGCCGAACTGCACCAGCGGAATCAGGTCCGGCACGGGAGCTGGGTGATCGCCCTTCTGCCTGCGCCATCTTGAGGATGGCCCGAGCCCGCGGAGGTAACCAACAGTACCCCAAAGACCCTGTGAACAAACGCTGGGAGGCAGTCCATGAGAACCCGAAAACGTCCCTTGCAGAACCAGAGAAGATCTCGCTTCTGCTCGGGCTCGGATGGACCCCTTCGCTTCCGCTCGGACTCTGAAGGCAGGGCGCGTCTCAGATTACAGGAGGGCGAAGAGGAGTGCGACGATGGCGGTACCGAGTGTGGCCAGGCCGAGGTAGCCGAGAATCTGCTTGACGCATAAGGGTACCTTGCGGAACGGGGCGTCGAGCAGGTTCAGCAGGCGCAGCACCGGCGCGAGGCAGGCAGCCAGCAGGCGGTCAAGCAGCGGCGGCCTTTCGGCGGGTGTCGTTCCGGCCGGGGCGGCAGACGCGGCCGCGCCGGGCGGGCTCAGCGGGGCAGGCTCCGGCGTTGGCTCGGAGCCGTCGCCCAGATCGGGGATGGCGTCGGCGCTACCCGCACCGCCGATGGCGGCGAGGTCCTCAGCGGTTATGCCGATGCCGTCGCCAGCGCCCGCGCTGGCGGCAGGTGCCCCGGGCTGGTCAGCTTGGGCAACGCTCTCGAGTAGTTGTTGCTCGTCCGGCTGTAGCGTGGCGTCTTCGTCCATGTCGGCGGGCGGTGCCGGCGAGGGCGCAGTAGATTCGGTCGGTGGTGGTGCCCCAGGGTCAACGGGGGCATCGGCACCCGGGGCAGGAGCCTCCGCCGGCGTTTCGCCCGCAGCCTCAAGCTGGGACGTTGCCTGCCCCATGAGTTGTTCCATGTGGGCGAGTTCGGCGTCCACGTTGGCCACGGTATCGCGGTTGTCGTCGAGCACGCTATCGGACGACTTCGCCGGGAGCGGTTCCGGAACGGGGAGCTTCTCGTCGGCAAGCTCGGAGGCGAGCGAGGCGGCCTGCAACAGCATCTCGTCGAGTTCGCGCTCGCTGTAAGCGCCCAGCCCGACTTCATCCGGTGAATCCGGCGGGCTGCCTTCCGGCGGGACCATGGGGGGTTCGTCGCTCATGGATCCAACTCAAGCCGCGCCCCACGCGAACGGCGTTGGGCGCACAATCCGGCCGGACCGTCTCGGGAGGCGGTTCGCAGGGCCGGACAGGCTGCGCAGGTGGATTATCGTCCCCGCCGGGGCGTGACGTGAGTCCGCACTGACGGGCAGCGGGGGCCGCGTTCACAGCACTACCGGCAAGGGTGGCGTTGGACCCCGCGGCGGGCGTAGGATAAGGCGTCGTGCGGAACGTGCGTGGCGGGGGATGCAGGGGCGGTACGGGTGACCGGGCGGCCGCTCGGCGAACCGGATGCTGACGCTGTGAGAATCCCGCGTTTGTATTGCCCAGATCTGGCGGCAGGGTCGCCGAGCCTCCCCGTCGAGGAGGTCCACCACGCCGCGTCGGTGCTGCGGGCGCGGCCGGGCGAGCCGGTGGTGCTTTTCGACGGCGAAGGACACGAGGCGCGGGCGGTGTTCGAGCGGGTCGGGTCCCGCCGGGTGGAGGTTCGAATCGAGGAGCGGATGAGCCGGCCCTTCGACCTGCCCTGCCGGCTGACCCTGGCCGTGGCCATGCCCAAGCAGCATCGCCAGGGATACCTGATCGAGAAGTGCACGGAACTCGGCGTAGCGGGCATCTGGCCGATCACGACCGCGCATAGCTGCGTCATGCCGCGTGGGGAGGCGAGCGCGAAGTGGTTTCGCCGGGGGGTGGAGGCCGCCAAGCAGTGCGGCCGGGCGTGGGTGCCCCAAGTCGAGCGACCTCAGACGTTTGCCGGTGCCTGGTCGCGGCGCAGCGAGTTCGACACGGTGGTGATGCTTGGACAGCACGAAACGGCACGGTCGCTGGCGGATTGGTGTCGCACCCACGGAAACTTGGACGCGGTGCTGGCGTGGATCGGACCGGAGGGGGGGTGGACGGAGGAGGAGCTGAGCGCGGCCGCTGAGGCGAACGTTCCGCTCGTGCACCTGGGGCCGCTGGTTCTGCGCACCGAGACGGCCGCCATCGCCTTCTGCGCCGGCGTCGGCTTGCTCAGTGTAGCTACTACGGGCGCGCCAACGCCACAGGCAGGTCAAGTTCCCCGTAAGTAGTGCAACAGGAAGAGTTGGTGATAGGACGGCGCGGTGTCGTCGACGCGGCGCCGAGCGTCCCAGAGCGTACCTATTCGATCAACCATCCAGAAGCAGTATGCCCCAGCCTGCATCAGCGAGCGCCGGTCTGTCGCGGCCACAGCCGAGTCGCACATGTGAGGCAGCGCGTGGCGGCGTTGCGCTTGGCCATGCCACTCGTTCCAGAGGTCACGGCGTGCGGCGGACCGAGGGGACCGCTTGAACGCCCCGCCGCCAGACGTGCGCGCGATGCCGCAGCGCCCCGCAGCCACGCTGAATTGTAGACTTGACTGATCCCCCGTGGTGGTCGGTGCCTACGTTATCGGGAGTGGGTGGGACCGCGCGCCGTCGCCGGGGGGCGGGAGGCGGGCTGCGCGCACGGCCCCCGGAGCCGTCGCCGGACTCACGGTTCAGTCGGGCTGTTGGGAAGCTCGTGAGTCTTGGCAATTTCCACGTCGGCCGCGAGGGGGCCGACGCCATGCGTCCCTGGCGAGTGCCGGGCAGTCATCCTTGGCGTTACTTGAGCGGGAGCGAAGCCTTTGACCGAATGCGCCGGTCGCCCAGCGCAGCGACGCGACGAAACCCCAGCGGCAAGGCACGGGGCGGCTCGGTTGGTACCCACGTTCTGGCTCCGCGCGCAGGGCACGACGGCGGTCGTGGCACTGACGGCCGTGGCGCTGTTTGCGGGCGGCGGCTACGAGATGCAACGTCGCCAGGCCCGCCGCGCGGCATGGAAGCAGGCCCAGGCGTACGCCAGCGTCATCCGTCCGGGGCAGCCGGCGGCCGAATCGGAATCCATAGAAGCCATGCGGTCGCGGCACCGTGAAGTGCTGGCGGTGGCGACGCTGGACGCGCAGGGCAACATTGACGCGGCTTACCCAGAGCGGCCGGCGTGCCGCCAGGCGTTGCTGCCCGCGTGCGTTGCAGCAGACCAGGCCGTGGCGAGCGTGCTGGAGGTCGGCGGTCAGCGGGTTCCGGTTTGGGGAGCGAACGTGACGCTGGATGGCGCCTCGGGTCCGTCGGCGCGTCGGGCGGTGGTGCTGCTTGCCCGACGGCCGTGGTGGCACGACCAGCTTGGGGTGACGACGGGGTTCGCGCTGGCGATGGTGTCGATTGCGTTGTTCGCGGGGCACCTGCTGTGTGCGTGGTTCAAGCGACGGGTGGCCGCCCCGCTCTGCGCGCTCAGCGAGGCGGTGGAGCAGAAGAAGCCGCTGGCGAAAATGGTGGCCGAATTGCCCGGGAGTGAATGGTGGGAGACCCGCGAGTTGCAGCGGCGCGTGCTCGAGCTGTACGGGCGGGCAAGCAACTCGGAGACCCGCCTGCACGACGTGCAACAACGCAGCCGCGAGCAGCTTCGGGCCTGCGAAATCGGCTTCGAGCGTCAGTTGCAGCGGGTAAAAGAGCAGACCCTGATCGACCCGCTCACGGGGCTGCGCAATCGCCGCTTCCTGGAGAGCGAGCTGGAGCAGTTTGTCGGCAAGCAGCGCGACGCCGGTTGCGACTTCTCCATCGTCATGCTGGACGTGGACAACTTCAAACAGCACAACGACGCGTGCGGGCACGCGGCGGGTGACGAGCTGCTCCGGTTTCTGGGAGCGCTGCTGCGCGGGGCGCTGCGGCACGACGATGCCGCGGTCCGCTACGGCGGCGACGAGTTCATGCTGCTGCTGGCCGGCACGGGGCCGCGGCAGGCCGTGCTCATTACCGAGCGCATCACCAAGCTGTTTCACCAATACGCCCAGGTGTTGCGTACACCGTGCCCCCCCAGCCTCAGCGCCGGCGTGGTCGCCCTGTCCTCGCACCCCAACGCCGATTGTGCGGAACTGACGGCCCGCGCCGATGCCGCCCTGTACGAAGCCAAGCATCGCGGCAAGAACGCCGTTGTCACGGCGGCATGAGAAACGGGGACGCAGCCAGTTTTCGATCGTTGCGAAAACAAGCTGCGTCCCCGTTTTCAGGTGGTATGCAGCGCGTCGATGACGTTGGTGCGGGCCGCCAGGCGCGCGGGCGGCAGCGCCGCGACCATGCAGACGATGACGGTGAGTAACACGGCCTGACCGAGAGTCGCGTAAGGCACCACCAGTCGCGCGCCATACCCGGTAAGCCGCCCGACGACGGCATCCACGTTGACGGCCAGGCGAATGCCAAAGGTCAGCCCCACCGCCCCGCCGATGAGCCCCAGCGTGATCGCCTCCAGCAACACCAGGCGCAGGACCTGCGAGCGCAGCGCGCCCACCGCGTGCAGAATGGCCAGCGCCCGAGCCCGCGCCCGCACGCTGACGAGCATCAGGTTGGCGATGCCCAGGATGGCCACGAACAGGGCAATCGAGGGAATCCAGGTGGCGATGTTGGCCGCGGTGCGCACCGTTCGTTGGAACCACTGGGTGAGGCGTTCCAGCGAGCCGAGCACGGCCGCCGGCCGGTCGATCGTCGCCGCGATGCGGCAGAGCACCAGTCGTTCCTTGAAAGCGTACCAGTCCTCGTCGGCGCTGAAACGCGTCCACCGCTTGCGGATGTAATCCAGGGCGTTGACCCAGCGCTGCAGCAGCTCGCGGGCGGCGGCCGAAAGGACCGCCTCGTCCGGCGCGGCCACCCAGGCTTGCAGCTCGGCCCGACAGGCCGCCAACGCGCCCGCCTCGTGCGGTACGGCGTCGCCCCAGCGCAGCACGGCCGCAGCTACCGCCGGCGCGTCGAACGGGTTGGGCAGCCGCGAACGCTCGAAGTCCGCCGGCCGGGGCGTCGGCGGCACATCCACGTTGCATAGAAAAAGGGACGCCACATCCAGGCCGAACTTCTCGCGCAGGTCAGCCCGGGTGCCGAGCACCGCGGAAGCACCGGCAAGCTCCATGTAGCTGCCCGCCTGGAAGAAATCGACCGCGAGATCGAACGCGGCCGAGTGAGCTACGCCCGCAATCTGGAACTCCGCCTCGCGCTTCCCGATGCGAACCTCCACCCGATCGCCTAAGTGCAGGTCGTGCTGCGTGGCGGTTTGCGTGGGAATCAGCACATAGCCGCCGCGCTCCAGTTTCACCCGGGCGTCGGTCCAGTTGCCCTCGGCCAGGTCCACCTTCATGATCGCCAGCAGCTCGTCCGCCTCCCCGGCCACGAACACCGGCCGGGTGAACTTCCGCAGCAACCGATCGACGATCGTACTGCCCCGCGCGGGCCCGCCCCCGACGCGTTCGAGTTCGCAGCCCACGTCCACCAGGGCGGTGCACTGCGTCACCCCCGGAAGCCGGCGCACCGCATCGATGTTCTCCGCCGGCACGTAGTCCTCGGCCCAGACGAAAGTCTGCGGCAACGCGGCCGGGAAGTTCCAGATGGTCATCACGCTTTCCACACGCACCGCCACGTAGGCGATCAGCGACACGCCGACCAGCAGCATCCAGCACACCCCGGCCGCCCGCCACGGCGATTGCCCGGCATAGCTCGGGTCGCTGGCCAGCTTCGGCGGCAGGCGCAAGACCGGGGCCACGAGCCGCGCCACCGGCCGGCCGATCAGCATGACGAGCGCCGGCACGATCAGCGCGTACCCCACGTACCCCGCCATCAGCCCCGTGAACGCATACGCCGGCTGCAACCATGCGTTTGCCCGCACCGGGCGACTCATCCACTCCTGCGCGGCAATGGCCGCCACCCCCACGACCGCGGCCACCACAAGGTACGCCACGCGCGCCGGGCGTGCCTCTCTCAAGACGGCCGCCAGCGGCGACAGGCGGGCCACCTGGGCCACCAGGATCAAGGCCGCCACCAGAGTGGTAGCCAATCCACTGACGACGGCCAGCCCGAGTCCCCACTCACTGAGCACCACCTGCGGGACGAAGTCCTGGGTAAATCGCAGCAACCGGCCCATCAGGGCGACGCCGCCGATGCCCAGGGCCACCCCCACGATCGTGCCCGCCACGCCCAGCGGCAACAGTTCTACCAGCACCAGCGTGGTAAGCTGGCCGCGCGTCAGACCGAGGCAGCGCAGCATGCCTAACTGGCGGTTGCGTTCCGCCAGGCTGGCGCTCATCGTGGTCAGAATGATGAAGAATGCGGTGAGCAGCACCAGGAAGGCCACCAGCATCAGCCCCAGACGCGTCAGCCGCTGGGCTTCTTCCAGCAGCTCCTGCTGGGCGGCCGACGATTCCACGCGATACGGAAGCTGCCGCTCGTGCAGCAACTGGTTCAACTGCGCCTCGACCGTCTGGATGCCCTGGCTCGTCGCGTCGCGGGCGAGGACGTAGATGACCGATGCCCCGCCGGCCTGCTGACGCAGCTCCTCCAGATCGGCGATGGCGACGTAAGCGATGGGCCGCTGGAACATGGCGATCCGCACGTTCTCAATCAGGCCGATGATGGTCAGATCGCGGCTGCCCGGGGCCAGGTACATGCGGATGGTGTCGCCGAGCCCGAGATTCCAGCTCGCGGCCGTCGCCCGTTCCAGAATGACGACGCCGCGCTCGTCGGGCTGCAACATGCGTCCCTGCAACTGCGGCAAGTGAAGAAAGGACCCCTCCGTACGCGGGTCGATCCCCAGCGCGTCCAGCTCCTCGACGCGCGGGCCCGGCGCCGCCGCGTCCGCCTGCACCGGTGTGGCGTACACGGCGCGCTGCAACCGCGCCGTCACGGCCGCCACGCCGGGAAGCTCGGCCACGTCTTCGGCGAGGGACCGCTCCAGGCTGCCCCAATGCGCACCGGGTGGGTGAATCGCCAGGTGAGCGCTGCCGCCGAACCACTCATGCACGACGACGTCAACGATCGCGCGATTGGCCGTTTCTTGCAGCGTGGTGATGACGACAACGGCCGCCACCGCGACGCCCACCGACACGACGGCGGCCACCGTGCGCCCCGAGGGTCGCCGCGCCCACCGGCTATGTCCGCTCCGCCAGTTCCGCGTAGCGAGCTGCCACCAGTGCCGCATGGTGTTCATCCTGCCCGCGCTGCTCCGCGCGCGGGTCGAATTCGCCGACATACCGACCGTCCTTGAGCACGAGGACGCGGTGGGCGTGGGCCGCCCCGGCCGCGTCGTGCGTCACCGCGATCACGGCCGGCAGACGCGCCGCGGCCTGCCCGACCGCCGATGGGGGTGGCGCCTCCGCGGTAGGCTTCGTCGCACCGCTCCCACCGGGCGTCGCACCTGCCCCGCCCGGCGGAGCGCTGCCCGCGGCAGGCTCGACCAGCTCGGCCAGCAGCCGCCAGATTTCCTGACCCCGCTGGGTATCCAGGTTCCCGGTCGGCTCGTCCGCGAGCAGCAACGTCGGCTCGTTCATGAGCGCTCGCGCGACGGCCACCCGCTGCTGCTCCCCACCGGAGAGCGCGTCGGGGCGATGCCGCAGGCGGTTCTGTAAGCCCACGCGGGTCAGGAGCATTTCGGCGCGTGCACCGGCCGCCCGCGCGCCCTGCCCGTCGAGCAGGGCCGGCAGGGCCACGTTGTCCAGCGCCGAAAGCGTCGGCAGCAGGTTGTACGCCTGGAAGATGACGCCGATGCGGCGCCGGCGGAACCGCGTCCGCTCAGCGTCGCTGAATTGAAACAGGTCATGCCCGTCGATGGTGACCGTTCCCGCAGTCGGCAGGTCCAGCCCCGCCACGAGATGCAGCAGCGTGCTCTTGCCCGACCCGCTGGCGCCCAGGATGACCACGAACTCCCCCGGCGCCACGCTCAGCGACACGTCATCGACCGCCCGGACGCAGGTCCCGCCCGTGTTATAAATCTTCACCAGATTGCGGACCTCAAGCGCGCTGGCCATGATGGGCGGCGATTCTACGAGCAAGGCCGCGCGGGTGCCAGCAACGCCGCGTCGAATCTCGTGTGAAGGCAGTCCGCGGCCTTCAGGCCCGCACCGGCTACCGACGCAGGATCGGTCCCCCAGGGCCTCGCGTGCGACCTGGGTGACATGCGTGAGCCGCGCGGGTCCGCGACCCGAAGCGGCTTCTACGAGCTGCCGGTGAACCACTTCTGGAAGGCAGCGAAGTCCGCAAGGTCCACGTCGTCGTCATCGTCGAAATCGGCGCCCGTGCAGCCTGCGCCCGGGGCCCCCTGCGGCCCGGCCAGACAGTCGGTCAGCACCGTCAGGTCGTCATAGTCCACGTCGCGGTCGGCGTCCAGATCGCCCGGCACCGGCCGCTGCAGATCGACGTGGCCGATGACGGTGCGGAGCGTCACCTCACTGCACAGGATCGCGTCCGGCAGCGTCAGATTGGACCCCAGGTGGATGAAACCCGCGCAGATGTTCCAGGCCGGGTCCTCCGGGTCGGCGTGCAGCTCGTGATACCAGTTCGAGTGGTAACCCATGTAGCTGCACAGGAACTTGCTTTCGTCGTAGGTCGTCGAGTAGGGATTGACGTTGGCGCCGCACGCGGCCACGGCCGCCACGATCTGGGCCAGCGGCAGCGTCGAGACCCGGAACGTGTTGACCGGCTCATTGTAGAAGGGCAGTTCCGGCGTGGGACGATAGGGCGTCAGGTAGTCCGCCGAGTAGCTGGTCGTGGTGTAGCGGTAGTTGCCGCCTTCCAGCTCCCAGTCGATGTCGGCGCCCGCGCGTCCGAAGCTGACGATCGCGATCGGTTCCAGGGTAGCCACCAACGGCCAGAAGTCGTTGGAGGTATCCTGGTAGTCCACCTCGAAATCACCCTCCCCTTTGCCCAGGCCCCCGGGGAACTCGGGGAAGAACGCGTAGACGTTGTAGCCCCGCCCCTCCCAGTTCTGGCCGACCCAGCCGTCGGGATTCTGTACCGGGTTGGGGCTGAACTGACGCAGCATCTCGTTGGTCGGCGGCCAGTAGCCGGTGAGCATGATGGTCGGCAGACCGTTGCGCACCGGGGTGAACCGGCTCACCGGTCCCGGCCCCGGCGGAACGGGCATGACCCGCGCGTAGGGTGGTAACTCGCCGCCTTCCGGCACGCGCGCCTCCTGGGCCTGTGCCGCCGAGGGCCCGATGCCGATGCCCATGAGCACGGCGAGCCACGCCGCACTTCGGATCGTCCGGCCACGTCGCCTACACATCACAAACCCTCCCTGTCGCTAGCCGTCGCCGTCTCTATCAACACGGCTCGCTGCATCGCGCGGACACAGCGAGCCGTGCCAGTCCTCCCGTCCTTCAACTGCAGGTGGCGCTACCGCGTCCGCCGCAGCACCAGCAGCACGCCCAGCGCGAGCAGCCCCAGCGTAGCCGGCTCCGGCACCAGCATGACCAGGTAGGCCTGGCCGATCGAATTGCCGTCGCTGTCCCGCAGGTCGGCGTTGAAGTAGTAGTACATGTCGTCACTGAGGAACGCGTCGTCGTTGTTGAAGACGCTGATGTAGGCGTTGTCATCCGCCAGACCGTTGCCATCCAGGTCAACCGGATCGTTCTCCCGCAGCACGACTTCCGCGCCGTTAAGCACCAGCACGGCATTGGCGTTGAGGTCCGCCGCGTTGGTGACCCCGCCGATGACGTAGTCACCAAAACTGTTGATCGCGTTGAGGAAGAAACAGGCGGTGTACGAGGCGTCATCGAAGAACTCGGTGGCGCCGACGTGGATCGGACCGTCCGTGACCGCGACCACCGCGCCGTCCCGCACAACCCAGTCGGTGCCGTCCGCGTTCCACCCGCGGAACATGTAGTGGCCGTTGTACGGCGAAACCTGCTGGCTGCCCGCGTCACTCGCCAGGCTGCTGACGTTGGAGGCGAACCCCGAGCCGGGCAGGACCACGCCTTCCTGGGCCATCACCTGCCCGTTGTACACCATTACCAGGTCCGTCGTCGTGGGCCCGTTCAGGTCGCCGTGGTAGATGTAGTTGGCGCCCGTGGCGTCCGACCGGAACCGATCAGAAGTCAGGTTGTCCGTGCTCTGGTCCGGGGCGACGAGCTGCCCGGTCGGGATCGTGATGTCCGTTTGGGCGACGATCGTCCCGTTGGCGAGTGACGAGTTGCTGTACAACACCTGCTGCGTCGTGGCGCCTGTCAGCGATGACGTGCGGAAACGCACGTCACTGTTGCTGAGAATGTGCACGGCGTTGGTCAGACTGCCATACCCAATGCCCGCGCCTTGGCCGGGTGCCTGCACGCCCTCGCGCGCCATCAGCTCGAAGCCGCCCACCCACCGGGCCGCAACCTCGTCCGAGGTGGTGGCGGCGCTGGTGTCGGCGCTGAAGGCATAATGCCCGGCGTCGTTGATACCCATGTTCGTTCGCAGCGTCCCCCAGTTGACGGTCCCGTCAAAGAACGTCGCGGTGCCCTCGCGCACCACCGTCATGGCCCCGGCGCCGGTGAGCCCGCCGCCCACCACGATGATCTCGTCCTCCGTGGTTGCCAGGTTCGTCACGCCCCCGAAGATCCACCGCGTGCCGTCGGGGCTGCCGAAGGGCCGGTCAAACTGGGTACCGGTGCCCGTGTGGAACTTGGTGCCGCTGGGCAGACCCGGCACGTCCGAAGTTGGAGAAGTCGCGATGTTCGAGAAGATCACCTGTGGCAGAGCTCCGTCGGCCGGAACCGCCACAACGAACATCACCACGCCCATCAGTGCCAACGCTGCTACGCCTCTCATCTCCGTCTCCTTATGCACGTCCGCAGGCGAACAGGCCACGCCGCCGAAACCCCACGCGCCACGTGGCGCAAAGGCAAACCCGCGGCCTGCGCACCAGCCGCTCTTCGCACCATCACTCTGCAACGCTAAACCAGAGTTTACCACAATGGCACCGCAGACTGCAACTGGGAAGGCTCATCGAGGCTGAGACGCGGTTGAGCGCATCTCCACACCGGCGTACCCCCGCGCTGGTCTGGACCCAGCGCGGGGGGCCGGGCTGCGTTACCAGCAAACTAAAGCCGAAGTGGATTTGCGGCTTCCTTGGGCTAATGTAAGAAAGGCTTTGAGAGCTCAGACGTTCTGAGGACTAGAATCTTGGTGGTCGATTCTGCGGCGAGGTGGAAGACCGGAACAACCGTTCACGGTTCACCCCGGCAATTTCGCCGGTTGGGCATGTCGGATTGTGTAGGCGATTGCCTTATTACGGAGTGTCTCTACGCCCCTCCCCACCCGGTTCCTGCGTCCCCGGGAGGGGAGTCCAGACGCAGGGTCTTAGTCGTCCTTGCTCGGGGGGGCCAGTTCGGGGGGTTCTCCGCGCGGCCCCGGGTGTGCTCGACCACCTCGGCCTCACCACCTCCGGTCCGGCCCCTGTCTCCCCCTGCGGGCTGCAACGCCGCTGGTACGACGAAGTTCTTCACTACCAGGGCACCCCGCTCAGGCAGGCATCTGTTGACGAAATGGTCCCAGCGACGCTGCTCGTGACCCTTCGTCCAGGAAGCGAGGCGGAAGGTCTCGGCGAAGCAGCCGTGTGCTTCGGTGATGATTATCTGCAGCCGGTTCTTGCTATCCGACGTATCCACGCGGACTTCGACGTGAGACTCCGGCAGGACGGTCGGTTCCTCGCCGGGCAACGGCAGGTCCTGCAATATCTTCTGGGGAACCTGGACCTGCGCTCGCTCTTGCTTGGTCATGGTGTCGGCGACCTCGGGCCCCTGGCCTGGGCCGGTCTGCGCTAGCTGCTGGCGGTCGGCCTGCAGTACGACGACCACCACGGCCAGAAACACCAGCAGGATGACGAAGCGGATGCTCTTTGCAGGGTCCTTTACGTCCGTGGCAGCAGGAGTCCGGTGCGGCGCCGATCCACACAACCGCGCCGGATCCGGACAGGGCGCCTCGGCGGGCTCGCACACGCCGCCCGTACCCGTGTTAGCCCAAGTTAGACAGCAGTGGGGATTTTTCGGTTTTTTTGTGGGGCCGAGGGCCGCGGGCGCGGTTGCCAGAGGCGGTGGCGGGGCGGAAGCGCGATGTAGTGGAAACCTTCTGTCTTGAACGAGAGATCCGATCTGC